>NZ_JBDTTH010000004.1:0-126532 GCF_039930745.1 Polaromonas sp. | reverse complement strand
GAGCGTAGCGAGTTCGAGCTCGACCCCGGCTGGACCGAGCACCGCAGGCTGCCCCGGAGCGCAGCGCAGGGGTCGCAGACAGCAGGGTCGCCTTTTCTTTGCTTACTTTCTTTTGGCGAGCAAAAGAAAGTGAGTAGCCGCCGGGCTACCCCCGGCCTGCTGGAGGTACTACTGAAAATCGAGCAGGTAAAAATGCAGCTAGGTAGCTAGGTTAGGTAGTCAACCCTCACCGCTGGTTCTCACCCCGTATGCGATGGATCTCGGTCGGCGTCACTGCGCTCGCCTGGTGGCCCCAGGCGCTGCGCAGGTAAGTCAGCAGTGATGCGAGTTCGTTGTCGTTGAGCACCAGCACAAACGGCGGCATGCCGAAGGGGCGCGGGTTGCCGGCTGTCGCCGGGGCGTAGCCGCCATTGAGCACGACCTGCACGAGGTTGGCGCTGGACGCCATGGTCAGGGCGCGGTTGCCGGCCAGCGGCGGGTAGGCGCCCGGCACGCCGCGGCCTTGCTCGCCGTGGCATTGAGCGCAATGCTGTTCATAAAGTTTGGCGCCGGCGCGCGCGGCCGGGGTATCGCCGGCTCCAACAGGCGTGGGGCTGGGCACTGCGGTGGGCGGCAGGGCTTTCAGAAAGACAGCCATGGCGCGCAGGTCTGCATCGCTCATATGCTGGGTGCTGTGTAGCACCACTTCCGCCATAGGCCCGAGCACCGAGCCGCGGGGCGACACGCCGGTCTTGAGCAGGGCGGCGATGTGTTCCGGCTGCCAGTCGGCGACGCCGGCCTCGGACGGTGAGGTCAGCGAAGGCGCGTACCAGTTCTGCATCGGGATCAGGCCGCCGGCCAGGTCCAGCGGTGTGCTGCTGGCGCCGAGCGCATTGCGTGCGCTGTGGCAGGCGCTGCAATGGCCCAGGCCGCGCACCAGGTAGGCCCCCCGGTTCCATTCGGCCGTCTGTGTCGCGTCGGTCGCATACCGCCCGGGGTTGAAGTAGAGCGCACGCCACGCCGCTAGTGCGGCCTGCGTGTTGAAAGGCCAGCGCAGGGCGTGGGGCGTGTTGGGCTGCGCCGCGGCGGGCAAGCTCTGCAGGTAGGCGTAAAGCGCATCCGAGTCTTCGCGCGTGACCTCCGTGTAACTGGTGTAGGGAAAGGCCGGGTACAGCAGGCGGCCGTCTTTCGAACGGCCGTTGTGCATGGCGCGCCAGAAGTGGCTGGCGGACCAACTGCCGATGCCCGACCGTGTGTCTGGTGTCAGGTTGCTGGAGAAAACCGTGCCGAACGGTGTGGCGATGCCGCGTCCGCCCGCATACGGGCTGCCACCGCGCGTGGTGTGGCAGCTCATGCAGTTGCCGGCGCGTGCGAGGTAGGCGCCGCGTTCGAGAAGCGCCGGCGAAGCGGCCGTGGTGGCCACAGCCGCTGTGACATCAGGCTCGTCCCGCAGGTTGAGCTGCCAGACCGTGAGGGTCAGCACCAGCGCCAGCACGACGCCCACCACGAGCCAGGTGCGCAGCCGCTTCATGGCTGTCGGCCCGGTGGCGCTGCAGCAGTGCCGCAAGCCGGGACACCCTGGCCTGCTGCGGCGGCCGGCAAGCTGGCAGCCGGTTTGCTGCTGGCCGGCAAGGGCTGGGCCGCAAGCCAGCTGGTGGCGGCGTTGATGTCGTCGGAACTCATTTGGGCCACGATGTTTGCCATGCAGTCCGGCGCGTGGGCGCGCCGTTGCCCGGTGCGCCAGGCGCCGAGCTGCGCGTTCAGGTAATCGCGCGGCAGGCCCATCAGGCCGGGAATGTGCGGCGCCACACCCGTCATGGCCTGGCCGTGGCAGGAGACACAGGCCGGCAGGCGACGCGCGGCATCACCTTGCATGACCAGCGCCTTCCCGCGCTGCAACACCTCGGGCGAAACAGCCGGCGCAGCCGGCGGGGGGTAGGGGAGGTCCAGGGCCGAAAAATAGCTCGCGATTTCCATCAGGTAGGCATCGGATAGCGGATCGACCAGCTGCGTCATCAGCGCGTAGTGGCGCCGTCCCTCGCGGAAATTGAGCAGCTGGTTGTACAGGTAGCCTGCGGGTTTGCCGGCCAGGCGCGGGTAGTAGCCGTCGGGTCCGGCGCGGCCCTGCGCGCCGTGGCAGGCAGTGCAGGCCATGGTGCGCTGGGCGATGGTGTCTTCAAAAGGGGCCGCGCCTGCTGCCGCTGCAGACAGCCATAGGGCAGCGGCCAGCAGTCGGGACAGGCTGGCGCGACTGGGCGTTTTCATGGCGGGAATGGTCGGCTGGCTTGGGATGGAAAGCCTGAATTGTCCTCCGACTTGCCACCGGCGCCGCCCGGCGACCGCATGTCTCGCGCCGTCCTCGTGCTTTCAATAGGAAAAACCACTCAAGCCCTTGTGCAGCAGGCGCAAACAGCTATCAAAAAGAGAGCGGCCTCAGATTCTCGCGAGCCAGCGAGCGATGCGCCGGCAGACCCAGCCGGCGTCATCGTGCGGCAGATCGTGGCCGGCCCAAGGGTGGATCTGGTGGCTTGCCTGCCAGGCGGCGGCCAGGCGCTGCGAACAGCGCGGATCCACCAGCCGGTCGGCGCTGGACGACAACACCAGCACGGGGCAGGGTGGGGCTTGCCGCGCACAGGAAAACCGTGCGGCCGCTGCCAGCTGGCGGCCGGCATTGGCCAGGCTCACCGGGGCCGTGTGCCGGATGTGAACCCATGCCGCGATATCGGCCTCGCGCAAAGCGGTCTCCTGGCAGGTCAGCCGGTGAATGGCGCGTTCGGCGCGGGGCGCATCGTGCCAACGCGCGGCCAGCGTGGCCAACTGCGGCCAGCTGGCGGGACGCAGCCGTTCGGTGAGGCTGTTGAAAGGGCGCATGCTGGTGTTGATGAGGACGAGGCGCGCAACCTCCTCGGGGTAGCGCTGCGCCCAGTCGGCAGCCATCATGCCGCCCAGTGACATGGCCAGCAGGTTCCAGGGCGGGGGAATGCCCTGGTGTTGCAGCCGGTGGCGCGCAAAGTCCACCATGCCGCGTACGGAGGCGGGCGACAACTGGTCGTGGAACACGCCGTTGCCGGGCAAGTCCAGCGTCACGACCTGCCCGCTTTCCAGCGTGCGGGCGAGCCGGTCGGGCAGCGCGTCCCAGTGCCGCGCTTCCCGGGTCAGCCCCCGCAGCAGCACCCAGCTCATGGCGCGCGTCTGGGCCGCCAGTGCGCCATGGCCAGTTGCGTGAGCTGTGCGCGCCGCTCGCCTCCGGGCAGCCAGCTTGGTGCGGCGAAGGCGGCGCGTGTCAGAAAGTCCAGCAGGTCCGCATGCCGGCGCAGCACGCGTTTGACGCGGTGCGCCTTGATCGGGTTGAACATGCCGTGCCGCGAAAAAAGCTGGCGCGGATTTTTGCGAATCCACAGCCAGGAGCCGAGCTCCAGCGTCATCGGCAGGAACACATGGCCGGCTGGCGTTTTGTCGTAGGCGTGGTCCCAGAGGTCGCCGTGCAGCAGGTACTGGTTGCTTTGCGGTTCGAAGCTGTAGTCATGGTGCGGATGCGATTGTTCGAGCATGGTCCTGAGCGCAAACATTTCGGGCAGGTGCGCCATCAGCCGGCGTGTTTTGGCATAGGGAAACCAGATGCTGTCGTCAAAGCCGTAGCCCGAGTGGCAGTCCAGCGCGAGGCTGAAGGGGCGGCTGGCGAGTTGCTCCTGCACCACCCGCAGCAGGGCCGCGCTTTCGGTTTCCATGGGCGCGCCGGGCCGGCCGCAATACCAGGGCAGCAGCGGGCCGAAGGTCTGCCCGCCGGCGAGGAAGGGCACACGGCTCTCGGCTCTTTGCGGTGCATTGCGCATCAGGTCCACGCCGCGCGGGTTGGCGCGTTTGTGTGCCCACATGCCGCCCGGGTTCACGATGGGCATGAACACCAGCCGCACTTTTTGCAACTGCCGATGCAGCAGTTCGTCCCACTCCAGGCGGAACAGCAGCGCACGCATGTAAGCCAGGATCAGCTGCGAGCCTATGCGCTCCAGCCCATGGATGCCGCCAAAGAAGCCGACCGCTGGTGCCCGCGGATCGCTGGCGCCGATGCTGGCGGTGTAGAGCGGAAAAGATGGCCCGCGCGTGGCGATGTCGCCCGCGCTCTGAATGTCGAAGTGCGTGTTTCCCGCCAGCAGAATGGCCTTGAGCTCTTCATGTTCGGCGAAGGTCGCGCTACCGTCCGGGGTGCTGGCCAGATGGGAGAGGTCAAAACCGCCAATAGGCGGGGGCAGAAAGTCCATGTCTCCATCCTTGCACAGATGTTTGACAAAACGATGTGCCGTCGCCGTGTGTTCGGGCTTATTTTGAGGTCGCTATGAAAAGCATAGCTGCTTGCGCCCGAAACTGCTGGGCTGGAGGCTGTTTTGATATCTAGTTTTGCGACCCGGTCAGTCCGGCGCCGCCATCACCAGGTCGGACCGGGGGTAGGCCACGCAGGGCAGGATGAAGCCTTCGGTTTTTTCCTCTGCGCTCAGGCCCGGCCATTCAATGCGGTAAACCACCTGCCCGCTGGCCAGAAGGCAAAGACAACTGCGGCAGGTGCCATTGCGGCAGGAACTCTCCATGGGGATGCCGGCCGCCAGCGCCGACTGCAGCAGCGGCTGCGAAGCCGGCGCGTCAAAAGGCTGGCCCGCGGCGCCGAGGCGGGCCTGGAAAACATCGTCGTCGGGTGCGGCGGGCATGTGCTGGAGTTTAGGCGTCCCAGGCGAGACAGGTTTTGGCAGGGCAATCCGTATGATTTTTCCTTTCACGACAGCTTTTATGTCAGACAAAGGATCCATCAGGTGCAAACATCATTCGAGGGCAAGGTCGCGCTGGTCACGGGCGGCGGCGCAGGCATAGGGCGCGCAACCGCTCTCGCGTTTGCGCAGGCCGGAGCCCGCGTCGTGGTGGCCGACATTGCGGCAGAGGCCGGGCAGGAAATCGTGCGGCTGGTACAGGCCGCAGGCGGCGAGGCCAGCTTCGTCCGCACCGACGTGACGCAGGCGAGCCAGGTACAGGCCATGGTGGCCCACACAGTGGCGGCTTACGGCCGGCTCGACTGCGCCTTCAACAATGCCGGCATCGAGGAAGAACACCTGCGCCTGGCCGATTGCAGCGAAGCCACCTTCGACCGCATCATGGGCATCAACGTCAAGGGCGTGTGGCTGTGTCTGAAATACCAGCTCGCGCAGATGCAGCAGCAGGGCGGCGGTGCGATTGTCAACACGGCCTCGGTGGCTGGCTTGGTGGGTGCGCCCAAGATGGCGGCCTACAGCGCCAGCAAGCATGCCGTGCTGGGCCTGACAAAATCGGCGGCGATCGAATACGCGCGCAAGGGCATACGCGTCAACGCGGTGTGCCCCGGCGTGATTCGAACGACCATGTACGAACGCGCCGTCGCGGCCGATCCGAAGATTGGCGCAGCCGCGGCGCAGATGCACCCGGTCGGGCGCCTGGGCGAAGTCGACGAGGTGGCGGCCGTGGTGCTGTGGCTCTGCTCGGGCGCTGCGTCATTCGTCACCGGGCATGCACACACGGTGGACGGCGGCCTGACGGCAGTCTGAGCCCGGTGGTGCCGGGTGGGAAGCGGAACGCATTTGCTGCGACAATCCGGGTCCCCACACAACGATTCTTCAGAGCGTCTTTTCCATGCCCAGTTATTCAGTCCGGCCCGCCACTGTGCGCGATGCCAAAGCCATCGCCGAAATCAACGACGCTTCCTCCCGCGCCGCCTACAAGGGCCTGGTGCCCGATGAACAGCTGGGCACCCTGTCGGTCGACAAGCGCCAGCAGTTCTGGCGCGACGCCATCGAGTTCATGGAACCCCAGGTGCATGTCGCCACCGACGGCGATCGCCTCGTCGGTTTTGTCGGCTTTGACCGCTCGCGCGACAAGGGAACACCGTCTACCTGCGGCGAAATCTGGGCGATTTATGTGGACCCGGCGCACTGGGACAAAGGTGTCGGCTTGGCCCTCTGGGACGCCGCCAACGACGGCCTCAAGGAAGAAGGCTGCACCAAGGTCACGGTCTGGGTGCCGGTGCGCAACGAGCGCGCGCTGCGCTTTCATGAGCTGGCCGGCTTTAAGCGCGAAATGACTTCACTCAAGACCGTGCTGGTCGGTTCCGTCAAACTCGAGGAAATCCGCCTCAAGCGCGAAGTCGGCTGAGCGCCCGACCCCCGGCTTCATGACGGCATGTCCACGACGCGTTCGTCGTCCGGGATCACCGGCATGTCTTCTTCCGGTGACAGCGGCAAGTCCTCGGTCTCCTCCAGGCCGGCTGCTTCTTCGGGGTTGTTCTGGTTCCGGCGTCCATCGTTGCTGCTGAGGAAAGATGTCATGGTCGTGCTCCGCTTGGCCTGTGGTGAGAGCGCCATGCTGCGCCCCATGCTGCGGCCGATGCTTAGGAAAAGAGTCTGTCCGGCTGTCAGTGCAGGCCGACAGTGCAGGCAGCTGCTTCCTCGGGTTGAGGCTGGTTGATGAACCATATTGGCCTCCAGCCCTTATCAGACATGCGCAAGCAGCTATTTATTTGGTAGCAATCTGGCGCCAGCCTTTTGCACCGGAATGGGGCTGGGCACGCTGCAGGGAGCTGTTGTATTAGCATGGCTTTGACATGACGGCTTCTACCGACACTTCCCGCGGCACAGTCTGCTTCGCGCTGTTTGACACGACCATCGGCTCCTGCGCCATCGCCTGGAGCGAGGCCGGCATTTGTGGCGTGCAGCTGCCCGAGGCCGGCACGCCGCAGACACGTGAACGCATGCGCCAGCGTTTTCCCGGCGCGCAGGAAGCCGTGCCGGTGGGTGATGCACTGGCAGCCGTCAGCGGCGTCACAGCCATGCTGCGCGGCCAGGCGCATGACTTCAGCGCGCTGGTGCTCGACATGCGTGGCGTGCCGGCCTTTCACCAACGCGTGTATGCGCTGGCGCTCGGCATTGCACCGGGCCAGACGCTGACCTACGGCGAGATGGCCGCGCAGCTGGGCGAACCCGGTGCGGCGCGCGCGGTCGGGCAGGCCCTGGGCCGCAATCCGTTTGCGCCGGTGGTCCCCTGCCACCGCGTGCTGGCATCCGGCGACAAGCCGGGCGGATTTTCAGCCGGCGGTGGCGTGCGCACCAAGCTCAGGCTGCTGATCATCGAAGGCGCAATGCGCGGCACGCCCGGCCTGTTCGACTGAGCGCCGGCGCCACCTTGGCTGCTGGCTCCCTTGTCCTACAGCCGGCGCCGTCTGGCGCGCACAGCGGGCCCGTCTTCGCTGCGCGAAAGTGAACCGTGTGCTCCTCCACGTCGTCCGCAGTGGCTTGTGGCGGTGCAGCGTTCATTCCCATAGCCTATTTTTTTGAAGGATCCCATCATGGAAAAATCCAACGGCACCGCCTATCCGACTTCCACTTCCTCATCGGCCGAGAATGCCGTGCTGCGCGGTGTCGAGCAAGCCGGCAACACGCTTCACAGCACGATTGACAAGGTGGCCGACCCTGCTCGCAGTACGGTGAACCGCGCGGCCACTGCCGCGCACAACACCGTTGACAAACTGGCCAACGGCGCCAATAGCGTGGCTGGCAAATTCAGTGACCAGGCACACCGTCTGACTGATGCACCGCTGCAGGCCGTGGATTATTCCAAGGCCTACATCAAGGACCACCCGCTCCAGGCTGTTGGCGCTGCGCTGTTGGCGGGCCTGGTTATTGGCCGGCTGACTGCCAGCCGCTATTGACTTGCGAGCAGCCTGCAGGTGATCAGGCCTGAACCAGCCGCAGGTGCGTGATCTCCGAGGGCGCGCCGAAACGCTTGGGCGGCCCCCAATAGCCGGTGCCGCGGCTGGTGTAAACCCAGAGGCTTTTCAGCCGGTGCAAGCCGGCCGTGAAAGGCTGTTGGAGACGCACGAAAAAATTCCAGGGCCAGAATTGTCCGCCATGCGTGTGGCCGGACAGCTGCAGATCAAAGCCAGCATCGGCAGCTGCTGTTGCGCTACGCGGCTGGTGTGCCAGCAGCAGCCTGACAGCTGCCGCCGCGGGCGCACCGGCCAGCGCTGCACGCGGGTCGCTGCGGTGGCTGGCATCGAAATGCGCGGCGCTCCAGTCGGCCACGCCGGCGAGCACCAGCGCCTCCTGCGCGGGCAGCCGGCCGTGCTGCAGTACCACATGTTCGTTCATCAACACCCGTATGCCCAGGCGCTGCAACTCCGCAATCCAGGCATGAGCGCCCGAGTAGTACTCATGGTTGCCGGTGACAAAGTAGGTGCCGTGGGTGGATGTCAGCCCGGCCAGAGGCGCCACGTGGTGAGCCAGCTCGGTCACCGAGCCGTCCACCAGGTCGCCGGTGACGGCCACCATGTCCGCCTGCAGCGCATTGACCGCGCTCACGATGGCCTGCAGGTAACCCTGCTTGATGGTGGGGCCGACATGGATGTCGCTGATCTGCGCGATGGAAAAACCATGCAGGGCCGCCGGCAGTCCGGCAATGGGCACGTCTACCTGCACCACGGCAGCGGTGCGCCTGGCATTGAAGAAACCGACCAGGCTCATGAACAGGCCCGCCAGCGGAACGGCCACTGCCGAGTTGCTGGCCGCGGCATCGAGCGAAAAAGCGGCAGGAGACACTGCCAGCACGCCCAGGCCGGCCAGCAGCGCCGCATCGCGCAGCAGTGTCAGCACAAACAGCGAGGAAAACAAACCCATGAACAGCATGCCGGTCCAGGCCATGCGGTCCGACAGCGGCTGCGACTTGAAGCGCCGGGCGGTCAGGCCCAGCGGTGTTAGTACGGTGGAGGCCAGCAGAAGCAGGCCCAGCAGAACCTGCACCAGAGGCCAGCTGCTTAAAGATGGCAGCAGGCGCACGCCGATATAGGCGTGCAGGAGAAACGAAAAAAGCAACAGCGGCATGGGCAGACCAGGAAGTGAATGCTTTGCGAAGATGGCTGCATCGCGGCCAAATGCAATAGGCCGCGCTGCGCGACATTATGATGAGTTTGCTTTTTGCCTTCGAGGAAGATTTCATGGCCAGTAGCCTGTTTGCACTGATCGACGACATTGCCACCGTGTTGGACGATGTGGCCTTGCTGACCAAGGTGGCCGCCAAAAAAACGGCCGGGGTGCTTGGAGACGACCTGGCGCTCAATGCCCAGCAGGTCTCCGGCGTTCGTGTTGATCGCGAGCTGCCGGTGGTATGGGCGGTGGCCAAGGGCTCCATGCTGAACAAGGCGATTCTGGTGCCGGTGGCACTGGCCATCAGCGCCTTTGCGCCCTGGGCCGTGACACCCTTGTTGATGATGGGGGGTGCTTTCCTCTGTTATGAGGGTTTCGAAAAGCTCGCACATAAATTCCTGCACAGCCGGGCCGAAGATACCGCGCACCATGACGAGCTGGTGAAAGCGCTGGCTGACCCATCGATGGACCTGATGCAGCTTGAAAAAGACAAGATCAAGGGCGCGGTGCGGACTGACTTCATCCTGTCGGCAGAAATCATTGCGATTACTCTGGGTACCGTGCAGGCCAGTCCTTTCACCACGCAGCTGGCCGTGCTCAGCGGCATTGCCATCGTCATGACCGCGGGTGTGTACGGCCTGGTCGCCGGGATCGTCAAGCTCGACGATGCGGGCCTGTACCTGAGCCGGCAGGCAGGCGAGGGGGGCAGCGTGCGCCTGCAGCGCAGCTTGGGCCGCGGCATCGTGCTGGCCGCGCCCTGGCTCATGAAGGGGCTGTCGATAGCCGGCACGGCGGCGATGTTCCTGGTCGGCGGCGGTATCCTGACGCACGGTGTTCCCGCGCTGCACCATGCCATCGAATCGCTGGCAGCACGCGCCGGCAGTGTGCTGGGCGCGGTCACGCCGCTGCTGGCCGACGCGCTGGTGGGCATGGTGGCCGGTGCGTTGGTGCTGGGCGGGGTCACGCTGTTTCAGCGCTTGCGGGGCCGGTCCGCGGCCTGAACGGGAACGGCCGGCCGGAATGGCCATAATGCAGGCGGGCAGGCGGGGCCGCGCAACGCGGGCTTCCCCCCTTAAAAAAACACAAGCTCGCGCGGCGAGGAGGACGTCTCATCATGGCTTATTCCGGAAAATTCGCGCTGCGCCTGCGGCCCAGCATCGTGGTCCTGTTCCTGCTTCTCTCATTGCCGCTGTTCATCGCCACTGTCTGGATCAACTACGCCACCAATGACAGCATTGCGCGTGACACCGCTCACCAGCTGATAGAAAAAGCACGGTTCGAGACCATCACCAGTTCGACCGAATTGGTGGACCCGATCAAGTCGCTGGTCAAGGTGGCGGCCAGCCTGGGGGAAGCCGAACCCGAGTTTTTTCGCCAGGAGCGGGCGGCCGCCTACATGACCGAGATGCTGGCGCACAGCAGCAACATGAGCAGCGTGTATGTCGCATTTGATGACGGCTCATTCCGCATGAGCCTGGTGCTGCCGCCGGGCGGCCGCATCCAGGACAAGGTCCTGCCCGCGGGGGCACGGCTGGCCACGCGCTGGCTGGACCGCAAGGCCGGCGGCCCAGCGCAGGACCGTTATGTGTTTTTGGATGCGCAGGGCCAGCCGGTGGGCCGCTCCGAGGCGGCGGCCGTCTACGACCCGCGCGTGCGTCCCTGGTTCAAGGACTCGGTGGCGGCAGGGCGCAGGCTCTCGGTGTCGGACCCCTATATCTTTGCAACCACCGGCTTGCCCGGCATCACCATTGCCATGCCTTTTTTTGCCGGCGGCAAAATGGCGGGTGTGGTGGCGGCGGACATCACGCTGGACAGCTTGTCCAATTTTCTCGCGTCGCGCCCGGTCAGTCCGAATTCGCTGAGCCTGATCGTGGATGACGATGACCGCATCATTGCCCACCCGGACGTGAGCCAGGCGATCCGCCGCGAGGACGGCAAGCTGCTGCAGAACAGCCTGTCGCGCCTGTCGAGCAAACTGCCGGCGCTGGCCGTGGCATCGCGGCCCGACAAGGACAGCGAACGTTTCACCTTTGTCGATGCGCACAGCGGCAGGGAGTACGTGGCGATGTTTGCGAAATTCCCGCCCACCGTCGGCAAGGCCTGGCGCGTCATGATCATCGCGCCGCTGGCCGATTTCTCGCGCAAGTGGACAGAGAACAACCGCAAGGTGCTAATCTTCGGCGCGATCGCGGTGGTCCTGCAGGTGCTGCTGATCTACTTTTTGTCCATGCTTATTGCCAGGCCCATCGAGCTGCTGGAAAAGAAGGTGATTGATGTGCAGAATTTCGTCTCCAGCCCCTCCCGGCGGATTCACTCCCGCATCCCGGAAATCAGCTCGCTGATCCACGCGGTGAACACGCTGGATTCGACCATCCACGCGTTTTCGGCCTTTGTGCCCAAAGGCCTGGTGCAGCAGCTGCTGAGCTCGAACCAGCGGTTGGAGCTGGGCGGCAGCAGTCGCTTCCTGACGATTTTCTTTTCCGATATTGAATCTTTTTCCGCTCTGGCCGAGACCAGCCCGGCACAGGAGTTGCTGCTGCGGGTGTCGGCCTACCTTGAAGCGGTGACGCGGGCGGTCAATCACGAGCAGGGCACCATCGACAAGTTCATCGGCGACGGCGTGATGGCGTTTTGGGGCGCCCCTGCGGTTCTCAAAAACCACGCCTACCACGCGTGTGTGGCTGCCCTGCGCGTGCAGGCGAGCATGCGCAAGCTCAACCAGCAGTGGATGCTCGAAGGCCTGCGCCCGCTCAACGTGCGCATCGGCATCCACAGCGATTCGGTTCTGGTCGGCAACATCGGTTCAGCCGAACGCATGAGCTACACGGTGATGGGTGACGGCGTGAACCTCGCCTCGCGGCTGGAAGGTGCGAACAAGGAGTTCGGCACGCAGGTCTGCATCAGCCAGACGGTGTTCAAGGAAGCGGGCGAGCAGTTGTGGCTGCGCCCCATCAATGTGGTCACCGTCAAGGGCCGGCGCTCCGACATGGAAATCTACGAGTTGGTCGGCATACGCGGAGGCGATCCCGAACTCGAGGCCACGCCCGAGCAGATCCGCCTGTGCGTGCTGACGCAACATGCCTACCAGGCCTTCAGCCAGGGCGACATCGCCACGGCCCTGCACCGCTATACTGAAATTCAGCGCGAGTACCCCGCAGATCCGCTGTCACGGGCCATGGTGGCGCTGTGCCACCAGCCGCAACATGCAAGTCGGTCCCTGAGCTTGCAGGACCCGGCTGTTTGACCGGCCTGGCGTTTAATTTCTTTTTTCTTTTTCAGGATTGATCATGACGCTTTCGATGTACCAGGCTTCCGTTCCCGTTTTCAAACAGATGCTGGGAGGCCTGGCCGGCATTCTGGCCAAGGCCGAGGCGCATGCCGCCGCGCGCAAGATCGAGCCCATCGTCCTACTGCAGGCGCGCCTGTACCCCGACATGTTTGCCTTGCTGCGCCAGGTGCAGGTGGCTTGCGATTTTGCAAAAAGCGTGTCGGCCCGCATTGCCGGGGTAGAGGTCCCCAGCTTTGAAGACAAGGAAGCGGATTTTGCGGACCTGCAGGCACGCATTGCCAAAACACTGGCGTTCATCGACAGCCTGGGCGCGGCGCAGATCGACGGCAGCGAGGAGCGCCGCATCGTGACACAGGCGGGTACACCGAAAGAAAAGGTCTTCACCGGCCAGGCCTACCTGCTGAACTATGGCTTGCCGCATTTCTTTTTCCACACCACCACGGCCTATGCCATCCTGCGCCACAGCGGTGTGGAAGTCGGCAAGAAGGACTACCTGGGCAGCTATTGAACTGGCGGCAGGTGCCCGCCGTTCACGCAGGCACCAGGCTGGCCAGCTTACTTGTTGCGTGCCGGCCAGCCGGAACTCGGCTTGATTGACGGCCTGGGCCAGGGCGCGGCAGTTTCATCCAGATGATTCTGTGAGCCTTCAGCAAAAGGCCAACCCTTGGCAGGCTTCGTGGACGGCTCTTGTGCCTGTCCGGACGGTGGCCGGGTTTCGCGCTCATTGCGCTCATCACGGGCGTTGCGGGGGGCGTCAAGCCGGGCCATGGAGTCTCCTTCAATGAAGGAACGAATTTAGTCCTCTTGTGCAGTGCGGCATGTAAGACGTGCCCGCGTCTGCTGTAGGACCAGCCTGCAGCGCTTCAAGCCACCAGTGCTACCGGCTGCGATGGTGCTGCCGGCGCATGTTGCATCGGGAGGGGTAGGGTGCTCTTGCGCTGGATCAGGTCGTGTTTTGAAAACAGGTCGGCCACCCAGTCCACAAACACCCGCACCTTGTTGCTGAGATGGCGGTTGGGCGGGTACACCACGTGGATGGGTTTGGCCTCCGAGCACCAGCCGCCGCACACAGGTACCAGGGCGCCGCTGCTGATGTGGTGCTGCACCAGGAAAGTGAGCGTCTGCAGCACGCCCAGGCCCGCCAGAGCGGCGACCACACCGGCATTGGAGTCATTGACCGCCAGCATGTGGCGTCCGTTCACCTGCACTTCTTCGCCATCCCGGCGCAGCTCCATTGGGTAGAGGCGGCCCGTGCGCGGCGAGATATAACGCACCAGGGTGTGGCCGTTAGCCAGCTCATCCGGGTGTTGCGGTGTGCCGTGGCGCTTGAGGTAGGCCGGCGTGGCGCAGGTGATGAGGTGGAACTCACCGATACGCCGCGCCACCAGCGACTGGTCCTGCAGCTCGCCGCCGCGCACCACACAGTCCACGTTTTCGCCAATGATGTCGACCGGCCGGTCACTCACCCCCAGCTCGATCTGGATGTCGGGATAACGGGCGTAAAAATCGGGCAGTGCCGGAATGATGACGGCCAGGCCAAGCGAGGAGGGAATGTCTATCTTGAGCCGGCCGCGCGGGCTGGCTTTCGCCCGCGACATGCTCGACTCCAGCTCCTCCATGTCGCCAAGCAGGCGGCCGGCGCGCTCGTAATAAGCCGCGCCGTCGGCCGTCACCGTGACCTTGCGGGTGGTGCGGTTCAGCAGCTTGGTATCCAGCTCTTTTTCCAAAGTCTGGATCAGCCGCGTCACGGTGGCTTTGGGCATGCCGATGGAGTCGGCGGCCTTGGTGAAGTTGCCTGCTTCCACGACCCGCACAAAGGCCTGCATGGCTGAAAACTTGTCCATTCAAAAAATCCTGTTCACTGGGGGATGCGAAGAATAGTCGGAAAAGCTGGCGGTTTTGGCGGTGATTGTTCCATTTCTGAAACAAAGTAAATGCAGGATGCCTCTTTATTGAGCGTCCTGGAGCGCCTATCTTCTGCTGCATTGCAACAACAAAACCGCTTGCGGTCCCAGATGATGACAAGCCAGCACCTCGCCAGCCATGGCACGCCGAATGCCCCGCTCTTCAGCGTGGACAAGCAGATCCCGCTTGCGCGCCGGGAACCTCTGGCTGCGCGCTTTTATGGCCGCCGGCAGGGCGATCACGTCTCCCCGCTGGTGTTGCATTTCCATGGCGGGGCTTTTGTCGGCGGTTCGCTGGAGGGCGGTTCCTGCGTCAGTGGCCTGCTGGCAGAGGCCGGCGCTGTGGTGATCTCGCTGGACTACCCGCTGGCCCCGGCCCATCCTTTTCCGCAGGCTGTTGAAACGGTATACGCCGCCTTGCTGTGGGCCTGGAGGGCCAGGCACAAACTGGCGGGCCACGATGCCCCGGTGTTCCTGGCCGGCGAGGAGGCTGGCGGCAACATCGCCGCCGCCGTGTCCCTGATGGCCCGGGACCGGCAGGAGCCGGCGCTCGCCGGGCAGATCCTGCTCTCGCCCATGCTGGACCCCTGCCTGGCCACGGCTTCGCTGCGCGACGCCAAGGCCGGCCCGGTCGGCTGCCAGTGGGCCGATGGCTGGCACGGCTACCTGGCTCGCATGGAAGATGCCTCGCACCCCTACGCTGCCCCCGGTGCGGCCTTGCGTCTGACCGGTCTGCCGCCCACCTTGCTGGTGACCGCGCAGGACGATCCGCTGCGCGACGAAGTGCAGGCTTATGCGGCCCGCCTGCGGGCCGCAGGGCTGGTCGCGCATGACACCGTCTTGGCTGCACCCACCGGATGGCCTTGCAGTTACCTGAACCCCGCCAGCTGCGCGTCCGACTGGGCGCCCGTGGTGCTACAGCAGTTCCGCGATTTTCTGGCTGGTCCGGCGGCCGGGCCGGCCGCGCATCACTCCCCTTCTACAACTTCCTAAACCCCTATTTTTCGAGGAAATTTCCATGCAGTCGATCCGTTCAAGCAACAACAAAAAACGCCTCCTGGCCGTCACACTGGCCGTGCTGGCCCTGGCCGGCATTTCCGCCGCCGTTTTTGGTCTGCCCGGCTCCCGGGCGCAGGCACAGGGGTCGGCCGAGCCGGCCGCGACGCCCGTGTCCGTGGCCACCGTGGTGCAAAGCGAAGTGGCGGGCTGGGAAGAGTTTTCCGGCCGGCTGGAGGCCGTCGAGCGGGTGGATATCCGCTCGCGTGTGGCAGGCACCATCCAGACCGTGCATTTTCGCGAAGGTGCCCTGGTCAAAAAAGGCGAGCTGCTGCTGACCATCGACCCCGCGCCGTATGCCGCCGAGGTGGCGCGCGCCGAGGCCCAGGTGGCGGCTGCACAGGCCCGCGTGGCGCAGGCCAGGGGAGAACACGAGCGCTCGCAGCGCCTCTGGAACGAGCAGGCGATTTCCCGCCGCGAGTTTGACGAACGCACCAACGGCAAGGGCGAGGCCGACGCCAACCTGCGTGCGGCGCAGGCGGCCCTGCAGACGGCGCAGCTGAGCCTGGGTTACACGCAGCTGCGTGCGCCGGTGGCCGGCCGCGTCGGCAGGCTGGAAGTGACGGTTGGCAACCTGGTCGCGGCCGGCCCAGGCGCGCCGGTGCTGACCACGCTGGTGTCAGTCAGCCCGATTTACGCCAGTTTTGATGCCGACGAGCAGGTGGTGGCCAAGGCGCTGAAAGAAGTGCAGGCCGGCGGCACCGGCGGGCGCCAGCTGGAGCGCATTCCCGTGCAGATGGGCACGGCCGCCAGCACTGACACGCCATTTGAAGGCAAGCTGCAACTCGTCGACAACCAGGTGGACGCCAAAAGCGGCACCGTGCGCGCACGTGCCGTGTTCGACAACAAGGATGGCCAGCTGATGCCCGGCCAGTTTGCGCGCATTCGCATGGGCCAGGCCAGCAAGGGCTCGGCGCTGCTGATCAATGAGCGCGCCGTCGGCACCGACCAGAACAAGAAATTTGTGATGGTGGTGGGCGCCGACAACAAGGCGGCGTACCGCGAGATCACGCTGGGTGCTTCCGTCAACGGCCTGCGCGTGGTCAAGGGCGGACTGGCCGCCAACGAACGCATTGTCGTCAACGGCCTGCAGCGCGTCCGGCCCGGTGCACTGGTGGCGCCGCAACAGGTCGAGATGTCGGCCAAGGCAGAACTCAACGCCAAACCCGTCCAGATCGCGGTCAAGTCATGAGCCACCCGCGCCCTTGCATGGGCATGAGCCCATGTAGCGGACCCGGCCGACCCACTCATCTCGATTGCACCCCAACGCGGCCCCGTTTAGGCCGCAAACAGGTTCTAAGCCTGGCCCCGACATTTGAACAAGAAGAATTGTCATGAATCTCTCCAAATTTTTTATCGACCGGCCGATTTTTGCCGGCGTGTTGTCGCTGCTGATGCTGATTGCCGGCCTGGTGGCTCTGCGCGGCTTGCCGATTTCCGAATACCCGGAAGTCGCACCGCCTTCCGTCGTCGTGCGTGCCCAGTACCCCGGCGCCAATCCCAAGGTGATCGCCGAGACGGTGGCCATGCCGCTGGAGGAATCGATCAACGGCGTCGAGGGCATGCTCTACATGGGCAGCCAGGCCACCACCGACGGCGTGATGACGCTGACCGTGACCTTCAAGCTCGGCACCGACCCCGACAAGGCACAGCAGATGGTGCAGAACCGCGTCTCGCAGGCCGAGCCGCGCCTGCCCGAAGAAGTACGTCGGTTGGGCGTGACGACGGTCAAGAGCGCCCCCAACATCACGATGGTGGTGCACCTGGTCTCGCCGAATGATCGCTACGACATCAACTACCTGCGCAACTACGCGGTGCTCAATGTGAAGGACAGGCTCGCGCGCATCCAGGGCGTGGGCCAGGTGCAGATCTTCGGCGGCGGCGATTACTCGATGCGCGTCTGGCTGGACCCGCAAAAAGTCGCGCAGCGCGGCCTGTCGGCCAGCGATGTGGTCGCGGCCATCCGCGGGCAGAACGTGCAGGCGGCCGCCGGTGTGGTTGGCGCCTCGCCGGGCCTGGCCGGCGTGGACATGCAGCTGTCGATCAACGCGCAGGGCCGGCTGCAGAACGAGGAAGAGTTCGGCGACATCATCGTCAAGACCGGCGCTGATGGCGCGGTGACGCGGCTGCGCGATATCGCCCGCCTGGAACTGGGCGCCTCCGAGTACGCCTTGCGTTCGTTGCTGAACAACAAGCCTGCCGTCGGCATGGGCGTGTTCCAGGCACCTGGCTCCAACTCGCTGGAAATTTCGAGCGCTGTGCGCCAGACCATGGACGAACTCGCGAAGAACATGCCCGAAGGCGTGGAGTACCGCATTGCCTACGACCCGACGCAGTTTGTGCGCGCCTCCATCAAGTCGGTGATCACCACCCTGCTCGAAGCCATCGCGTTGGTGGTGCTGGTGGTGATTCTGTTCCTGCAAACCTGGCGCGCGTCCATCATTCCGCTGCTGGCCGTGCCAGTGTCGGTGGTCGGCACTTTCGCCGTGCTGCACTTGCTCGGCTTTTCGATCAATGCGCTCAGCCTGTTCGGGCTGGTGCTGGCCATCGGCATCGTGGTGGACGACGCCATCGTGGTGGTCGAAAACGTGGAGCGCAACATCGAGGCCGGGCTTACCCCGCGCGAAGCGACCTACCGCGCGATGCGCGAGGTGTCCGGGCCCATCATTGCGATTGCGCTGGTGTTGGTGGCGGTGTTTGTGCCGCTGGCCTTCATCAGCGGGCTGACCGGGCAGTTCTATCGCCAGTTCGCGGTGACGATTGCGATCTCGACCGTGATCTCGGCCATCAACTCGCTGACCCTGTCGCCGGCGCTGGCAGCCTTGCTGCTCAAAAGCCACGATGCGCCGAAAGACGCCCTGACGCGCGGCATGGACAAGGTGTTTGGCCGTTTCTTTGCAGGTTTTAACCGCCTGTTCGGCCGCGGCGCAGCCGGCTACAGCACCGGTGTGAAAGGCGCCATCTCGCGCAAGACCCTGATGCTGGTCATGTACCTGGTGCTGGTCGGCGCGACGGTGGGCGTGTTCAAGCTGGTGCCCGGCGGTTTTGTGCCGGCGCAGGACAAGCAGTACCTGATTGGTTTTGCCCAGCTGCCTGACGGCGCCACGCTGGACCGTACCGAAGACGTGATCCAGCGCATGGGTGAGATCATGAAGAAGAATCCGAATGTGGAAGATGCCATTGCCTTCCCCGGCCTGTCGATCAACGGCTTCACCAACAGTTCGAACTCCGGCATCGTGTTTGCCACGCTCAAGCCTTTTGCAGAACGCAAGCAGGCCGACCAGAGCGGCGGCGCCGTTGCGGGTCAGCTCAACGGGGCGTTCGCGGGCATCCAGGATGCCTTCATCGTGATGTTCCCGCCGCCGCCGGTCGAGGGCCTGGGCACCACGGGTGGGTTCAAGCTGCAGCTGGAAGACCGCGCTTCGCTCGGCTACGACGCCATGGACGGCGCCGTCAAGGCCTTCCTGGCCAAGGTGGCGCAGGCGCCCGAGATTGCCGGCACTTTCACCAGCTGGCAGGTTAACGTGCCGCAGCTGTACGCCGACATCGACCGCACCAAGGCGCGCCAGCTCAACGTGCCGGTGACCGACATTTTCGACACCATGCAGATTTACCTGGGCAGCCTGTACGCGAACGACTTCAACAAGTTCGGCCGCACCTACAGCGTGCGGGTGCAAGCTGACGCGCCTTATCGTGCGCGCGCCGAAGACGTGGGCCTGCTCAAGGTGCGCTCGACCACCGGCGAGATGGTGCCGCTGTCAGCGCTGATGAAGGTGCAGCCCAGCTTTGGCCCCGAGCGTGCGATGCGCTACAACGGTTACCTCTCGGCCGACGTCAGCGGCGGGCCGGCGCCGGGCTATTCGTCCGGCCAGGCGCAGGAAGCGATTGAGCGTATCGCGGCCGAGACGCTGCCCAAAGGCATCAGCTACGAGTGGACCGAGCTGACCTACCAGGAAATCCTGGCCGGCAATTCGGCGGTACTGGTGTTCCCGCTGGCCATCCTGCTGGTGTTTCTGGTGCTGGCCGCGCAATACGAAAGCCTGACCCTGCCGATCGCCATCATCCTGATCGTGCCCATGAGCCTGCTGGCGGCGATGACTGGTGTCTGGCTTTCAGGCGGCGACAACAACGTTTTCACGCAGATTGGTTTGATGGTGCTGGTCGGGTTGTCGGCGAAGAACGCCATCCTGATCGTGGAGTTTGCACGCGAGCTTGAGTTTGCCGGGCGCACGCCGGTACAGGCCGCGATCGAAGCCAGCCGCCTGCGCCTGCGCCCCATCCTGATGACTTCGCTGGCTTTCATCATGGGCGTGCTGCCCTTGGTGCTGTCCACCGGCGCGGGTGCCGAGATGCGCGCTGCCATGGGTGTGGCGGTGTTTTCCGGAATGATTGGCGTCACGGCTTTCGGCCTGTTCCTTACACCCGTCTTTTATGTGGTGCTGCGCAGCCTCACCGGCAACCGCCCGCTCAAGCTGCATGGCGAGGTGCCGCATGTGGAAGCCTTTGCAGGAAGTTCAGCCAGCGGTGCTGGGGCGCTGCATGCACAGCCTGCCTCTGCCCTCAAGCATCACGAATAACCATGAGTCCCCCTTCAGGAGTATCACCATGAACCGCCTTCGTTTTTCCGCCCGTTCCGCACTGGCACCGCTGCTTGCAGCGCTGGTGCTGGCCGGCTGCGCCACCGCTCCCACGCCCATTGATCCTTCCGCATTGCCGGTGACCCCCACCCTGTTTCGCGAAAGCGAGGCCGTGGCCGTCTCTACCGCTGCGCCCTTCCAGGCGCAGTGGTGGAAGGTCTTTTCCGATCCCACGCTGGACCAACTGGTGGACCAGGCCACACGCAGCAACAACAGCGTGCAAGTGGCCGCCGGGCGCCTCGCACAGGCCCGCGCGATTGCGGGTGCTACCGACGCCAACCGTTCAGTGCAACTGGGCCTGGGCGCGGGCGCGGTGCGCCAGACCGATCCCAACGCCAACAACCGGCCCAAAACCCTGGTGAGCGTGGGCGCCGACTTGTCCTACGAAGTTGACCTGTTCGGCAGGTTGTCGGGGGCATCGGACGCTGCCTCGCTGGATGCCGCGTCCCGCGAAGCCCTGCTGCGCAGCACCCGGCTGCTGGTGCAAGCCGACGTGGCCCAGACTTATCTGAACCTGCGCGCACTCGACACTGAACGTGTACTGGTGCGTGACACGCTGCAGGCCTACCGCAATACCTTGCGCCTGACCGAAGTGCGCTTCAGGGAAGGCGATGTGGCGGAGCTTGATGTGGCGCGCGTGCGCACCGAAGTTGCCTCCACGGAGTCGGAAGCCCTGGCCCTGGACCGGCAGCGCGCCGGGCTTGAACATGCGCTGGCTGTGCTGGTCGGCGAGGTCGCTTCCAGTTTTCAGGTGGCGCCGGCAGAGTGGACCACTGCCTTGCCGGTGATCCCCGCAGGCGTGCCCAGCACGGTGCTGGCGCGCCGGCCCGATGTGTCAGCCGCCCAGAGCAGCATGCAGGCGGCACAGGCGCGTGTCGGTGTGGCCAAGGCCGCCTGGTTCCCGGTCTTCTCGCTGACGGCCAGCGGCGGTTATGCCGCGCCCGAGATCAGCGACCTGTTGAAGATGTCCACCCGTGCCTGGGGCGTGGGTGCCTTGCTGTCGCTGCCGATCTTTGACGGCGGCCGGCGCGAGGCCGGTGTGCAAGGCGCCAATGCCGAACTCGACATGGCGCTGGCCAGTTATCGCGAGCAGATCCTGGTGGCCTTCAGGGATGTGGAAGACCAGCTCTCGGCACTGCGGCTGCTGGCCGAACAGTCCGAAGCGCAATCGCGCTCGGTGGCCTCCAGCAGCCGCGCCACCGTGCTGTCGGATTCGCGCTACCGCAACGGCTTTGTCAGCCAGCTGGAGCTGCTCGATGCGCAGCGCAGCGAGCTGCGCAACCGCCGGCAGGCCTTGCAGGTGCGTGCCGCGCAATACCTGGCCACGGTCGGGCTGATACGTGCTTTGGGCGGCGGCTGGAACACGTGAACACCCCTGTTGAGGCTCACTTCGTGTAGCCTCCTCTCCTCTTGCAGGGAAATAGGCACACCCCTATTGGCGCTCACTTTGTGTAGCACCCTTTCCCCTTACAGGGGACGGGCGCCTGCGGGCCGGCGGAGCCGGACCCGCGGCCCCTGCTGGGCAAGAGTGTGCTTCTAACGTTTTGCGGTCTGCTGAGCCTTGTGGCTTTGTAGTCTCTGATGCTATGTAATTAATAGCTGCTTGCGCCCGCTCTATAAGGGTTGGAGCCTGTTTTGTCATAAAAACGGCGAATCGCTCTTCCGGCCAGCTCCAGCCTTCTGTTAAAACAGCTGGATCGTGTTTAATCCTGCCCCTGCCCCTGCCCATCCTCCTCTTCCAGCCGCGACCATCCTGCTTGCCCCCATGGAGGGCTTGCTGGACTTCGTGCTGCGCGACATCCTGACGCGGGCTGGGGGCATTGACCGATGCGTGTCCGAGTTCATTCGTATCACCGACCAGCTCCTGCCGGAGCGTGTGTTCACGCGCATCGTGCCCGAGTTGCACACCGGCGGGCGCACGCTGGCCGGTGTGCCAGTGCGTGCGCAACTGCTTGGTTCTGATCCGGTGTGTCTCGCAGAAAATGCGGCCCGGCTCGCGACGCTAGGGCCGGCCGGCATCGACCTCAATTTCGGCTGTCCGGCCAAGGTGGTCAACCGCCACGGTGGCGGCGCTGCGCTGCTCGAGGAGCCCGACACCATTGCAGCCATTGTGGCGGCCGTGCGGCACGCGGTGCCCGCGCATATGCCGGTATCGGCCAAGATGCGCCTCGGCTTCAACGACGACAGCAAGGCGATTGCCTGCGCGCAAGCGATTGCCGGCAGCGGCGCCGACGAACTGGTGGTGCACGCGCGCACCAAGGCGCAGGCCTATCGGCCGCCGGCTTACTGGGAACGCATTGCCGATATCCGTGCGGCCGTCAGCATTCCAGTGGTAGCCAACGGCGAGATCTGGACGGTGAACGATGCACGCCTGTGCCGGCAGGCCTCGGGCTGCGACATGCTGATGCTGGGCCGCGGCGCGGTGGCGGACCCCGGGCTGGCTCTGGCCATCCGCGGCGGCAACCAGCACACGGGGCATGCATGGGAAGCCATGCTGCCGCTGCTTGCCCAGTTCTGGGAGCTGGTCTGCAGCCGGCTCGATGCGCACTCGCGCGCCGGGCGCCTCAAGCAATGGCTCAACTTCCTGCGACGCCGTTACCCCGAGGCCGAGCTGGCTTTCCAGGCGCTGCGCACTGTCAATCAGCCGGCGGCCATGACCCACTGGCTAGCCGAACAGGGCCTCGAAGCCGGCGTCGGGTTCGAACCGTCTGTTGCGGTAGCTCAGGCGTGTGGGGCCGGGCAGGGCCTGCTCGCGCACTGAGTGTCTGGCATCGCCGGGGTAGCAGATCACCCGGTTGCCCTCATGATCAAAGGGTTCGGGCTGGATCACCGGCGGCAGGCGCGCGCGAGCTGCGGCCAGCACGCTGGCCACACCGGCGTGGCGCGACAGGTGGGCTAGGCTCATGATCTGCGGCGGTGCAAGTTCTATCTGCCGGTCCCAGTACTGCTGCAGCGCATGGCGCGGGCTCAGCCAGATGCTCTCGGTGGTTTCAAAGTTGTCGTGACTGGCCACCTGACCGTCGGGCACGGCCGCAACAAAAAAACGCGTGTCGAAACGCTTGTTGGTCACCGAAGGCGTGACGGGTGTGATCCAGCGTGACCAGGGCACGATGTTCAGCGTCCGCAGGCGTAGCGCCATCTGCGCCAGCATCGCGTTGAATCCCAGACCTTCGCGCAGCAGCGCTGCCGCGCGGTCGGCAAGACCGGAGAGGCTCGAAGGAAGCTGGCCATCGGCGAACAGCACACCTGATTCTTCAAAGGCTTCGCGCAAGGCCGCCACATACACCGCGCCTGCTGTTCGCTGGTCAATCTCCGGCTCGTTCAGGCCGGCATGCAGCAGGGCCAGCGGCTGGTCCAGGTGCGCAGCCATGTCGAGTTCGGCGTCCGCCGCATCGACCTTGCCGCCTGGAAACACATAGGCGCCACCCAGCACGTCCGACAGGCCGTGGCGTTTCATGAGGAACACCTCCAGGCCTGCAGATGCATCGCGCAGCAGCACCACGGTGGCTGCCGGTCGCGGCGGGGTGGTAACGGTTTCCAGATTCAATTCCATGATGGCTCCTGGCCATTGAGGCTATCAGAGTCTCGCGGCATACCAGGTGAATCTGGACGGGACAAAAAAAATGCAGCCGGGTCCGCTGGACAATGTTCCGACGTTTCGCCGAAGGGCGGAGCTTGGATACCTGTCTTTGTAGCGCGGAAGCCCGGCTGGCACAGCCACAGTGTCTGAAGTCGCATCATGTTGCGATGCAGGCCGGTGGTGATGGCTGATGTAGTCCCTGTCCGTCATCAGCCGCTACACAATTGTTCGCCGTGCAAGCGGAAGTAAGCATGTGCCAACAGACCGGACCTGTCCTACAGCTATGCGCGCCCCGGGCCGACCTGCAGCTGAATTTCACTGTTCTAGATTGAACTCAGTCGGCCCCCCGGTCGGCATTCACCTTAATACCCTTCACGGGGCTTATACCAGGAGCTACACATGAAATTCAACCAATCCTTGACCGCTGCCATCACTGCTGCCGCCCTTGTTGCTGGCGCAGGTTTCGCTTATGCGCAAAACACCGGAACGACACCCGGTGCGCCCGGTGACCTGAACAGCCAGCGTGCCGCAGAGATGAAAGCACCTGACGTTAACCCAGCCACCGGCACGACCATGGAGGCGCAGCCTTCCACGTCCACCAGCGGCTCCTCGGTGGACAGCACCACCAGTGCAACACCTGCACCTGCAGACACAGGAACGCTGGAGCCACGCGCTGACCGCAACTAACGCCTGACGCGTTTCGCGTCATGCGTTTCATGCCTGCAGGGAAGCCGGGTGACTTCATTCGGCTTCCCTGTATTTCGTCATAGATTTCTCAACTCCACGCGCCGATGAAAGACAACGACGACTCTTCGCAACTGGACGCTGTCCTCAAAGGTCTGGGCATAGGCTGCGCCATGCTGGCCTTGATCATGCCGGGTCAGGTCACATCGAGGCAGAGCCGGCAAGCTCCGGCAGCATTGCAACAGCAGTCGGTCCTTGAACAGTTGCCGCGGGCCGCCGATTTTGCAGACGGGCAGGCAACGCTCGAAGTGCGCGAGATGGCCAACTGGGTGATGGGGTCACGCGATCACCGTGGCATGCCGTTTGTCATTGTCGACAAACGGCATGCCACGGTGTACGTATTTCAGCCGGACGGAAAGCTCAAAGGCGTCACGCCGGCGCTGATGGGCTCGGCGGTGGGTGACGATTCGGTGACGGGTATCGGCGAGCGTGAGATGTCGGCCATCCGGCCGCACGAACGCACCACACCGGCCGGCCGTTTTGTGTCCATGCCGGGCGTCAATTCCCACGGCGAGGACATCGTTTGGGTGGACTACCAGGCGGCTGTTTCCATGCACCGCGTGCGTGCCAAGGAGCCGAGTGAACGCCGGCTGGAGCGACTGGCCTCCGCCACCACGGATGACAACCGCATTTCCTTTGGTTGCATCAACCTGCCGGTCGAATTCTATGAAACCATGGTCAAGCCGGTCCTGGGTGCAGCGCGCGGCGTGATTTATGTGTTGCCTGAAACACGTCCCTTGCAGGCGGTTTTCGACGGCTACGGCGTAGCCTCGGGTAAATCCTGATTTTCCGACGTACTGTCGGAGAAAACCTACAAAATCCGCGGTCTCCGGGAAATTCCGGATTTCTGCAGAAAATCGGCTAAAGTCCTTTCAGGTAAAGCATTTTGTGCTATTAATATGGTAGCAAATTTTCCCTTGGAATAACCCCAGTCTTGCCTGATTCAGGCGGGTTTGGGTAGGATATGTCCTACACCCCGGGCTGGTCCCGGTTCTGTACGACCTTCTACTCAACCGGACGCCTGGATGAACCTGAAATACAAGACGCTGTGCGCCGTGGCTGCCTTGGGCGCGCTGTTCTTGCTCTCCGGGCCCGTGGCCGCCGGGGAGGGCGTTTCGCCGATGCCGCGCGCCATGTTGCTGGCCGGCCTGGCTGCCGAAGGGGCTTCCCCTGACACCCTTTACACCGCCCGCTGGGTGCTCGACGCTTCGGACAACCGGGGCCTGCCTTTTGTCATCGTCGACAAAAAAGACGCCCGGATGTATGTGTTCGAAGCCGGCGGCCAGTTGCGCGGCGTCACAGCCGCCTTGCTGGGGCTGGCTCCTGGCGACCACTCGGTACCAGGGATAGGCCTGCGCAAGGTTTCCGACATTCTGCCTTTCGAGCGCACCACCCCGGCCGGACGCTTCCTGTCCCAGCCGGGGCGCAACCTGACGGGCGAAGCCGTGATCTGGGTCAACTACAGCGAAGGCCTGGCCATTCACCGCGTGCGTCCGGACAACAGCCAGGAGCAGCGCCTGCAACGGCTGGCCTCCAGCACGCCGGCAGACAACCGGATTTCACTGGGCTGCGTCGTCGTACCGGTGGCTTTTTACGAAAACGTCGTGACGCCTTTGCTGGGCAACAGCTACAGCGTGGTGTATGTGCTGCCCGAGACGCGGCCTGTCCATGCGCTGTTTGGCACTTACCAGGTCGGCAGCAGCCTGCCTTGATCGGTGAAGGTGCTCGTCGCCCTCATCCCCTTCTACTTCCCTCTGCCCTCCATTCCTGAGGTTCGCCGCTCGCCCCCGCATCAGCGCGTGGTGCGTGGCATGGCGGTGCCTGAGCCCTGCTGCCCGGGGCGTTCGACATAAGACTCTCCCCGGGACAGGGCATCCAGCCTCGCGCTGGCAGTGACGCGTGGGCTATTTACCGGCGGGCAGGAGGTGTCCGTCACCGAAAACACCAAGTGGCCGCCGGGGTACACAGCCGGCAGGGTCTGGTGAAGCTGGTAGCGCATGTCCACCGGTGCCGCAGCGGCGTGGTAGACCACCTGGTTGCTGCGGTTGTAAACCGTGTAGCACGCCAGTGCCTGACTGGCGGACAGGGCGGGAAACAGGGCGACCAGGGCGTACCTGAGGACGGTGTTCATGGACAGGCCTTTCAAAAGTCCCATCTTCCGTCCGCCGCGTCGACGGACGCGCAGGCGGACGGCGGGTTGCCGTGTCAGCCGGTGCGCTGGTATCGCGAGGTTTACCTGTTTATTGCTATGAAATAAATAGCTGCTTGCGCCCGCTGGATATGGGCTAGTGGCTGTTTTTATGCTGAATCTCGCAGCTTGGCGCACCGCGCCGGGTTCACGCCGTCTGGACCGCCGCGCCGCGCCGGCGCACACGGTACAGCAGGAAAAACACGATGCTGAAGTTCAGCAGGTTCCACGCGATGCCGTTGACAAAAGCCGCATGGTAGGAGCCCGTCAGGTCAAACACCTTGCCCGACATCCAGCCGCCCAGCGCCATGCCGATCATGGTGGCCATGATCACCATGCCGACCCGCGCGCCAGCCTCGGCGGGCAGGAAATATTCGCGCACGATGATGGCATACGAGGGCACGATGCCGCCCTGGAACAGGCCAAACAGCGCGGCAATCAGGTACAGCGACACCAGGCCGTCGAAAGGCAGGAACAGCAGCAGGGCGATACCCTGCAGGGCCGAGCCCAGCATCAGCGTGCGCAGGCCGCCTATGCGGTCACAGATCGCACCCGACACCAGCCGGCTCACCACGCCGCAGGCCAGCATCAGCGAGAGCATTTCGGCGCCGCGCGCAGCGCCATAACCCAGGTCGGTGCAGTAGGAAACAATGTGCACCTGCGGCATGGCCATGGCCACGCAGCAGCCCACGCCGGCCACGCACAGCAGGGTTTGCGCCTTGCCGGGCGACAGGCCGAAAGGCAGGCTGCTGGGCGTGGCCGGGGAACGGGCATTGGGCGCCGCCGGCACGGCCAGCGGCGGACGTTTGCGCATCAGCAGGGCCAGCGCCGTCATGCTGACAAAACTGAAGAGGCCCAGGCCCAGATAGGTGTGGCGCCAGCCCGCGGTTTCCACAAAATGCTGCACGATGGGCGGCCAGATCGCGCCGCCGATGTAGTTGCCGCTGGCGCACACTGCTACCGCGATGCCGCGGCGGCGCACAAACCACAGGGAGGTATCGGCCAGCAGCGGCGCGAAGGTGGCCGAGCTACCGAACAGTCCGATCAGAAAGCCATGCGCCAGCGTAAACATCCAGATGCTTCCCGCCATGGCTGCGGCGACATACCCCAGGCCCAGGCTTGCCGCACCGATCAACAGCGGCACCGTCACGCCAAAGCGGTCGGCCAGCCGGCCCATCAGCATGCCGCCAAGCCCAAAACCGATCATCAACAGCGTGTAGGGCAGCGAGGCGTCAGCGCGCGCGACGCCAAACTCGGCTTGCACCGCAGGCAGCACCACCGCCACCACATACATGCCGCTGGCGCCGACTGTCATCAGGGCCAGCGTGACCATCAGGCGCGCCACGGCATACCGTGAATCGGCCAGGGCAGACGGATCGTGCAGGGCGGCGGGAGGGCTCATGACTATGAGCGCCGGGCTGCGCTCTTTTCCTCTTGCTTTAAGTAAGAGGTGCGGCGGCAAGCCCTGCGCTGGCGGTTTATCCCAGGCTTGACGGCTCGGTGGGCTGGAAATCGGCCTGGGCGCCCGAGGCTGCTTTTTCTTCCATGCTGGCATCGCGCGCCGCAAACATGCTCTGCAAGTCTTTCAGGTCGCGCAGCACCTCATCCTCTGCGCCAGCTGCGGGTGCGGCTACCGCCGGCGCTGCGCCAGCCAGCGCCACCGCTGCAGCGACAGGGACGGCAGCGGCCGGCGGTTCGCGCCAGACAGCCGGGTCGGGCATGTCGGGATAAGGGCAGCTGTCTCCGACATTGAACTCCCAGGACACCCCGTGCAGCCAGGTCGAGGACTGCGGCTCGAACTGGCTGATCGCGGCAAGCAGCTCTTTCTGGAAAGCATACGCGTAGGTCAGCAGGCGCGGGTCCCAGCGGCGCAGGATCAGGCGCGCATACATGCCCGGGCCGCGGCTGCGGCTGTTGACGACCAGCATCTGGCATTCGATCCAGCCCGGCACAATGCCGTTCCTGCGCAGGCATTCGCGCAGCAGCGTCTGTACGAGCTGGCGGCGCATGCCATTGTCGGAGTTGTCCTCAATCGTGTGCTGGCCGTCGCGGTTGTCTGCCGGCGGCGTCCTGGCGGACGACCTGGCAGCCGATGGTTTGTCAGCCTTGCCTTTTGAGGCCGCTGTTTTAAGGCCCAGCAGCCTGCTGATCGCTTCTATCATGTGTGGCGTCCCCTTGCTGCCAGCCGGGCCGGGGTGGTCCGGCCCCGTGAAGGTGGCATGCCAATCGATGGTCGCCCAAGTGGGAAGCCAAGTCAAGCGTCCAGCGTTTGCAGCGCTTCTTCCTGCCACCAGGCCGCTGCCGCGTAGTAACTTTCCCACACGCAGCCATTGCAGCCGCGGCCGCAGCAAGTGGTGGCTCCGGCGGCGGTTCGCGCAAAACCTGGCCCTGCGCAGCTGCCTGCCGCTGCAGGGCGCTGAACATGGCCTTGGCCGACATGCGGTCGGTAATGGGGAAGGGCGCTGCTGCTTGCGCTGCTATGCAGCCGCCTTCCCGCAATGTCACTGTTCCAGCCAGCCGGTCAGATTCCCAGCAGTTTTTTGGCGTCGCCCAGCGCCTTCATCGAATCGTCGTGTTTGCCGGCCTTGTGGAACTTCTCGCCGTCCGCGCGCAGGGCCTTGACCTTGCCCATGTCGGCGGCTGAGAGAGTCGGGTTGCTTGAAAGTTTGGCGTCAATGGCCTTCATTTCATTGGGACAGTTATGAGCCATGGCCAGCGAGGAAGCGGCCAGTGCGGCGGCAGCAAGGATGAATTTCATGCGAATCTCCAATGCGCGTCAGAAAATGCTGACGGGAAATGTTAGCAAGAACCGGCGCCTGCCCGCAAGCGCGCTTGCCCGCAGCGACGGTGTCCAAACCGGCGGCTGGGGCGGAGAGGGCCAGGCACTTAAGATCGGTGCTTCTTCCTCTCCTCTTCCTGCTGCCGCATCACCGATATGCGGCAGCCGTCCCACCACCAACCCACAGGGTCCCCATGTCTCTTGAAGTGATTGAAGCCCAGACCGGCGAACAGCCTGTTGCCACCATTCTGATCATGCATGGCCTGGGTGCCGACGGCCGCGATTTTGTGCCGGTCGCCGAGCAGCTCGACTTGTCCAGCGTGGGCCCGGTACGGTTCCTCTTTCCCAACGCACCGGTTATTCCCGTCACCATCAACGGCGGCTACCAGATGCCGGCCTGGTACGACATCCTGGGCGCCAACCTGACAGCCGGCCAGGACGAAAAAGGCATGCGCCAGACCCAGGCCGCCATCAACCAGCTGATAGCGCGCGAAGTCGAGCGCGGCATGCCGGCCAGCCGCATCGTGGTGGCCGGCTTCTCGCAGGGCTGCGCCATGGCGCTGATGACGGGCCTGCGTTATCCCGAGCGCCTGGCCGGCATCATGGGTCTGTCCGGCTACCTGCCGCTGGCGCACACCGTGGCAGCAGAGCGCAGCGCGGCCAATGAGGGCCTGCCGGTTTTCCTGGCACACGGAAAACACGACGGCGTGGTGCAACTGGCCGCGGCCACCGCGACGCGTGATGCGCTGACGGGACTGGGTTACCCGGTCGATTGGCATGCGTACGAGATGGAGCACTCGGTGTGCATGGAGGAAATTGCCGACATGAACCAGTGGCTGTTGCAGATACTGTCCTAGCGTCCTAGCGACTCGGGCGAAATCCGGCAGCCGTAAGGGCTTTCCCTCAATGCGCCACGCCGGGTTTCAGGCCCGCCTGCTGCGAATAGGCGCATTTTTAAACGAAATCATGCTCTAGCCCAAGCAGGGCGGGCGTAAGAGGCTATCAAAAAGATAGTAACTTGCAAACCCCAACAACGGCAGGCCGCGCCGGGCGGCGTGGTACGGCCTGCCGCCGCGCCGCACGGCCTGCAAACAAGCCCGGCCTGTGATACCTTGCACGCCACGAAAGATTCTGAGGGAAGAAGTTATGAACAGCTTGCATGCGCGCAATGCCGCGCTTTTGGGAGACCGCCTCCAGGCGCTCGGTCCCGCCAGGCTGAAAGGCATGCGCCGCGGCATTGAAAAAGAAAGCCTGCGCGCCCAACCCAACGGCACCCTGGCACTGACACCGCACCCGGCGGCGCTCGGTTCGGCCCTGACGCACCCCAGCATCACCACCGACTTCAGTGAGTCGCAGGTCGAGCTGGTCACCGCGGCGCACAAGGGCCTGGCCGAGGGCGCAGACGCCGCGCTCGGCGAACTCACGCAGATTCACCAGTTCACCTACCGCGCGATGCAGGCGCTCGGCGACGAAATGCTCTGGGTCTCGAGCATGCCCTGCGGCCTGCCGACCGACGAAACCATTCCGATTGCACGCTTCGGCTCGTCCAACGTCGGGCGCGCCAAAAGCGTTTACCGCATGGGCCTGTCGCACAGATATGGCCGGCGCATGCAGACCATCTCGGGCATCCACTACAACTGGTCGCTGCCGGAAGTGTCGAACGAGCAGTACTTTGCGCTGATCCGCAATTTCCGCCGCCATGCGTTTTTGCTGCTTTATCTGTTCGGCGCCTCGCCGGCCGTGTGTTCCACCTTTGTCGCCGGGCGCGAGCACGAGCTGCAGCAGCTCTCCGACAGCACCATGTACATGCCGCACGGCACCTCGCTGCGCATGGGCCGCCTGGGTTACCAGAGCGATGCACAGGCTTCGCTGGCGGTCAGCTACAACAGCCTGGAGGGTTATGGTGCTTCGCTGCAGGACGCGCTGACCCACCCGTATCCCGCCTATGAGTCGGTGGGCATCCAGAACCCCGGCGGCGACTACAACCAGCTCGGCACCACGCTGCTGCAGATTGAAAACGAGTTCTACGGCACCATCCGTCCCAAGCGCGTGATCTACCCCGGCGAACGTCCGTTGCATGCACTGCGCGAGCGCGGCGTCGAATACATCGAAGTGCGCCTGATGGACCTGGACCCGTTCGAGCCCGTCGGCATCACCGCGCAGACCATGCGTTTTCTCGATGTGTTCTTACTGCACTGCCTGCTGAGCGACAGCCCGCCGGACACGCCGCAGGAAATTGCCGAGCTCAAACACAACCAGCACCACACGGCCGCGCGCGGCCGCCAGCCCGGCCTGCTGCTCAGGCGCGCAGGCAAGGAGGTGTCGCTGACCTCGTGGGGCGCGGAAGTGGTGGCGCAATGCGCGCCGATTGCCGCAGCACTCGACGCAGCGCATGGTGGCACGCAATACAGCGACACGCTGGTGGCCGCTGAGTCTGCCCTGCTGGATGCCAGCACGCTGCCCTCGGCGCGTGTGCTGCAGGCCATGGCGCGCGACTTTGACAACTCCTTCGTGGCCTTTGCCCGTGCCCAGTCGGTCAAAACCAGGCAGACGCTGCTGGGCCTGCCGTTTTCTGCGGCCCGGCAAGCCGCCTTCGAGGCGCTCACACGCCAGTCCATGGCCGAGCAGAAAAAGATAGAAGCGGCCGACACCCTGCCTTTCGAGATCTACCGCCAGCAGTACGTGTCGCCGGACCGGCTGGGTATCCGCAGCCTGGCGCACGCAGCCTGAGGTGCGGCGCGTCGGTCGGCCGGCGCACCGATAATCGGGGCTGGCTGATGTATCGGACGGCAGCGCACCGCGCGTCCGTCCTCCTTCCCGCCACGACCCAGACTTCGAACCCAAGAAAGAACACCCCGATGGCGATCCAGTGGTTTCCCGGTCACATGCACCTGACCAAAAAGGCCATCAGTGAACGCATCAAGGAAATTGATGTGGTCATCGAGCTGCTGGACGCGCGCCTGCCCGGCTCCAGCGCCAATCCCATGCTGGCCGAACTGACCGGCGCCAAGCCCGCGCTGAAGGTGCTCAACAAGCAGGACCTGGCCGACCCTGCGCGCACGCCACTCTGGCTTGCGCACTACAACAGCCTGTCCGGTACCAGCGCGATTGCGCTCGACGCCAGCGAAACCACGCCGGCGCGCCGCCTGATTGACGCCTGCCATGCGTTGGCGCCAACGCGCGGCAGCATGGTCAAGCCCATGCGCGTGCTGATCTGTGGCATTCCCAACGTCGGCAAGTCCACGCTGATCAACACCTTGACGGGCAAGCGCGCCACCAAAACCGGCGACGAGGCCGGCATCACCAAGCTCGAGCAGCGCATCGTGCTGGCCGACGGGTTTTACCTGTGGGACACGCCCGGCATGCTGTGGCCCCGCATCATCGTTGCCAAGAGCGGCTACAACCTGGCCGCCAGCGGCGCGATTGGCCGCAATGCCTTCAACGAGGAAGAGGTCGCGCTCGAGCTGCTGGATTACCTGATCCAGGCCTATCCGGCTCTGCTGGAGGCGCGCTACAAGCTCAAGCTGGCGCCCGGCGTCACCGACGAGCAACTGCTTGAAGAGATCGGCCGCAAGCGCGGTGCGGTGTTAAGCAAAGGCCGTGTGAACTTGCAGAAAGCCGCAGAGATCGTTATCTACGAATTCCGTGCCGCGACGCTGGGCCGCATCACGCTGGAAACGCCCGAAGAGTTTGCCCAGTGGTTGGCCGCGGGGCAACTGCTCGATGCTGAGCGGCAGGTCAAAAAAGACAGGATAGAAACCGACCGCCTGGTCCGTTTCAAGAAGATCCCACGGCCTGCGCGCGAAGATTTCTGAGGTTGTTTGCCGGCTCCTTCGCCGGCGCAACCTTGCCGCTCAAGGCAGCGTAATACACCGGAATTTTTGACAGCGCATGCCGGGCCGCCTGTTCGCGGATTTCATTGCGTTCGCCGGTGAAGCGCCGCGTTTCTGTGAACATTTCCGCCGCCTGGCCGTTCCGCCCCGCAAAAAGCCATGCGAAACATTGGGTCCCGGCCGGGATGGCCGGGTCGGTGTCGTCGGTCACACCGGTGTTGGCAATGGCCAGGTTGGCCTGGCTGTTGCGCAGCACACCTTGCGCCATCTCGCCGGCCACCTGCTCGCTGGTGAGGTTGAAGCGCGCTATCGTTTCTGGCTTGACGCCCAGGCGCTGCTGCTTGGCATCGGGGGAATAGGTGATGCAAGCACTCTCAAGCAGCTCGCCGGCCCCCGGCACCTCGGCCAGATGAGCGGCGATCAGGCCGGCGGTGCAGGACTCCGCCGTGGCCAGTACCAGCGAATGCGCCGCCATGAAACCGGCGACCTCTTTCAAGGGAGTGTTGGACATGAAACCTCGCACGGCAGGGCAAAAAGAACCATCACTATGGTGTGCCTGGAAAGGGCTGCGTGTCCGCCTGTGGATATTGCGCGTGTAGGAAAAACTTCAGGTGGCGCGGGCCCCCAAGAGGGGGCAGAAATTTCCTCCACGTACCTTGCCCACGCTTGTTGCAGCAACTTACAAAATTTGCGAAATGTCTATGTCAAAAAATGCTGCCGTGCGCCTGCGTGGCTGTCAGACTGGGGAGCCCTGTGCAAAGGAAAACGAAACACCATGATCGCTGAGAAAACTTCCGCGCGCGAGGCGCAGCACCGCAGCCCGCACGATGACCGGGCAGATGCCGTCCGCTACGCGGTGCTCCAGAGAATCGCGCCCGCGATACGCCATGACATGGTGGTGAACCTGCAACCCATCGGCATGATTTATGAACTCATGGAACACCGCGTGGCGGCCCGGCGCGAGGACATGCTTGCGCTGCAGGAGAGCAGCGCCAAAATGAGCCGTTTTGCCAAGGCCGCGCTGACCTCCTGCATCGACAGCGTGACCTGGCTGGAGCGCGACCCGGGCGCGCTGGTCTCGCTGGCCGAAGGCGTGGGGGAAAGTGTCGCCATGCTGGGACGCACGTTCGGTTTTATGGGGTTCACGTTGGTCAACCGGGTCGACGGCACGGCATGCGTCATTCCACGCGATGCGCTCCGGCATACCCTGACTTCGGCATTGCTGGCGGCTATCGATACGGCCCCATGCCCTTCCGACGTGATCCTCGCCTCGGAGGCCGGCGCGCATGACCTGGCATTGTCGCTGGATGTGGTGGCCCGGCCCGGCCAGCGTGTCCTGCAGCCCTTCCAGGAGAATTACCGGCGACTGAACTGGGAAGATGTGGAAGCAATCGCCAGCGTCGAATCCGTGGGCTTTGCCCATCATGGAGAGGGGGTGACCCTGTTTATTCGCAAGCGGGAAGAGCAAGAACCAGGAGGGCTTTTTTGATTTGCGGAAAAAGAAGCCGTCCTACGCATGGCAGAGACGCCTGCTGATGGGGACACTCCCACGGCATTTTAGAGTTGATCCTGGCTGGAATCTCCTCGCTGCAGCTCGACAATCAGTCTTCCCCATGCAGATGGAAACACCCAAAGGAACTACCGTTGACACCTATCCGGGTCGGCATTGTTGACGACTATGACGTAATACGGGCGGGGTTGGAGAGACTGTTCGCACGGTACGACGATCTGTGCGTGGTAGCCACCGCCAAGAATGGCTTGGAGGCGCTTGAACTGGTGTCGCACGATGCGCTGGATGTGCTCATCCTGGACATCGCCATGCCCGGCCATGGCGCGGTTGATGTGCTCGAGAAAATCCTCTCAAACCAGCCCGACATCAAAGTCCTGATCTTCACCGGCTATCCCGAACAGCGTTACGCCTTGCCGATGATCCGGCTGGGTGCGCGAGGCTATGTGGACAAGGCTTCGCCGTTGCTCGACATTGTGGAGGCTGTCCGGATGGTGGCGGCGGGCCGCAGCTACTTTTCCAGCAAGGTCCGCGAACTTATGGCCGATGCCGTCCGGCCCGGCACCATGCCGGGCGAAGGCGTGGACCTGACAGCCCGGGAGTTCCAGATTTTCCTCAGGCTGGCCGCTGGCGAGACCGTCACAGAGATCGCGCGCGCTCTGTCCCTCAGCGATGTGACGATCAGCTCCCACCGCTCGCGCCTGCTGACCAAACTCAAGCTCAGCAGCAATTCGCACCTGACCCGGTTTGCGCTCGAAAACCGCTTCCTGAACTGACCCCACGCAGCGGGCCAGTGGGCTTATTCCATTTCTAAATCATCCGTGCACTTTGTCGGCATCGCTAGCCGTACGTCTGTACTGTCGTCGCTTCGCCTTCGCGTTCACGAATGATGTAGAAATGGAATTAATGGGTCCAGCCGCCAGGAACGTCATGTTCCAGAAGTTTCAGCTGCCCGGCCATGGCCAGCACCAGGCGCATGGCTTCGTCCTGCGACTGGCACAGCGCAATCCATCCGTACATCGGGTGCCGAATGAAAGTGAAAATGCTTCCCTCCACCGGGTCTGCCATCACCGAATGCCGGGGGTTGAGCACAAATTCGCTGCCACTTGCCGCAGGCGGATCGGGGGAAACCTGGGGCTGCATGCGTGCCCTGACCATGGCCAGACTGGCCACGAGGTCTTCGACCTGCTGTGCGTTGAGGGTGAGGCTGCCATTGAGCGTCAGGGTCGCCACGTCTCCGCCGATGTGAACCTCCAACTGCCTCGGCGTGCCGCCGTTACTCTTGGCCTGTACCTCGTCTTGCATGTGATTCCCAACACTGCCCCGTTGCCCATGGTGCCCGATGTTGCCGGCCATGGGGCTGTGCCGGACTGTCGCCAGAATGCAGTTTTCCAGTTCGATGGCGTTTCGCCATCGGCATCGAGGCTGAGCACCCGTAGGACAATTTAAGGCCGCGGCCGCAGACCCGCGGCAGACAGTCAGGCCCTGCGTTTTGGTCCAAGCGCGGCGACGGACTGGCGCAGCGCGGCCAGCGTCACAGGCTTGGACAAGTGGCCGTCAAAGCCGAGCTGCAGGGCACGCTGCACATCGGCCTTGCGGCCATATCCGCTCAGCGCGAGCGCGGGGAGGTGGTCCAGGGCGGGGCGTTTCCTGATCGCCTCGATCAGCGCAAAGCCGTCCATGCCCGTCATGCCCAGGTCTGAGACCAGCAGATCATAGGCGGATGATTCGAGTGCTTCCAGTGCCTGTTCTCCTGTGCCCGCCGTATCCACCACGGCGCCGTCGAGGCGCAGCAGGTCCGCGAAGGGCTCCAGGGCATCCAGCATGTCATCGACGGCCAGGATCCGTAGCCCCTTGAGTGAGCCAGCGGCGGTGCCAGGCGCCGGGTCTTCCCTGGTCTTCCGGGCTTCCCGGCTTTCCAGGGGCAGCCAGACGCTGAAGGCCGCTCCCCGGCCCAGGCCTGGCGATTCGGCCAGTACGCGCCCTCCTTGTGCAGCGGCGAGTTCCTGCACCAGGGCCAGCCCGACGCCCAGCCCGCCGGTTTGCCCCTCGGTGCTCTGGCCCTGGGAAAACATGCCGAACACCTGGGGCAGGAAGTCAGCTGAGATGCCCTGGCCCGTGTCCACCACGCTGAGCCTCGCAAAGCCGTCTTCGCGTGTCAGTCGCACCTTCACTTTACCGCCCCGGGGAGTGAATTTGATGGCGTTGTTGATCAGGTTCCAGCAGATCTGTTCGGTTCGCACCCGGTCACATTGCACGATGGTGCCGTCCTGTTTTTCGAAGCTCAGCGCCAGTCCTTTTTGCCCGGCATTTTCCGTGACAGCTTCAACAATGGTGGCCAGCAGTTCATCCAGCGCCACGCTGGTGATCTTGAAGGTCAGCTTGCCGGTGCGCGCCCGGGACAGGTCCAGCAAGTCGTCAATGATCTTGACCTGGCTGGCGACCGCCAGGCGAATGTTTTCTCCTGCACGCAGCGCCGGCGGCAGGGTCTTCACCTCGGGCTGGTTGATCAGGAGTTCCGTGTTCACCTGGATCAGGTTGAGTGGATGCTTGAGCTCATGGGACATCACCGCCAGGAACCTGTCCTTGAGTTCATTGGCGGCCCGGGCCTGCGAGCTGTTGGCCTTCTCCTTCTGCAGCATGGCTTCGCGCAATGTTTCCTGCTGCTTATTGCCTGTCAGGTCACGCGCAATTTTGGCGAAACCTTTCATGCCTTTTTCCTGCAGGGGGGTCATGATGCCGCTGCAGTAAAAACGTGTCCCGTCCTTGCGTATGTGCCAGCGCTCGTCTTCGGCCCGGCCTTCTTTCAGCGCGGTGAGCCTTTCATGCTCGGGCACGCCCGCCGCGCGATCTTCCGGCGTGAATAGCAGCGCCAGTGGCTGGCCAATGATCTCTTCTTCGCTGTAGCCGAACACCCGTTTGGCCCCGGCGTTCCAGGTCGTGACGAGGCCGCCCTCATCAATGACGATGATGGCGTAGTCGCGGGTGGTCTCGGCGGCGATCCTCAGGCGTTCTTCGCCGGCACGTATGGTTTCTTCCGCCCGCCGCAAGGCGGTCACATCGACAAAAGTCAGCACCGCGCCTTCAATGCGGTCTTCCGTGGTGCGGTAGGGGCGAATGCGGGCCAGGTAGTGGCGGCCGTCGGCGCTTTCAATGGCGCGTTCAATGGTCTGCAGGGTCTGGAAAGCCTTTTCCGCGTCCTGGGCCAATGACTCGTAGTTGAGCCTGTCCTTGATGTCCAGCAACGGCCGGTTGATATCAGAGGGGATCAGATTGAAGATATTGACCGCTTGCGGCGTGTAACGCTTGATGTGCATAGCGTTGTCAATGAACACGGTGGCGATATCCGAAGCGCCGATAAAGTTCTGCAGGTCGTCGTTGATCTTCGCGGTTTCCTCGACCTTGACCTTCAACTCGAAATTGACGGTGATGAGCTCCTCATTCATCGACTGGAGTTCCTCCTTGCTGGTTTCCAGCTCTTCGGTGGCCGACCTCAGCTCTTCATTGATGGCCTGCAGTTCTTCATTGGAAGCTTTCAGCTCCTCGGTGGATGTGTCCGAGTGTTCGATGGTTTCCTGCAGGTGCTCCTTGAGCTGTTTGATTTCGAGTTCAAGCTGACCGATCACGGGCTGCTGAAGCGACGCGTCGGCTGCGGCCTGAGCCGCCAGGGTTTCCGGAACCTCTTCAAACACGACCAGGATCAGGGGTTGCCGGGCCGACGGGTCTGCGAAGGGCTTGACGCTGATCCTGACCATCTGTCTCTGTCCGCCGCGCTCCAGGGCAATGGGCCGGCAGGTCACCGACCTGCCGCCGTGGGTGGCCTGGAACAGCGCCGTGCGCAACTCGGCACGCAGGCCCGGTTGCACATTGGCCAGCAGGTTGCGCGAAGGCGCGCCGCCGCTGTGCGCAAGAAACTGCCCCACCTCGTCGGACAGATGCAGAACATCGTATTTGCCGTCGATCAGCACACTGGGCGGCGCGAACTGCGCCATACATTGCTGGTGCATCTGGGCCAGGGAAGGTGCCTGTTCCCGCGGTGCCGGCCGGGTGGCAGGATGACCGGGCTCCGGTGGCGCGCTGGGCATGAGGGGCAGGTGACGAGTCGCGTGTGCCAGAGGGTTGGTTCTGTAAATGCGGTTCTTTTTGTCGACCACCGTGAACAGTTGGGGGGCAGCGTCGGCCGATTCCGACACACCCAGGAAGAGGTAGCCGCCGGGTTTGAGGGCGAAACGGAACATTTCCAGGATCCGCGTCTGGGCTTCACGGTCCAGGTAAATCAGCAGGTTCCTGCAGCAGATGAGGTCGAGCCGCGAGAAGGGCGGGTCACGCAAGAGATTGTGGTTGGCGAAAAGCACTTTCTCGCGAACGGTTTTGACAATGCGGTATTTGTTCTGCTCTCGGGTGAAGAAGTGTTTCAGTCTGGCCGGGCTGACATCGGTGACGATGGATTCCGGGTACAGCGCGGCTCGCCCCACGGCAATCGCCCGGTCGTCGATGTCGGTTGCAAAGATCTGCATGTCCGGAGGGGGCGCCCTGCCCTGAGCTTGCTCGCGCAACAGCATGGCCAGCGAATAGGCCTCCTCGCCGGTGGCACATCCTGTCACCCAGATGCGCAGTGGATCGTCGTCGGCATGGTCATTGAAAAGTGCAGGAAGCACGTCGCGCTCGAGCGCCTCGAAGGCTTCCCGGTCGCGGAAAAAGTTGGTGACGCTGATCAGCATGTCCTGCAGCAGCGGTTGGGCTTCTTCCGGGCGATTGCGCAGGTAGTCGCGGTAAGACGGAAGGTCGGGCAGGCCGTTGACCTGCAGGCGCCGCTCGATACGGCGCAGCACAGTCGCGCGCTTGTAATGCCGGAAGTCGTTCCTGGAGTGCCGGCGCAGCAGGGTCATGATTTCCCCCAGCGCGATTTCCGCCTGTGCTGCCGCTTCGATGCTGTCCGGTGGGCTCGTCTGCAAATCAGGCGGTGCATCGGCTGGCAGGCTGATGCGCCGGGCATTGGCCCAGAGGTCCAGCAGCTTCTGCGGCATTTCCACCGCTGGCAAGACAAAGTCAACCATGCGGGTGTGAATGGCTGCGTGTGGCATGCCGTCGTGCTCGGCATCGTCCGGCGTTTGAACCAGGGTCACGCCGCCTTGTTCCTTGACGCGCGCCAGGCCCACCGCGCCATCGGCGCCGGTACCTGACATCACGATGCAGATGGCTCGTTCGCGGTGCACCTGGGCCAGGGCCCGGAAAAACAGGTCAATGGCAACGTGCGGGCCCTTGAGCCGTGCGGGCTCGACCAGCCGCAGGTAGCCGTCGTTCATCAGCAGGTCAGCGGTGGGCGGTATGACATAGACATGGTCGGCTTCGATTGCTGTGGGTTGGGCCACCTGGATGACAGGCATCTTGGTGACCCGCTGCAGAATGGCTGCCGCATTGCTTTCATGCCGGGGCGACAGATGGAGGATGACTACATAAGCCATGCCGCTGCCTGCTGGCATGTTTTCAAAAAACCGGAGCAGAGCCGTCATTCCGCCGGCCGACGCACCAATGCCGACCACCGGAAAGCTCAAGGAACTCTGGATGAATTCATCGGGGCGCTTCTCAGGATCAGGGGCTGCGGCGGGCGTATCGGACATGCTCATTACCGGGCTTTTTTGAAAATAGCTCCCACATGGTAGCCCCAACAAGAGCGAAGAGGGAAAGCCGCAGGCTGCGGCTATACGGGCCGTGTGTGATGAATTGAAGCTGGCCGACCCTGGCTGTGGGCACTGTCCGACAACTGGCACGCCGGTATGTTTCTAAATTCTTCGAAGAAGGGGGTGTACACCATGCTTGTTCATCACATCAGATCAACCACGGCGACGGTAGATACTTTGCCGCATCGTTCTTCTTCCGTGGCACCCGGCAAGGAACCGGGTAGCCGGACGGAATTTTTTTCGGACAAGGACGCCGCAGACCTCCACCTGCATGCCTATGCATCTGCGCGTACCAACAGGCGGGCTGGTGCCCGGCGCGAATCAGAACGCTTTGTCGCCTTGCACGGCGGTTGACGCTTGGCGGGTGGTGGCCGGGCATGGATGCTCGAGCTTGAAGATCCTCCTACATCCAATGGAGGCTTGCAGCTGTTTTTCGTCCTGCTGGTCCAACCAGAATGGAACAGGAAGCCAGCCTTTCGGGGCCGGCCTCGAAGCAATCGCACGGAGAAGCCCTGTGGAATGCAGCGTCTGTCCAGCACAACCGAAAGCTGGGCTCGCTGTCGGTTCTCCGTTTTTTTGCCATGTCTGGCATAACCAACCGAAGGAGTTTTTCATGAACAAGGATCTCTGGCGACCCTTGGCGGTCACGGCACTGCTGGTAGGAGCCGCTGCATTGGGCGGCTGTAACAAGAACCCGGACGGCGCGGCAAGCCCCGACGTCACCAGCCCGGCGACCCCGCCGGGCCCGGGCTCCGGCTCTGGCATGGGCAACCCGGGTACCGGCGCTACGCCAGGCTCGGGCAGTGGCGGCACGGGCAGCAGCAGCCAATAAGCCCTGCGGCAGCGGCGCCAGCGGTGCCGCTGAACGTGGTCGCAACACAAGATTCGGCCCGGCTCCGGTTGCAGCACTGCGTCCAGGGCTTTTACCTGTTCAACGAATAGAGCTTCCTCATTCATGATCGACTGCCCGTGTTACCAGGAGCGCCCCATGCCGCGTGCTTTCCGCCATCCTTCCAAGCCCGAAACCTCCGACAACGCCGCGCCGGCCCGGCCTGCTCCACCCGCGCCGGACGATGCCCCGGCGGCCGGAGTGGACCTGTCCAGTGAATCGGTGGCCGGTGAGGAAGATCCCGGCGCCGCGCTGGATCTGCTCTGGCCTGCGCCACCCGCGTGATACCCCCGCAGGTCAGGCGCTGCACGCGCTAAAGATCCTGCGAGCAGGGCATTCCGGCCCCGCAAGTGCGAGCAATATTCGCGCAATGCCGCGCAACACTTTCCCTGTCATCAACGTGGGCTGGAGGCGGCGTCCTCAGGCTGAACATTCCAAAGCCGAAGAGGCCAAGCCGCGCCGCATTGCTGTAAGCGTGGCCTGAGCCGGGGTGCAAACCTGAGGTCAATGCTGGCGTGAGCAGTAGGCCAGGAACTGGTCGAGCTCCGTGGATTTGTCGAAAACAGCATCGGCGCCAGAGGCCAGGCAACGCGCGCGTATGTCGGCGGTCGCGTAGTTGGAAAGCACCACCACGCGCTGCCGGCTGCCGCGCTGGCCGCATTTCCTGAGCACACCCAGGCCGCTACCCTGCTGGAGGAACAGGTCCACCACCAGCAACTGCCAGTCGCGCGGGTGCTGCGCCAGCCAGAAGCACGCTCCTTGTTCTGTTTCCGAATAGCCTACCGTGTGGACGCCGGCGAGCTCCGTCAGGGTTTCCATTAGGTTGTCCCGGATGACGGCATTGTCTTCAACAATATAGGCCTTCAGGACCGCGTCATATTCGGTTTCCGGAAACAGGCCGACCGCGGATGTAGCGAAAAAGTTCGTGGGGGTCACCGTTTCAGTTTCCGGCGAAGGCAAGGGGGGCGTCGCAGGCGAATGTTTCACGCCGTTGTAGGACGGCGCGCTCTATGGGGGCAAACCCCGGGTGCGTGAAGTGCCGGCCGCTACGGAAAATATAGCGGAGATATCGCGGGTTAGGGCGGAGCTACAGCGGGCCCGAGGGTCCGGTTTTGCCGGTCAGGCGCCTGCGAGCGTACACGGCGATAAAGCCGGCGCCGAGCACCAAGGCAAACCAGCCGACCAATGACGAACTGGCCACGATGCCCTGCATGCCCGGCGAGGTGATGAAGTGCGGCGAAACCAGCACAGCCAGCCCGATCAGAGCGCAGAGCACACCTTTGAACAGCAGTTCGTTGTTGGCCTTGTTGCTGTGCCTGCGGAGGGGGGGAGGAGGTAGGGGCATGGCACGATTGTCGGCCAAACCCGATGAAGGGGTCGGGGGTGGGGGTTTGGCAGCAGGGAAGGCACTGATGCATTTATAGTAGTTGCTGGTCATTTCGGGCGAGCACCTCCGCGGGTGCGGCCATTCTCAGGAGCATGTTGTGAGCCTATCTTCCGCTGATACCCTTCATCCCACCCGCTTCGGCAGCGGGCAAGCCGTTCGCCGCCTGGAGGACGATGCGCTGCTGGCCGGCATCGGCCAGTTCACCGATGACGTGACCCTGCAGGAACAGACGCACCTGTTTTTTGTGCGTTCGCCTTATCCCCATGCGCGCATTGCGGCGGTGGACACATCGGCCGCGCTAGCCATGCCGGGTGTATTGCAAATCATCACCGGTGCCGATCTGGTGGCGGCCGGTGTCCAGGCGATTCCCGGGATTGGCGGTTTCACTCGAGCCGACGGCTCGCCCTGCGCCACGCCGCCACGGCATGCGCTGGCCCATGAACGCGTGCGTTTTGTCGGCGAAGCCGTCGCTGCCGTGGTGGCCCTGAGCCTGCGCCAGGCGCGCGATGCCGCCGAAGCGGTGATGGTGGACTATGACGAGTTGCCCATGGTGGTGGACATGAGCGATGCGATGGCCAGCGGCGCCCCGGTGCTGTGCCCCGAGGCGCCGGACAACATTGCCGCGGAAACACGCTACGGCGATGCAGGTGCCACGGCCGCCGCTTTTGCCGCTGCCCGCCATATTGTCAAACTCGACATCGTCAACCAGCGCCTAGCGGCGCTGAGCCTGGAGCCGCGCTCGGTGCTGGCCGGCTTCGACACCGCGTCGCAGCGCCTGACCATCCGCATGAGCACGCAGATGCCCTCGGGCGTGCGCGACTCGGTCTGCCACGCGCTGGGCATTCCCAAGGAGGGTGTACGTGTCATCGTCGGTGACGTGGGCGGCGGCTTCGGCATGAAAACGGGCGTGTACCCTGAAGACGTGGCCGTGGCCTATTGCGCGCGCACGCTGCAGCGCGCCGTCAAATGGGTCGCCGACCGCAGCGAGGAGTTCGTCTCCAGCACGCACGGCCGCGACCTGCAAAGCCAGGCCGAACTCGCGCTCGACGAGAGCGGGAAAATCCTCGCGCTGCGCCTGGCCTCGCTGGCCAATGTCGGCGCCTACCCGACTGGCGCGGGTGCGGCCATCCAGCTGCTGATCGGCCCCTGGGTACAGACCAGCGTCTATGACATCCAGACCATAGACTTTCATTTCCGCGCCGTGATGACCAACACCGCGCCGACCAGCGCCTACCGCGGCGCGGGCCGGCCCGAAGCCATCTTCATCATGGAGCGGCTGATGGACGAAGCCGCGCGCCAGACCGGCATAGACCGCATCGCGCTGCGCCGGCGCAACTTCATTCAGCCCGCGCAGATGCCTTACAAAAACCCCATGGGGCAGGTTTATGACAGCGGCCGCTTCGAAGCGGTGATGGACCAGGCGCTGGTGCTGGCCGATTGGCAGGGTTTCGAAGCGCGCGCCGCCGCATCGAAGCAGCGCGGCCTGCTGCGCGGGCTCGGCATTTCGACCTTCCTCGAATGGACCGGCGGCCTTGCCCTGGAGGAACGCGTCACTCTTTCAGTACGCGCCGACGACGGCGTGATCGAGGTCTTCTCGGCCGTCAACGCCATGGGGCAGGGCATCCTGACCTCCTTGACCCAGCTGGTGGTCGATGCCTTCGGCGTGCCGCCCGAAAAAGTCCGCGTGGTGCTGGGCGACACCGACCGCGGTGACGGTTTCGGCAGTGCCGGCTCACGTTCGCTGTTCACCGGCGGCTCGGCCGTGCGCATAGGCGCAGAACGCACGATTGAAAAAGCCCGGCAACTTGCGGCCAGGGAATTCGAGGCGGCGGAGGAGGACATCACCTACGCCGAAGGCCATTTCACCGTGGCCGGCACTGACCTGGCCATCGACCTGTTTGCGCTGGCGGCGCGCCAGGAGGAGCAACGCATTTTCATGGACTCGACCACCGCCGTTGCCGGGCCGTCCTGGCCCAACGGCTGCCACATCAGCGAAGTCGAAATCGACCCCCTGACCGGCCATGTGGCGGTGGTGGCCTATGCCTCCGTCAACGACGTCGGCCGGGTCGTCAACCCGATGATTGTTCGCGGCCAGCTCGACGGCGGCGCCGTGCAGGGCATAGGCCAGGCCTTGTGCGAACACCTGGTGTATGACCGGGAAACCGGCCAGCCCGTCACCGGCAGCCTGATGGACTATGCCGCGCCACGCGCCGACAACGCGCCCCCGTTCAAGACCGAAATGGACCCCTCCACCCCATGCCTGAACAACCCGCTGGGCGTCAAGGGCGTGGGCGAGCTGGGCACCATAGGCGCCGGACCAACGGTGGTCAATGCCGTGGCCGATGCGCTGGCGCGTCACGGTATGGCCGTCCAGGCCAGCCAATTGCAGATGCCGCTGTCGCCGTCCAGGCTCTGGCACTGGATGCAGGGCTGAGGCCTGGCTTTCGCCGGGTTGAGAGTGAAATAGGCCGTAAGCCCTTATGTGGTAGTCATAGTTCGCTATTAATAGAGTAGCGTGTGGCCTCCTTGCGGCATGTATCACAGTGGGTCGGCGGCTTCCCTGGCGCGCATCTTGGCGCCTATGTATTCGCCGTGTGTGACATGAAGCAGTCCGGCGATCTTGCTGATCAGGTGGTTCTCGTGCGCGTCGAGGTGGGCGTCCGAATAGGCCACCTGCCACATGTGCTCAACCATGCGGATCTTCTGCGCATGGGTGAAGTGTTCGTTCAGGCTGGAGGTGAAGCGGTGGTAGTCGTGGCTGGTTTTCGCCGTATCTTCGGCCAGTTCGATCAACCGGGCCAGTTCGTCGTTGCCCAGTGAAAATTTTCCGCGCAAGGTGTCCAGCACCATGGCGCTTTCGGCGGCGTTGATGGCCGGGTCTGCACGCATCACTTCCACCAGCAGCACGGCCGTGGCCAATTGCAGGGTGTGTTCCCGGTCACCGGGGGACTGCGCAGCGGCGGGCGCGGTGAAGGTGTCAAACAGGTCTTTGAGTGTTCTCAGCATGGGTTTTGCAAGCCTTGTGGCCAACAGGTGCAAAGGGAGGCACGATGGAGCCGACGCCGGCCCATGGGTTCCCGCAGCGCGAAGCTGCTTAATCCACAAGAGCCCGCTCGAAATAAACAAAGGTATTGCGTGGAAAGACGTGCCGGTATACCGGGCGGGCGAGAACACGTGCCAGATTTTTGAGCTGCAGCAGCCCGGAGGCGCCGTTATAGAGCCGGAAAAAGCTGGGCCGGACGGGCTGCAGGCCGGCCGCCTTGCCGAAGGCCACCAGCGAGGCGTGATCGAAGGCGTTGATATGTTCCAGCGGTGCGATCGGCATTTTGTCCTTGGCGGAAAGCGAGCCGAAACTTTGCCCCCGCTTAATTTTTTCAAGCGAGGCGACAGCATCGGGCACGCTGATCTTGATCAGCCCGCCGGGCGCCAGCGCCGCCGCCAGGCGGTCCAACACGGCGCGGGGTTCGACCAGGTGTTCAAACACCTGCTCGGTATGGATGAAGTGAAACGCCCTGTCAGGCAGATGGTCGAGAGGGACCACTTGAATGCCGACCGACCTGCCATGTTCTGCCCGTTCCTGCGACAGCTCCACGCCGGACACACGGCAACCATAGCCCATGGCCATTTTTGACCAATGCGCCCAGCCAAAGCCGAAGTCCAGCATATGCAGCTCGCCTGGCGGCCGGCCCAGATGCTGGATGACGAACTGCACCTGCTCGGCGAGGTAACGGTATTCCTCCAGGCTGTAGTTGCGATGCTCGCGCTCGAAGTCGCTGCCCGGTACCCAGCTGTTGTAGATCTCGCCGAGGAAGGCGTCATCCGGAATGTATTTCTGGAAGCTCAGGCCGCAGCGGTCACAGCGCGTCAGCACATAGAGGCTGTCATCCGCGGTGTGCGACGCTTTGCCCTCGTAGTGCGTCCTCAGGTAGTTCTGTATGCCTTCGCTCGCATAAGGCTCTTCGTAAACCTGCGTCAACGACGCCGACATGCAGGCGGGGCAAGATGTTCTGGGCTTCATCACCGATGTGTGAGGCGCTTGCGCAGCTTGTGCTGGCAAGGTGTGGCCGGCACTGCTTATGAAGACTGCGCCTGCAGCCGGAGCATCGGAGGGATCAGGAAAATTGGAGGTGGTGGTCATGGCGGCGGGTTTAAACCGTGGATTCTTTCGGCTCATCAACGGGACCACCTTAGCTGTATGCCGGACTGCCGCCGTAACGTCATGTAAGCCAGGGCTTTTTTTGCCATTGAATAGCCGGACGAACCGGGTGAACGTTTCCCCCACTGGGAAGCCGGAGGACAAAGCCGGTCAGTCGCTGTCTGCGAGGTCATGGCGTCGGAGGAACTATAGCAATCAAGGCGGATTAACGAACTTTGACGGCGCCAGACCCGCGGTCTCTGGCGAGCATGGTTTGTCTCCTTTTCTTGCAAGGCTGCGCCTGATCCCATCGGGCGGCGTCGGCCTACAGCTGCGAACTGCGGAGATGCCGCAAAGTATTCAAGGAAAGGATGCAGACCGTGCACAAGTGGAACAACACGGTGGCCAGAGCCACCGCCGGGAACGGTGTTTCAGATGTTTGACCTGACTTTGCCCTGGTGGGAATTCATCGTGCGCGCCACGCTGATTTACGTAGTGCTCTTGAGTCTGGTCAGGATTTCAGGCAAGCGTACCGTCGGCCAGTTCACGCCTTTTGACCTCATGGTCGTCGTGCTTCTGAGCGAGGGCGTGTCGAATTCGCTGACCGGTGGGGACGAATCGCTGCTGGGTGGCCTGATCGTGGCCTTCACGTTGATCAGCATCAACTTTGCGGTGGCTTTTGTCACGGCGCGCAGTCGCAGGGCGCAGATTGTTGTGGAAGGCCGGCCTATCCTGATCGGCCGGGACGGGCAGCTGTTCAAGGAAGCGCTGCAGGCAGAACATGTGGCGGTGGCCGAGTTCGAGCAAGCCCTGCGCGAAGCCGACTGCGAACTGCAGGACATGCGCTGCGCTTTTCTGGAAGCCGACGGGAAAATCAGTGTCCTGCGCAAACGGCCATGAGAGCGTGGCGGCAGATACCCTTTTTCGGCTTTGATGCAAAAGCACCGAATGGAGCGTGCGCTTTCAAATGAATTGGCTGAACAAACTCCCGGGCACACGGCGCGCCGCCAGCGGGCTGGAGTGGAAACTTTGGCGCAAGCTGCCCCTCATTGCCCTGGCCGGGACGCTGTTGCCCTTGCTGATCCTGGGGCTGGTCTACCTGCTCAATGATCCGCAGACCAGTGCGGCCCACGCGCGCTGGAACCAGATGGTGGGCTACATGGTGCTGGGCGCCATTTTTTTTCACTGGTCCATGGTCGGGACGGTGGCGCTGGGCTGCATCATCGTGATGCTCATGAAAGGCCCCGGTTACGTGGCCGACGGCTATCTCTTGTCGCACAGAGACCAGCCGCGCGAGACCATGGAGAGCGATGAGGAAGCCAGGCATCGCCGGTTCCCGTTTCCGGCTGCCGACTCAACCCGGGACCTGGCCGGGAGGTGACAATCGGGGGCCATGAAAACCATACTCCCCCTTCAACTGCTGATTGCCCCTCACAAGAATGACCCCAAGCCCCTGGTGCTGTACCACGGCCGCAGTTGCCCCGACGGTTTTGCCGCCGCGCTGGCGGCCTGGCTTTATTACGCAGACCGTGCCGAGTATCTCGGGCTGGACCATGGCGATATCCGCTCGGTGGACGACCTGCCGGCCCTCGACGGCCGCGCGGTGTACATCCTTGATTTTTCTTTCCCCGCTGACATACTGCGCGGTATTGAAGAGCGCGCCGCCAAGCTGGTGATGCTGGACCACCACAAGAGCGCGGCGGAAAAACTCACTGGTTTTTCCTGCCGCTGCGGTGTGGTGCATTTCGACATGGACAAATGCGGCGCCCGGCTGGCCTGGGAGTTTTTTCACCCCGATACCGCGCTGCCGGACCTTGTGCGCTACATCGAAGACCGCGACATCTGGGTATGGCGTCATCCTGAAAGCCCGGGGTTTCTGGCCGCGCTCGACATGGAGCCCGTCAGTTTTTCCCGCTGGGCCGAGATCGCCTCCTTCAGCCCCGATGAAGTGACGGCGTTCATGGCGCGCGGCCAGGCCATGGACGAGAAGTTCGGCAAGCTCGCCGCAGATATTGCGGAGGGCGCGCAGCCCGTCATCTTCAATGGTGAGCAAGGCCTGATGGTCAATGCGCCTGGTGTGTTTCACAGCCTGGTGGGTGACATGCTTTCGAAGAAAAGTGGCACCTTTGCACTGATGTGGACGGTGGCTCCAGGTGGCGTTGTCAAGGGCGGGCTGCGCTCCCAGCGCGGTTTTGACTGCATTGCCCTGGCCGAGAGCATGGGCGGCGGCGGCCATGCGCAGGCCTGCGGCTTCAAGATGGGCATTGGGCGCCTGCCGGAGCTGCTCAGCGGCGTGTTCGACGCAGTACCGGGGGCAGGCCAGCAGGCGCGATAACCCGGCCTGACCCGTTTGCCCTCAGGCTTTTCGCGCCTTCTGCCAGCGGCCGGCCCACAGCACCAGGGGTTCCATGGCACCCAGCAGTTCTTCTCCCCAGCGCGTCAGCGCATAACCTTCGCCGCTGGCGTGGTCCACCAAGCCCGCTTCCCTGAGTTCAGCCAGCCGGACATTGAGCACGGACGAAGACACCTCGGCGCAGGCTGTCTGCAGCGCGCGGAAATTCACCGGGCCGCTGCGCAGCTCCCACAGGATGCGCATGGTCCAGCGCCGGTGGAAAAGGTCAATCGCCGCATTGATGCCGTCCTTGTGCGGATGGGTGCTTGTCCTGGTGCTGCGTGTAACCATCATGTCTTCCTGTCGTTGTTGATCGGCGCTCGCCTGTTGTCGCTTGCATGACTGAATGCTTTGATTTTAGAAGCATGCAGGGACGAAAAGGGGCAAAATCCAGTTGCTTCTTTTTCAGAAGCAATTGAATCACCCTGAAAGGAGCCCTTCATGCCGATCACCCGTATCCTTCCTGTACCCGAGCCGCTTGAGCCGCCCCTGGCCGGTCACATGTCAAAGCTGTTGCCCGCGGGCGTGCCGGCGCCGCAGCTCTTCCTGAGCGTGGCGCGCAACGCCGGGCTCTTCGGCTTCCTGGTCGACAGCGGCCTGATCGGCCCGACTGGCCTGCTGGATCGGCGAGCACTGGCCAAGGACCTGCGCGAAACCATCATCCTGCGCACCTGTGTGGCAACGAACAATGACTACGAGTTCAATCTGCATGTGCAAACCATCTCTGCACGTATGGGGCTGAGCCCGGCGCAGATAGCCGATGTGCGCGCGGCCCAGCCCTCCGCTGATCATTGGCCGCCGGGCTTGCTCGCTGCCATGGTGCTGGTGGATGCCCTGGTGCGCCGACTGCAGCTCAGTGATGAAGAATTCGCCCTGGCCCGCGCACATTTCAGCGAGGAGGCATTGATAGAAATGACCCAGCTCACCGGTCTGTACACCGGTGTGGCGATGCTGGTCGCGTTAATTCGCCCGCAAATGGACAGCTATGGCCAGCCACGCAGGGTGGACGCCTGAGCTGTCCTCTCCCACGGCGCAGAAAACTTCAAGTGAAATGGTCATTTTCCCCATGCAATGATTGCAGAGTGCGCTCCTGAAAATATAGCGACTTGTTCTGCCCATGGACGGGCACGAAAAGCGCATCTCGACACCATTGCAGTCGCGCGGTAAATACCGGGTAAATCTCCGTTTTCCTTACACGGCGTTCACAATGCCACGCCAACAATGGTCTCACTGAATCAGACAAGCCCTTAAAAAGCAGCGATTCAGAAAGCAGCCCTTCCAGCTGCTTGCCGACCCTGGAACCTGTTCCAGCCACCGCAAGTTGTTCATGGGGTTGCCGGTTATTCATCCGAAAAGCAGGAGAACCTCATGACATCGAAACTGTTGACCACTTCCTTGTTGGCATCTGCCCTGTTCGCCGGCCTGGGCTTCGCTCCGGCCATGGCTCAACAAGGCAACAACACCCCCGGCATCGACCAAGCGCAGCAGGCCATTGGCGCGCGTATCCAGCAAGGGCTGGCATCGGGTCACATCACGCCTTCGGAAGCGCAGGTGCTGTACCGGCGTGACCATGAGATTGCCACGCGTGAGGCGCAGTTCAAGGCCAACGGCAATGTGAATCCGCAAGAGCGTCAAGTGCTGCGCAACGACGTGGCGGCCCTCAGCGCTGAAGTGGAACGCATGATGGCCAACCGCGACGTTGTCCGGGCGGGCGGCAATACCAACGGCATCGACAACCGCGAGGCCCAGATCAGCCAGCGCATTGACGAAGGTGTGCGCTCCGGCCGTATCACCCAGCGCGAAGCCCGTGCATTGCACAAACGCGAGCGTCTGATCGAACGCCACGAAGCGGCGTACAAATCTGACGGTGTGGTGACGCCGCAGGAGCGTCGCCAGTTGCGCGGCGAACTGACCGCTTTGCGTGACGAAGTGGAGCGCATGATGCGCAACGACCGTCGCCACGGTCGCGGCTAAGGCTTGCTCAGCCGTCTGCTGGCAAAAAAAACCAGACCTTCGTCTGGTTTTTTTATTTCCTGGTCAAATCGAGCTGCAGCCCTTATCCAACGGGCGCTAGTAGCTATTGAAAGCGTAGCAACCGGAAAAACCTGGAAACCGGGTGACGCTCAGGCGATGTACTTCTTCTCGCGCAGCCATTCGGCCAGGCGTTCGGCAAACACCTTGTAGCCTTCGGTGTTGGCGTGAACCTGGTCTGAGCGCAGCTCGGGCCGCGACAGCACGTAGGACCAGCCACCCGCAAACAGCGGCACGCCGGTCTCTGCGGCAATTTCGGCGTAAAGGTCATGGTCTTTCAGCGAGCCGGTGGCCAGTGCCATCAGCACCGGCCGGGGCTGGGCGATCAGCACCGTCTGCGTGTTCGCGCTCGCCATCTGCACAATCTGTTTCAGTGCGCTCCGGGTGCCCTCCGGCGGCATGTTGCGCAGGAAATCATTGCCGCCAATCGACACCAGTACCAAGCCTGGTGCATTGCCCTGCAGCAGTCCGGGCAGCCGCGCCAGCGCGCCCGCCGTGGTGTCGCCGTTGATGCCTGCGTTCTGCACCACGTGGCCGGTGAGCTGCTCCAGCACCTGCGGGTAACTGGTTCCTGCTGCCGCGCCCAGGCCAAAGGTCAGCGAATCACCGAGGCAGAGCAGGGTGGCATCTTTGGCCAGGGTTTTGCCCGTGGGCTTGGTAGTTTTGGAGCAGGCCGTGGCCAGCAGTAGCGCAGAGCTCAGGCTACCAAGCACGAGGCGGCGGCGAAGCGGGTGGGGAAGAATGTCCATGGTGAGTCGGGCTGTGGATTACGGTGCAACTTTAAGGGATGGCGGCTCTGCACGGTTTGTATCAATTGCCGCCTGTCTCCGGGGCCTCTCCGCCGGTCGCTGTGGTACGCTGATTTTGCCGAGCCCCGCTGGGTGCGACGCTGTTTCCTCCGGTCCCATGCAGGGCCACTGCGACCCCATTTTTATGCTTGAAAAGGAGTGCCCGGCTGTGAAGCTGTCCTGGATGCCTTGGCGATCCCGTTGTTGTTTGATGGCCTGCTGCGGCCTGCTGGTTTTGCTGGCGGGTTGTGCGGCACCGCTCAAGCAGTACCCCTTGCAGGAGCAATTCGGTTCAACGGCCACCTATTCGCGGCTGTTTGACGCCCCTGCCGCCAAAACATGCGAGGCCGCACGCCGTGCCCTGCTGAGCCAGGGCTACATCATCAACCGGGCCGCGGCAGACCTGGTGGAAGGTCAGAAAAGTTTCCAGCCCGAACCCGAAGCCCATGTGCAAATGGCGATCCGGGTGGTGTGCGCACCGGAAAGTATTGACGGCCAGGTCAGCCTTGGTTTTGTCACCGCGCTGCAGGACAGCTACACCATCAAGAAGAGCAACAACTCCGCCAGCCTCGGCGTAGGCGCCATCGGCTCGGTCTCGCTGCCTTTCAGCTCGAGCAATGACGCGATGGTCAAGGTAGGCAGCCAGACCATCACCTCCGATGTTTTTTACGAACGCTTCTTTGACCTGGTGAAGCGCTACCTGCTGCAGGGCGATGTGCCGGACGCACCGTCCTGACTGAGCGCCGGTGCCGGCATTCACGGGCCGCCAGGCGGTGTGATCATGGCCAGCGGATCACCTTCGCACCAGGTGCCCGGTGCCAGTGTGTCCAGGTGGCAAGGGCCGATGGCTGCGCGGATCAGGCGCAAGGTGGGAAAGCCCACGGCCGCCGTCATGCGCCGCACCTGCCGGTTGCGCCCTTCGCGAATCACCAGTTCGAGCCATGCGGTGGGCCGAGTCTGGCGAACGCGAATCGGCGGCTCCCGTTCCCACAGGCCCGGTGGTGGCTCCATCAGCCGGGCCCGGGCCGGGCGTGTCAGGCCATCATTGAGCAGCACGCCCTGGCGCAGCGCCTGTAGGGCTGCCTCGCCCGGCACACCTTCCACCTGAGCCCAGTAGCTTTTCTCCATCTTGAAGCGCGGGTCGGCAATACGCGCCTGCAACGCCCCGTCATTGGTCAGCAGCAGCAGGCCTTCGCTGTCCGCATCAAGCCGGCCGGCCGCATAGAAGTCTGGCAGGGTGATGAAATCCCTGAGCCCGCGCCAGCGCCCTTCGGGAGTGAACTGGCTCAGCACGCCATAAGGCTTGTTAAAACAGATCAGGCGCGAGGAAGAGGGAGAGGGCAGGGGAATGTGGTTGGAGGGCAAGCAAGCCTTTGGTGGCGGGCGGATCTGTCGGCAATTCCGACTCCTGTGCCAGGTACGCAGCGAGCACGCCGGATGAAAATGAGTGGTGGAGAGGAGGAGGATCGAACTCCCGACCTCCGCATTGCGAACGCGGCGCTCTCCCAGCTGAGCTACCCCCCCACAGACGCACGATTCTAGTCAAATGTCCGAGGGTTTTCCAGCGGGTTTCCGAGGGGAGCCAGCCGGCGCCGAATGAATTTGCTGCCATTTCGCTGAAGCTGAATACGAAGCCGTGCAAAACACCGCGCTTTGCTGTCCCAAGCGCTAAACTGGCTTCGAGGGTTGCAGCGCCTGCTGGACCCTCTAGCGTCTGGTGAGGACATGTTCTCGCGGCACGAAGCGAGGCATGGAAAGTAATGAGCAATCTATGCAAGCTAGCTACCCGCAGGTTTCCTTGTCCGGGCCCGGCACGGTGCAGGCAAGCTCCTTGATGAGGCCTGGCGCATGAACGAGGCCTCACCGCTTCACCTGCTGGCAGATGCGCTGCCCCAGATCATCTGGACGGCACAAGCCGATGGCGCACGTATCTGGTTCAACCAGCGCTGGTTTGACTATTCGGGCTTGTCCATGGAAGACAGCCTGGGCCATGGCTGGCGCAGTGTCATCCACCCCGACGACAGCTTGCGCGCCTCCAGGGCCTGGGCGCAGGCCTGCGCCAGCGGCGAACCCTGTGAAACCGAATACCGACTGCGCCGGACCGACGGCATTTACCGATGGATGCTGGGCCGCGCCCTGCCGCAGCGGGACGCGGCGGGCCAGGTCACCCAATGGCTGGGCACCCTGACCGATATTGACGAGCTGAAACAGGCTGCGGAGCATCTGGAAAAAGATTTCGCCTTGACCCGCATTGCCAGCCGGATCGCGCACTTTGGTGGGTGGACGATTGAACTGCCCGAGCGCGTGCTGACCTGGTCCGACGAAAACTGCCTGATCCACGATATGCCGCCGGGCTACCAGCCGACGCTGGAGGAAGGCATTGACTACTTTTTCCCCGAGGACCGGCCCCTCGTGAGGCGTCTGGTGGACGCGTGCGCGCAGCACGGCACGCCTTACGAGTTTGTGCTTCCCAAGCTCACCGCCAAGGGCCGGCGCATCTGGGTGCGCTCCGTCGGCGAGGCGGTGCGCGACCCGGACGGAAAAATTGTCCGCCTCCGGGGCGCCTTTCAGGACATCACGGAGCAGAAAGAAGCCGAAGCGCGCACGCTGGCGCTGGAGACGCAGCTTCGAACCACGCTGGAAAGCATCACCGACGGTTTTTGCCTGATGGACAAAGACTGGCGATTTGTTTTTCTCAACAGCCAGGCCGAGCGCATGCTTCGGCGCGCCGAGGGAGAGCTGCTTGGCAAAAACCTGTGGCAGGAGTTTTCGGCGATTGTCGGCACTTATATCGAGCACGAGTACCGTGCCGCTGTGGCAGAGCAGCGCAGTACTCGCCTGGAGGCGTTCTACAGGCCGCTGAAGACCTGGTTTGTTTTTAATGTGTACCCGACCGAAGCCGGGACCGCGGTGTACTTTCAGGACATCACCCAGCGACGTGCAGAACAGGCCCAGTTGCGCTTGCTGGAAACCGCAGTCTCGCGCCTGAACGACATCGTCATTGTGGCCAAGGTCAGGCCCGGCAAGCCTGACCCCGAAATTGTTTTTGTGAACAACGCCTTTGTGCGCCTCACCGGCTACAGCCGGCAGGAAGCCATCGGAAAGTCCCCCAATTTCCTGTGGGGACCCAAGTCCGAAGGCGCCGAGGTGGAGCAGATTCGCACCGCCGTCAGAAGCTGGGCGCCGCTGCGCACCGAGGTGGTCAATTACACCAAGGACGGCAAGGAGCGCTGGGTGGAGATCGACATCACGCCGATTGCCAACGCCTCCGGCAAGTTCACCCACTGGGTGGCGGTAGAGCGTGACGTCACCGAACGCAAACAGCAGCAGCAGGAAATTCTCCGCCTCAACGCCGGGCTCGAAGAGCGCGTGCTGCTGCGCACCATCCAGCTGGCCACGGCGAACAAAGAGCTCGAGTCTTTTGCCTATTCCGTCTCCCACGACCTGCGCTCGCCTTTGAACACCATCCACGGCTTCAGCAAGTTGCTGGCGAAAATCGATGCAAAAAACATCAGCAACAAGGGCAAACATTACCTCGCCCGCATCGGTGCCGGCGTTGAGCAGATGGGCGAGTTGATCGAAGGCCTGCTGACCCTGGCCCACATGTCACGCGAGCAGCTGAAGTCAGAGCCTGTGGACCTGTCCGCCATGGCCCGCCTGATTGAGCAGGACCACCGCGAGCGCGAGCCGCAGCGTCAGGTGCAGGTGCAGGTGTTCATTCAGGACGGCATGGGCGCGCATGGCGATCCGCGCCTGCTGCAGGCCGTGCTGCAAAACCTGTTCGCCAATGCCTGGAAATTTACTTCCAAAAAACCGCTAGCACGCATTGAGATGGGGAGCGGGCTGGACGCTGACGGCGCACCCCTCTTTTTTGTCAGAGACAACGGTGCCGGGTTTGACATGGCCTTCACCCACAAGCTGTTCGGTACTTTCGAGCGCCTGCACTCGCCCGGCGATTTTGCTGGCACCGGCATTGGCCTGGCGACGGTGAAGCGCATCATCGAGCGGCACGGCGGCCGGGTCTGGGCTGAAAGCAGGGTCGACGAGGGGGCAAGCTTCTATTTCACCCTGAGCCGGCAGGCGGCGGGGGTTATTTGACGGCACAGCCTGGAGGCGCTGCGGAAGGTAGATACAAATTAATGCAATAATTTGGTTGCATGAATGCTCTGGCCCGTGAACAATAAATGCAACGAAGAGATTGCATATGACTTCATCAACCGACCGCATTGAAAAAAGTACTTTTATCAAGGCGCCGCCCTCACGGGTCTGGCGCGCGTTGACCAGCGCTGAAGAGTTTGGCAGCTGGTTCGGCGTGGCACTCCAGGGGAAAACCTTTGAAGCCGGCCAGCGCACACAGGGGCAAATCACCATCGCCGGGTTCGAACATGTCGTGTTCGACGTGCTGGTCGAGCGCCTGGAGCCGGAGACCTATTTCTCCTTCCGCTGGCACCCCTACGCCGTAGACCCGGCCATTGACTACGCCAAAGAGCCGCGGACACTGGTGGCGTTCGAGCTGAAGGAGGCCGATGGCGGCACGCTGCTGCGCACCGTGGAGTCAGGCTTTGACCAGATCCCCCCGTCGCGCCGCGCGGAGGCCTTCCGCATGAACAGCGGCGGCTGGGACGGACAGATGCAGAACATCCAGAAATATGTCACCGGCGCGTAATGCCGATTCGGCGCCGCTGCCGGGGCCTGCTTCGGTGTTTGCCGCGCTGGGCGACGAAACGCGGCTTCGCCTGGTGGCCGTGTTGTGCGTGGGAGGTGCGGTGTCGATTGCGCAGCTGACAGCCACCACGGAAGTGACCCGCCAGGCTGTCACCAGACATCTTCAGGTGCTGGCTGATGCCGGCCTGGTGCACGACGTCAAGGTGGGGCGTGAGCGGCTGTGGCAGTTTGACCAGCTGCAGCTGGACGAAGCACGCCGCTCGCTGGAGCTGATTTCCCAGCAATGGGATCAGGCGCTGAGCAGGCTCAAGCTGGCTGTGGAAGAAGGTTGAACCGGCCCCGCGGGCGCCGGCTCTTGCTGAAATTGCTGCTAATTTGATAGCTGGTTGCGCCCGCCCCATAAGGGCTGGAGCCGCTTTTTACTTACAAATCGCAGCTACCCAACCCCTTGCGCCGCGCTTGCCCCCTCCCCAGGCCTCTCCCGGAGGAGGAGGGAGCGAAGACGAGCCTCTTCTTTTTCCCTCTCCTTTGGGAGAGGGTCAGGGTGAGGGCCTCCCCGACTGCGTGCGATGGCCCAAGGAGGGCTGAGGAATTGCTGAAAATCCGGAATCAGGCCGCTGTGGCTGCGCGGCGCTGGCTGAAGGCCGAGCTGCGCTTGGCCTTGACGGTCGAAACGTCGTCGCCGGCAATCTTGCTGGCCAGGTCGGCGGTTTTCTGCTCGATCAGCGTGGCGACCTTGCTCAGGGCCAGTGCGCCGGGCGCTGTGGCTGCGGCCAGGTTGGTCAGTGTGTTGGCGCCGGTTTTTTCTTCAAACAGCGCGGCGTTGGCGGCAGCGCGTTCCACCCCGGTTTCCGCCAGCTTCACCAGCTGCGTCACCACTTGCTGGGCGCCGCTGGTCGTCAGGGTCAGGCCTTTGGTGTAGTAGGCGCTGAAGGCGGCCTGCGCTGCGCGCGCGTTTTTGGCGGTTTCCGCCGTCAGCTCCGAGCGTGACTCTTTCAGGGCGCTGTTCCAGCGCTGCTCCAGCAGCGTGACGACGCGCTCGCCGCCGGCGCGGTAGGCATCAATCATGTTCTTGGCAGTATTGCCGTAAGACTCGATCAGGTCGCTGGCAACGGTGGAGAGGTTTTTGGCGGTCATGGTGTTTCCTTGGTGTGGGAGTTCAGTGATGTGTCTGATCATCAGGGTTTCCACTAGTGTTTGCGACCTAAAGGGCTAGAGGGAGGCATCCAATTCGGTGGCCAACCTGCCGGGGTGGAAGTGCTATGGTTTCAGTAGCTGCTTGCGCCCGTGTCTATTGGGCCAGTGGCACTTTTTGCTTGCTATTTCCGGTAAATAAACAGCTCCACCGCGTCCCTGTTTTGCGGTAGCCCTCGCCCTTTTGTTGTTCTCAGGCCGCCAGGAACAGGGCCGGGTCCACCATCGCGCGGTTCAGCATCACGCCCCAGTGCAGGTGCGGGCCGGTCACCCGGCCGGTGGCGCCCACGGCGCCCAGGCGCTCGCCGGTTTTCAGCACATCGCCTGTTTGAGCGTTGATGGCGCTCAGGTGGCAGTACATGCTCAGCAGCCCGCCGCCGTGGTCCAGCCAAACCGTGTGGCCGTTGAAAAAATAGTCGCCTGTGTCAATCACCCGGCCCGGCAGCGGCGCGGCCACCGGCGTGCCCGTTCCAGCCGCGATGTCCATGCCGCTGTGCGGATTGCGTGCCTGCCCGTTGAACACGCGCCGCAGCCCGAAGGAACTGGAGCGCCGCCCCGGCACCGGCACCTGCATGCGCAGGCCTGAGGGCAGCGGCTGGGTAAAAGTCGCCATCACGCCTTGCTGATGCGCGCGCTCACGTTCATAACGCGCCTGGTCTTCAGGCGAAAGGTCTACGGTGCGCGGCTCTACGCGAAGCTTTTGCTCGCTGTAGCGCTTGGGCTCAATGCGATAGTTCACTTGCCGCTGTGCGCCACCGGCTTCCTGCACTGTGATAAACGTTTCAGCTGGCTCGGCAGCAAGCGCAATGCCCACCAGCGCAGTCCATTCCATGGTGTCACCCATGACAAGCAAGGGCACTTCATTCTGAAAGGCCAGTGGCCGCATAGCGGCGGGGCCAAGCGGCAGCCGCGCCACACCGCCGGGCACCTGCAACGCTTTCGGCCAGACGCCGGGTGGCGCTGGCGTGCCAGCCAGGCCAGCAGCGGGAAGGGCCAGCAGACCGAGGCCACCGAGCAGGGCTGAACGGCGGGTCAGGAAGTAAGCAGGGTGAATGGGGCCGGCAAAAAACATGCGCCTGATTATTCCCCGGCTTCCCAGGTGATCTTGCCGTCGCGCAGGTAATCGTTGAACTGGCTGATGGGAATGGCCGCCACCGCGGCCACGCCGTCACCCGCGTCCCAGCTCAGGGTGGCACTGTCAGGCTCCAGCCCGACTTCCACACGCCCTTGGGGGATTTCAATGGGCACACCGTCACCCGGTGTGAAAGTCACGTCACCGGTGATCGTGGCGAATTTGGGCATGGAAATCTCCTGGATGGTTTGAACGGCCTCCTGTGAGGCAGCAAAAACATATTACGCGCGCAGCCACGAGTTGTATGTCAGAGAAAGACGACTGCAAGCTCGGGTGTTCCTGGCGGCGCCCGCGGAGGCATGCCCAAAAGGCTCAGGAAAGTGCTGCGATCTGCTTTTGCAGGTCGGGCAGGTCGTGCTGCAGGGTTTGCCAGACGACGGCATGATCCACCTTGAAGTAGCCATGAGACAGTGCGTTGCGCATCTCATAGGCAAAGCCCCAGGGTACTGATGCGCGCAGCGAAACAAAGTCAGGGTGATTTTTGCTGATGTTGTTGCACGCCTCACCAATCACTTCAAGGTTGCGGATCATCGCATCCTGCGTTTTTCGGTCAAGCATGAAGTCGCTCATGGACATGTCCGCCGTGTAGTACTGAATGTTCCGGATCGCTTCGAGGATGTGCGGTGCGTCAAATAGTCGGCAATTCGAAGCGGATCGGTGCGGCTCATACGGGCATGGCTTCGCGAAGCACCTGCTCGCGAAAGCGGACTGGCAGGCCGTTGGGGATGAGTACGTCGACCTCCAGGCCCAGCAGCTTTTTGAGCTCGAATCGGATGGCGCCTATGTCCATCAGCGTGGTTTGTGCCGTGGGCTCAACCAGCAGATCCAGATCGCTGCCGGGGCCGTCGTCGCCGCGAAGCGCAGACCCGAAAACGCGGACGCCACTGACGCGATGGCGCAGCGCAATCTCGCGAATTTCGGCGCGGTGCAGGGACAGGGCTTCAGAGGGACGCATGCGGCAAGTTTAGATGGCTTAAGGGAATATGAACAGAATCAGGCTGCAGCCCCCGTGGAGCAAGCGCAATCAGCTATCAATGCAGTAGCAAACCGATAGCCCCTGATTTGGGTATATGTATGGCGGCCAGACGCGAACCGCCGCGTGCGTCAGTTGCAGCTTGCACCCGCCGCACGCGTGAAGGATGCACCTTGCGCCAGCGCCATGTTGCCTTGTGCGCCTGTGATGCGAAGCGCATCCTCACTGGCCTGCAGCAACAGCTCTCCGCTCTTGCCTGCGGGTGTGCGCAGCTCGGTGCCGCTGATGGTGCCGGCCAGTTCACGCGTGCGGTCGCGCCAGGCCAGCGTGCCTTCAAACGTCTGGTACTTCTGCGTGAGCTTGATGCTTGCACCGCGCAGTAGCCCGCCCGCACACCACAAGCCTTCCACCCGCGCAGGCACCGTCCACAAATGGACCTTGCTCGACTTCTCGCGGCCCACCACCTTGTTTGGCACTGGAACCACCGTTGTACGGTCAGGCGCCCAGTCGCCCATGTCCCAGTCGTGCGAGACGATGCGCGTGCCTGGTTTGAGTGCCAGAAGGGAGGGGCGCAACAGCAGGTTGACCTCTTGCAGCAAATACATGGTGACCACCGTGGCCTGCGCCAGGTCAGTCTTGAAAAGGTCTTGCACCAGAAACTCTGTCTTGTCCGCCACGCCCGCCTTGCGCACGTTGATCTTGCTTTTCGCCACCAGCGTCGGGTCAATCTCCACACCCAGGCCGGTGGCTTCAAACCGCTTGGCCGCAAGAATCACGATGCGCCCGTCGCCCGAGCCCAGGTCAATCACATGGTCGCCACGCTTGACGCCGGCGCTGCTCAGCATCTCTAGCGTGACGTTGTCGGGGGATGTGATGAAGGGGACTTCTTCGGTGGGTTGGGCGTGGGCTGCGGTGGTGGCAACAAACAGGGTGCTGGCAAGTAGCGAGAGTTGGAATGGCAGGGTCATGGGATAGGCCTGTTCGTCATTGACGCATTCCTCGGTTAGCCCTTAAGCCCTTTACTCGCCCGCGCTACTATCTCCTCGGTTCCCAAATCCTTCGCACACCATCCCGCCACAATGCGCGAGGAATTTGCCAGGCCATGCATGTCCGGCCCGCTGCCTTCACCTTGCAGTAACTGAACCGGAACCTGCGCTTTTTTCAGTGCGTCGGCCATCACGGTTTGTGAAGGCCAGAGCACGTTTTTGTCATCTGGATTGCCCAGCACAAACACACGCAGCGTAGGATTGGTTTTTTCCTTGACGATAAATTTCCACGGCTCGTAAGAATCGATGTAGTTGGTGGTGTCTTTGGTGCGCCCCATCATTTCCCAGCGGATGCGGGGCGAGGAGGGCGCTGACGTGGGGATGGCGCACACGATGTCGGAGCGCTCGGTGATCAAGGAGGAAGTGACGTGGCCGCCACCGCTTTGCCCGGTGACTACCCATTCTTCAATGCCGTGGCGCTTCTTGAGTTCATCGAGCGCGGTTGAAATGATTATCGACTCGTCAATGCGTCTGCGCTGCATATGGTCCCCGGACGAGCCGTGGGTGCCGGGGCGGCCCATGAAGATATAAGGCATGCCCAGTTTCTTTGCCCATTCGTCGGCGTTTTTCTGCAGCTGGGCATTGGTCATGCCGAGGTAGTTTTTGCTGGTCTTACCCACGCCTACAAAGACGTCGCCGTGAAAGAACACGATGGCGCGTTTGACGGGGTTGTCGCCAAAGCCGGCCTTCCAGTACTTGAGGCATTCAGCGCCCGAGCTTGTCGTGGCGGACCAGACGGTGTTGGCCGCCGCGGCGCATTGCGCCTGGGTGGCTTTGACGCCGCGCAGGATGGCAGATTCTGAAAAGTCACCGGGCTCGCTGAAATCAACGCGGCCAAACTGCGCCTGGTTGGTGGCCGGCATGAGCAGGGCTACCGCCAACCCCCACATTCCCAGAATTTTGTTGAAACCATTGGGGCGAAAGAACTGGTGCATGTGTTGAGATAAGGTGGTGCTGCTTGCTAAACGAGTCTTTCATACCCATGACCCGATTGAATACGGTTTTACCCGCAGCTTCAATGTTTTGAGGGTCTCAAGCAAAAATACGTCACCAAAGCCTGGCGCCTGTTTTGAATACCAGGCAACGGCGTCATTAAGTTCGGCCTGTGCTGGCTCCAGCAGGTGAATGTTCATCCTGCTTTGCTCGTTACCTGATACTTGGCAAGTACCTCGGACAGCGTGACGGCGCGAATCTCGCCACGCCGATATGCAGCAAGCCTGTCATCGGTCTCTGTTGCCCAGAGTCCATCCAGTGACGGATCCGGTACGTCCAGGCTGTCGAGAATTTTCTCGACCAGCGCAAGACGCTCATCGGGAGGAAGTTGTACCGCTTGTGCGCCCAGGGTTTCAGTAGTTGACATGGCAGGCTCCAGACGATCTTGGCGATCAGAACGTTACTATATTTCAGCTTGTACAGACTTCATTTCACCCAGCTGTCTTTCATCCCCGTAATCCGATTGAACACCGGCTTATCCGCCTTGTGATTTATTAGATCAGTGACAAAGTACCCATGCCGCTCAAACTGAAAGCGCATCCCCGCCGGCACATCGGCCAGTGACGGCTCTACAAACGCCGTCACCGTCTTCAGGCTGTCAGCGTTCAACTCCTCCAGAAAATCCTTGTCGCCCGTGCCGGGGTGTTCTGCAGTGAACAGGCGGTCGTACAAGCGCACTTCGGCTTCCACTGCATTGCTCACGCCCACCCAGGTGATGACACCCTTGACCTTGATGGCGTCGGAACCGGGGGTGCCGCTTTTGGTGTCGGGGATCAGCTTGGCGTGTACTTCGGTGATCTTGCCTGCCGCGTCTTTCACCGCGCCCGCGCATTCGATCACGTGGCCGTATTTCAGGCGGACCTTGCTGGCGGCAATGGCCTGGCCGCTGCTGTTGGTGTGTGCGGGGAAGAGGCGGAAGAAACCTTTGGGCGGCACTTCTTCGTAGTCGGTGCGTTCAATCCACACTTCCTTGCCGATCTTGAAATGGCGCTTGCCCATGTCTTCATGGTGGGGGTGCACGGGGGCGGAGCAATCGTCAAGTTTGTCTGCGCCCATGACCTCGTCCCAGTTGGTGAGCACCAGCTTGACGGGGTCGAGCACGGCCATGGCGCGGGGGACGATGGGGTCCAGCGTGTCGCGCAGAGCGCCTTCCAGCGTGCTGTAGTCAATCCAGCTGTCGCTTTTGGTCACGCCGATGCGCTCGGCAAAAAGCTGAATGGCCTCGGGTGTGTAGCCGCGGCGGCGCAGGCCGACGATGGTTGGCATGCGGGGGTCGTCCCATCCGGAAACCTTGTGGTCGTACACCAGCTGGGCCAGCTTGCGTTTGCTGGTCATGACATAGGTGAGGTTCAGCCGGGCAAATTCGTACTGGCGCGGGTGCGGCGTGGCAATCAGGCCGCCTTCGGCCAGCCTGTCGAGCAGCCAGTCGTAAAACGGGCGCTGGTCTTCAAACTCCAGCGTGCAGAAGCTGTGGGTGATCTGCTCGAGCGCGTCTTCAATCGGGTGTGCGAAGGTGTACATCGGGTAGATGCACCATTTGTCGCCGGTGTTGTGGTGGTGGGCGCGGCGTATGCGGTAGATGGCCGGGTCGCGCATGTTGATGTTGGGCGAAGCCATGTCAATCTTCGTGCGCAGCACCATGGCGCCGTCGGCGTGCCGGTGGTCGCGCATTTCGCGAAACCGCGCCAGGTTTTCGGCCGGGGTTCGGTTGCGGAACGGACTGTTGACGCCGGGTTTGACGAAGTCGCCGCGGTTGTGGCGCATCTCGTCGGCGGTCTGCTCGTCCACATAGGCGTGGCCGGTTTCAATCAGGTACTCGGCGGCGCGGTACATGAAGTCGAAGTAGTCGCTGGCCTGGTACAGGTTGACTTCCTGCTCGAGAGGACCACCGTTGTGCCAGTCAAAGCCCAGCCACTGCACGGCGTCCTTGATGGAATCGACGTATTCGGTGTCTTCCTTTTCGGGGTTGGTGTCGTCAAAGCGCAGGTGGCACACGCCGCCATAGTCGCGCGCCAGGCCGAAATTCAGGCAAATGCTCTTGGCGTGGCCGACGTGCAGATAGCCGTTGGGCTCAGGCGGAAAGCGCAGGCGAACCTTGGCGGGGTCGGGCTGGCCGGCGGCGTGGTGGGCGCCGTCGCCGGGGCTGCCGCCCCATTGCCGCCCTGAATATGTGCCTTTGGCCAGGTCATGCTCGATGATCTGGCGTAAAAAATTGCTGGTTTTGGGGGTTTCTTTGTCTGCAGGGGAGGTCATGCGCCGATTCTAGGTGTTCGCCGCTTCCTAGGCCGGTGCAGAGGTTACGTTTGGGTACGCTCTTCACCATGCGTGCGGTAGGCCGTTTGTATGCCTCGGCGTTTAATACCTACATGGGCACTTTCCGCCCGGTTCAAGGAGAAAGCAATGCTTAAGTCAACCGTTCAGGCCGCTTCACCCAGGCGGACCATTCTGATGGCAGGGGCCACGGCGGCGCTCGCCCTGGCCGCCTTGGGATTTGGCGGTGCCGCCCAGGCGCGCAGCGATGTGCAATTTTCAGTAGGCGTGGCGCTGCCAGGCGCACAGATCGGCGTGAGCAACGCTTACCCGGTGTATTCGCAGCCCGTGTATCACCCGCAACCGGTGTATGTGCAGCCCCAGCCGGTTTACTACCCGCCGCGGCCTGTTTATTACCAGCCGGCGCCGGTGTATTACCAGCCGCAACCTGTGTATTACCAGCGCCCACCGGTTTACATTGCGCCGCCGGTGTACTACCGCGGCCATGGCTACCGCCACGGCCACCGGGGCCACGGTCATGGCGGGCACGATCGTTGAGAAGATCAATTCTCGTAGCGCTTCCCAAAAAAGCCCGTAGGCTTCAAGCCTGCGGGCTTTTTGCTGGGCAATGCGGGCTGCGCTTCATGAGCCCTTGGCGCGCCAAAAAATATAGTCAGCCTCATAAGGCACGGTCATGCGCATGCCCAGCTGCGGGGCGCTGCAAGTGGGGCTGGGTATCCAGCCGCCAACGGTTCGCAGGCGCTGCACGTAAGTGATGTCGTGCAGCGCGCCTGGCGTTTCGGAGGGTTCGGCGCGGTAGCGTTGCAGCGGCAGGTTGTGGCTGCCGTTGGGTACTTCAATAAATTCGCGTGCAATGACGCTGGAGCCGTCCTGGTGTGTCCAGTTGGCGCGAGCGCCCGGCTTGTGCGTGATGCGTTTGCCGTAGGTGTCGGTCAGTTCCAGACCGGGGTTGCGCAGCAGCCACTCGTACTCATACGGTGCGCGCCTGACGGCCTGGCATTCATACTGCAGCCGGCCATTGCCGCTGGCTTCCAACACGGCCTGGTGGCCCGCCGGCACACGAACGGCGGCGGGCAGGTCTTGCTGCGTGTTGTAGGGCTGGAGTGGCCGGGAACTGCAGGCGCCCAGCAACGCGGCGCTGCTGCTGGCCACAAGCAGGCTGTACAGCAGTCGGGCCGAAAAGAAGAGACGTGGACTTTTTGTTTTCAAGGCGGCTCCAGGGGTAAGCGCGTCACATTGACTGGTGCCGTTGTGCAGGGCTGTCGGTGCAGGTAGCGTGCGAATCGTAACTTGCGTTGCTGCTTTTGGTGACATTTTTCACTGCTTCCAGCAGCACGGAACGTCAACACAGCAGACACCAAATAATCTGCACAGTGGAATTTTCGCAATGAATGCCCCCGCTGGGGCAGCTCTCTCAGCGCCCCCGGTTGGGCACGCCGAAAACCAAAGTGTCACTTAGCCAAGGGAAACGCACGAAATGTCATAACTACTGCTGAGTGCTTTGGGTTTGCTGCTGCCCTGGGAGGTACTGGTGCAATTTTTGGGCGCCCTGCTGAAGCCGGCCGGTTTGGCCTGCAGCGCATAGCTGACTTGTTGCAAGCCTGCGACGGGCGCTGTGGTGGCGGCCAGCGTCTCGCGCGCTCCAGGCTGCGCTCCCCCCAAAGGAGATTCTTCCGTCAGCACCCACAGATGGCTACCGTCGCTACGGGCCACGCGCTCATAAAGCACGCTGTCATCACTCGAATGCGGGGGATGGGAGCCCGCGGCGGGGCCGATGGCGACAGGCGGGTACAACCCGGGGTCCAGAGCAGGGCCGGAAAAGGCACCGATCATGGCCGCCGTGCCGGTGACCACCAGCAGGGCCAAGCCAAGGCCCAGGCTAATCACGCGAAATGTGTGGCGCATTTTTTTCATGGCAGGTCACTCCTTTCGGCAGGCTGGGTAGCATTCAGTAAACCGCAAAGACGGGGCCGGGCTTGTAGGAAGCCGCCGTTTGCCGCTGTACGGCGGTGGTGTTGGCAAAAGGCGGTTCATGACGGCGGGCCTCGCTGTGGTTTTGTCAGTTCCAAGTTGATCTGCGCGAGGTGTAACCGTCTGTAGGACGCCGCGCTTGCGCCGTGCGAGCAAAAAACCTGTTTCCGTGCATGCATCAAAAAAAAGCCGGTCCCGGGTGGCGCAAAAAGGTCTGTCTCCAATGCGGTGACGGGAAGCGGGTGCTTACATGGCCTTGTGGAGGGTTAGTTTTGAACCGTCCATGGCACAGGAGGCAGGCGGACTCACACCGGGACGGCACGGCATGAAAAAAATCAAGCCGTGCACGGTGATGCGCGCAGCTTTTCGAGAGGCGCAGCCCGGGGTAGGTGGGGCAGTTCTACTGCCCGAAGCGCGGGCCGATTTTCAGGAAATCGAATTCCAGCGCGGTGTTGGTTCGGCTCAGCGCTGCATTGCGGTACGGAAACCGGCCCAGGCGGGCAATGATGTCGCGGTGCTGGATGGCGAAGTCGAGCGAGCTGCGCACGCCGCTGCGCAAAGCCTCCGGCACCGCTTCTGCCAGCGCGGTGAAGCGCCTGACCGATTCTTCCTGAAGAGGCAGGTTTTCGGCGTGCATGAGCGGCATGTACAGGAAGACGCGGCCCATCCACGGCAGCTGCTCATCGAACCCGCGCGCCAGTGCGTCGGTTACCAGTTGCTGGGCGCGGGCGTCGCCGGCAAAGGCTTTGGCCTTGCCGCGAAAGATGTTGCGCGAAAACTGGTCGAGCACAATGACCAGCGCCAGCCGGCTTTGCGGCTCGGCTTCCCAGTCGGTCAGGCCGCCGGCCTGGGCGAGCGCCACCAGCCTGCCGAACTTGCTGCGAATTTCTTCGTCGAGTTCAGGCCCGCCGGAAAACCAGCGTTTGCTCATGTCCCCGCTGAACCAGAAGTCGAGAACCTGTTGCGGTGTGAAGGACTCGTTCGACGGGGATGCGCCGGGCTGGCGTGAAGGCTGTGTCATGGCTGCGTGATGATACCTGCGCCTTTGGCTGAGCCAAGGTTGCCGCGACTATGATGGCCGGGACCCAGAGGCCCCAAGATCAACAACGGGCAAAACAAGGAGGAGGATTCCCATGTCTTTCAGTCGAATCCCGGCAGCCGTCAGTGCTGCGCTGGTCCTGCTGGCCCTGGCGGCCTGCACCACCGCGCCCACCCACTCGAATCTGGCCGCTGCGCAAGGCAGCGGAGAGCTTGCGCCGTTGGTGCCGGTTCGCCGCTTTGTTGCCAATATTGATTTCGCCGCGGGCTTTGTGTTGTCGCCAGACGGGCAGCGCCTGATGTGGCGGCAAACAGTCGCAACGGATGGGGGGCTGGCTGTGCGCCAGCTTGCCGAGGGCAGCCCCGTGACGACGTATGCCGTCGGCAACCAGGGGCGCGGCGGCGGTACCCTCACCTGGATGGCCGACAGCCGGCATGTGCTTTACAGCAAGGACCTGACAGGTGATGAAAACACCCAGCTGTTCGTACAGGACGCGCAGTCCAGCGTGCTGGCGCCATGGGACGTCACGCCATGGCGGGGCGTGCGCTCGGTGTATCTGGGGCGCTCGGGTTTCAGTGGCGCCAAATTTTTCTTTGCCAGCAATCGGCGCGACAAATCGACGCTTGACCTGTACGAAGGCGATGCGCAGACCCGCAGTTTTAGAGAGATGGCACGCAGTGACGGCACGGTAACGAGCTGGATTCTGGGCCTCAACCGCGAACTGGTCGGCCGGGCCCGCCAGCTTGGCCGCGCCGATGGCTCGGACGTGGCCATTGAGCTGTTGCGGCCCGACGGCAGCTGGCGCACGCTCAAGACAGTGGGCGGGTTTGACAGCTACTGGATGTATCGCGTCGACACTGCGGCTGGCAAAGCCTGGGTGACATCCAACATCGGCCGCGACAAAAGTGCGCTGCTGGAAGTAGACCTGGCCAGTGGTCAGGAGCGGGTAGTTGCAGCCCACGACCAGGTGGACTTGAGCACGGCATTTTTTGGCACCACGGGCGGGCCGATGGCCTATGTGTTCGAACCCGACATGCCGCGCATCAGCTACCTGGATGCGGCAATGGAACGCGACGTGCAGGCCGCCGTGCAAAAGGCACTGGCCGCCGGGCTGTTGCCGGCCGAGCCGGTGATCACGCGCCCCCAGGGCTTTAGCGAAGACCAGCAACTTGTGGTGCTGCGCAGCGTGGGGCACTTTGATTCAGCCGAGTTGCTGCTGGACCGCCGCACCGGCCAGGTGAAGCGGCTGAATCCACTACAGCGCGAAGCGGCCTCGGTGCTGGCGAAGGAGGAGCCGTTTTCGTTCAAGGCCTCAGATGGGCGAGTCATCCACGGCTATCTGATTCGCCCGCGGGGTGTGAAGGGCCCGGTGCCCATGGTGGTGTCCATCCACGGCGGCCCCTGGGTGCGCGAGAGCTGGAGCCCCGCGGTGTTTGATTCGCCACAGCTGCTGGCCAACCGCGGTTACGCGGTGATGACGCTGAACTACCGCGGCTCGGCAGGTTACGGGCGTGAGCACATGTGGGCCGGTGAGCGCGAATATTTTGGCCGCCTGCAAAAAGACATTGCCGAAGGCGTGCAGTGGGCGATTGACCAGAAGGTGGCTGACCCGAAACGCCTGGCGGTGATGGGCGCCAGTTTTGGCGGGTTTTCGGTACTGGCGCAGCTGATCCAGAAACCGCATGACTACGCCTGCGGCGTGGATGTGGTGGGTGTCGCCAACTGGCCGCGTCTGGCGGACAGCTGGCCTGCGTTCTGGCGCAGCCGTCACATGTTTGCCCGTTTCTACGGCGACGTGAACAAGCCCGAAGACCGCGCGCAGATGCTGGCGAACTCGCCGATCACGCACCTGGACAAGATCACCGCGCCACTGCTGGTGGTGCATGGCGGCAACGATATTCGCGTGTTGCGCCAGGATTCGGACGATGTTCTAGCCGGGCTGAAAAAGCTGGGTCGCCCGGTGGAGTACCTGCTTTTTACCGACGAGGGGCACAGCATTTCGAAGTGGCGCAACCGCTTGGCCATGTGGCGCACCATCGAGGACAAACTGGCTGGCTGCCTGGGCGGACGCAGTGCGGGCTTTGACTATTACCAGTTGATGCCGCGGTAGACGCTGCGCGCGCTTTCCGCCTGGCGCTAGAGGGCGCGGAACAGCGAGCTGTAGAGCCGGCTGACCGCCAGTTTTTCCGGGCGGCCGCGCAGGCTTAGGCTAAGCTTGCCTGCTTCGTCCCGGCTCACCGCGTCAATGGCACCGGCCTGTACCACGGTGCCGCGATGAATCTGCCAGAAGCTTTGCGCATCCAGCTGGGGCAACAGTTCCTTCAAGGGGGTGCGAATCAGGTACTCATGGTCGGCGGTGAGCACCCGCACGTATTTGTCGGCCGCTTCAAAGTAAACCACGTCGCTCACCGGCACCATGCGAATGCTGGTGCCCACGCTGATCTGCAGCACTTTCAGGGGGCCGCTTTCCGGCGCTGGCGCGCGGGTGGCGGCCAGCAGTTGACGCAACTGGTCCAGGGTCTGGTCTGATGTGTGGCTTGCATCTGCTATTGAATTAATAGCTGCTTGCGCCCGTACTGAAAGGGCTAGCTGCACTTTTGACACTGTTTTTTGCAGGCGCGCGGCTTGCACGGGCTTGAGCAGGTAGTCCACGGCCTGCGCTTCAAAAGCCTGCACGGCGTACTGGTCGTAGGCGGTCACAAACACCAGCGCGGGAAAGGGCTCGTCTTGCGGCCATTCGTCAGCCAGCTCGGCCGCGGCTTCCAGCCCGCTCTGGCCGGGCATGCGGATGTCGAAAAACAGCACCTCGGGCAGCAACTGCAGCGCCTGCGTCACCGCGGAGGCACCATCACCGACAGTGGCCAGCACACGCAGCGCGGGCCAGGCGCGCGCCAGCTCGGCCTGCAGGGCCTGGGCCAGCAGGGGCTCGTCCTCGGCGATCAGTGCTGTGGCCGGGTGGCTGCTCATGATTTATAAGGAAATCTGGCCGTAGCCCTTGTTCCACCTGAACCATTAGCTACCAATTCGATAGCGGTTGACGTGCCATAGGTACTGGCAAGCCGCTCGCGCACCTGGGCCACACCGAAACCGGGGCGGTCTTCGTCAGTGCCGGCCAGGCCGACGCCGGTGTCCAGCACTTCCAGCACCAGCGCATCACCCTCGTGCCGTGCGCTGACGGTGATGCGCCCGCCTTCGACCTTGGGCTCCAGCCCGTGCTTGATGCTGTTTTCAACCAGCGGCTGCAGCAGCAGGGTGGGCACGGGGTGCTGTGCCAGCTCGGGCGGAAGCTCCAGCGTGTAGCGCAGGCGCGGGCCCATGCGGATGGCCATCAATTCGAAGTAATCGCGCAGGCGGTCGAACTCGGCCTGCAGCGTGTGGGTGGCGCTCAGTGAGGCGCCCAGGGTGGCGCGCAGGTAGGCAATCATGTGGTCCAGCATGACCTGCGCACGCTGCGGGTCGGTGGCAATCAACACGCGCAGGTTGGCCAGTGTGTTGAACAGCATGTGCGGTTCCAGCTGCGTCTCCAGCAGCTTCAGGCGCGCCTCGCTCGCGTGATTGGTGGCCTCGGTCATCTTGCGCTGGAGGTAGGCGCTCTTGCTGCGGCTGTAGAAGTAGTAGCTGCCGGCGATGCCGGCCAGCCCGCTGATGAGGATGGACAAGCGCAGCTGCCCTTCCCTTTCCGGCGCCGGCCCAGCCGGGTAGAACTGGAAGAACACGCACAACTTGTCGGCGATGAGGAAGCCCAGGAAGTAGCCGCCTGCGATGCCACCCAGCACCAGGCCCAGGCCGGCGATGCCCTGCGGCCAGCCCGTTTCCGCGCTGGAAGGGAAAAGGTCGCGGCCCAAGTCGATGATGGCCCAGGTGAAAGTGCCGATCAAGATCGAGTAGACGACCGGCGGGCCGTAGGGCTTTTCGGGCTGGAAGGCGTACAGGATGGTCGCGATAACCAAGCTGAAGGCCCAGACCTGCAGCATGCGCTGCAGCTTGGAATGCCAGTCGGTCTTCACGGCCGGGGCTTCACTGGCCGCCGTGCTCGCGCTTGAGGCGCTCGCGTTCCTGCGCGACCATGCGCTCGCGCAGGCCGCTGCCCTTGCCCAGCACGAACACCGAGACGCCGTGCAGCGCCAAGCCCAGGCCCCAACCCATTGTGGCGTAGGGGTTCCAGGGCCGCGAGCGCAGCCCGAAGTATGCCGTCGCGAAAAGGAAGAAGTTGACCAGCACGTAAACCGCGGCGTGGAAATACCAGCCCAGCTTGGCGCTCGCACGCCTGTGCGCCAGGCGTTCTATCTGTTCGGAGTTCAGTGGAGTGTTCATAGGGGAAGGTGATGAAGCATTCTATTGACGTTTTCACAGTTCATGGGGGCGGCGTTTTCCGGTGAGGCCGCTCAGGTGCAGCAGGCATGGATGACCGCGTCAAAAGCGGCGCTGTCCAGGGTGAGGCCCATGTGGTTGACACCGGGAACCAGCGTCACCGGCACCGTTTTGCCTGCGGCGCTAAATACTTCAGCAAAGCGTTCGGCGTGGAAAAGTTCGTCGTCGCGGCCGGCGACGATGTGCAGCGCACCGCGGGCGGCGCGGATGTCGCCCACGTAGTCGTTGTGCGGTCCGAAGCTGTTAGCGAGGTTGTATGAGTACGAGGGGGTGAGCATGGGGCGTGCTGCGTCGTTCAGCGCAAAATTGAGTACGGGCAGGTGGTTCCAGGTGGTTACACCGGCGAGGTTGATCAGGTGCAGCCCCAGGAGCCGCGGCAAGCCCATTGTTGCCCATCCGCCGTCGTTGGGCCGGGCTGTGGGTGCGTCGTGGCGCAGGTAGGGCGACAGCAGCACGTAGCGGTCAAACAAAGATTGCCTGGCGCTGCCTGCGAAGCGCAGCACAAAGCCGCCGCCGCGCGAGTGGCCCACCAGGGTGCTGGGCCCCGCATGGGGAACCGCGCGCATGAAGTCTTCCACATCGTCTTCCAGCTGGCCCACGTAAGCGGCCTGGCCGCGGGGACCCGAGTCGCCGTGGCCGCGCATGTCGAGCGCGGCCACTTCAAAGCCGGCACTTGCCAGGGCGCGCGCCAGCACATGCATGCTGTGCGCCCGCGCCGACGAGCCGTGGACCAGCACCACACGGCGCGCGTTCTGCACAGGGCCGGCGGCCGGGTAGTGCAGCCAGGCCAGTGCGGTGCCGTCACGCGCGGTAAAGCTGCGCGGGGAAGGCACGCCTGAAAAATCGGCTTTGGCAAACGGGTCGTTGACGCTGGCCAAGGGCGCAATCGGCGCTGGCCCGCCGAAAGCGATGGCGGCAGCCAGCGCGGCCATCAGGAGCGCCAGTGCGGCAAACACGACGATGCCGAGGATGCGGGGAATGAGGCTTGAAGTTTTCATGGTGTGGGCAGCAGGTGTTGGCGGAAAAAAGCGGTGATTTTGCGGTCTACCTCGGGCAGCATGCTGCGGTCAAAACCGGGCGGGTCGCCCAACAATTCGGCTTCGATCGTGCCAGGCTTGAATGGGGGCAACGGAGACAGCATGGCGCCGTGGCCCGCGTTGGGCAGGTCGGCAATGATGGTGCATGACGCGCACACGGCGCGCACGGCATCGATGTGAAAACGCGGCGCTTGGTTGATGTCCTGGTGCGCCACGATCAGCCCCAGCGGAATGCGTGGTGCGGCCAGCGAGGCCATGTCGAAGTCGGCGGCAAAAGGAACGCTGGCCACAGCGGCCTGGATGCGTGGGTCCTTGTGGCTGTACCAGTTGGTGTCGTCAAAACGCTGGCGAATCACGCCCAATGCCACGGTTTTCTTGAGCCCGTCCAGGATGTTGCCGCGCAGGCGGGTGATAAAGCCCACGCATGAAGAAAAGTCGTCGGCAATGTGGGCATCGCAGTGCCGGCGAAACGCCGCCGGTGACCAGCGCCCGCCGGCCAGTGTCAGCGCGGTATGGCCGCCTGCGGATCCGCCGTACACGCCGGTTTTGTCCAGCGCCAGCAGCGTTGCGAACTGCGGGCTTTGTGCCACCGCATCGATGGCGCGCGATACTTCGGCCGGGCGCAGCTTCCAGCTGACGGGGCCGGGATCGGTGAACTGCCCGGTGTGGTCGCCCCGGTGTTGGGGGAAGGCCACCACGAAACCGGCTTGAACCAGCGTGCGCGCCAGGTCTGCATGCACCCAGGGGTTGCCGCCCGAGCCGTGCGAGATGACGACCAGGCGACCGTTGCCCCGTACCGGCGCGCCTTGCCAGGCGAGCTGCAAGGCGAAGGGGCCTCGCTGCAGCGCCTTGTCTTCATCGCTGGAAGGGTAAAAAACGCTGACCGGCCCGTCGCCTTCCTGACCGGGAAGTTCGGTAAGACCGATGCCCGCCTGGGCATTTGCGAAGGCGAAGAGGAGTACGCAGGTGAGCAGGTGTTTTTTCATGGCGGTTCTTTCTTTTACCAAGGGTCGCGCTGCAAGGCCAGGCCTATGCCCCAGCCGAAGGCCGCGAATACCGCCCAGTGGCGCTCGCGCGCTTGCGGCCAGCCGGGTTTGGCGCTGGAGGGGAAAAACTCGCGGCCGAGGTCAATCACAGCCCAGGTGATGCTGGCGATGAGCAGCGAGTACACCAGCGGCGGGCCGTAGGGCCGCTCCGGCATGAAGGCGTACTGGATGGTGGCGATGGCCAGGGCAAATGCCAGAACCTGCAGCATGTGCCGCAGCTTGGCGATCCAGTCGATTTTCATCGGGGTGGACCACCGCCGCGCTCGCGCTGCAGGCGTTCACGTTCTTTTTGCACCATGCGTTCGCGCAAGCTCCCGTCAGTACCCAATACAAAGACCGAAATGCCGTGCAGCGCCAGGCCCAGGCCCCAGCCCATTGTGGCGTAGGGGGTCCAGGGCCGCGAGCGCAGTCCGAAGTACGCCGTCGCGAAGAGGAAGAAGTTGACCAGCACCTAGACCGCGGCGTGGACATACCAGCCGAGCTTGGCGCCCGCGCGCTTGTGCGCGAGGCGTTCGATCTCTTCGGGGGACAACGGCTGGCTCATGAAGTTATTCTAGGAGAGCGCCTGCACGAACTGCCCGTGCAGCCCCAACGGCAACCCGTACGGCAAGTGAATCCGCGCCAGCGGTCCGGCTGCGACGTTGCCGGCGTCGAACACCGACAGCGCCGTGCGTTCCTTGGCCCAGTCGTACGCGGTTCCGAGTATCCAGCCGTCGTCTGGACGGGCTGATGCGGAGCGCGGAACGAACAGGTGTTCTTCCGCGATCCAGTTGCCCCCGTAGACGTGGCGCTGAATGCGGCCCTCGCGCAGCTTAAGCACGGTGTCGAAGCCCCGCACGGCCGGCGGCATCGCTGCGCTGCGCTGCATCAGCACGCTCATTGCGGTCTTTTCGCCGGTGCGGCGGGTGTCGAAGCGCGGAAATTCGACGTTGTCCATGCCGTCGACTTTCTGCTGGCTGGCGCGGCCGCTCGCAAGATCGAGCTGCACTTCCACCAAGGCGGTGGGCCCGGCCGAGGCTTCACGCGTGTCCTGCAATATGCGCAGGCTGCGCAGCGTCTGCGCCAGGTTGGGATGGCGGACGTAGGACAGGCGGATCGTGCCGCCGTCCTCCCAGGCATTGCCCAGGTGGAACACGCCGCCGTTGGGCAGCTCGAAGCGGCGCGTCGAGAAGTCCGACTTGTCTACGACGAGCGCGATCATGGGGGCCTGGGCGTTCCAGTCGAAGCGGTCGGCAAAGCTGGTACCGGCTTTTGGTTCGCGGTCGTATTGCAGCGGCATCAGCAGGAACACCAGGTGGCGCGTGGTGACGGCGAAGTCGTGCACCATGTCTGCCTGCGGCGCGGCCAGCAGCGACTGGCGCCGCAGTTGCCCATCGGGCGTGATCTCGTATACGACGAGCTTGCCCGAGCCGGCCATGTAGCCGAAGCTCCACACGGTGCCATCGGGCGAGATGCGCGGGTGCGCGGAAAAGGGTGCGCCGGCCGTCTCGGGAGACCAGGTCTTGAAGCCGCCCGCGGCCAGCGTCTGCGGGTCGATCTGCAGCGCGGAGCCGCCTTCCCACAGCGCGTAGAGTTCGCGCCCGCCCTTCATCGCCAGCAGGTTGATGTTGGCGGTGTTGAGCGAATCGGGCGTGCGCGCGTCGTGCGCGTCGGGAAAGTTGGTGCCGAAAGCGGGGTACAGGAAGCGGCCCGCGGCTTCTTCCTCGACCAGCTTGGGCGTGCGCAGCAGCACGCCGCGATGCCGGGCCCGCCCGTCCGCCAGCGCGAAGGCCTGCACCATGCCGTCGCCATCGAACCAGTGGCGGTATTCGGTGGTGCCCAGCCGCATGCGTGCCGGGCCGTTGCGGTACAACGTGCCGCGCAGCTCCGTTGGCAGCCGGCCTTCGATGGGCAGGCTTTGCGCCTGGAGTTCGCCGGAGAAACGCGCGTTGAACGGACCGTCGTAAGGGGCGTACGAGCTGGCCATGGCGCCTTGCGGCGTGGCGGCGCGGGTCAACAGCGACAGCGGCAAGCCGGCGGCGGCGATGCCTTGCAGCAAGGCGCGGCGTGAGAGTTGTTGTGTCATGGCGGACCTCACTTCACTTCGATGCTGATGGCGGCGCCGGTATCGGGCACCTGAATCGCGGCGTCGGAAAAAGCCGGCGCTCCCATGCGCCCGGCGGGCTTGCCCGAGAAGCCGTAAGGTTCGCTGGGGACGCCGATCATGTTGACGTTGAGCTTGCCGCTGTTGTCGCGGTCATGAAAAGCCGAGACGGCGTAGGTGCCGGGCGCGAGCCCGGCGAACACGACCTGGATCTTGCCGGTGGCATCGCGCTGCGCCGCGCCCACCGACCGGCCGCGCGCGACCTGCTTGGGAAAGGAGGCGGCCGAGTCGAACAGGCCCACCATCACCTGACCATCGTCGCTTTGCACGTTCTCGACGGTGATGGTCAGGTCACCGGCGTGCGCGGCGACCGCCGCCGCCAGCATGGCCGCCGCCGCGAGTTTGCGCGGGCTCATGGCGCACCCACCAGGGTTTGCTGGAAGAAGGCGGCGATGCGCTGGTAGCTGGCCATTAGCAGCTTGTGGTCGAAATTGGGCGACCGCGCGAAGCCGGGGACATTCGCAAGCCGCTGCGCGATCGAGTCGGGCCAGGGCGAGAGCGTGTCCAAATGGCCGGCGCCCGGCAGCACGCCCAGCGGCTTGCAGTTCGAGCACAGCGCCAGCACGCGGCCGGAATGGAACGCGGGCAACAGCACCTGGTCGGCCGAAGCTTCCACGATGGCCACCGGGATGGCGATGCCCTTGAGGCTGTCGGCGGTGAAGGCGGCGCCCAGCGGCACAGTGGCCGCAGCCGCGGCGATGCGGGCATCGCGCACCTGCGCACCGCCAAACAGCACCGGCGGCTGCGGAGTGACCGCTGCGCGAGCGTACTCGGCGGCACGCTGCTGGCGCTCGGCCGCCGTGCGCAGGCCGTAGAAGCAGAAGCCCGCGTCATCGACCAGGTGCGCGGCGCAGTGCGCGACCATCTGGTTCACGCTCCATTGGCCGCCGGCCAGCGCCAGCGCGGTGCCGCCGCCGGCCGACATGCCGTGCACTCCGACCTTGCTCGCGTCCAGCAGGGGCGCGAAGCGCGGGTCCGCCATCACGGCATCGATTGCCTTGCTGACTTCGCCGGGGCGCAGCTTCCACGACTCGGGGCCGCTGCGCTGCTGGTCTTGCCAGTTGTCGCCCTGGTGTTCGGGCTGGGCCACCACGAAGCCGGCGTTGGCCAGAGTGCGTGCCAGGTCATGGTCGCTCAGGGCGCTGCCGCCGGTGCCGTGCGATAGGACGACCAGTCGGCCGTTGCCGCGCGTCGGAGCCGCGTTCGGCGCTACCTGCAGGGTGAAGGGGCCCATGGCTTGGGCGCTTTCCTTCGCGGCGGTGGGATAGACCAGGGTAATCGGCAGGTTGGGCGCTTGCAGCGTCGTCATGCCGGTCTGGGCTATCGCCCGTTCGGGGGAGAGGAAGGCCAGCAGCGCGGCCATACAGGCGACGACGCCATGGAGAGGAAGGTAGTGCATAGCCATGCTTTTCACCACGGGTCCCGCTGCAGCTGCAGGCGGCTGCGCTCTTGCTGGACCAGCCGCTCGTGCAGGCAGGCCCCGCCAGTGACGAAGAACACCACGAAGCCATGGACCGCCAGGCCTATGCCCCAGCCGAAGGCCGGGAACATCGCCCAGTGGCGCTCGCTCATGGCGGACAGGCCCGCCAGCAGGAGGTTGACGATGATGAAAACGGTGGCGTGGATATACCAGCCCATTTTGGCGCTCGCGCGCTTGCGGGCGAGTTGTTCGAGATGTTTGTCTTGCACGGTTGACGCGTTCATGATGATCTCCTTTTTCAGGCGTTGAGGACGGGAAGGACCGGGCCGGCTGCGGGCCGTAGCGCCAGGCGAACCAGACGGATGGCACGGCCGGCAAAAATGCCGCTGAATACGCCGTAAAGCGTGCCTATGGCCAGGCTGAAGTTGGCGTGGATCTTCAGTTCCGGGTGCATCGCCAGGCTGACGCCAACGGCGTATTTGGTCAGAAAGATGCCCATGATCAGCACCATGGGAACCCAGCTTCCCGGAAGCTGGAACTGGCGGGTGGCACTGTCGTAACGGGCGCCAGCCGGCAGGGGGAGTTGCGTGACCGCGAGCACCAGCAGGGTGCCGGCGGCGAACCAGCTGCCCAGCACGGCCGGCGAGGCGCCGAAGGCCGAGATGGTGCCGTACAGGGAAAAGGCGCCCAGGCCCAGAGGCAGCAGTGTCACACGGGTGAGGCCGGCGCTGCGGCTGCGTGTCTGGCTGAGGCCAAGCACCAGCAGTGCGGCCAGCAGGCCCCAGACCCATAAGGGGGTGTTGATGAGGATTTGAGCAATCATGGGTGTTCCTTGAGGAGGTTGGTAGGTTGGGGAAATCAGTCCGAGCCACTGGCCGAAAACCAGGTTGCCAAGGTAGCGGCCGGGCAGCAGGGTGAAGGCACCCGCCACCCCGCAGGCGCCGATGTAGAGGCGCTGCATGGTTTTGCGGTGGCCGTCGATGTTGCCTTTGGCCAGAAACCAGAAGGCGAGGAAAAGCATGCCGTATACCACCGGGACAAGCAGGTGGATGGGCGTGTAGCCGTTGATGTTGGGCAGCCGGAAGTCGCGGATGAAAATGGCGGAGGTGGCGGCCACCAGCATCAGCGTCACCCACGCGTAACCCGAAGCACGGTGCAGTTTGGGCCGCTGGGTGGCGCCCTTGCGGGCCCAGATGGCGACCGGGCCAGTGGCCAGGGCGCCAAGAGTGGCAGTCAGGTGAACGGCAATAAGAGGCGACATGTCCATGGGGCTTCTCCGGGAGTGGATGAAGCGGACTGTGCCCAAGCGCCGCTGCCGCGGCGAGGGCTGTGCGACGAAATGCAGAAAGCGGGGCGCGAGTTGCGCCCTGCCGGCGCGAAACGCAGCCCGAAAAGTCGTTTGTTCGGGGCCCGGAGGGGCCAAGGCCATGAATTCCTGAGGGGCAAGTTCTCAAGTCTGTAACGAGCTGTAGTCGCAAGGCCGACATGAACCAGAATTTCGGCCGCAAAGCCGGTCAGGGGTGCAAACGGCGCCAACAGGCTGCGGCGATAATCCCCCCTTACTTTCTGGAGCATGAGTGGACATTGCATTGCTGATCAAGGCGGCCGTCATGGGCGTCGTCGAGGGTTTGACCGAGTTCCTGCCCATTTCTTCCACCGGCCACCTGATTCTTGCTGGCGCGCTGCTGGGTTTTGACGACGACAAGGCCAAGGTCTTTGACATCGCGATCCAGACCGGCGCCATTTTTGCGGTGATCCTGGTGTACTGGCAAAAAATCCGCGATACGCTGGTGGCGCTACCGACGGAGAAACAGGCGCAGCAGTTTGCGCTCAATGTGTTCGTGGCTTTTGTGCCGGCCGTGATCCTGGGCCTGCTGTTCGGCAAGGCCATCAAGGCCAACCTCTTCACGCCGGTCGTGGTGGCCAGTACGTTCATCATCGGGGGATTCATCATCCTCTGGGCCGAGCGGCGCCAGCAGGCCAACCCGGCAACGGCGCGCATCCATGAGGTTGAGGCCATGACCGTGATGGACGCGCTCAAGGTCGGTCTGGTGCAGTGCTTGGCCATGATTCCTGGTACCAGCCGCAGCGGTGCCACCATCATCGGCGGCATGCTGCTGGGCCTGTCACGCAAGGCCGCGACCGATTTTTCCTTTTACCTTGCGATTCCGACGCTGATAGGTGCCGGCGTTTACAGCCTATATAAAGACCGCGCCCTGCTGTCGGTGGCGGACTTGCCGATGTTCGGCGTCGGCCTGCTGTTTTCCTTCATCAGCGCCTGGTTGTGCATTCGCTGGCTGCTGCGTTACATCGCCACCCACAGCTTTGTGCCATTTGCCTGGTACCGGATTGCCTTTGGCATCGTGGTGCTGGCCACTGCGTGGAGCGGGCTGGTGGTCTGGTCGCAATAAAAACTGTGCGTCCGGAAAAATAGGGGGACCGTCATGAGCTGGTTTCGAAATTTTTCTGCCTTTCTTTTTGGTCTGCTGCTTGCACAGCTGTCGCACGCGGGAGGTCCGGTATCCATCCTGTCGCAGGACGGAAAGCTGCAGATTCCCGGCCACTGGTTCGACGCAGGCGACAAGGACCCGCGGCCTGTCGTCATCGGCTTGCACGGGTGCGGCGGCGGGCTGGACAATAAAGGCAATTTCGCTGAACGGCTCTTTCGCTATGGAGGGTACTTCAACGCGGAGCGCATGCACTTCCTCGCACTGGACAGTTTTACCCCGCGCGGCCAGAAATCGATTTGCGAGACGCCCAACAAGCTTCGGACCATCCATGAAAACGACAGGCGAGAGGACGTGTTCGCTGCCATCGACTGGCTGGTAAAGCAGCCGTCTGTCGATGCTTCCCGCATCGTGGTCCTGGGATGGTCGCACGGTGCGCAGACGGTGCTCAGCACCCTCGACGCCACGGACAAATACGTGCAGGCGCAGAAAGTGCAGCCACGCGCCGCCGTGGCTTTTTACCCTGGCTGCCTGCGTAACAACAGGATGTGGAACTATGAAGTCCATGTGCCGCTGCTGATCATGATTGGTGAGCTCGACGACTGGACACTGGCTCCGGAGTGCGTTACCTTGCATGGGCGCTTGCAAAAGAGCAAGGCGAATGCGCCAGTGGAATTGGTGGTCTACCCCGGCAGTTACCACGGCTTTGACGGTCCTGGCCCCGTCAGGCAAATGGAAGGCCTGGGCAACACCAAAACCGGCAAGGCCACGGTAGGCGGCAACCCTGCGGCGCGGGAAGCGTCGCATGCGCGCATGTTTGAGTTTCTCTCGGCGCAACTGGACCAGCCATTGCTGCTGTCGCACGCCCAGCGCTTTAGAGGACATCACTACGCGGTGCCGTCGGTTTCGGGCTTTGCAGCGGCCGATGACACGGCTGCCGTGCCGCTCAGCGACGCCGGCAAGGCGCGTTATGCCCACTTCCGTACCTTGCCGTCTCCCAAAGCCTTTGCCGTGACGGAAAAGGGCGGCTGGTACTTCAACGCAGGCGAGCCCGAGGCGATCGCGACGACCTTCCAGCAGTGTGCGAGGGCGAAATCAAGATGCTGGCTGTATGCGGTAGACGACCAGGTGGTGTGGCAGCCCGATGTGGCGACACGTGCCGATGCCGCCAGTGTGCGGCGGGTGGGCGCCGGCGCTTCGAGATAATTTTTTCTGGCGGCGCGAGGCCTCCGGTCATGACTGCATGTCCAGCAACGCGGCTTCGATGGCGGCCGCCGTGGCCACCGGTTTTTCCATCGGAAACAGGTGGCTGCCATCGAGCATCATGATGCGGCCCTTGGTGACCTGTTCGGTCATGGCCATGCCGACCTGCTTCATCTCCGCCGACTGGCGGCCGCCGATAAAGGCGACCGGGCATTTCAGCGGATGGCGCTTGAGCAGGCCTTCCAGGTTGTGCGGCAGGGTGTTGTAGATGGCGGTTTCCACGTCGCGGTCAAAACTCAGCTGGCGCTGGGTGCCATCCTCGCCTTGGGCGTCGTGGGTGCCATGTTCGATATAGTCGCGCAACACCTGTTCGTCCCAGCGCGCAAAGGCCTTCTTGCTGCGGAAATGCGTCAGCACGTCGTTCAGCCCCAGCCATTGGTGCTTGCGCTTGCGGCTGATGGCACCCGGGGAGATGGAGCCCACCAGCTGGGCACGTTTGGCCACACTGAGCGCGGCGGCGCGCCAGCCGCCGAGAATCGGTGAATCAATCAGCAACACCCCGCGCACCGGCTGGCCGCCCAGCACCGGGTTGCGCGCGGCGCACATCAAGCTCAAGAAGCCACCCAGGGAATGACCGACAAGAAAAGCCGGCTGTCCGGTCTTTTCAACCTGCTCGCTGGTGAAGTCAGCCAGCTGCTGTACCAGGTGCGGCCAGTTGCTGGTGACCGGGTAGCGTGGGTCGTGGCCGAATTTTTCGATCGCCTTGACCTGGAAGCCGCGCGATTTCAGGCTCTGGAACAGCACGCCGTAGGTGCTTGCGGGAAAGCTGTTGCCGTGGGAGAAAACGATGAGGGGCTTGGGAGAAACGGGCACGGGGTCAGATCAATTTTTCTTCGGGCGAAGTGATCTTTTTCAGGGGCTGATTGCGCGTGAGCGGCGTCAGAAGCGGCACCTGGGTTTCGCCGCCGGTCCACATCGGGTCTTCAATGCTGTCGAAAACCTCGCGCAGCTTTTTGCCCCAGTTGTTGTGCAGCATGCGGAAGTAAGGGTTCTCGTGGTCAATGCAGACCACCTTGTCGCTTTGCAGCGAATTGACTTCATACACCACCATGTCCAGCGGCAGGCCGACGGACAGGTTGGACTTGAGCGTCGAGTCCATGGACACCAGTGCGCACTTGGCGGCTTCGTCCAGCGGTGTTTCGGGTGTGATCACGCGGTCGAGCACGGGCTTGCCGTATTTGGATTCGCCGACCTGGAAGTAAGGCGTCTCGGGGGTGGCTTCAATGAAGTTGCCCGCCGAATAGACCTGGAACAGGCGCATACCTTCGCCGCGGATCTGGCCGCCGAAGATCAGCGAGACATTGAACTCAACGCCCGCGTGTTTGAGGTCGTCCGCATCGCGCTCGTGCACGCGGCGTATGGCCGCCCCCAGCACACGTGCGGCGTCGAACATGCTCTTGGCGTTCCAGATGGTGATGGGCGGGCCGCCGTCGGGGTCCTTGAGCTGCTCGACCTGCAGGATTTCTCGCACGGACTGGGAAATGGACAGATTGCCCGCCGACAGCAGCACCATGAAGCGGTCGTCCGGCTTCTCATAAATGATCATCTTGCGGAAGGTACTGATCTGGTCCAGCCCGGCGTTGGTGCGCGAGTCAGAAAGAAACACCAGGCCGGCGTTGAGTTTGATGGCGACGCAGTAAGTCATGAAAGCGATGGTAGGTCAATCCGCTGCAGAAAGTTTTTTGAGTTGATAAAGGGCATCGAGGGCTTCGCGGGGGCTCAGGGCGTCGGGGTCGATGCCATGAAGCGCTTTTTCCACGGCACTGGGTTCGGCGGCAGGCTGCTCGGGCGGGGCGGCAAACAGGTCCACCTGCGCGCGGCTGGCGGTTTGCTGGGTCTCCAGCGCATCGAGCGCATGCCGCGCATGGTTGACCACGCCAGCCGGCACGCCGGCGAGTTTGGCCACGGCAATACCGTAGCTCTTGCTGGCCGGGCCGGGTTCGATGTGGTGCAGGAACACGATGCTGGCGCCGGACTCGACCGCACTCACATGCACGTTGACTGCCGCATGGTGGCGGGCCGGAAACTCGGTCAGCTCAAAATAGTGCGTGGCAAACAGCGTGAAGGCCTGGGTTTTGTTGTGCAGATGGGCGGCAATGCCGCCGGCCAGTGCCAGACCGTCGAAGGTGGAAGTACCGCGGCCGATTTCGTCCATCAGCACCAGCGAGTGCGGTGTGGCCGCATGCAGGATTTGCGCGGCCTCGGTCATCTCGAGCATGAAGGTCGATTGCGCGTTGGCCACGTCATCGGCCGCGCCTATGCGTGTGTGGATGGCGTCGATGGGCCCCAGGCGGCAGGCACCGGCCGGCACATACGAGCCGACGCTGGCCAGCAGCACGATGATGGCCACCTGGCGCATGTAGGTGGATTTACCGCCCATGTTCGGGCCGGTGATGATCTGCATGCGGCTCTTGCCGCTCAGCCCGCAATCGTTGGCAATAAACGAGCCGCCTGTGGTTTCGGCCAGCCGCGCTTCGACCACCGGGTGTCGGCCCTGGGTGATCTCGATGCAGGGCTCCTTCACAAACAGCGGAGCCGACCAGTTCAGTGTGAGTGAGCGTTCGGCCAGCGCGCACAACGCGTCCAGCGAGGCCAGCGCACGCGCCAGGCGGGTGAGGGTGGGAACAAACTGCTGCAGTTCGTCGAGCAGTTGCTCGTACAGCCATTTCTCGCGGGCCAGCGCCCGTTCCTGCGCCGACAAGGCCTTGTCTTCAAAAGCCTTGAGTTCGGGCGTGATGTAGCGCTCGGCATTTTTCAGGGTCTGGCGGCGCCGGTAGTCGTCGGGCACCTTGTCGAGCTGGCCCTGTGTGACTTCGATGTAAAAACCGTGCACCTTGTTGAACTGCACGCGCAGGTTGGTGATGCCGGTGCGGGCTTTTTCGCGGCCTTCCAGGTCCAGCAAAAAGTCGTCGCAATTGGTCTGGATGGCGCGCAGCTCGTCGAGGTCGGCATCGCAGCCGTGGTTGATCACGCCGCCGTCGCGGATCAGCGCGGCAGGTTCGTCCAGCACATAGCGGCCCAGCAGTGCCTCGCAGGCCGGTGGTGCCTGCAAATCTTCCAAAATAGTGGTCAAAAGTGCCGGTAGCCCTTTCTGGACGGGCGCGAGCAGCTCTGTTTTTTGTAGCGTGCAGCGCAGTGCCACCAGCTCGCGCGGGCGCACCTGGCGCAAGGCAATGCGGGCGGTGATGCGTTCGACGTCGCTGCAACCCTTGAGCCCGGTGCGTATTTTCTGCTGCAGGCCACCGTCGCGTAGCGCGGTGATGGTGTCGAGGCGCGCCTGTGCCTGGGCGCGGTCGCGACGGGGGTTGAGCAGCCAGCTTTTCAGGGCGCGGCTGCCCATGCCGGTGCTGCAGGTGTCCAGCAGCGAAAAGAGGGTGGGGGAATCCTCGCCGCGCAGGGTCTGGGTCAGTTCCAGGTTGCGCCGCGTGGTCTGCGGCAGCTCGATCAGCTCGCCGGAGCGCACGACCTGCAGGCTGTGCACATGGGACAGGGCGCGGCCCTGGGTGTGCTCGGCATAACCGAGCAGCGCAGACGCCGCGGCGTGGGCCTCAGGGAGGGCTTCGGCACTCCATGAAGCCAGCGAGGCCACCTGCAGTTGTGCCAGCAGCCGGCGCGCACCCAGGGTGGCATCGAACTGCCAGGCCGGGCGGGCGCTGACGGCGCAGCGCTGGGTTTTCAGGCGCTGCTCAAAAGCGGGCGTGACATCGACGTTGTAGAGCAGCTCGCTGGGCGCAATCCGCGCGATCCAGGTCTCGATCTCGTCATTTGCGCAGTGCGCCAGGTGGATTTCGCCCTGGGTGACGCTGAGCCAAGCCAGGCCGCAGGTATTGCGCAGGCCCTGGTGCACGGCCAGCAATATGGATTCAGTCTTGTCGCTGAGCAATTCGGTATCGGTCAGCGTGCCCGGTGTCACCACCCGCACGACCTTGCGCTCGACCGGCCCTTTGGCCGTGGCGACGTCGCCGACCTGCTCACAGATGGCGACCGATTCTCCCAGCTTGATCAGTTTGGCGAGGTAGCCTTCCAGCGAATGAAAGGGCACGCCGGCCATGACCACCGGCTCGCCGGCTGACTGGCCGCGCCGCGTCAGCGTGATGTCGAGCAGGCGCGCGGCTTTTTCGGCATCCGCATAAAACAATTCGTAAAAATCACCCATGCGGTAGAGCAGCAGGGTGTCGGGATAGTCCGCTTTCAGGCCCAGATACTGCTGCATCATGGGCGTGTGTTTACCGTTGCCGGCGAGAACCGGGTCGGTGATGTCGGGAGGTAGCGCTGGATGGTTCACTGGTTCTCAGGCGATGGCGGTAAATGACTGAATACACGGGTGAACTCAGCGCGGCGGCGGGGAGCCAGCAGGGGCGGGAAAATAATAGCACTTGCCGCCAGGTCGTCGCCGGACCACGCGGAAAATTGGCCGGAGACGTGGATCAAGAAGCACTGCTTGGCCGCCCACGCCGCTTCGAATCCGTGAAACCAGACATTTCACTACAAAAAGAGACGGTTTCGCGACGTAAACTTGCCGGGTTGCCCCTGACAATGCCCGATAACAGTGCAGCAGGCCGCCAGCGGTCTGCGGCGAGCTCGAAAACTCCATCAAGGAAACCCATGCCCGAGCTGAATTCACCGACTGCTTCATCATCTCCCACAGCCTTTGGCGAGTGTGATGTCCTGGTCATTGGCGGCGGCCCCGCAGGTTCAACCATAGGTGCATTGCTGGCGCAGCGCGGCCACAAAGTGGTCCTTCTCGAAAAAGACCACCATCCGCGCTTTCATATCGGCGAATCCCTGCTCCCGGCCAACCTGCCCCTCTTTGAAAAACTCGGGGTCGCCGATGCCGTCCGGGCGATCGGCATTGAAAAATGGGGCGCCGAATTCGTTTCTCCCTGGCACGAGAGCAAGAGCCAGACCTTCCAATTTGGTGAGGCCTGGGACAAGTCCATGCCTTTTTCCTACCAGGTGCGGCGTTCCGAGTTCGACGAAATCCTGATTCGCAATGCCGCGAAGGTAGGCGCCGAAGTGATTGAAGGCTGCCGCGTGCGCGAAGTTGCTTTTGCGCCCGGCCACAGCGGTGCCACTGTGTATGCCGAACACGAAGACGGCGGTGCCCGCCAGTGGCGCGCACGCTTCGTGGTTGATGCTTCGGGCCGCGACACCTTGCTGGGCAAGCAGTTCGATATCAAGCGGCGCAATCCCAAACACAACAGCTCGGCGCTGTATGCCCACTTCACCGGTGCCACCCGGCATCCGGGGCAGGATGAAGGCAACATCACGATTTTCTGGTTTGACCATGGCTGGTTCTGGTTCATCCCGCTGGCCGACGGCGCTACCAGCATCGGTGCGGTGGTCTGGCCGCATTACCTCAAGAGCCGCAGCAAGCCCGTGAAGGATTTTTTCCTCGACACGATTGCCCTGTGTCCCGCGCTTGGCGAGCGGCTGGCCCATGCGACGCTGTCGTCTGAAGTCGAAGCCACTGGCAATTTTTCCTATGTCTGCGAACGTACCCACGGCCCCAGCCACCTGATGATCGGCGATGCGTTCACCTTCATCGACCCGGTGTTTTCGTCGGGCGTCATGCTGGCCATGCAGGGCGGTTTTGTCGGTGCCGAGACGGTGGACACCTGCCTGCGTGAGCCGGCCAAAGCCGCCGCGGCGCTGGCGCATTTCGACCGGGAGGTACGCAAGGGGCCGAAAGAGTTTTCGTGGTTCATCTACCGCGTGACCAACCCGACCATGCGCGATATGTTCATGGCGCCGAGCAATGTATGGCGTGTCAAGGAAGCCCTGCTGTCCATGCTGGCGGGCGACATTTACGGCAAAACGCCGATCTGGCGTTCGCTGGCCGTGCTCAAAGGCATTTTTTACGTGGCCTCCATCCTGAACTTCAAGCGTTCGTGGCAGGCGTTGCGCCTGCGCAAGGCTAACATCCGCGTGGTCGAGGATGCGACGCCGGCCGCGCGCTGACGGCGCGCAAGGCAGTTGTATGGAAAACAAGTCGAATGTCCTTCTGAACGAGCCGCTGGCGCTGCCCGTGCGCCGCAGGGCCTTGCATGAAGCAGTCCGGCTGCACCTGGGCTACCTGTTGCTGGGCCTGATGTCTCTGGTTGTGACCTTGCTGGCGTTTCCGATGCGCGCGATGCTTCCGCGCTTGATGAGCAGGCGGATAGGCCGTCGGCTGGTGAGCCTCATGACACGGCGCTACCTGCGATTCCTGGTGCTGATGGGCGCCTGCCGCTTCGACCTTTCCGAGCTGGATGCATTGCGGGATGAACCAGCCATGGTCATTGCCCCCAATCATCCCTGCCTGCTCGATGCCTTGATGATCCTGTCGCGCCTGCCCGGCGCGGCCTGCGTCATGAAGGCGGAACTCGTTAACAGCGTGTTTTATGGCGCGGGCGCGCGGCTGGCTGGCTACATACGCAATACGCCATTGCGCACCATGGTTCATCTGGCGGTGGATGACCTGCAGCAGGGCAGCCATTTGCTGCTGTTTCCGGAAGGCACGCGCACCACGCGTTTCCCTGTGGGCTCTTTACAAGGCACCACGGGGTTGATTGCGAAAAAAGCCGGTGTGCCAGTCCAGACCGTTTTCATCGAAACCAGCTCCGGCTTTCTGGGAAAAGGCTGGCCCTTGCTGCATGCCCCTAAAATGCCCATCACTTACCGGGTTCGCCTCGGCAAGCGTTTTGACCCGCCGCAGCATACCGCGCGTTTTGTCAGTGAGCTCGAGCAGTATTTCCAGACCGAGCTGGCGCACGCGCAGTTGCCCGGTTTTCCAGTTTCACTGCCACCCTGATCCCAGGGCCTGGCTTTATTTTTCGCCAGGTTCCAGCGATGACTGTTCCCATTCCGAGCGCGCACCCCACCCATCTGGTGCTGATACCCAGCTACAACCCCGGCCCCAAGGTCTACGATACCGTTCGCTCGGCACGCGCGCAGTGGACGCCGGTCTGGGTGGTGGTGGATGGCAGCACCGACGACAGTGCCGCCGGCCTGCGGGCCATGGCAACCGAGGATGAGGGCCTGCGCGTGATTGTGCTGCCACACAATGTCGGCAAGGGCGCTGCGGTGCTTCATGGCATCGAACTGGCAGCGGCGCAGGGCTTCACGCATGTGTTGACCATGGATTCGGACGGCCAGCATCCGGCGCACCTGATTCCGCAATTCATGGAAGCATCCAGCGCGCAGCCTGCTGCCATGGTGTTGGGGCTGCCGGTGTTTGCCGCCGATGCACCCCGTATTCGCGTGAACGGGCGCAAGCTGTCAAACGCCTGGGCCGACCTGGAAACCTTGTGGGCCGGCATTGGGGACTCGCTGTTCGGTTTTCGTGTTTATCCGATAGCACCGCTGCAGCGTGTCATGCACGGCCAGCGCTGGATGCGTCGTTTCGACTTCGACCCCGAGGCCGTGGTGCGCATGTGCTGGCTGGGCATCAAACCGGTTAACCTGCCGGCTACCGTCAAATATTTCAGGCCGGACGAAGGCGGTGTGTCGCACTTCAACTACCTGCGCGACAACCTGCTGCTGACCTGGATGCACTCGCGCCTGTTTCTGGGCTTTGTTCTGCGCCTGCCAGTGCTGCTGGCACGGCGGCTTGGCCGGCAGCAAGGAACTTCACCCAAGGCGTAGTTGGCGCCGGATCAAATGAGACCGTGTTTCCTGGCCCGGTAGGCCAGCTTTGCCCGTGTCGTCTTGAGCTGCCGTGCGGCGGCGGATAGGTTGCCTTGAGATGCGGAAATTGCCCGCTGCAGCATGTCGCGCTCGGTTTGATCCAGCGACTGCGGTAATGGCGCCGCGTTTGATGGCGCCGCTGTAGCGGCCACGGATGCGGAAAAATTCAAGGTGCCCGAGCTTCCCTGCATCCGCAGAGTCATGATGTCCGCATTCAGGGCTTCCCCACCCGTAAACAGATGATGAACATCGATCAATCCGTCGGCATCGGCGGTGATCACGGCTCGCTCGATCAGGTTTTGCAGTTCACGAATGTTGCCTGGAAAGTCATAGTTCAGCAGCGCCCGCACCGCCGCCTGGGTGAAGCCGCCGGCATTGCAGCTGTGCTTGTGCCGGTAATGGTTCAGGAAGTGGGTCATCAGCAGGGGAATGTCGTCGCGCCGCTGGCGCAGTGGCGGCAGGTGGATGGGGAAAACGTTGAGGCGGAAGAACAGATCTTCCCGAAATCTGCCGTCCCGCACAGCCTGACGCAAGGCTTCGTTGGTGGCAGCCACCACCCGCACATCCACCGCAATGCTGCGTGTTCCGCCCACACGTTCGATCTCGCCTTCCTGCAGGGCGCGCAGCAGCTTGCCCTGGGCGACCAAGCTAAGCGCACCGATCTCGTCCAGGAAAAGAGTACCGCCGCTGGCCCGTTCGAAGCGGCCCGGCCGCGAGTGGCTGGCCCCTGTGTACGCACCTCGTTCCACGCCAAAGAGTTCGGATTCGACCAGGGTCTCCGGGATGGCGGCACAGTTCACGGCAATAAAAGGCTGATCTTTGCGCGGGCTGATCTTGTGCAGCATGCTGGCAAATTTTTCCTTGCCAACGCCTGACTCGCCCGTAAACAGCACTGTGGCGGAAGTTCGTGCCACGCGGCTGAGCTGGTGGCAGGCGGCATTGAATGCGGACGAAGCACCCACCATGGCATCGCCCGCGGGCGCGTCGGCGAGTGGAAGCTCGGCGGCACGGGGGAGCGGGCGCGCATAGGCCGCAGTATCGACAAACTCCCTGGCGTTCAGATAACGCATGTCCTGTTCGATATCGTCCCACTTGTCGGCCGACTTGCCCACCACACGGCAGTGCGCGTCACCCATGGATCGGCACATGGTTTCGCGAAAGACAATAAGGCGGCCGAACAGCGTGCTGACGTAGCCGGTGGCATAACCCACCTGCATCCAGCAGGCCGGTGAGCCGCCAATTCCGTAGGCGGCAATGTGTTCATCGTCTTCGCTGGAGTTGTGCCACAGGAATTCGCCCTCGTAACCGCTGGTGTCCGGGTCGTAGGTGACGCTCACCAACTCAACTTTCACCACACCTTCCAGCGCATGCAGGCGTGTGCCTGCGATGGCCGCCGCCAGTGGATCGGCGTCGGGCCAATGCTTGCGTACCAGTTGGGCATCGCGGGCACCACTGACGTAACCCGCGCGGGTAAAGAGGCCTCTGGCCTTTTCAACACCCAGACTGTCGATCATTTCGCGCCGCATGGAGCCTAGCGCTTCGGTGTGCAACAAGACCATGCGCTGATCCTGCAGCCAGATGCGGCCGTCTCCCGGTGAAAAGAAGAGGCATTCACCGATGTCCGCAATTGTTGGATGCGTATCGCCGCCGATGTGGGTACTGGCAAAACCGCCCAGGGCCTTGGTGACCGACGCACTGTCGAAGTTGCCCAGCGCGGCACCCGTCACCCGGGCCACGTCGACGAGGGAGATGCGATCCGATGCGCGCATGGTGTTGCTCCTTGATTTGCTCAATTGGTGAAATTTGTTTCGACTTTATAACCATTTGATAAAAAAATAATGAGTAATTTCCATGTGCTGCATTGCAGCAATCGCACCTAGGGTATGTCCTGATTTTTCAACTGAAAAAGAGCATGCTGCAGCGCATCAACCGGGTCTTTGCGCGGGTCGCTGGTACATGCATTGCGATAGAGAAGCACGACGAGCCAATGTGGCGAGCTGATCAAACAACCGGAAGGACAAGCAAATGGGTGCATCGGACGCAATGGTATTTCTGAATTTTTCTGCATCGGCACACGCGCCTTTGGGCGGCGGAGAGCGCAATGTGGTGGAGCCTGCAACTGGGCAAGTGATGTGCACGGTGGGAATTGCCAATGCGGCCGATGTGGCCACTGCCACGCAGGCGGCGGCAAACGCGCAAAAAGCCTGGGTTGCCATACCGCCTCGTGAAAAAGCCGAGGTCTTCCGCCGCGCCGGTGCCTTGTTTCAGCAGCATTTCGACGAACTTGCGCTGTACGCCACGCGGGAAACCGGCGGCATCCTTCCGAAGGGACAGCATGAGATCCGTGAAGCCATCACGATTTGCCATCTGGCGGCCGCCATGCCTTTGCAGCCTCAAGGTCAGGTCCTGCCCAGCGTGCCTGGGCGCATCAGTATCGCCCGCCGCATGCCGCACGGCGTGGTGGGCGTTATTTCACCGTTCAACTTCCCATTGATCCTGACACTTCGCGCCGTGGCGCCGGCGCTGGCCGCCGGCAATGCCGTGGTGATCAAGCCCGACACCCGCACGCCGGTGACGGGTGGCCTGATGATTGCGCGCATTTTTGCGGAAGCCGGTTTGCCCAAGGACTTGTTGCAGGTTCTGCCCGGCGACGCCGAAGCCGGCGAGGCTTTGGTCACCGACCCGCTGGTGCCGATGATCGCCTTCACCGGCTCGCCCGCGGTGGGCCGGCGCATCGGTGAACTCGCTGGCAAACACCTGAAGAAGGTGTCGCTTGAGTTGGGCGGAGCCAACTCGCTGATCATTCTGGACGACGCCGACCTGGATGTTGCGGCCAGCAACGCTGCCTGGGGCGCCTATCTGCACCAAGGGCAGATCTGCATGGCTTCGAACCGCATTCTTGTGCATGAAAGCATTGCTGCCGCCCTGACACAGCGCCTGGTTGCCAAAGCCACACATCTTCCGGTGGGCGATGGTGCCAGCGGCCAGGTGGCCCTGGGGCCGCTTATCGATGCGAAACAGCGCGACCGCGTGCATGCCGTGGTGCAGGACAGCATCAAGGCGGGTGCCAGGCTGGAAGCCGGCGGCACTTATGACGGCCTGTTCTACAAGCCAACGGTGTTGTCGGGTGTCAAGCCCGGTATGCGTGTGTTTGACGAAGAGACTTTTGGCCCGGTGGCCAACATCGTCACTTTTGCCACCGACGAGGAAGCGGTTGCGCTGGCCAACAACAACACCGGCAGCCTGGCTTCCGCCGTCATTTCTAAATCTGTTGGCCGTGCGATGGCATTGGGTCAACAGCTCAAGTCCGGCATGGTCCACATCAACGACCAGACCGTCAATGACGACTGCGTCAACCCCTTCGGCGGACCTGGCATCGCGGGCAACGGCACCAGCGTGGGCGGCCCATCCGACTGGGAGGAGTACACGCAATGGCAGTGGATGACCATCAAGGACACCGCGCCGATGTTTCCGTTTTGAACCGCACTTTTTCGATCCACTACTTCAAGGAGATCCCATGAATCCACATGATGCCATTTGCCTCCCTCTCACCGAGGGGGCTGTATGAGCCTGCACGGAAAGACCATTGTTGTCACCGGCACATCGTCTGGAATCGGTGCCGAGGTGGCCCGGCTTGCACGCTTTCACGGTGCCAAAGTCATTGGCATGGACCGCAACGACCCTGGCCTGACGCTGGACGGTTTCGTCAAGGCTGACCTGGGAATCGTCGCAGCTATCGATGCCGCCGTGGCCCAGTTGCCAGCGCATGTTGATGCGCTTTGCAATATTGCTGGCGTGCCGGGCACGGCAGATGGCGACCTGGTGGCCCGTGTGAACTACCTGGGCTTGAGGCATTTGACGGAGAAAGTGCTGGCGCGCATTCCACGTGGCGGCAGCATTGTCAACGTAGCTTCCATTCTCGGGGCCGAATGGCCGCTGCGGCTGGACCTGCACAAGGAACTGGCGGCGGCGAGGAGTTTTGAGGCAGGTGCTGCCTGGTTGCGCGACCACCCCGTGCCGCACGCTACCTGCTACCAGTATTTTAAGGAAGCCTTGATTGTCTGGAATGCCACGCGATCGCAAGAATGGTTCATGGGCAAGGGCGTGCGCATGAACTGCGTGGCTCCTGGACCGGTGTTCACGCCGATCCTAGGTGACTTCGTCACCATGCTTGGCCAGGAACGGGTCCAGGCGGATGCCCACCGCATGCTGCGTCCCGGTTTTGCCGATGAGATCGCGCCCGTGATTGCCTGGCTTTGCAGCGACGCGGCGCGCTGGGTCAGCGGCAGCAACATTCCCGTCGATGGTGGCCTGGCCTCGACCTACCTCTGAAGCACTTCAAAAAATAAACACTGACCCACGGAGACATCATGAAACACATTCTTGCAAAAACAGCCATGACAGCGCTGCTCGCACTGGCGGGCACCGCACACGCCGATATCACCGTTGGTGTGAGCCTGTCGCTGACCGGGCCGCTGGCCTCCTTGGGGCTGCCGATCAAGGCCTCGCTGGACCTTTGGCCCGAGCGCATTGCGGGCGAAAAGATCAAGCTGGTGGTACTTGACGATGCATCCGACACCACGGCTGCCGTCAAAAATACGCGCCGCCTGGTCATCGAAAGCAAGGTCGATGTGCTGCTGGGCTCCTCGGGCGTGCCGGCGGTGCTGGCCATGGCTCCGGTGGCTTCAGAGGCCAAAACTGTGCAACTGGCTTTTGCACCGGCGCCGCGTCCCGGTGGCAAGGACGACTGGACCTTTCCCTTGCCGCAGCCCGTGCCGCTGATGTCCGATGCCGTGGCCAGCCGCATGGTGGCGGACAAGGTCAAGAGGGTGGCTTTCCTGGGGTGGAACGAGGGTTATGGCGAAATGTGGCTGCAGGCCTTCACCGCCTCAGCGAAGAAAGCCGGGTTGGAGATCATTGCCGCCGAGCGCTTCGCGCCACAGGACACCGCCATTACCGCGCAGGCGCTGAAGGCTATTGCGGCCAGGCCCGATGCAGTGCTGATTGTGGGCGCCGGCTCGGCCGCTGCCATGCCGCAGATCAACCTGCGCGAGCGCGGCTGGAGCGGACCCATCTACCAGACCCATGGAGCGGCCTCACCCGACCTGGTGCGCGTAGGCGGCAAGGCCATGAATGGGGCCATCCTGCCAGCGGGGCCCGTACTGGTGGCTGAGCAACTGGCCGCCAGCAATCCGATCAGGCCGGTAGCGATGGACTACGTGAATGCCTTCGAAAAGGCCCATGGCGTCAACTCGCGCACGCAGTTCGGGGCGCACGCCCACGACGCGCTGAAAGTGCTGCAACGCATCGTGCCGCTGGCCTTGAAGAAGGCCAAACCGGGTACGCCGGAATTCCGCCAGGCGCTGCGCGATGCGCTGGAGAGTGAAAAGGAAATCGTCATTTCGCATGGCGTCCTTAATTTCACGCCGGCCGATCACATCGGCTTTGACGAACGCGCAGCCGTGATGTTGAAGATCGAAGGCGGGCAGTTCGTGCTGCAGCGTTGAAGTACCCCCCCGACCCATTGGAGAAACCCGAATGAATGCTGTTGTCAATTCCGTGCTGGAAACGGCCGCCATGGACCCCGCCCTGGCCGGTTTTTTGGCCCAGGCCGCTGCCCAGGGTCATCCGCCACTGGAAAGCCTGCCGCCTGTGGTGGCACGGCAGATTTACCGTGATCTGGCCGGTGCGTTGGGTTTGCCGGCCCCGGCCGTAGGGAAGGTGGGCGACACCACTTTTTCGGGGCCGGGCGGGTCCGCTGCCCCTGCGCGTGTACAGCCCCGACACCACTGGCCCATGGCCTGTGCTGCTGTATGTGCACGGCGGTGGCTTCGTGATTGGCGACCTGGAAACCCATGACAAGGTCTGTCGCACCCTGTGCAATCACGCGGGCATGCTGGTGGTGGCCGTGGACTATCGGTTGGCACCGGAGCATCCCTTCCCCGCCGCGACCGACGACACCGAAGCCGCGTTGCGATGGGTGCTGGCGAACGCAGCCACCTGGGGTGGCGATGCCGGCCGTATCGCTGTGGCCGGTGACAGCGCTGGCGCGCAACTGGCGCTGGTGGCCGCGCGCCGTGTGCGTTCGGCGAACGTCCGCGCATTGGGACTCATCTACCCGGTGGCACAACACCCTGACGAATCCAGCGCGTCCTACCGCGAGAACGGTGAAGGAAAATTTCTCACCACCGGGGTCGTGCGATGGTTCATGGCCAGCTATCTGGGCGGTCGGGCCGAGGCCGTGTACCACCCGGACTATGCGTTGTTGGGCTCTGCGGGGCTAGAGTCACTGCCTGCGACCTGGGTCGCCACCATGGGCCACGATCCACTGCGCGACGAAGGGCATGCGCTGGCTGAAGAGCTGGCCTCTGCCGAAGTGGCTATGACACACCGCCACTATCCAGAGGCGATACACGCATGCATTCATTTCACGGCGGTTTCACCCATCGGCTTGCAGGTCATGACGGAGCTGGCGCAGTGGTTGCGCGAGCAGGTCTGAGCAGGCGCCGGACGTGCGCCTGCTTTCCTGGGGGCTGGGGGGTGGGGCAGCTTTCTCAGCCGGGTTTGATCGCCTGGTATTCGGAAAACACGCCCACTTCCAGGTGCTGCCTGACCTGTACCAGCCCGGCCGCGTTCAGCGTCGCCATGACCTGCTCCGGAGGAACGCAGGCTTCTATGCTGTCCCAGTAGTAGCGCCAGATTGTCGCGGTGTCCTTCTGCCGGGAAACCAGACGTGTCAGCAGCGGTATCACGCTTCGCATATAGGTTTTGAGCAGCCACCGCCCTGGAGCGGTTTTGGCCTGCGTGATTTCAAGGATGCACAGGCGGCCGCCGGGCTTCAGCACCCGCTGAAACTCTGCAAACGCCACCCCCAGGTCGCTGATGTGGCGAAGCGCGTAACCCATGCTCAGGAAATCAAAGTGGTTGTCCGGGAAAGGCAATGATTCGGCCCGGCCCTCGGTCAGCACCATGGTCCTGGGCAGTTTGCTGGCCGCCATCATGCCGGGGCTGGGGTCGACGCCGGTCACCAGAGCGGGATCACCGGCCAGCAGGCAGGCCTGCGCGGCAACCAGACCTGTGCCAACGCCTACATCGAGCACACGCATGCCCGCTTTCAAGCCACCCCGGATCAGGGCCTGACGCCTGTAGCGGGAACCTGTGCCCCACGCCAGCATGGCCTCAATGCGGTCGTAGTCGGCCGCAGTCGTGTCAAAAATCTTGCGCAAATACGCTTGTCGGTCCTGCTCGGTCTGGTAATAGTCGGTGAGCGGATGGTGGGGAGCATGGGCCGCAGGGATGGGCACGGAAGTTTTCATGGAGTTGTTACCTTTGAACCTGGAGCGGCAGTTGGACACGCCCTGGAATGGCCGCCATGGGCATGCGTTGGCAAGGTGCGTTGAAAAGCAGGTGGATGCCTGCCGGGAAGGATAAAAAGGGAACTACTTGAAGGTCATTGCCCTGAACGCCGAATTCACAAGTCTCTGGCGTTTTTTTTTTGGTGTCAATCGGACAAGGGCCCGACAGCGGGTCAGATCATGCCGCCGTTGATGGAAATAACTTGCCCGCTGATATAGGCTGACCGTTCCGAGGCCAGAAAGCCGACCAGGTCGGCCACTTCCTCGGCCTTGCCGGCGCGTTTCATCGGAACCATGCGATCGATGACGTCCTTGCTGAAGGCACCCTGGGTCATGGCGGTATCGATGATGCCCGGCGCCACGGCATTGACTGTGATGCCGCGGCTGGCCACTTCAAGTGCCAGGGATTTCGTGGCCGCATGAAGGGCGCCCTTGGCCGCCGAGTAGTTCACCTGGCCACGGTTGCCGGCTACCGCTGCCACCGACGTGATGGTGATGATGCGGCCCCATCGGGTGCGGATCATCGGCATGGTCAGTGGCTGAGTGACGTGGAAGAAACCATTGAGCGATACATCGAGCACGCGCTGCCACTGGGCCAGCTGCATGCCGGGAAACACGGCATCGTCGTGGATGCCGGCATTGTTGACCAGCACCTGGATGGCGCCTTCTTCGAGCAGCGCCTCCAGAGCTGCGCCCGTCGCTGCCGCATCGGTGACGTCGAAAGCCACAGCCTGCGCCAGGCCGCCCTGAGCCGCGATGCCGTCGGCGACTTCCTGCGCCTTTGCCGGGTGGCTGTTGGCGTGAACGATGACGTGAAAGCCATCAGCCGCCAGCCGCCGGCTGATGGCGGAGCCGAGTCCGCCGCTTCCACCGGTGACCAGTGCGCGTTTGGGGGTTGATGTCATGGAGATGCGCCTGCTGCTGCAGTTTGTTGTGTTGATGGGGAGAGCGCAAGCGCCGAGGCGTCGAGCACCACCACAGCTCGTCCGGCGAGCAGATCCTGTTCACCGGCTTGAACGCTGAAACTATAGAGAATGGTGTTGTCGTCCCCTGTCAGCCGGTCGGCGCGGATGGTCAGTGGGCCATCTATGGTGTCCAGCCGTTCGACCCACAAGGTGACACTGCGCACGCTGGCCAAGTAGCCGGCGCGCGGCGGTGTGTTTTCAGCACCTTCGCCAGCCTGGGCCTGGGCCACCAGGGTGCCGTGCACGGCCATGGCCTGCGCTGCATATTCAATGCCGCAGGCCGCCCCCAGGCGGTCGTGGGCCCGCAGGGGATGGTCGGGTGCGCGGTGGCTGCTGGCCTGGCAAACAATATGTTGCGCGTCCCAGGTGCTGACGCTATCGAGCAGGCACATGGCACCCTGATGGGGAATGCGACGTGCAATATCCGCGTGCTGCAGGGTGCATGGAAGATGCGCCGGTATCAGCACGGAGCCACCTGCACGGCCAACTGCAGGCCATCAAGGTAATCGAGCACGATGTCGCCCGCATTGTGCGTGGCGACACTGCGCAGCAGCGGCAGGCAGCGCGCCGCGGGAATACCCGTGCGCAGGTGTTCCAGTGCACTGTTTGCCATAACGGTGGCACTGGCGCCTGTCAGGCAGGTTGACGGCGCCAGTGTCCACTGGGCGAGGCTGCGCTCGCTACGCTGGGGTGCCAGCACCAGCGCGGTGCCGAATGTGTCAGACAGGGGGCGCACGCTGCGCAAGGGTTCGGGGTAGTCGGTGTCATAGGCGATCAGCAGCACCGCGGTCTGTTCCACCACTACCTGGGTCATGGCTTCGAGTAGACCGGCAGCAAAACTGGCGTCATAGGCACACAGCACCGAGGAGGTGGCCATGGCCCCGCTTGAAATGCTCCAGTAGCCGGAGGAGGCGTTGTGCACCGAGTTGTGGAAACGCGTGGGAGAAATCAGCTTGTCGCCCGATGCCAGGGCGCTGCAGATTTCATGGCAATTGATGGCGTCGCCGCTGGACGATGAAAAAACCGAGGGCAGGTCGGTCGCAGCGCGGCCTGACGCCGTCACCGCTTCCTGGCCGACCGCCAGCGACACCTTGACCACGGCGCCTGCGCGCCTGCGTTCTGCCGCGGGCAGGGCCATGGGCAGTGGCAGCACGCAGTGCGCCGCTTCATAAGGGGCGCGGTCCGCCAACTGGTTGCTGCCGGTTTCCCAACCCGACAAACCGGGCCCCAGCAGGCCAATGCCTTCGACAAAAACCGTGAGAGGCTGTGCAGTGGATGGAGGTGTCATGGGTGTTCTATCCGGCACGGCCAAAAACCAGGCTGCAGTTGGTGCCGCCGAAACCAAAGGAATTGCTCAGCACGCGGGTCACGGCGTCGTCACGATTTTCCAGCAGGTAATTCAGGGGCAGCGCCGGGTCCAGCACTTGCGTGTTCAGGCCTCCGGGCAACAGGCCATTTTGCAGGGCCAGCGCGCTGATCACGGCTTCGACACCGCCTGCGGCGCCCAGGGTGTGACCGGTTGCGCCCTTCGTGGAGCTGCAGGGCGTGCCGGACCCGAACAGCGCGACCACGGCTTTGGTTTCTGCCGCGTCGTTGCTTGGTGTGGCGGTGCCGTGCAGGTTGATGTAGCCGATATCCGCTGCGGCCAGCCCGGCCATATCCAGGGCGCTCTGCATCGCCATGCGCGCGCCCAGGCCTTCGGGGTGGGGCGAGGACATGTGGTGGGCATCGCTGGATTCACCCACACCCAGCAAAAGCACGTCCTTCCCGTCCAGGTGTTCGGGTGCCCATTCGAGCAGAGCGAAAGCGGCAGCTTCGCCGATGGAAATGCCGTCGCGTTCTGCGTCGAACGGCCGGCAGGCCCGGGTGGACGTCAAGCCGAGGGAGTTGAACCCGTACAGGGTCGTCAGGCACAGCGAATCCACACCGCCGACGATGGCCGCGTCAATCAGCCCCGCAGCCATCATGCGGCGGGCCGAAGCAAACACTTTGGCGCTGGAAGAACAGGCCGAGGACACCGTCATGGCCGGGCCTTCCAGCTGGAAAAATTCACGCACAAAAGAAGTGACGGAAAAGGAGTTGTGCGTGGTTGCATACTTGAAGCTGTCGGGCAGTTTGCCCGTCACGGGATCAAGCTGGCGGTAGGCCATTTCAGTTTGCAGGATGCCGGAAGTGCTGGTACCGAGGAACACGCCAATGCGCTTGCGCCCGATGCGCGAAGCCAGGGCCTGCACGGCTTCGTCAAAGTGGTCTTGCCGCAGGCCGAGTTGGGCCAGGCGGTTGTTGCGGCAATCGTAGGCCTGCAGTGCCGCAGGCAAGACTTCGTCGTCCAGGCCTTCCACGGTGCCTGTCCATGTGGCCAGGTCGACCGAATCGAAATCACAGGGCTGGAGTCCGCTGCGCTGCGCTTGCAGCGCGGCCAGGGTCGGCTGCAGGCCCTGCCCAATACAGCTTGTTGCAGTGAAGTGGGAAAGCAGAAGGGGTCGCACAGTGCCGGGGGGTAAGCTGGATGATGAATTCATGGTAGCAAACGCGGGGATAACCGCTCAAGCGGCTGGCAGGCGAGCCACCAGCAGTACATTGGCAAAAGGGGTGCCCTGGCTCATGGCTTTGGCTTCAACCGTGAACCCCAGCTTTTGCAACACCGTTTGCCACTCGGCGATGGTACGGCAATGCAGCGTTCCCAGGCGATGACCGCGCAAGGTGGTCACCACATAGTCAACCCAGTTGCTGATGGCAAAGGGCAAGCCGGCGGCGGCATCGCCCACACGCAACAACAACACGCCACCGGGTGCCAGAGACCGGCGCACGCGCTGCAGCACTTCGTCCTGCGCGGCAACCGGAACGTAATGCAGCACATCCAGAATCACCACCGCATCGGCTTGATCGAACTCGGTGCGGCACATGTCTGCCTGCAGGAAGTGGGCATGTCCTCCGCGGACGGCACCGGCCAGGGCACGTTCCGCCCGTTCGACATCGTGGGCCATCAGCTCAACACCCCGTACATGAGATGCCGAAGGCGCGGGCAGCCAGGCAACCGGCCACTGGCCGCGCGCGGCGCATGTTTTCGCGGCGAGCAGCCAGGAGGTCAACAAACCCTGGCCGCAGCCGATGTCCAGGATGCGTGAGCGGCCGGCCAGCAGGCCTGCGGCCAGCAGATGGACAAACACCGGATCACCGCCGAGCTTGCCGCGGGCAAACATCCAGGTGAAGAGTCCGACCGGCTTGTAGGGCGCCGCAGCCAGCGAGATGAGTTTTTTGATGAAAACGGAAGGCGTGGGATTCATGACTGGGTCGCAGGTAACGTGACCGGTTGAAGTTCGGCCTGATGGACGATGAGGAGGTGCTGATTTTTACCGAACACGGGTCAGGCGGGGGTGGAAGGCCTGTGATGGCGGGCTGCGGCACCTTGTACATGGCGCAAGGCCCACCACGCAGCGAACGTGCCCAGCGCGAGCCCGGCCCACATGTCAACGGCCACATGCTGGCGGGTAGCGACCGTGGAGTAAACAATACCGATGCACCACAGCGCGTTGAACAATTGGACCCACAGCGGCGCGCCGAAGCGGCGCAGCAGATGGTGCATCCAGAACCCCGAGAAAGCAGCGGTGGCGACGTGCAGGGACGGACAGGCATTGCCCGACGCGTCCATGTTTTTGAGGAAGTCCACACCCGGATACAGGGCCCAGTCGATATCGGCCACGGGAACGGTAGTGGGCCAGAAATAAAAGATGATCAAGCCGGTCAGACAGGTGCCGGCCATGGCCAGACCGTAGACATAGAGTTCATGCCGGTTTGCCAGAAAGGCCGGTGGCAGGGAAACATACACCCACAGGGAAACATACAGGGGCAGGGCCATGGGCTGAAAGCCGATCAGCCGGTCCAGCCATGTGACGGGCATCACGGTGACGGGATAGGCCGGATTCTTGAGAACATAGAAGTAGGCGGCAAAAAACACAGCAATAAAAACCGGGATGCCGATACTTTTCAGGCCCAGGTCCAGGGGTATAAGCCGTGCAGCCTGGCGGTACCAGGGCAAAAATTCCTTGTGGAGGGGCGTGGTCATGCGAGGGCCTGAGACAGGGTCACGGGCCGCAAGTGGGCGGCTGCCGCGGATTCAAGAACCACCGGCAATACCTCCAGGATAACCGGTACGCCGGCCTCGGTGCGGGCGGCGTTGCCGTCGTGCAGCAGCAGGATGGCGCCGGCCTTCAGGCCGCGCAGCAATTTGCTTGCAACTTGCGCCGCATTGCCGATCCGGGTGTCGAAACCGCGGGCCGACCAGCTGGCCAGGCGCAGCCCCAGCCGCGTGAGCACCGGGTCGAGAAAGGGGTTGCGCAGACCTGCAGGCGCGCGAAAAAACAGCGGCCGCTGCCCGGTGATCGCTGCCAGCGTGTCCTGCGCGGCCTGGAGCTCCCGCGCCATGCCGCGCGGGCCCATGACCGAAAAATGGTGGCGGTGGTGCTGGCTGTGATTTTCAACCGCATGGCCGCGGTGCACGATTTCCCGGCACAGCTCCGGATAACGCGCTGCCTTGTCGCCGATGCAGAAAAAAGTGGCGCGGGCGCCGTAGCGATCCAGCAGGTCGAGCACCTGCGGCGTGACGAGGGGGTCAGGACCGTCGTCGATGGTCAGTGCAATTTCGTTTCTGTTTGTGGCGGCTGCGGGCAGCCGCGTCCAGTTTGGTCCCAGCCAGTGGCTACGCGGCCACAAGCCGACTGCGGCCACCAGTCCGTGGTTGAGGACCACCGCGCCCAGTGCCCAGGGCCAGAGCCCAGGCTGCGCCAGGACGAGGCCCAGCGCCAGCCCGTGCAGCACGATGGACGCCCGGATCAATGCGGGAAGCCGCCAGGATGAATCAGGCATGGGACGGTTTCGCAAAAATGGCTGCATAAGCCAGCGCGAGGATGACACCCGGCGCCACGGTCACTCCCAAGGCTTGCAGGATGGAAACATTGGAAAATGCCAGCAAGCCGAAGCCTGCGACGGTTGTCAGGTTGGCAAACAGCATGGAAGCCAGCGTGCGCGGCGAAATCGGTGCATGCGGGTCGGGACGGTCAAAAAACAGAGCATAGTTCGAACCCACGGCAACCACCAGCAGCAGGCCAACCAGGTGAAGAATGATCAGCTGCTGGCCGAGCAGCGTCAGTCCGGCCGTCACCGTGACCACGGCCGCGGCCAGCGGCGTGGTGATGCGCAGAACGCGCATGGGCGAGCGGAAAACGAGCAGCAGCAAACCGATGATGACCGCCAGCCCGCCCAGGGAAAGCAGGGCGGCTTCGTTGAGATAACCCGAATACAGGCGGTTGGATTCGGCCTTCATGTCCACAAACAGCACATGGGGCAAACCGGTGGCGCCCAACGCCGCGCGAAGCTCGTCGGCATTGATGTCGCCACCTTCCGGTGCCCTCAGCGGCAGCAGGGCGGTCCAGCCGCGCGGCTGCTGCAGCAGCAAGGCATCTACTGCCATGGCCATTGATGTCTGCGCCAGATCGTCGGGCTGCAGCAGCGGCCCGCTGCGGGCGGCTTCTACATCGGCCAGAAAAGGTGCGAACAGCTGTGCCCGCACCGGCAGCCCCTGGGCAGCCTGCGCCAGGCGCGCCTGTAGCAGCGTCGTGGCAGGCAGGCTGGCCTGGCGGGCTTGTTGGGTCGCCTGGCTGGGAAGGTAGCGGCTGGGGCTTTCGAAACCGGCGAGCCGCCCCTGATCGACCTGCGTTTGAAGCACGCCGGACACCTGTCCAGCGGTATGCAGCACGGCTTCCCGGCTGCCGCCGGAAACCACCACCAGGTAACGCACGTCCGGCGCACCCATGTCGGTACGCAGGCTTTCGTCAAGTGCCACATCAGCCTGAGACACGGGGCTCAGGGCCGAGATTTTTTCATTGAGCAGATGATCACGGTTGATGGCCAGGACGGCGCAGGCCATCAGCACGACGATGGCAGCTGGCCAGCGCAGCGCGCCTGCGCGACGAACCAGCTGGGTCAACACGCGCCCGATGGCGGTCACGTCATGGATGCGGAAACCGGCGGGCAACAGATGCGGCAAGACAAAACGTGTCATGGTCGCAGCGGCGAGCAGCCCGGTGATTGCATACAGGCCAAGTTGCGCCAGACCGGGAAAGCCCGACAGCAGCAGCGAGGAAAAGCCGGCGACCGATGTCAGCACGCCCAGCCGGATGGTTGGCCAGAAGCGTTGAACCCAACCTTGCTGGTCGGTGCTGCCCTGTTCCGATTGCACGAACAGGTAGATGGAATAATCCACCGCTTCGCCAATCAGCGCGGTGCCGAATCCGAGGGTGATGCCGTGCACCGTTCCAAAACCCAGGCTGACCGCCGCGATACCTGCCAGGACGCCGCTGATCACGGGCAGCAAGCCCAGCGCCAGCGCGCTGAAGGAACGGTAAACCAGCAGCAGGATGGTGGCGATCATCAGCACGCTGATGATGGACAGGCGGCTGACCTGGCTTTTGATGGTTTCCCGCGAGGTTACCGAAAACACCCCGGGGCCGGTCATCACCAGCCGGGCATCGGGGCTTTGTGCGGAACCCGCGTTGAAGGCCTGCCGGATGGCTGCCATGGCGCTTTCCTGGGCGTCAGTATCGGAGCCGGACGCGCGCGTCTGCATCAGTATCAGCGCGCGCTCACCATCGCGCGAGGCCCAGGCGCCGTCCACCAGGGGGGGCTGGCTGGCGCTGCCCAGCTGCTCAAGCAGTTGCACCATTTCGCCGCTCGGGTCGCGCGGCAGCAGGGACTTGACCAGCAGCCCGGCGGGCGAGGCCAGCAGGTCTATGCTTTCCGCCAAGGCTGCGTGCAGGCCATCGGCGCTGAAGCGTTCGGGTGTTACCGCGGGGCTCAGCAAGTAGCGATGGTTGAACAGGAAAGCCTGGTCGCGCTCCTTGTTGATGGGTTCGCCGTTGTTGACGGTGACAAAAGCCGGGTCGGCGCGCAGCACGTGCGCGACCTGTTTGGACAGCCTGGCGCGAGCAGGTGCGTCAGCGCCTTCGATACCCACCAGGATCAGGCGTGAAGCCAGGCCGTCTTTCAGCTGGTCCATCAGCAACTGCTGCTCGGCGGTGGGTGTGCGCGGAAGAAAGGCCGACAGGTCCGTGGTGAAGTGGGTCCGGCTGATGATGGCGCCACAGGCCAGCAAAAAGGCGAGCCAGAGCCAGACCGGCAGAAGCTGGCGCCGGAACCAGCGGGCTGTCATGGCTTGGTCAGCGGGGTGATCATCATCACCGAGCGGTCCTTGTCGGTCTGCTCGATTTCAATCGACTTCACCTCGGCCTGGCTGCCGCCAATCCGGATGCGCTGTACCACCTGCAACATGCGCGTTTCCATGGGCCGCAGGACCAGGGTCCAGCGCTCTTCGGAGCCTTCCAGTTCCAGGTTGTAGACGCGGCGCAAGGCGGCAATGTCGCCTGCCAGGGTGCCGCGTATGCTTTCGGTGAAGGCCGCAAGTTCGGGGTAGTCCTGCAGGCGCAGCTGCATGCGGCGCTGGCCGCGCTCCACCGTGAGGCTAGCGCCCTCGATCAGCAAAGATTCCGGCCTGGGCTTGAGCGTGCGTTTTTCCAGCCGGGCGGGTGCGGTGTAGAGCAGCTCGCCGGAAGATTCCACAGGCTGCTCGAGCACGGCGATGTATTTCTTTTCGACAAAACTGGCACGTCCCGATTTGTTCTGAGCCAAGCCCTGCATCAGCTGGGCGACATCCCAGGCCGCGTGGGCGGGGCCGCAGAGCAGGCCGATCAGCAAGCCGGCGCCAGCCAGCCAGGCCTTGAAAGGGGGAGAGGTCAGGGACGATGCGTCAGTCATGGGCGAGGTCAGGTTTGGCCGCGGGCGGAAGGGCCGCTTGCCAGAAATTGAAGAAATTGAACCAGTTATAAGGTGCCTGGCGGCAATGCTGCTCCAGCAGCGCTGCGTAGCGAGCCATGGCGGCCTGCACCGCCGCTTCGCGTCCGCCTGCGCAGGGCACTGAAAAGTCGGCCAGCGTTTCAAAATGGATATCGTAGCGGTTGCCGCCGCCATAAAGCCCGACCATGAACAGGACCGGCCTGCGCAGGATGGCCGCCATCCGGAAGGGGCCCACGGGAAACTCCGCGGTTTCACCCAAAAACGCCACGGGGCGTGTGGTGTCGTTGTTCAGGCGGCGGTCGGCCAGCATGCCGACGACGCTTCCGCCTTCGATAAGGTCATGAACCCGCAGCATGGAGTCTGCATGGCCGAGCGCCACGATGTCCTGTTGCGCCGCCGGGTTGATGGCGCCCAGTGCCGCGTTGATTTTTCGCGCATTTTCCTCGTACATCACCATGGCCACGCGCAGGCCTGGCTGACGGCGGCCGACCGCGCGCAGCACCTCGAAGCTGCCGGCATGCGATCCCATGAGGAACACGCCCTTGCGGTCCGCGGTGAGGTCGGCCACCAGGTGTTCGTTGTGGACATGGATATCGAAAAGCCCGAAACGTTCATTGACGAGATAGACCCGGTCATGAATAACGGATGCGAAACTGAAAAAATGCCTGAAGATGTGGTGCCAGCTCACGGCTTCCTGTGCGGGCAGTGCCAGTGCGCGGTGCAGGTAGTCGCGCGATGCGCGGCGCGCTTCGGCGTTGACCAGGATGAAATAAGTGGTGATGCCGTACAGCACGAAGCGCCCGGCAGCGCGACCCAGACGCAATGAAATCCAGGTCATGACGCGCAGCAGGAGCATGTTGCTGCTTTCGGGGCGGTCTTGCCACCTGGCCTGGCTGTTCTGGTTCGGCGCGGCCTGACTCATGGGTTGCTTTTAAACACAAAAGCGCCGGTGGCCACCGGCCGGCCTTTGCATGCGATGTCAAAACGGGTGTGCCCCGCGGCAGTAGGCGCGCAGGAAATGGTCAGGGTTTCGCCGGGCAACACCGGGCTCAGAAACTTGGCCGAGCTGACCAAGCAGCGCGGCGGCGGTCCGGAATGCTGGCTCTTGGCTGCGTCCGCGGCAGTGCGTGCCTGCGCCGCAGCATGCAGGGCTGCGTCCAGCAGCAATACACCCGGCACCATCGGCCGGCCCGGGAAGTGCCCGGCAAAAGCCGGATGTCCGTTGGCAAAGCGCAGGGTGGTTTCCTCACTCTGCACCGGGCCCGCCTTCCTGAGCGGGACGCACCAGGTGCAATTGGGCGAGCGCCTGCAGGACGTCGCGCGGCAGCTTGCCGGTGGCATTGCGCGGCAGGGACTCGAGCATGACCAGGGGACGCGGCAGAAAGATCGCATCAATGCGCTCTTTGAGTGCCGCCTGCAGGGTGGCGGCGCTCATGCCGGGGGCGACGGCAAAAGCCATCAGCCGCACCACGGTTTCGTGGCCATCGTCATCAGGCATGAAAAACGCGCCGTCGAGCACGCCGGGAATGTTGGTGAGCTGGTGGTTGAGGTAGGCCAGCGAGTTGCGTTTGCCGGCAATGTTGACCAGGTCTTCCAGGCGCCCATGCAGCAGGAAGCGGTGGTTGTCAACCGCCTGCAGCACGTCGTTCAGCGGAACCACCTTGTCCACATGGCCGCCGCAAGCCCACATGCGGTTGTCGTGGGGCGTCAGCGTGACCAGCGGAAACAGTTCCCACTCGGCGGTCAGTGCAGTCCGGCGCGAGGCGATCTGCCCGGTTTCGGTGGAGCCATAGATTTCGTAGAGCGGCGCGCCGAAACGGATTTCGCAGTTTTCTGCGAGCTCGGTGGCCATGGGGGCCGTGGCCGACAGGACAAGGTCCAGTTCGGGCAGTTCCAGGTTCGAGGCCAGCAACACGCGCAAGTGCACCGGTGTGCTGACCAGCATGCAGGGGCTTGTCACGGCCTTGACCGCGTTGATGATGTCGACCGGATAAAACGGCTGGCCGGCGTGTAATGCCGCGCTGCATTGCATGGGCAGCAGTACCGTCGATTCAAAGCCGTACATGTGCTGCGGCGGCACCGTGGCCACAATGGTGCCAGGATGCTCCTCGCTCAGGCCCAGCCGCTGCGCTTCGGCACGCGCGCTATGTACCAGCGAGCCCCAGGTCTTGCGATGCGGTTGCGGCAGGCCGGTCGAGCCCGAGGTGAATACATCGGCGACGGCTTGGTCGCCGGGAAGGTAAGGGATGTCGCAGGGCTCTTCAGGGTGAGTTTGCGTCGGGCCGTCTGCAAATGCGTCCTGATAGACAAAACCGGGCAGGTCGATGGCATGGGGTGCGTCAGACAGGCAAAACACGTCGGGTGCCAGCGTGCGCAGCTGGCGCATCATTTCCGGGGTGTGCGTGGGCGGCAGCAGGCTGATTTTTCTTGTCAGGAGTGCCGCGCCGAGGCCGACCGCAAAGTGATAGCGGTCACTGCAGGCATTGAGCATGTGTCTGCCCGGGGGCAGCGCTGCTGCCAGTTGCCGCACGTCGGCGATGTACTGGCGCACCGGGATTTTCTCCCCGTAGCGCCAGGCCAGGATGTCGTTGCCGCTGCTGTGGCTGATGAGCGCGTAGGTGGTCATGGGACGGGCAGGCTAGACGGGTCAGGAAGCAGGGGGCGACCGGCCCGACCCGGCCTGCCGGTACGCGCGGATCGCTTCCAGCGGGCCGGCCCGGTCAGACGGTGCGAGCAGGCACAGGCGTACTACATACTCTGCGGTGAACATCAGGATCAGCAGCGGCAGGTTCAGCAGGTTGGCAAAGGCCGACCAGACGGCCACCGGCGCCAGCCAGAACAGCAGCAGCGACAAGCCGGTCATCACGGCGAAATACAGCGTCCAGGCCCAGGTGACTTGCCGGGTGTAACGCGCCAGCGCGGGTGACAGGGGACCGTGAATGACGGCTGCAAAACGCGACACCATGGGAGTCTGGCTGGGGCGCAGGGTGCGCGCGAAGGCCAGGCCCAGCAGGGCCTGTATGCCGGCATGCTGCAGCAGGAACACCCAGTTGTAGTGCTGCACCAGCCACCCGCTCGCGGTATAGAGGACGGCAGCGCCTGCCAGGCACAGCGTCAGCATCCAGAGCCTGCGCGGCGAACGCCAGGCCAGGACTGTGGCCAGCAGGATCAGCGGTGCCATGGCAACCGCTGCGTCCCACAAGTCGGGGTGGGGGTCTGCCGCCGCCAGGTGGGACAGAACGGCATAAGCCAGACAGGCGCCGGCAATGGCTGCCCAGCGCAAGCCGCGCAGCAGTGTTGCCGTCAAGCCGAGGTTCACTTCGTTCTTTGCAGGGCGATATGGTCGCTCAGACTGCGCAGCGACTGGAAAATGGCCGTGTTGTCCTCGTGGTCGGCGCGTAACTGCAGGCCGTAGCGTTTGGACAACACCAGGGCAATTTCGAGGATGTCGATCGAGTCCAGCCCCAGGCCGTCGCCATAAAGCGGCTCATCAGGCTGGATGTCTGCGGCGGCCGTTTCCAGGTTCAGGGAAGTGACCACCAGTTCGGCCACTTCGTGCATCAGGGCCGCATCGGCGGCCACGGGCACGGCGGAGGGTTGTAGTGAGGATTCTGGCATCGTGTAAGACCTGGTTTTCTTCGAATATGAAAGCTGCGACGGCGCGTTTGGCGCCCCAATCAGGGTGATGGTTTGATGGTAACTGACATTGTTTTGCGCTCCCAGAGGAGATGTAGGCATACACCCCTCGGGGGTGTCAGTTCAAAACGAAACAAGACGTAAAAACCGCCGTGTACGCCTCCCTTGTTATCGTTGTTAAAGGGGTTCGCCGGACCCATCGGACGGGACAGACTTGGCGGCGCGCGCGCTGCGCGGAACCGACAGGGTCTGGCTGGCCGTGTCGGCATCGACGGCCTGGGCCGCATCAAGCACGGCTTGGCGCACACTGGCCTTGTCGCCGGCGCCTGCAAATTTGCTGTACTTGCCCAGCGTGGTCACCAGCTGGCCATAAATGCGTGGGTTTCCGGCCACGCATTCGCCATGGTCCATGAAGTCGGCTTCGCCGGTGAAATTGCCGATCAGTCCGCCGGCTTCAGTCACCAGCAGCGAGCCGGCTGCCACATCCCAGGGCTTGAGGCCGGACTCGAAAAAGCCGTCGCTGAAGCCGGCCGCTACGTAAGCCAGGTCCAGCGCGGCTGCGCCGGGACGGCGCACGCCGGCGCACTGGCTCATGACTTCACCAAGCATGTGGAGGTAGGTTTTGAGTTTGTCGCCGGGCCGGTAGGGAAAACCGGTGGAAATCAGGCATTCCTGCAGGCGGGTGCGTTTGGCGACACGGACCCGGCGGTCGTTCATATAGGCGCCGCGCCCTTTGGTGGCGCAGAAGATGTCGTTGCGGGTGGGGTCGTAAACCACGGCCTGTTCGATCTTGCCCCTGACGCTCAGGGCGATGCTGACGCAGTAGACGGGAAAGCCGTGGATGAAGTTGGTGGTGCCGTCCAGGGGGTCGATGATCCATACAAATTCGGAATCCCTGGCGCCGTGTTCGCTGCCCGATTCTTCGGCCAGGATGCCGTGCTCCGGGTAGGCGGTGAGCAGGGTTTCGATGATGGCGGCTTCGGCGGCATGGTCGACTTCGGTGACGAAGTCGTTGGTCTGCTTGGCCGAGACACGGACCGATTCCACGTCCAGCGCAGCACGGTTGATGATGGCGCCGGCGGCGCGCGCAGCCTTGATGGCCACATTGAGCATGGGATGCAGATTGGGGGACGACATAATTTGTAGGGAAGAACGGGATAAACCGGCGCTGGCGATGCGGGCGACGGGCAATGGCGGTATTTTCCCATAAACGCGATACCCGGTCCCCTTCCCAAAGGCGATATGTCGCCCCTCTACCCCAGGAACCTGTTCTAGGCGCCTTCCACAATCAGGAAATCCGCGTCTGCATGTCGCTGGCGTATGGCCCGGGCCGCCTGGTATTCAGGGCTGGCGTAACAGGCCTGGGCGGTCGCCATGTCGGCGAACTCCACAACGACGTTGCGTTCACGCGAGCTGCCTTCCATACATTCATACGCACCGCCGCGCACCAGGAATTGCGCCCCGAACTTCTCGAAGGCGAGCCGCGCCGCCGTGAGGTAACGAGGATATTCCTCAATGTTGCGCACCGAGACGCGCACGATCCAATAAGCCTTTGACATTCTTGTTCCTTGGTGTTGTGAAGGGATGAAGGCTGGACGATAGGCGCGACAGATCATTCTGAAAAATGAATAATAAAGATATTTATTATCCTTAATGGAGATTTAATGGAGTTAAGCGACCTTGTTATCTTCCGTGCCGTGGTGGAAGCTGGGGGCGTAACGCGTGCCGCCGAACGCCTGCACCGCGTGCAGTCCAACATCACGACGCGTATCCGCCAACTGGAGGAAAAACTCGGCGTGCTGCTTTTTATCCGTGAAGGCAAGCGGCTGCATCTGTCACCAGCCGGGCGCGTGCTGCTGGACTATGCGGAACGCCTCATCAGCCTGGCTGATGAGGCCCGCGATGCGGTACAGGGCGGTCAGCCGCGCGGCGCATTTGTGCTTGGCGCGATGGAAAGCACCTCGGCTGTTCGGCTACCTGCTCCCTTGAGCGATTTTGTGCGTCTGTATCCGGAGGTCAGGCTCGCGCTCAAAACCGGCAACCCGCAGCAACTGGCCGCGGCCGTGCTGGCTGGCGAAATGGACGCGGCACTGGTCACTGGACCGGTGGCGGAGGGGCCCTTTGAACGGGAGCCGATTTACACCGAGGAGCTGGTGATCGTTGCGAGCGCCGGGCATCCGCCCATCACTGCCAAAAACAGCAAGCCTCCACACGCTATTGTGGCTTTTGAAAAGGGCTGTCCGCATCGCGCGCGGCTGGAAGCCTGGTATCTCCTTAAAAACAGCATGCCGGTGCAAACCATCGAAATCACGTCTTACCATGCCATGCTGGGGTGTGTGGTGGTGGGCATGGGTATTTCGCTGGTGCCGCGCAGCGTGCTGGCAACCTTTCCAGAGACAGGTCGGCTCAGCGTCCACGCTTTGCCGCCAGGCAGCGACTGCGCGCAGATTGACCTGATCTGGCGCAAGGGTGCAAAGTCGCCGAAGGTCGAGGCACTGCTTCGTGTCCTGAGACCGCCGGCGTAGGACAATCCAGTTCCATGCATACGAGATTCATCCTGATCAATACCAGCCACGCCGGCAATGTAGGCGCTACCGCGCGCGCCATGAAAGTCATGGGTTTTGGTGACCTGGTGCTGGTGGCGCCGCGCTGGGCCAATGTGCTGAATCGCGAGGAAACCATACAGCGCGCCAGCGGGGCGTTGGACGTCTTGAAAAACGCCCGCATCGTCGCCACGCTGGACGAAGCCCTGGACGGCATGACGCACTTGTGCGCCACTGCCATGACGCCACGCGACTTCGGTCCACCCACCCGGGCGCCGCGCGAACATTTCGCCGAGCTGCTGGGTACGGCCGATTCACTATCAAAAAGAGAGCTGCTTGCGCCCGCGGGACATGGGCTGGAGGCCGATTTGGCTTCAAAACCGGAAGGTGTGGCCCTTTTATTCGGTTCCGAGCGTTTTGGCATGCAAAACGAGGACGTCTACCGCTGCCATGTGGCGCTGAGCATCCCGACCGACCCGAAGTTCGGTTCGCTCAACCTGGCCGCCGCTGTGCAGCTGATCGCCTATGACTGGCGCCAGGCGCTGGGTGGTTTTGCCGTGCAGGAAGCGACGGCAGAGCACCGGCTGGCCGATGCCGCCGAGGTGGCCGGCATGCTGGGGCACTGGGAGCGTGCGCTGGCTGACATTGGTTTCCTCGACCCGGCTTCGCCCAAGAAGCTGATGCCGCGCCTGAACCAGCTTTTCAACCGGGCGCAACTGAGCCCCGAAGAGATTCACATCCTGCGCGGCGTGGCCAAGGCCATGAGCCAGAAAGCCCTCGCGTCGGGCGGCCAAACGGCCGCGCCAGCAGAGACGAGCGCCAAGCCATAAACTCGCAGCATGTTTTCCCGACTTCGCTCCGACATCCAGTGCATCCTCGACCGCGACCCTGCCGCGCGCAGCGCCTGGGAGGTGCTGACTTGCTACCCAGGCCTGCACGCCATCCTGCTGCACCGGCTGGCGCACGCTTGCTGGACGAGTGGCCTCAAGTGGCTGGGCCGCTTTATTTCCCACATTTCGCGCTGGCTGACGGGCATTGAAATCCATCCCGGTGCCGTCATCGGCGAACGCGTGTTTTTCGACCATGCCATGGGCGTGGTGGTCGGAGAAACCGCCGAAATTGGCGACGGTTGCACGATTTATCAGGGCGTGACGCTGGGCGGGACCTCGCTCTACAAGGGCACGAAGCGGCATCCGACCCTGGGCAAGGACGTGGTGGTGAGCGCCGGCGCCAAGGTGCTGGGCGGCTTTCTGGTCGGTGATGGCGCCAAGATCGGCAGCAACGCGGTGGTGATCAAGCCGGTGCCGGCAGGCGCCACGGCGGTCGGCATCCCGGCGCGCATCATCCCCTCCAAAACCGGCGAAAGCGCCGACGTCACGACGGCGCAGGGCAAATTTTCGGCCTACGGCATCACGCTGGAAGACGACCCGGTGTCCCAGGCGATGAAGGGCCTGATCGACAACGCTTCTTCGCAGGAGCACCAGATTGCGCTGCTCTGGCAGGCGATCGAAAAGCTGTCTGAAAGCGGCAAGGCGCACCGGGACTGTGTGCCGGATGATGCAGCTTTGCAGGAAACCTTCGAGGCCGAGAAGCTGAATCAGCTGATGGGGAAGTAGGGTCGGCCTCTACCCGTTTTTGCTGTCCCGGAGATGAACCGGGTCATGTCTGAGTATCCAAAGGGCCGGCCATCTATTCGGCTGTAGAAAGCCTTCTCAAGACCCCGCCTCCATCATCCGCACAATCTCCTCTTGGCCCAGCCGCCGCGCATGCCCCAGCGCATTGACACCCTCACGATCCACCAGCGCCGGGTTTGCCCCGGCGGCCAGCAAGCGCTGCACTACGGCGGTGTGGCCGTGGATGGCGGCGAGCATCAGCGGCGTTCGGCCGGCTGCGTCGGGTGCGTTGATGCTTGCGCCCTGCGCGATTAGGCGCTCGACCTGCGGGAGCTGGCCGAGACGGGCAGCCTCATGCAGCGATTCCCCTGCGGAGCGCTGCTGAGCCTTCGCCAAACCGGCTCGCGCGCGGTCGCGTTGTATCTGCGAGGCGCGTTCCTCCTGCGCATTCGGGGCGGCAGACATCGCACCCCGCGGCGCGGGCGGCGGGGCTGTCGCGGGGGCAGCACGCAAGGCAGCGGCAGGCGCCGCGGAGCCTTGCAAGCCTGGCGCTGGCTCGTTGGCCGCACTTGCCGTGTCGGCCATCTGGGTGCTGGACTCGGCTTGTGCGGCAGACCTGGGATCAGAACGAGGCGCGGGGGCTTGAGGCGCAGGCGTGGCGGCTGCCGGAGGTGACAGGGGGGCGTTTTCTGCCGGTCGCGCGGTTTTGTCCGCGCTGCCGCTTGCGGCACCTGTTCCGGCGCGTGCGCTTGGCGGGGCCGGACGCGGAACCGGCGGGCTGGCCGGGGCCGTTGCAGCGGCTTTCGCCTCGCTGTCGGCCGACTTTGCGGACGATAAGGCGGGCGTCGAGGGCGCGGGTGTTGCAGAGGGAACTGGCCCTGGCGCAGGCGCTGCTCCGCGGCCAGCCACCAGTTCTTGCTCGTCGGGTGTGCCGCGTTCGAACTGCAGCACCAGCAGACTGGTCAGGCCCACCAAAGCCAGGCTGGCCAGCAGCGACAGCTTCCATCGCGACTGGTTGGCTGCGGGTGCCTGCGGCGCGGCTACGTGGGTGGTGGCCTTTCCGTCAAGTACCGCCTGGGCATGCGCGCGCACGGCATCGCGCACATGCGTGCCGGGGCGGCGCGTGTCCTGCGCGCTGGCCTCGTGGTAGCGCCGCGTCAGCTCATCGCCTGAACGGGGTTCTGTCATGCAAACTCCTGTAGCTGTTGGCGCAGGCTGCGCCGGGCATAACGCAGGCGGCTCTTGGCGGTTTCAAAACTCACGCCGGTGGCGCTGGCGATGTCTTCAACGCTCATGCCGGCTTCAGCCTGCAGCAAAAAGGCTTCGCGCTGGTCCGCCGGCAACTGCTCCACTGCATGGATCAACGCCGCGGCTTGCTCACGCGACTGCAACTGGCGCAGCGGGCCAAAACCGGAGTCGGCCGCCAGCGTGTCGGCCAGGCCATGTTCATCATCCTCTTCGCCATGGGCATCCATGCGCACATGGTTTTTTGCCGTTCGAAAATGATCGACCATCCGGTTGTGCGCAATGGTGAACAGCCAGGTCTTGAAGCGCGCCGTCGGTTGATAGCTCACTGACTGCCGCGCCACTGCAAACCACACATCCTGCAGCAGGTCGTCGGCCACCGCCTGCACACGCACGCTGCGAAACACATAACGCCACACGCCCATTTCATGGCGTGCGTAGAGCGCATCGAAGGCTCCAATGTCGCCGCCGGCGTAGCGCAGCATCAGCGACTCGTCGCTTTCCTGTGCATCGTCGGCGGGCGTAGTGACGCTAGGCATGCCGCACGTTAGCACGCCATCGCGGCCCGCAAGACCTCGGGAGCTACTCGCAGTAAGTGACCGTGGGGCCTTTCTTTTTCAAGCAGCGGCCGCGGGTCCGGCTTTGCCGGCCCGCAGGCGCAGCGGCCCCTTTTCCGGTGCAAGGGGCAGGGCGCTACACGCAGTGAGCAACCGTGGGGGCTAGTAAGGATCCGGCACGTAAGAGGTGTTGGCCGACTGTGGAAACGGGTTGGGCAGTGGCAAATGCACCACCGGCTCACGGATGACACCAGCGGCCACCAGGTTCTCGCGGCTGTCATAACGAATGCGGATGATCTCGTTGGGCTGCGGCTGCAGGCGTTCAAAAGTGGTGTGCGACACCATGGAGGTCTCACGCTGGCCATGGGCTGTGCCCAGCTGGGGCGCGAGCCGTGGGGCCGCTTTGGCCAGGTTGCCGGCGGACGAAGAAGCCGAGCGCTCAGCCTGAGCCGAAGATTCCTCGCTGCGGTCGGCCAGTCCGGCGCTGCCTGTGGCGGGGGGCGATGCCGGCGCCGGAGAAGCCAGCGGGGCGCTGCGCAAGCGCCCGGTAGATTTGTCGCGTGATTCATCCCGCTGCGAATAGGCGGGCGCCTGGGCGACCGGTTCGGGCAGCCTTTCGCGAAACAACGCCACGCCGATCACGCCCACGTTGCCGGGTCGCCCGGTGCGTCCGGCATAGGAGTTGCCTACTGTGGAAAATTCAAAGGCCGCCACCTCGCTGCTGCTTTTGCGCCAGCCGGTCACCGCGTACCGCTGCCAGGGTGAAAACACATAACCGGTCTGCTCCCAGGCGGCGGTTTCGCCGCTGAGCACATTGACGCCGTCCACGGTGGTCACCGCCAGTACACGTTCGCCGATCCGATTGCGCACCATGATGGAATATTTTGCGCCGAACTGGCCGGCCACCCAGTATTCGCCGCGGTGGCGGTACACCGGGAGCGTGGCCCCGGAGTGGCGGTCAATCACGGTCACGTCGGCCATGCTGCCCACGGCATGGGCCGGCAGGGCGAAGGCGGCGGTGGTCAGTGCCAGGGAAAAGGCAAGAAGGGTGGTTTTCACGTGAGCTCCATAAAAAGTGGGTGGAGCTGACTGAAACGAACGAGGCGCGGCGATGGGGTTAAAAGCCGCGAAAAATAAACAGGCGCTTACCCGGAGGATCGGGGGTTGCTACTAAATGTATAGCTGATTGTGCCCGTGGCTAAAGGGCTGAAGGCGAATTTACCTTGAAAAATTGATCGTACAGGCGTGTCAGTGCGGGAAAATCCCGGGTGAAGCGCTCGCGGTTGACGAAATAGGCTTCGCAGGTCACCGCAAAAAACTCTGCCGGTGCCGTTGCACCATAGGCATCGAGCCAGGGGGCCTCGCCGCCAAAACGTTCAGCCATGCTGACCTGCTCGCGAAAGCTGTCGTAGGCTGTCTGCATGACTTCGCGCCAGGCCGCGTAGGCCGCGCGCGAGGGCAGGGGCGGGCAGCCGTCGGCGGCACCGTCCTTCATGTCGATCTTATGCACAAACTCGTGAATCACCACGTTGTAGCCGTGCCCGGCCAGGGAGCCGGCCGAGGCCACGTCCTGCCAGCTCAGCGTGACGGGGCCGCGGTCCATGGCTTCGCCGGCCAGCACCTCGCTATAGCGGTGCATGACACCGGCCTCGTCCAGCCTTTCGCGGCGCGCCAGCATCTGGCCGGGGTGCACCACGATACCGACAAAATCGTCGTACCAGCCCAAACCCAGGTGCAGCACCGGCAGGCAGGCCTGCGCGGCAATGGCCACGGCCATCTCGTCGGTGACCACCAGGCCGTGCGCACCGGTGAACTCCTTGTGTGCCAGAAACTCGCTGGCCAGGCCGCGCAGTTGCAGCAGTTCGGCCGCCGGGCGCGCTGCCAGGAAGGGGCAGGCGGCCAGCGTGGCTTGCCAGAGGGCGTCGGGAATGGTGCCGGGGCGCGTGCTGCGACGTCCGAACAGCTGGCGCAACCAGTTCAGCATGCCTTACAGCAGGGCGATGCGCCGCAGGCCGCCGGCCGTCAGGCGCAGCACTTCGGCGCGTGGGACGGGGGCTGCAGCGTCCCAGTCGCTGAGCACCACGCGCGAATGGCCGTGGCCGAGGTCGTGCACCGCCGGCTGATGGGTGTGGCCGTGAATCAGGATCTGCGCTTTTGCTGCCTGCAACTGCCCGAGGGCGGCTGCGGCGTCCACGTCGGCATAGGGGGCACCGGATTTTTTGCGGGCCTCGCTTTGCTCGCGCAGGCCGCGTGCGATGGCCTGGCGCTCGGCCAGCGGCCTGGCCAGGAAGGCGCGCTGCCACTGGGGGCTGCGCACCTGGCGGCGAAACTGCATGTAGTCCACATCGCCTAAGCACATCGCGTCGCCATGCGAGAGCAGCCAGCGCTGGCCGTTGAAGTCCAGCACGGTCGGGTCGGCGAGCAGGGTGGTGTTGCACAGGTCCATGAGGCGCTGGCCGACCAGGAAGTCGCGGTTGCCATGCATGAAAAAAAGCGCCAGGCGGCCGGCCGCCTGGCCCAGCACGCGGACGCAGCGGTCCTCGAAGCTGCTGTCAGCGCCGTCGGGCAGCTTGTTGCCGACAGCGTCATCACCGACCCAGACTTCAAACAGGTCGCCCAGGATGAACACCGCGTCGGCGGGGGTGCTTTCCATGTAGTGCTGCCATGCTGCAAAGGTGGCAGGCTCGCTGGCCTGCAGGTGCAGGTCGGATATGAAGTCCACCGTAGCCCAGGAGGGCGGCGCGTGAAGCTCCGCAATCCGGGGTTCGGTGGACGGAATTTTCACCGGCAGGCTCGGTCCGGACGGAACTCAGGCCAGTGCAACAGCTTTTTCGATCACCACGTCGGTTTGCGGCACATCGTCATGAAAACCTTTGCGGCCGGTTTTGACGGCAGCGATCTTGTCGACCACGTCGTTTCCGCTGACCACTTTGCCGAACACGGCATAGCCCCAGCCGGAAGCGTTGGGCGCGGTGTGGTTCAGGAAGGCATTGTCCGACACGTTGATGAAAAACTGCGAGCTGGCGGAGTGAGGTGCATTGGTGCGCGCCATGGCCACGGTGTAGTGCTCATTCTTCAGGCCGTTGTTGGCTTCGTTTTCGATCTCGCCATCGGTCGGCTTTTGCTTCATGCCGACTTCGAAGCCGCCGCCCTGGACCATGAAGCCCGGGATCACGCGGTGGAACACCGTGTTGTTGTAGTGGCCCTTGTTGACATAGCTCAGGAAGTTGGCGACCGACTTCGGCGCCTTGTCCTGGTCGAGTTCAAGGGTGATGACGCCGTGGCCGGCAATGTGGAGTTCGACTTTGGGATTGCTCATGATGGCTTACTTCAAAAGGGTTGCAGAGTTGATGAGAATGGGTGTTTTGGGTACGTCGCCCGGAAAAGGGCCGCCTGCGCCCGTGGGGGTGGCCTTGATTTTGTTGACGACGTCCATGCCGCTGACCACCTTGCCGAACACGGTATAGCCAAAAAGCTGCGGTGCGTTGACCAGTTGGGCGCGCGGGGTGTTTTCATACACCTTGCCCTGGTACTCGAACCGCGGCACCGGGTCGCCGGGCGGGATCGGCGTGGGGTTGAGGAAGTCGTTGTCCTTGACGTTGATGAAAAACTGCGCCGAGGCGGAATGCGGGTCGTTGGTGCGGGCCATCGCCAGCGTGCCGACCACGTTTTTGTCGCCGCCTTTGGCCAGCGCTTCGCGGCCTTCGTGGGCAACCGGCGGGCGGGTGGGCTTTTGCTTGTAGGCAGCGTCAAAGCCACCGCCCTGGATCATGAAGTTTTCGATGACACGGTGGAACACCGTACCGTCGTAGTGCTTGTCTTTTACGTACTGCAGGAAATTCTCGACGGTTTTCGGCGCCTTGTCGGGATAGACTTCGACCACAAAATCGCCGGCGCTGGTCGCAAACTTCACCTTGGGTGCACTGCCCGCGCCTTGCGCCCAGGCCTGGCTGGCCATCAGGCCCAATGCCGCCACTATCAGGCAGGCACGTCGGCCAAGGGCCTTGTTGCTGAAAGTCATCCAATCACTCCTTCAAAAAATATCTTCCATTGCTTGCCCTGGCGCACCCAGTACTGGCGCCGGACCGGGCCGGTGCGCGAGCCGCTGAGTACCTCGCCAAAGGTGACCACCATGGTATCGGCGCTGTCGGTCCAGCGCAGGTAGGACAAGTCCTTGAGCTGCACCGTCCGGCCACGCCGCTTTTCGACTTCGCTGCGCAACACGGCGGTCCAGTCATCGCGGGTTTTGCCGTAGCTGTTGAAGTCGCTGCTGTACAGGCTGACCAGCGCGGCCAGGTCACCGCCGGATTTGGCCTGGTGCCAGCTGTTCAGCGCGTCTTCAAAGGACTTGCTGTCGGCCTTGATGCTGTGCGGCGCTACCCAGGTGAGGCTTTGTGCAATCACCACCGGGGTGCTGCGCACTTCCACGGTCCGGATGATGCGCTCCAGGTCCGGGTTGGCCAGCACCACGCAGCCGTCGGTGGCCAGCGGCGCACGCGAGAACTGGGTGGGCGGGGTGCCGTGCAGCCAGATACCGCCACCGGTCTTGCCGCGCTTGATGTCCAGCGGATTGGGGTAGTTGATGGGCAGGGCGCCGGAGCCGTAAAAGTCCTTGAGCGACTTCGGGTCGAGGTTGCTGGTGACAAAATAAACGCCCAGCGGGGTGCGCAAATCCCCTTCGACGGCTTTTTCGATGCCGGATTTTCCCAGCGAGATGTAGTAGTCGCTCAGCAGCTTCAGGCCGGTGGCGGTGTTTTCGAACAGGTACAAACGGGACCGCGAGGCGTCGACCGCGATCGCATGTTTGTTACGCGGCGCCAGGGCCAGGAACTGGGAGGGAATAGTACCCGGCGCGGGTCGGTCGCGCAGCGCCTTCAGCCGCATCAGGGATTCCTGGCGCAGTTCGGCCAGCGAACTGGCGCCGGCCTTGGCCTCCGCTTCGGAGACGTCGCCCATTGCACGCAGTGGGCGTGACTGCGCTGTCAGCAGGTCGCCGTAGACCAGTTGGGCAAGCTGGAAGTTGGGGTGGTCATGGACCAGGCGTTCGGCCTTGGCCAGGGCCTCGCGCCCCTTGGCCTGGCCTGCGAGTTTGTAGATCTCGATCAGGCGAGCTTCGGCTTCGCCGTCCTGGTGCACCAGTCGGGCTGACGGTCGGGGTGCGCCGGTCTTGTGCTGGCTGGCCGTCGCATTGGCCGGTGTTGCCTTGCTCGCGGGTTTTTTCTTTTCCGCGTCTTTGGCCAGCGCAGCGCCGCAGAACAGCGACAGTGCGGTGACAAGAAGGGTGGCGGATGCCCGTTGCATGGAAGGATGGTCAGGAGCCAGAGAAGTCAGCTAAGTGCCTGAGAGAGGGCGCCGGTCTGGTGGCGGGCATCAGCCGCCCGTCGATTCCCTGACGATGAGCCAGCGCTCTCCGGCTTTGGCCATCTCGAGGGTCTTGCGGCTGGAGATATTGAGCGTGTCGGCACTGTAGTCCTGCTTGAATTTTGCGATGGCCTTGCTGCCCTTGACGTCGATCAACAGGTCGCTCACCTTCACGCTGATCCGCGACTTGCCGACGATGCGGGCGCGCCGCTCTTCTTCCCAGTCCCTGCGGGTCTGCTTGCCGGGCGTGTCAAAGTTCTTGCCATAGGCTGCGAAGTAGGCATTCAGGTCTTTGGCCGCCCAGGCACCGGCCCAAGCCTTGACGGCGCTTTCCACGTCTTGTTCGGCGGCGCTGGCGGTTGCCGCGGCTGCAGGCGCGGGAGTTGGCGTCACCGCAGGGGCTGCCGGTGCCGCAGCTACAGGTGGTGTGGCTGGCGCTACCACTGCCGGTTTAGCTGGTGCTGCAGCCGCGGGAGCTGTTGCCGCTGGTTTGGCCGGCGCCGCAGGCACCTGGGCAGTCACGGCGGGAGGTACGGCGGTGGCTGCCGCAGGTTTCTGCGCCTTGGGTTCGGTATTGAAGAGTGTGCGTATCAGTGCCAGCTTGGGCGGCACGGCGCTGTTGCCGCCATCGAGCTGCAGGGCCTTGCTATAGGCCTGACTGGCCAGCTTGGCATACACGTCGCCCAGATTTTCATGGGCGGTGGCGTAGCTCGGGTTGGTGCGTATGGCCATTTCCAGGGCGGCCCTGGCTTTGTCGAACTGGTTCTGGCCGGCGTAGAGCACGGCGAGGTTGTTATAGGGCTCCGGCAGCTCCGGATAGTCCTGGGTGATTTTGGTGAAGGTGGCAATTGCGTCGTTCGGCTTGCCAGCTTCGGTCTGGATCACGCCCTTGATAAAGCGCATCTGCGGGTCGCGCGGTTTGGCGGCCAGGTACTGGTCAGCCTTGGCCAGCGCCTGTGTCAGCTGGCCGCCACGCACGAGGGCGTTCACCTCGGCATAATCGTCGGCATGCGCAGCCGTCATGAACAGGGTTGCAGCCAATGCCAGCCAGCGCAGGACAGTCGGCAGCGCCTGGGTTGAAAGATAAGCTGACTTGGACATATTTCCTCTGGAACGCATGGGGTGGCTGGTATGAAACAGGAGTCTGAAAAAGCCGGCACTGCAGCTGGCTGCAGGGTGCAAGGGCTCCTAGCTGGATATACTGGGCGATTGTATCTGAGGGGTATAGTTTAAGCCCCGGTGAAAAATCACCGCACGCGTTCCCCGTTGATCGATTTCCGGAGCAGCTTTTCCCTTTGCTGATGCACTTGATGACCTGCCCCCGTTCCAGCGACTCCTCCCCGTTCCGGTGCTTCCTGCCGGACTGACACCCAGAATTTCATGAGCCTTCGCATTTACAACACGCTGACGCGTGCCGTAGAAGATTTTTCGCCCCTGGTTCCCGGCCATGTACGCATGTATGTCTGCGGCATGACGATTTATGACCTGTGCCACATCGGCCACGCCCGCATGATGATGGCCTTTGACATCGTGCAGCGCTGGCTCAAGGTCAGCGGTTACCAGGTCACTTATGTGCGCAACATCACCGACATCGACGACAAGATCATCAAACGCGCCGTGGAGCGCGGCATTTCCATCCGGGCGCTGACCGACGAGATGATCGTGGCGATGAACCAGGACATTGGCGCCCTGGGTATCGAGCCGCCCACACTGGAGCCGCGTGCCACGGAATATGTGCCGCAGATGCTGGGCATGATCGAAACCCTGGAGCAAAAGGGCCTGGCCTATCGCTCTGGCAACGGCGACGTGAACTACGCTGTGCGCAAGTTTCCCGGCTACGGCAAGCTCTCGGGCAAGTCGCTGGACGAACTGCGTGCCGGCGAGCGCGTGGCCGTGCTGGACGGCAAGGAAGACCCGCTCGACTTCGTGTTGTGGAAGTCGGCCAAACCCAGCGAGCCCGATGACGCCAAATGGCAGAGTGCCTACGGCCTCGGCCGGCCTGGCTGGCACATCGAGTGCTCCGCCATGAGCTGCCAGACCCTGGGTGAAACTTTTGACATCCATGGGGGCGGCGCCGACCTGCAATTTCCCCACCACGAAAACGAAATCGCGCAGAGCGAAGCGGCCAACGGCAAACCCCTGGCCCGCTTCTGGGTGCACAACGGTTTTGTGCGGGTGGACAACGAGAAGATGTCCAAGAGCCTGGGCAATTTCTTCACCATCCGCGAGGTGCTGGCAAAGTACGACCCCGAGACCGTGCGCTTTTTCATCGTGCGCGCGCACTACCGCAGCGCGCTGAACTACAGCGACGCGCACCTGGACGATGCCCGCAATTCGCTCAAGCGGCTGTACACCGCGCTTGACCTCGTCAAGCCGGTAGACGTCAGCATCGACTGGGCTGACCCTTTCGCCGCCCGCTTCAAGGCGGCCATGGACGAGGACTTCGGCACGCCCGAAGCCGTGGCCGTGCTGTTCGAACTGGCTGGCGAGATCAACAAAACCCGGTCTGCCGATCTGGCGGGCTTGCTCAAGGCGCTGGGCGGCTGCCTGGGCCTGCTGCAAAACGATCCTGCGGCTTTTTTGCAGGCCGGTGCCGGCCTTGACGAAACAGCCATCCAGGGCCTGATCCAGCAGCGCGCCGCCGCCAAGGCCGCAAAGGACTTTGCCGAAGCCGACCGTATTCGCCAGGACTTGCTGGCACGCGGCATTGTGCTGAAAGACTCGCCGGGCGGCACGACCTGGGAGGCGAAGTCTTGATTCAATTTTTGGGGAAAAATGGCCTCTGGCCCTTGATGGACGGGCGCAAGCAGCTATGAAAAAGATAGTAAAAAGCGGCCCGGCCCGTGCCGAGCTGGCCGATGTGACGGAGCGCGTCACCACCATCGTGCCCAGCTACTGGGCCGAGGCTTGCAAACACCTGGTCAAGAAAGACCGCGTGATGAAACGCCTGATTCCGCAGTTTGGCGACGCTTGCCTGCAGTCGCGCGGCGATGCCTTCAGCACGCTGGCGCGCAGCATTGTCGGCCAGCAGATTTCCGTGAAGGCCGCACAGACCGTCTGGCACCGCTTTGACGCTTTGCCGAAAAAGATGACCCCGGGCAATGTGCTCAAGCTCAAGGTGGACGACATGCGCGCCGCGGGCCTGAGCGCGCGCAAGATCGAATACCTGGTGGACCTGGCCATCCATTTCGACGCGGGTACCGTGCACGTCAAGGACTGGCAGGCGATGGATGACGAAGCCATCATTGCCGAACTGGTGGCCATTCGCGGCATTGGCCGCTGGACGGCCGAGATGTTCCTGATTTTTTACCTGACACGCCCAAACGTGCTGCCGCTGGACGACGTAGGCCTGATCAGCGGCATCAGCCAGAACTATTTTTCTGGCGAATCGGTGAGTCGCAGCGATGCCCGTGAAGTGGCGGCCGCCTGGGCGCCCTACTGCAGCGTCGCAACTTGGTATATTTGGCGCTCGCTGGACCCATTGCCGGTTCTGGGCACCGAGAAGACCTGAATTTCAAAGCAAGCCTGAGGAGCAGAAATGAGCCCCGACATTCACTTTCGTTCACTGCCCCCCGAGGGGGCTGAGTACCGCGGCTCCAAGCCTGCCCGCGCAGGCTTGGACGGTACAAAGAGCTGCTGCGTCTCGCAGCAGTGCGGTCTGCAAGACCATGCCTCCCTAGAGGCGGCTCGTCAGGAGGCATAACATGGCCAAAAAAACCTTCCTCGATTTCGAGCAGCCGATTGCAGAGCTTGAAGGAAAAATTGAAGAGCTGCGTTACGTGCAAACCGAGTCGGCGGTCGATATCTCGGAAGAAATCGACCAGCTCGCCAAAAAAAGCCAGCAGCTCACCAAAGACATCTACAGCGACCTGACCCCCTGGCAGATCACCAAGATTGCGCGCCACCCCGAACGGCCCTATACGCTGGACTATGTCAACGAGCTGTTCACAGATTTTGTGGAATTGCACGGCGACCGGCACTTTGCCGATGACTTGAGCATTGTGGGCGGCCTGGCTCGCTTCAACGGCACCGCCTGCATGGTGCTGGGCCACCAGAAGGGGCGCGACACCAAGGAGCGCGGCCTGCGCAACTTCGGCATGAGCAAGCCCGAGGGCTACCGCAAGGCGCTGCGCCTGATGAAAACCGCCGAGAAGTTCAAGCTGCCGGTGTTCACCTTTGTGGACACCCCCGGCGCTTACCCAGGTATCGACGCCGAGGAGCGCGGCCAGTCCGAAGCCATTGGCCGCAACATTTTTGAGATGGCGCAGCTCGAGGTGCCCATCATCACCACCATCATCGGTGAAGGCGGCTCAGGCGGCGCGCTGGCGATTTCGGTGGCCGACCAGGTGGTGATGCTGCAGTATTCGATTTACTCCGTCATCAGTCCCGAAGGCTGCGCTTCCATCCTGTGGAAGACCTCCGACAAGGCCGAAGAGGCCGCCGAGGCCCTGGGCATCACCGCACATCGCCTGAAAGCGCTCGGCGTGATCGACAAGATCGTCAACGAACCGGTGGGTGGCGCGCACCGCGACCACAAGCAGATGGCGGCCTTTTTGAAGCGCGCGCTCAACGACGCCTTCCGCCAGGTCAGCGACCTCAAGGTCAAGGAGCTGCTGGACCGCCGTTACGAGCGCCTGCAAAGTTATGGCCGCTACACCGACACCAAGGCCGACGCGAAATAAGTGCCCGCCGGCCAACCGATAGCCGGCATGCCATGAGTACCACCGTTGATGACGCCCTGCGCGTCTTTTCCCCCGCTCTGCCACTGGCCGTGGCTTACAGTGGCGGCGCGGACTCCACGGCCTTGTTGCTGGCCTGCGCCGAAAAATGGCCGGGGCAGGTGAGGGCGCTGCACGTGCATCATGGGCTGCAGGCCGCGGCCGATGATTTTGTCGGCCATTGCGAAACAGTCTGTGCGCAGCTGCACGTGCCCTTGCGGGTGAGCCGCGTCATGGCCGGGCATGCGCCGGGCGAAAGCCCGGAAGACGCCGCCCGCAATGCGCGTTATGAGGCTTTTCGGGCCCTGGCCCATGAAGATTGGGCGCAACCAGCTATTAAAAGCATAGCGCTTGCCCAGCACGCCGATGACCAGGTGGAAACCATGCTGCTGGCGCTGAGCCGCGGCGCCGGTTTGCCCGGCCTGAGCGCCATGCCCGCCAGCTGGCAGCGTGGCGGCCTGGACTATCACCGCCCCCTGTTGCAGGTGCCCGCGCCCGAGATCCGCGCCTGGCTGGCGCGGCGCGGTGCCACCTTCATCGAAGACCCCACCAATGCCGACGAGCGATTTACCCGCAACCGTATTCGCGCGCGCCTGCTGCCGGTGTTGGCGGAAACTTTCCCGCAGTTTCGCGACACCTTTGCGCGCAGCGCCCGGCATGCCGCGCAGGCGCAGGTGCTGCTGGCGGAAGTGGCGCGCGAGGACCTTCAACGCCTGGGGAGCCCGCCGCAGATCAAGGCCCTGCAGCTTCTGTCTTCTCCACGGCAGGCCAATGCATTGCGCCACTGGTTGCTCGATGCGCACCAGGCCACGCCCAGCGCCGCACAGCTTGAGCAATTGCTGGTGCAGGTGGCCGCCTGCACCACGCGCGGCCATCAGATTCACCTGAAAGTGGCGTCAGGGCATGTGACACGCGCGGGAGACCACTTGCATTACGCCGGCTAGGGTTCGTTTGTGCGGACAAGGCCTTGAACAGCGCTGTGCGCCCAGCCGGAACAAGCCTCCGGCGGGGGCGGCTAGGTAGTTGTCCTAGGTATAATTGAAAGCTTTGCTGGCGGCCCAAGCCTTCTGTACGGGGTGAAAACCGGAGAGGCCGCCGCAAGCAACTCGCAACCAACAACCCCTGATTGACACCCTGCAATGGCATTGATCGTTCACAAATACGGCGGCACGTCGATGGGCTCGACAGAGCGCATCCGCAACGTCGCCAAGCGCGTTGCCAAATGGGCGCGCGCCGGCCATCAGATGGTCGTGGTTCCCAGTGCCATGAGCGGCGAAACCAACCGCCTGCTGGGCCTGGCCAAAGAGCTGGCCCCCGCCAAGGCGAACGATGCCTACCACCGCGAGCTTGACGCGCTGGCCGCCACCGGCGAACAGGCCTCCAGTGCGCTGCTGGCCATTGCGCTGCAGTCCGAGGGCATGGACGCCGTCAGTTATGCCGGCTGGCAGGTGCCCATCAAGACCAACAGCGCCTACACCAAGGCCCGCATCGAGTCGATTGACGACAAACGCGTGCGCGCCGACCTCGACGCCGGCCGGGTGGTCATCATCACCGGCTTCCAGGGTTCCGATGAGGCGGGCAACATCACCACGCTCGGCCGCGGCGGTTCGGACACCTCGGCGGTGGCCGTGGCGGCTGCGATGAAGGCGCACGAGTGCCTGATTTATACCGACGTGGACGGCGTGTACACCACCGACCCGCGTGTCGTGCCCGAGGCGCGCCGCCTGCACACCGTGAGTTTCGAGGAGATGCTCGAGATGGCGTCCATGGGCTCCAAGGTGCTGCAAATTCGCTCGGTCGAATTTGCGGGCAAGTACAAGGTGCCCCTGCGCGTGCTTTCAAGCTTCACGCCCTGGGACATCGACATCGACGAAGAGGCCAAGTCCGGCACCCTGATCAGTTTTGAGGAAGACGAAAAAATGGAACAAGCCATCGTATCGGGCATCGCGTTCAACCGCGATGAAGCCAAAATTTCCATCCTTGGCGTGCCCGACACCCCGGGCATTGCGTACCAGATCCTGGGCGCTGTGGCCGACGCCAACATCGAAGTGGATGTGATCATCCAGAACATCAGCAAGGACGGTAAAACCGACTTCAGTTTCACCGTGCACCGCAACGACTACGCGCGCGCCGTCGACCTGCTCAAGGCCGAAGTGCTGCCCAAGCTCGGCGCGCAGGAGATCACCGGCGACGCCAAGATCTGCAAGGTCAGCATCGTCGGCATCGGCATGCGCAGCCATGTCGGCATCGCCAGCAAGATGTTCCGCGTGCTGGCCGAAGAGG
>NZ_JBDTTH010000003.1:0-130692 GCF_039930745.1 Polaromonas sp. | reverse complement strand
GCACCGGAGGTTGCCCGTAGCGCAGCGGAGGGACCCAGACCATCGGGTCGCCTTTTCTTTGGTGACTTTCTTTTGGCGACGCAAAAGAAAGTTACTTGCCGCCGGGCAACCCCCGGCTAGCTGGCACACCACTACAACCGCTGAAGTCAAAGAAGGCTTCAACCCTTCGACGAACTCAGGACAGGCCGAGCAGGAGCAAGCTCCTAATGCAGCTCGGCCGCCGGATCCCGCCCCATCAGCGCCGCCACCGCAGCAGCCGGCTTCACCTGGCCGTCGAGCAAAGCCACCACCGCTTCGGAAATCGGCATCTCGACACCCAGCCCCTGTGCCCGCTGCACCACCGTGCGGGCGCAATACACGCCTTCGGCCACATGGCCGAGCGACGCCACAGCCTGCGCCAGGCTCTGGCCTTGCGCCAGCAGCAGGCCCACCTTGCGGTTACGGCTCAGGTCACCGGTGGCCGTCAGCACCAGGTCACCCAGGCCTGACAGGCCGGTGAAGGTCTCTGGCCGGGCACCCAGCGCCAGCCCCAGACGGGTCATTTCGGCCAGGCCGCGGGTGATCAGCGCAGCGCGGGCATTGAGCCCCAGGTTCAGCCCATCGCACAGGCCGGTTGCAATCGCCAGCACGTTCTTGACGGCGCCGCCGACCTCGACCCCGACGATGTCGTCATTGGCATAGACCCGCAGCGTGGGACCGTGGAAAGCCGTTACCAGCGCCTCGCGCACCTCGGCATGTTCACTGGCGGCCACCAGCGCGGTTGGCTGGCCGCGCGCTACTTCTTGCGCAAAGCTGGGGCCGCTCAGCGCGCCTGCTCTCAAATCAATAGCTGTCTGCGCCCGTATTTCATGGGCCAGAAGCCCAAAAGGCTTCAAGGATGGGGCCGAGTCCCGCACCGGCGCCTCGAAGCCCTTGCAGAGCCAGGCCACGGGCGCCTCGAGATGGAGCATGCGCTGCAACATCCCGCGCAAGGCGGCAATGGGTGTGGCGATGACGATCAGGTCCTGGGGTCGCCCCAGCAGGGCGTCCAGCGATGCATCGGAGCCACCGGCCAGCAGCAGGGCGTCCGGCAAGGCCATGCCAGGCAGGTAACGGCTGTTGACCTTTTGCGCCTGCATCGCCGCCAGCTGCCCGGCGTCGCGCACCCACAAGGTGATCTGATGCCGCGGCAACGAGGACGTGCCAACCGCGCTGGCAGCGCTGATGGCCAGCGCAGTCCCCCAGGCACCCGCGCCGATGACGGCAACTTTCATGGCGGTGAGGCTGCTTGTGGCAAGTGAGCCAAGGCTGCTTTAAACGATGATTTGCGGCGCTTCCTGGGCAGCCGAAGCGGCTGCGGCCTGCTGCTGCTCGAACATGGCCTGGAAGTTGATTTCGGCCAGGTTGACGGGCGGAAAACCACCGCGCTGGATGACGTCGGCCACATTGCCGCGCAGGTAGGGGTAAACGATCTGCGGGCAGGCAATGCCCAGCACCGCATTGAGCTGCTCGGCCGGCATGTTGCGGATCTCGAAAATACCGGCCTGCTTGGCTTCAACCATGAACACGGTCTTGTCTTCGATCTTGGTGTGCACGGTGGCGGTCACGCTGACCTCGTAGAGGCCGTCGGTGATGGGTGTCGCCTCGACGCCCAGCTGGATGTCCACTGCGGGCTGCTCCTGATTGAGCAGGATCTCGGGCGAGTTGGGTTGCTCCAGCGACACGTCTTTCAGGTAAACGCGCTGGATCTGGAATACGGGTTCGAGATTGGCTTCGGCCATGAGGATCTTTCGGATTGCTTTAAAAATGAAAGCCTGCTGGACAGCAGGCACAGGACATTATCCCAGTTTGCTTGCCGTCTCCGGCCCTTGCCGGAGCGCACGGCAGGCACTCAGGCAGCGGCCAGCAAAGGCAGCAGGCCACCACGGCCGTCCAGTGCCATCAGATCGTCGCAACCACCCACATGGGTGTCGCCGATGAAAATCTGGGGCACGGTCCGGCGGCCGGTGATTTCCATCATTTTCTGGCGTTCGGCCGGCTGCATGTCGACACGTATTTCCTCGATTTCGGTGACGCCGCGCTGCTTGAGCAGCTGCTTGGCCTGAATGCAGTAGGGGCAGGAGGCGGTCAGGTACATCTTCACTGGGGACATCGAAATCTCCGGGTCGGTTCAGCAGGCAGCTTGAGGTTTTCAGGCCTTTTCAATGGGAAGGTTAGCTTCTTTCCACGATTTCAGCCCGCCCGCCAGGGTCTGGGCCTGCTGGTAACCCAGTTTTTTGGCCATCGCCAGCGCCCGGTTGGCGCGCGCACCGGAGGCACACACCAGAATCAGGGGAAGCGCCTTGTTTTTCACGGTGGCGGGCAGTTTTTCCTCGAATTGCCCGAGCGGCAGGTTTTTGGCGCCGACCACGTGGCCAGCCGCGAATTCCTCAGCCTCACAGACGTCAATGACCACGGCCTTCTCGCGGTTGATCAACTGCACGGCGCCGTTGGCGCTGAGCGAACCGGCCGCCATGCCGCTGGAAACCAGCGGCCAGAGCAGCATGCCGCCGGATGCCAGCGCGATGGCGATCAACATCCAGTTGTCGATGAGAAATTTCACTATAAGTCCTTCAAGGGTTTTGCAATTAAGGAGTGATTTTAGAATGCAGGAAGCGGCATGGGCTTTCCCGGACAGCTGACGCAGCCTTTGCCGGTCTTTTTTGGACGTTTTCCCCCGGCTTTTTCAGGCCTGACCTCTTTTCAACTTCATCATCCTGCCCCCACCATGTACAAACTAGTGCTTATCCGCCACGGCGAATCAACCTGGAACCTGGACAACCGATTCACCGGCTGGACCGATGTGGACCTGACCACCACCGGTGTGCAGCAGGCCATCCACGCCGGCAGGCTGCTCAAGAGCGAAGGTTATGACTTCGATCTGGCCTATACCAGCGTGCTCAAGCGCGCTACCCGGACGTTGTGGCATACGCTCGACGAGATGGACCGCACATGGCTGCCGGTAGTGCACAGCTGGCGCCTCAACGAGCGGCATTACGGGGCCCTGCAAGGCCTGAACAAGGCGGAAACCGCCAAAAAGTACGGCGACGAGCAGGTGCTGGTCTGGCGCCGCAGCTACGACACGCCGCCGCCACCGCTGGAGCCCAATGATCCGCGCAGCGAACGTGACGACCCGCGCTACGCCAGATTGAAACCCGGCGAGGTGCCGCTGACCGAATGCCTGAAAGACACCGTGGCACGGGTGCTGCCCTTCTGGAACGAGTCCATGGCGCCCGCCATCCTGGCCGGCAAGCGCATTGTGGTGGCGGCACACGGCAATTCGATACGCGCGCTGGTGAAGTACCTCGACAACATTGCCGACAAGGACATCGTCGGACTGAATATTCCCAATGGCATACCGCTGGTGTACGAGCTCGATGCCAGTCTCAAACCGCTGCGCCACTACTATCTGGGCGACAGCGAAGCCGTGGCCAAGGCCGAAGCAGCGGTGGCAGCCCAGGGCAAAGCCTGAACAAAGCCGGCCCGCTGGTTCGAAACTGCGTCAAGCGCGGGTAAAGGGGTGGAGTTTTTGAAACAATTTGACCTTCGGTCGCTCCCGGGCGCGCGTGGGGCGGGAACTGTTGTCAAGGGCCTTTCTCCAAGGTGTATATTGTTCCAAATTCTGTGACAACTGCCCGGGTACAGGGCGAATGAAGGTGTTTATGGGTCAGAAACTCAAGATAGCAGGCTGGATTTCCATCGGCGCTGTAGCCGGTGCGCTGACGACAGTGCAACTGCAGGCGGTTGCACGGGGTGGGCTCACACCCCTTCCGCTGGAAGAGCTGCAGCAACTGGCCGCCGTGTTCGGCATGGTCAAAACCGACTACGTGGAACCTGTTGACGAGAAAAAACTCATCACCGACGCGATTTCAGGCATGGTGGCCAGCCTGGACCCGCATTCGGTTTATTTCGACAAGAAATCCTTCAAGGAATTCCGTGAAGGCACCAGCGGCCGTTTTGTCGGCGTCGGCATTGAAATCGCCCAGGAAGACGGCTTGGTCAAGGTGGTTTCGCCGATTGAAGGCTCGCCCGCCGACCGCGCCGGCCTCAAGCCCAACGACCTGATCACCAAAATCGACGACACGGCAGTCAAGGGTCTGAGCCTGAATGAAGCCGTCAAGAAGATGCGCGGCGAACCAAAAACCAAGGTCGTGCTGATGATCTTCCGCAAGGACGAAAACCGCACCTTCCCGGTCACCATCACCCGCGAGGAAATCCGCACGCAGTCGGTGCGCAGCAAGGTCATCGAGCCAGGTTACGCCTGGATCCGCCTGAGCCAGTTCCAGGAACGCACCGTCGATGATTTCGCTGCCAAGCTCGAGCAGATTTACAAGCAGGAACCCAACCTCAAAGGGCTGGTACTCGACCTGCGCAACGACCCGGGCGGCCTGCTGGACGCCGCTGTCGCGGTGTCGGCAGCTTTCTTGCCGGAGAACGTGACCGTGGTGTCCACCAACGGCCAGCTGGCGGAAAGCAAATTCACTTACAAGGCCTCACCCGAGTTTTACCAGCGCCGCAATGCCGCCGACCCGCTAAAACGCCTGCCCGCAGCCGTCAAGAGCGTGCCGCTGGTGGTGCTGGTCAACGAAGGCTCGGCCTCGGCCAGCGAAATTGTGGCCGGCGCACTGCAGGACTACAAACGCGCGACCATCATGGGCAACCAGACTTTCGGCAAGGGCTCGGTACAGACGGTCCGGCCCCTCGGTCCTGACACCGGCCTGAAGCTCACCACCGCGCGGTACTTCACGCCCAGCGGCAAGTCCATCCAGGCCAAAGGCATCCTGCCTGACGTCATGGTGGACGAAACGCTCGAAGGCAGCCCATTTGCGGCCCTGCGCACGCGCGAAGCCGATCTGGAAAAGCACCTCGCCAGCGGCCAGGGCGCCGAAGTGAAAGACCCGGGCCGTGAAAAGGCCCGCGAGGAAGCGCTCAAGCGCCTGGAAGAAGAGTCCAGGAAGAGCCCTGAGCAACGCCGCCCGCCGGAATTCGGCAGCGACAAGGACTTCCAGCTTGCGCAAGCCATCAACCAGCTCAAGGGCCGCCCCGTGATGGTCAGCAAGACCATGGTCGAGCGCAAAGAAGAGAAGAAAGAAAACTGACCCAGGTTGGCTTTCTGCGGCCCGCCTGACTGCCAGAACGGACAGGCTGCGCGGCTTGCTCCGGCCCGCTCCTGCCCTCATGAACGACACCCAGCTGCTGCGCTACTCCCGTCACATCCTGCTCGATGAGCTGGGGGTCGAAGGGCAAAACCGGTTACTGGCTTCAAACGTGCTGCTGGTCGGGGCTGGTGGACTGGGCTCATCTGCCGCCCTTTACCTGGGCAGTGCCGGGGTAGGCCAGATCATGGTGGTAGACCACGACCGGGTGGAAGCCACCAATCTCCAGCGCCAGATCGCCCACACGCTGGCCCGGCTTGGGCAGTTCAAGGCAGAGTCCATCGCGCACGCCATTGCCGAGATCAACCCCGACGTGCGGGTGCAGGCGATCACCCGGCGTGCTGACGATGCTCTGCTCGACGAGCTGGTCCGGCAGGCGGATGTGGTGCTCGACTGCACCGACAACTTTGCGACCCGCCACGCCATCAACCGTGCATGCGTCAGGCATCACAAGCCACTGGTTTCCGGCGCCGCCCTGCGTTTTGACGGGCAGGTGTCGGTCTTCGACACGCGTCAGCCACAAACTCCCTGCTACGCCTGCGTTTTCCCCGAGGATGCGGCGCCTGAAGAGGCTGATTGCGCGACCATGGGCGTGTTTGCGCCGCTGGTCGGCATCATCGGCAGCATGCAGGCCGCCGAAGCCCTCAAACTGCTGTGCAGCGTGGGTGAGCCACTGGCCGGGCGCCTGCTGATGCTGGACGGGCGCGCAATGGCCTGGAACGAGATCCGCGTGCAGCGCCACCCGGGCTGCCGGGTTTGCGGCGTTCTACACATTGCTGCAGAAAGCGCCGGCTGACCACCTACCTGGCGGGTGCGCCGGGGCTGCCTGTTTTGAATGCAGTTGCCGCGGCCTGAGTGAGCACCTGGCTGCAGTTGGCATCCTGCCCCGGGCCGGTTTCAATGGTGGCGGCGAGTGCCAGCAAGGGATTAATGGCAGCCAGGGCCAAGGCAATACCGGCACGGCCTGCCAGCGCCCCCTTGTCGGGCCCGGCTGTCGGTGCCCCGAAAGTCCCGCCGATTTTGAGGGGAGAGCGAAAACTCAGGATGCTGTGGTCCTTGGGGGAGGGATAGAGCACCAGATCCAGCGTTTCATCGGCCAGGCTGACCCGGCCCTGGCCATTGACGACCGTATCTACCGTGTCCAGCACAATCGCCCGGCTCGTCATCAGACCTTGCTGGACCTCAAACGAGGCTGCCGCGCAACGAAGCCCGACATTGCGATCACCGCGCACCAGAAACTTGATGACCTCGCCACCATCCAGGCCCATGAACTCCAGCAGGATGTTGCTGATTTCACCGCTGCCCATGAGGAAAGCGACATTCCCCGAAGAAGACGCCAGCATCTGCGCGGTGGAGCCGCCCCGGCCTTTCAGGTCCACCTGGCCGCTGATGCGGCCCAGGCTGCTTTTGGTGGTTTCGATGGTGGGAAACAGCTGGTTGAGTTGAATGGCGCGCGCATCCAGCCTCGTTTCAATGCTTGACGGCGAGGTGTTGCTGTTGATCGCCAAGCGCCCGGCCAACTGGCCTCCCGCCACGCCGAGCTTCAAAGGCTCGAGTTCAAGCACGCCCTTGCGCAGCAGGATGTGCGCAGTCATGCTGTCCAGCGGCAAGGCCTTGACATGCCGGATGTCGGCAGCGCTGTACTGGACGTCCGCATCCATCGCCTTCAGGCGCGCAAAATCAAGTTTGGTGTCGGGCAGCACCCTGCCGGCGCGGCGGCTGTTTTTTTGCGGAGCTGGCGCCGCGGCTTTTGCCATGTCTTTCGGGACGTTGTCCGAAGGCTGGCCCACCATGGGCCCCAGGTCTTCGAAATCGAGCACGCGCGACTGTACTTTTCCAGACAGCAGCGGCACAGTCCTGGAGCGGTCAAAGGCGAGATCCCCACTCAGGTCGGACTTCCCGAGCACCCCCTTGATCTGTTTTACCGACCACAACAAACCCTGTTTGTTTAGCTGGCCCTGAAGCTTGTAGGGCGGTGTTCCTGGCAGCACCACACCCACCAGCTTGTACAGGTCTTCCAGGCTTTGCCCTTCTAGCTGGAACTGGGCATCGATGCCGGCGATCTCCGCCAGGTTGGTGATGGACCCGCTGGCCTTGAGCCGGGTGCGTCCGGCGGTGGCATTGATCTCCAGCGGAAAGCTTCCCGTGGTGTCGGCGCTGAGCTGCAAGACGCCGCCAGTGCGGCCCTGCGCGGTGAACGGTTCACCCTTCCACTTGCCACGCGCCTTGTAGCTCAGCGGCAAGGCGGAAGCGTCTTCCGCGAGCAGCGCAAAATCGGCGCTGATATCAGCACCTCGCGCCGCCACCAGATAGTTGACGGTGCCCTGGTCAACCAGCAGCTGACCTATCAGCGGAACGCTGCTTTCATCGGAGGTGTCTTTGCCCAGCGCCCAGGTGCGGCGCCCGTCAGCCTCCATTTGCAGCCCAAACTGGGGCTTGCGCAGGCTGACCAGCGGCAACTCGACCCGGCCGAAAAGCAGGGGCCAGAGGCGGACCTGGATTTCTGCGGCTTCCGCCTTGACCAGGTAAGGATCGCGCGCCCACGACGGGTTGGCAAACTCGATGCCGTCAGCCAGCACGCGGGTGGTTCGCCCCAGCTTGACCTCCAGCCGGCGGGTGATTTCAAATTGCCGCCCCGTCTTCTCACTGACATACCGGTTCAGCGGCCCGCGCATTGAGTCCCATGGGAAAAAAACCAGCGCAAGGGTGATACCAAGCACCAACAGCAGCACCCCGGCAACAAGCCGCCCACCCTTGGTCCGGTGAAAGGTGGAAATGGCATTGGTGAAACGGGTCATACGGCCAGCATGTAATCAGGAAAGACCGGGAAAGGCCCGATGCCTGCGAAGTCGGCCGGGAAAATAACGACGCAACGGAAAGCTCAGCCAACGACCCAGTGTCTGCCAGTCATCGAAAATTGCCCGTGGGCAACAGCCATCTGTAACTGTCAGTGCCAGCCTACAGCCAGGCTGTAGGCAACTTCCTACAAGCAAGCCCTTGGGACCCTGTCAAAATCATTCGGCGAAGATTGATACATTAGTTAACAGATAAAACTTATCCGGCATTCCCGGTCAGCGTAACCATTTGTGAAGGCTGCAAGACCCGTGATTGCAGACCTGGATTGAAGCTCAGTGGGACTAAAAACTTATATCGTCGAAGACAACGCAACAATCCGCGACAACCTGATGGCCACGCTGGAAGAGCTGGCTGGTATTGATGCGGTAGGTACGGCGGAAACGGAAAATGAAGGCAAGGCCTGGCTGCTCCAGACCGGCCACGCATGGGACCTGGCGATCGTGGACCTGTTTCTCAAACAGGGCAGCGGTCTGGGCGTGCTGGAGGCTTGCCGCAACCGCGAGCCGAACCAGAAAGTCATTGTGCTGAGCAACTACGCAACGACGGACATCCGCAAGCGCTGCGCCCAGCTTGGCGTGGACGCGGTTTTTGACAAATCCAACGAGATAGATGCGCTGATCGACTATTGCATTGCGCAATCCGGATCGGTCAGCGCCGGCCACGCCCTCAAATAAGCAGGGCGCGGCCTGCAGGAAGGTCTCAATCGATCAGCTTGTTTTTCAGGGCGTAATAGGTCAGGTCACTGTTGGACGCCAGGCTCATTTTTTCCATCACCCGGGTCCGGTAAGTGCTCACGGTCTTGACGCTCAGGGACAAGGCCTTGGCAATGTCTCCTGCGGTTTCCCCCTTGGCAAGCTTCAGGAAAACCTGAAATTCGCGCTCGGAAAGCTGCTCATGCGGCGTTGCGTCATTTTTCCGGTTCAGCTGCTGTGCCAGCAACTCGGCCACCGCCGGTGTGATGTAGCGTTTGCCCAGTGAAATGACACGGATCGCATTGACGATCTCCATCGGATCGCATTCCTTGTTCAGGTAACCGCTGGCGCCCTGTCGAATCAGGTTGACGGCGTAATGCTCTTCCGGATAACCACTGAGAATCAGAATGCCGACATCGGGCGCTTTCGCGCGAATCATCGCCAGGGCGTCGATGCCGCTCTGGCCGGGCATGGAGAGGTCCATGACCAGAATGTCCAGTTCGACGTTGCGCACCAGATCGATGGCTTCACGGCCGCTGGCAGCTTCGCCCACCACCCGCAAATCGACTTGATCCGAGAAGAACTGTTTGAGCCCGGAGCGCACGATGGCATGGTCATCCACAATTCCGATTTTGATCATTTCAGGTCCTCTTTGTAAGGTCCGCATTCGCCAGACGGCACAATGCAGCAACATAGCCTCGCGCAATTACGGGCTTATATTTCATTAGCGATTATTCACGAATTATTGACCAATACCGACCGGAGATCAGGATGAGATGGTTTGTAATACCCAAAATGGCTATCAGCCTGCCCCTGGCGGTGCTGGCGGCGGCCATTTTGATTTTCATCAATGAAGCCGGTTTCCGCCTGTCCACCCAGGCCGTCACCCGCATTGAAGAATCGCAGGCGACGCGAGGGGCTGTCAACCGGCTGCTGCAACACATGCTGGACGCCGAAACCGGGCAAAGGGGTTACCTGCTGACCGGAGACCCCAAGTACCTGGAACCGTATGACGTGGCCACCGCCGACATCAACCAGACCCTGGACGCTCTGCGCCGGCATTACACACCCTATCCCGAGGAACTGGCCGAGTTCGGCCTCCTGTCGCGCAGCGTGTCGCGCAAACTTGCGGAGATGGACTTGAGCGTTCGCATGCGCAAGCAGGGCAATGAGGAGGCGTGGAAGTTTGTGCTGACCACCGATGTGGGCATGGACCAGATGAACGCCATCCGCAGCCAGGTCGGCAAGCTGGTCCATGCCAGCAACAGCAAAATGGGAACGGCTCAGGCCCAGATCGTCCGTTCGCTGCATCTCTCGCGCATCGGCATCGCGCTGGTCGCGCTGGCCGGTTTACTGGCTTTCTACATGTATTTGCGGCAAACACGGGCCCTGCTGGACGCGGGCAAGCGTGAACAGGAAGCCCTGCTGCGCGAACGCGACCAGCTGGACAAGGAAGTGCGGGACCGCACCGCCACCCTGGCCGAACTGGCCACCCATCTGCAACAGGTGCGGGAAGATGAACGCGGCCACCTGGCGCGCGAGCTGCATGACGAACTGGGTGCGTTGCTGACGGCCGCCAAGCTTGATGTCGCGCGCATCAAGTCGCGGTTGGGTGCCATTTCACCGGAAGCAGCTGAACGCATGCAGCACCTGGTCGACACACTGAACAGCGGCATCGCCCTGAAGCGGCGGATTGTGGAAGATCTGCGGCCGTCTTCGCTATCGCATCTTGGGCTGGTGGCATCGCTGGAAATCCTGGCGCGGGAGTTCGAAGACCGGTCTGGACTGGACGTGACCACCGACCTCGAAACGGTCGAACTCGGAGGCTCGGCACAACTCACGGTGTACCGGCTGGTACAGGAGTCGCTGACCAACATGAGCAAATACGCCGAGGCCCGCCAGGCTGAGATCAGCCTGCATGGTTTCGAGGGCTACATCACGGTGGAGGTCAAGGATAACGGCGTCGGGTTCGATACCACGCAGATCAAGGGCACCAGCCACGGCCTGGCCGGCATGAAACACCGGGTCGAAGCAGCAGGCGGGCGCTTGACCATCACCTCGCGCCCCGGTGAGGGCACGCGCATCTCGGCGGTGCTCCCCAAGAAGCTTTAACGCGGAAGCAGCGTGCTGCGTTCCCGGCAGCACCGTCCAAAAAGCGGTCGGTGACGTCCTACAGCGCGTGGCCATACCGACCGACAAGGGCATCCGACCCTCACCGATGACCACGGGCGTTACCTCTGCTTAATCTTGCTACAGGTGTTTCAATTGCGAGCGCCGCAACCAGGGGCACTGCCCTGCAAGGAGATTCACATGCTGCACTATTCCGTTGTGTTCCTCGTGATTGCATTGATTGCAGCCGTGTTCGGCTTTGGCGGCATCGCCGCTGGTGCTGTCGAAATTGCCAAGATCCTCTTTTTCATCTTTGCCGTCATGGCCGTCGTCAGCTTTGTGGTTGGCCTGATGAAAAGAAACTGAATTCGCGCCACCCGGTCCATTCAGCCGCCTTGCCGACCTTCACGCTTTTTCCCCTCTTTCAAAGGACCATGAAATGAAAAACCCGCTTTCCAGAACCGACGAAACCTTGTCAGGTGCCGGCCGCCTGTCCGACCAGCTGATGAACGGTGCAGAAAAGGCCGTGGACAACACGCGCGCCATGGCCAATGACACCCTGGATCGGGCAGAGGACAAGGTACGCAACCTGCGCGGCAATATTGATCCGCTGGTCGACAAGCTGGCCAGCCAGGCGCAAAAGCTTGCGCGCCAGAGCCTGGACATGGCCTCCGAAGCGAGCGAACGCGCGCAACGGTCCATGCATCGTTACGCGGATGCAACCACGCGTTATGTGGCCAACGAGCCAGTCAAGTCCGTCCTGATCGCTGCTGCCGTGGGTGCGGCCGTGGCCTTGATGGTGGCGTCGTCGCTCCGGCATCGCGACGGCCACTGAGTCAGCCGTAGCTTCCCACGATCTGTCGACCACGCCAAGGCTCATGTTGCATCCCTTGTTTTCCGTTCTTGTCCGGCGGCCAGATCTTCTGGTAGACCATGTGTCCGGTTATGCCGCATTGATTCGGGAAGAGGCTTCGGAAGCAGGTGTGGAATTGCTGCAGCGCAGCCTCGCCTGGACGCTGGCAGCCATGTTGGGCCTCGCATTTTTGATGCTCACCGGCGTTGCCCTGATGCTTGGCGTGCTCATGCAGCAATTCCACTGGGTGCTCGTGGCCGTACCCGCGGTCATGCTCGTGCTGACGCTGGCTGCTGTCTTCAAGGCACGCACGCCTCTGCGCAGCAACAGTTTCGCCGATGTCAAAGCGCAGATTGATCGCGACGCGCAAGCCTTGCGCATGGTCGGCTGAGGCCTGCGGCGATGAACAATACGCCTATCACCGCCCAGCAACGGCTAGCAAACAGCCGCCAGGCGATCATTCGCCAGATGGGCCTTGAAGCGCCAGAAGACGACGGTTTTATGGACGGCTCGCCAACTGGTTCTGCAACTTACGCAGAAGAAAACAGCATTGATACTTCAGCGGGAACCTGGAGCTTGATGAAACAGGTGGCAGGCGCCTGGTGGCATGGTCACCCGGCACGGCTGGCGGTCGATTTCGCCAAGCCCGTGTTCCAGACCTTCGCTGAACAACAGCCGATGAGGCTCCTAGGCATTTCTGCCGGCATTGGCGCGGCGGCTGTCGTACTGCGGCCCTGGCGCCTGATCTCGGTGACTGGTTTGCTGCTGGCGGCACTCAAATCTTCGGAAATAAACGGCGCCGTCCACTCCATGTTGTCGCCCCGCAGAAAACGACATCCCTATCCGTGAATTCCCATACGCAAACCGACCGGCGTGGTGCCGTCAGTCGGCCAGCTTTGCAACTTTCCGCACCAACCACAGTTATAAACTTCAAGGAAAAATCATGAAATACGCTCGCGCAATTGCATTTGCCGCCCTGGCCGGCATCACCATCATCAGCGCCGGCTGTGCCGTTACCCGGGGCCAGGAAAGTGCTGGCTCCTATGTCGATGACGCCGCCATCACCACGGCCGTGAAAGCCAAGTTTGCGGCAGACAAGACGGTGGCAGCCACATCCATCAGCGTCGAAACGCTGAACGGCACTGTGCAGCTCTCCGGCTTCGCCAGATCGCCTGCCGAAAAGACCCAGGCTGAAACCATCGCACGCGATACCAAGAACGTCCGCGCTGTCCGCAACGACATCGTCGTTCGCCCTTGACCTTCCCGGTGTGAAGGCTGGCTCTGCCGGCCTGATCGCTCGCGGGGCCCAGCTTTCCAGAGCCGGGCCCCGTTCCGCTTGGGGCACTCATTCCGCGACAACAAGTGATGCCACCTCTTCTTCCCGGGAATCCGCGCAAAAAAAACTGCTGCAACCCCTCGGGGCCGGCAGCAGTGACGCGTTCAGCGACTAAATTGAACTCTGATCAGCTGGGGGTCACCATCAGCTGGTTGTTGACCGACGACACGCCCTGCACTCCCTTGGCAATGGCTGTGGCCTTGTCTTTCGCCGCGGCAGTAGGTGCAGGTCCATTCAAGGTCACCACGCCGTCCTTGGTGTCGACATTGATCTTGATGGCACTGAGGTCGGGATCCTGGGCCAGATTACCCGACACCTTGGCCGTGATGGTCATGTCATCGATCTTCTCGCCCACGCTCGTGCTGGCCTTCCTGCCGGCAACTTGAGCGTCTTTGGAAGCATCCTTCATGGCGTTGCCGGCATCCTTGGCGGCCTGCTCGGTTTTGGCTATGCCAGAATCAACGGACTGGCCAACAGTTTTGCCGCCATCCTGCTTGTTGCAGGCCGTCAGCGCCAGCAGCAGGGCAACGGAGCAGGCCGTGGCCAGAAGGGGCCGGCCCATTTGGGTTTGTGAGGTTTTCATGGAGACTCCTTGCTTTGAGATGGGTGTCGGAAGTCGTAAGCGCATTGCTCAGATCTTGTCGATCGCCTTCCTGGCGCTGTCCTTGAGGTTTTCCTTGGCGTCACCGTAACCTGCCTGGGTCTTGCCCTTGACCTGGTCGGCCATGCCTTCGGCTTCCAGCTTTTCATTGCCCACTACACGGCCGGCAACTTCCTTTGTCTTGCCAGTGGCCTGGTCCACACGGCCTTCAACTTGATGTTTGTTCATGGTGCTTCGTCCTTTGGAAAATGATGCGGGTGGCTTGATGCCAACCGTTATTCACTGTAGGGAGGACGATTTGCAGTGGCCCGTCGGCACCGTCGTATTTCCATGTAGGACGCCAGGCATTTCAGGCTGCAGACTCAGGGATGGCAGGAACCATGCTGCTTGCGAAAGAGGCGTGGCGGGAGTGCCTGCGGGTCGGCAAACAGGCCGCGCCTTGCGGTTTCAGCCTGTAGCTGCCGCTTCAGGTAAGGCCCGCCCTCGCGTCCGTAACGGTAAGACCAAGCGTGACCCTGGCCAACCATCCAGCCAGCGATATCTTCACCATCGACCTGGACGCTGGCGACGGCCCGACCGTAATCATCGTGGCGCCGGATGTCCAAGGTGACCACACGACGCGCCACCTTGCTGGCCAGAGCGGCGCGCGCGGCCCGGCCGCCAGCCTGGCAAATTTCGGGGGCATCGATGCCTTCAATGCGGACTTTCACCGGTTTGCCGCCTCCGGCGAGCCGGATCCAGAGTGTGTCACCGTCGGTGACACGCGTCACTTTTCCGCTCTCTGCCCATACCGGGCAGGCACCAATAGCTATCAAAAATATAGCGAGATGAAGCCAGGCGATGGCGAATCCGTCAGCTGTTTTTTTCATGCGCTGACGATCCAGCCTTCGAGCGAATCCAGATCGTCGGGCAGGCCGTAGCAGCGGGCACCCTGCTCGTGCTGGGCCTGCGCCCACGCGGCCTGCATCAGGCAAAGCACCGCATCCAGGCTGTCACCACTGGCATCGTCCACCAGCGTGTCGCGCTGGGCATGGCTGAGCTTCAGGCGCAGGCCTAGTCGAGTCTGGCCCATCTCCAGCGCGGTAATCAGATCCTTACGGGCAATCAGCCGGTCCGGTGTCTGCTTGAGCCTGTCATCACTTTTGTAGGGCCGCCGCCCGAGGATTTCGCGCGCCAGCAGGCCGGGGTAGCCCTCGAGCGCAATGCGCGACAGGTCGCCATCATGCAAGCCCGGCAAATGCACACCGGCAGCCAGCAAGCGGGGCGCGCCGGCATGCAGCATGTAGGCCACGGGCGGGTTGATCCATTTCATCGACGGACTGGAACCAGCTGGTTTGTCGGTGGCGCGGTGGGCAAACTTCGCGCCGGTGGGCCGCGCATCGCAGAACGCTGCAAACGCTTGCCGGATGTCAGCGCGGCTCAACGCGGCGTAATGCGCCATCAGCGCAGGCCAGGCAGCGGGCCAACCGAGATGCGCCACCAGCTCGCGCGGCAGGCCGAACGGAAAATCGAAAGCGCCCAGCCAGCCGGCAGGCTGGTGCAGCCAGGCGTCAAAAGCGTCCAGCGATTCGAAGCGCTCCAGCTTCGCCAGCTGGACACGCCCGTTTTTGCTGGTGCCGCTGGCCAGGACAATGGGTTTCCTGCGTGTGGGGGCGCTGGAAAAATCGCAGCCGACCAGGGAAACGGGCAACCCGCTCATCCCAGCGCCAGGGCCATCACACCCGCCGCGATCAGGGCCGCACCCAGCAACCGGGCCCTGCGGTCTCCCTCCCCCAGCAACTGGCCGCCGATCAGGGCGGCGAACAGCATGGAAATTTCCCGGGCCGGCGCGACGTGCGACAGCGGGGCCACTTTCATCGCGTACAGCACGAGCGCGTAGGAGATGGGGCTGACGACGCCGACAAAGACTGCATGTTTCCACTGCCGGCGCCAGAGTGCGGCAGCCTCTGGCCGGTCCCGCAGCACCACGGGCGCCAGCAGGCCCAGGCGGAAGAGGTTGCTCACGTACTCAAGCAGGATGGGCGATACCGCAAGTAGCTTGACCGCATAGCCATCCACCACCGTGTAGCAGGCGATGAACCCGCCCGTGAGCAGGCCGTAGCGCAAGCCCTTGCGGATGCGCTCACGCTGGCCGGGGTCCTGGCCGGCGCGCAGCAGCGCGGGCCCACCCGCGATCAGGAACACGCCACTCACCACTCCCGCGATGCCCGCCAAGCCCAGTGCCGTGATGCGCTCACCCAGGATGAAGATCGCCGCCAGCGAGGACAGCAGCGGGCCCGAACCCCTGGCCAGTGGATAAACCACCGTCAGGTCGGCCTTGCGGTAGCCGCGCAGCAGGCAGATGAAGTAGAGGATGTGGATGACGGAGCTGGCGAACACCACCGCCCACTGCACCAGGCCCCATCCGCCCAGTTCATCCAGCGCAACCCAGACGCCCAGCGGCGCCCAGAAAACCATCATCACGAAGCTTGTGAAGGCGGTGAAGCGTACATCACCACCGGCGTGCTTGGCCGCGATGTTCCAGCTGGCGTGAATCAGCCCCGCGAGGATGACGAGGGCAAGGGCGGAAAGCGGCACCGGTTGATCTGATAAAGGGGCTTGCTAGGGACGGTGAAGCACCGCATGCACCCTGGCCTTACCAGCCAGGGCCGCGGAACCGGCTTTGCCGGGCCGCAGGCGCAGCGGCCCCCTCGGGGGGCAGCGCAGTATGCGAAGCGACAAGCGCGGGGGCCCTATCTAGGCCCTTCCGCAGATGGCGGCAGTGGCCATCAGATCTTCCAGCAGAGCCAGCGACACCTTGCCGGAGACCGCGTAGGGGTCGAGTTCGGCCTTCTCGGAATACTTCAGCAGGATGGACGCGTTGACCTTGCTGACATTGACCTGGCCCATAGTCCAGCCGCCAAATCGCCGCTCGGTGATTTCTTCGTAGTGCAGCAGCACCACGTCCTTGTGGCGCGGATCTTTCTGGATGTGGCCATACAGGTCGCTGACCTGGTCGCGCCCGCCCTCCAGGGCCTGCAGGAAAATGCCGCCGCCGTAACACAGGATGCCGGTGATGCCGATGGCCGGGTTGTGGCTGCGCGACTGGGCCAGGATGGCTTCGGTGATTTCGCTGGAAGCAGGGTTGGCCGAGCGGCTGGCGTAAAGAAGGCGTACCAACATATCTATCCTTAGAGCCTGTCCGCACTATGTATGCAAGTGCGAACGTGGTGAAAACAGCGCCAATCTAGGCGCGCGACGACGCCCAGCCTGGGCGGCTGGGCTAGGAGTGCAACAACGAGTGGCGTTGTTTTCACCACGTTCCCTTCGGGTTGCGGCCAAAAAGGCCATGCGCAGCGTTGCAAAGCCTTGCCGGGCGCCAGCCCGGCTACATTTTGCGCCTCGCGCGTGGCCTTTTTGACTCGCAACGGATCTTGCATACATAGTGTGGACAGGCCCTAGCTGCTCTTTTTGGGAATGAGGGATAAAAACTCGCGGCGCAGGTTGGGGTCCTTGAGGAAGACGCCGCGCATGACGGAGTTGATCATCTTGCTGTCCAGGTCCTTCACACCGCGCCAGCCCATGCAGTAGTGGCTGGCCTCCATGACGATGGCCAGGCCGTCCGGCCGGGTTTTTTCCTGGATCAGGTCGGCCAGCTGCACCACGGCCTCTTCCTGGATCTGCGGCCGGCCCATGATCCACTCAGCCAGGCGCGCGTACTTCGACAGGCCGATGACATTGGTGTGTTCGTTGGGCATCACGCCTATCCAGAGCTGCCCGATCACCGGACAGAAATGGTGCGAGCAGGCACTGCGCACCGTGATCGGCCCGACGATGATCAGCTCGTTGAGGCGTTCGGCGTTGGGGAACTCGGTGATGGTGGGGCCGGCGACATAACGACCCTTGAAAACCTCGTTGAGGTACATCTTGGCCACGCGGCGCGCGGTGTTCTGGGTATTGTGGTCGGTCTGGGTGTCGATCACCAGGCTGTCCAGCACGCCCTTCATCTTGCCTTCGACCTCGTCGAGCAGTTGCTCAAGCTCGCCTGGCTGGATGAACTCGGCAATGTTGTCGTTGGCATTGAAGCGTTTTTTCGCCAATGCAAGGCGTTCGCGGATCTTGACGGAGACCGGCGTTCCCTCGTCAATCACCAGCGGGCTGTCAGGCGTATTGGATTTCATAAGCATGGGCCAGATGTTACCAGCCCGACCAAAAACAACCATGCCCCTTTTTTATGCAGGTTTTAGGCCTTTAGCCCTTATCCGGCGGGCACGGACAGCTATAAATTCAGGAGCGAATCCGGGCCTCCCGGCGGGCGGGCGGTCCGGAATCAGTAACGCTGCCCCGCCACCAGCAGGGCCAGGCGCATCAGGGCATAGGCCATGTAGTCCAGCACGCGCTGGCGCAGGGGCCGCCGGCTGTAGGCGGCAGCGTCCAGGCGCCGGCCTTCGTTGGCCAAGGCACGGAGCAGGCGCTGCTGCAGGTCCAGCGCAAAAGCCCGGTCATTCACCACGACGTTGGCCTCACGTGCCAGCAACAGGCTCAGGGGGTCCAGGTTGGACGAACCCACCGTGGCCCAGTGACCGTCGATCACCGCCACCTTGGCATGAAGGAAGCCAGCGTCGTACTCATGAATCTCGACACCCGCCTCCAGCAGCGCGCCATACACCGGCCGCGCCGCATGGTATTGCATGAAGTACTCGTAGCGCCCCTGCAGCAGCAGTGTCACCTTGACACCGCGCCGGGCAGCCCGGACCAGGGCCCGGCGCAATTTGCCGCCGGGCACAAAGTAAGCGTTGGCGATGATGATGTCCTCGTGGGCCTGACCGATGGCCTTGCGGTAGGCGCGTTCGATGATGCCGCGGTTGAGCAGGTTGTCTCGCAGTAAAAGTGCAGCCCTGGCGCCGGGCGGGGACGCAGCCGCATCGGCGGGGCGCCTGGCACGAAATGGCATGGCACGGCCCTGGCGGCCGCTGCGGCCACCGTAACCGGCCGCCTTGACGGCCTCCCATGCGGCACTGAGGTGACGCTGGCGCGCGCTGTAGCCCGCCTGCACGCGCCACCAAAGCAGCGCCATGGCATCTGAAGCTTGCGCCGCCAGCGGACCGGTGACCGCCACTGCGAAATCGAAGCGCGGCTCTGTCAGGTCACCGTGATTGGGATCGTAAAAGTCGTCAAGGATGTTGATGCCGCCGCAAAAAACGGTCTGCTCATCGACGACGCAAAGCTTGCGGTGCAGGCGACGCCAGCGCTCGGGCACCAGCAGGCCCAACACGGCGAATCGGCCGCGGCCCAGGGGCGCATACTCCCGCCACTGCACGCCCGCCTCTGCAAAGCGGGCCTGCCAATCGGCGCTGAGCGGGTCGGTGCCTATGCCGTCCACCAGCACCTGGACCAGCACGCCGCGCCGCGCAGCACGCAGCAAAGCCCGGGCGAGCTCCTCGCTGCGCCCGTGGAAATCGAAGATATAAGTTTCAAGCTGCACCCAGGCGGTGGCCTCGTCCAGCGCCTTGACCATCGCGGGAAACAGCGCCTGCCCGCCCTGCAGCAGTTGCAGCGCGTGTTGGGGGGTAAGCGAAGGCATGGGTCGCGAAGGGTCTCCGTGGAAAAGCAGGGGGGCTTGCGCCTGGTCACGCGCAGCCGGCCAGTGCATGCTCGTCCGGCCTACTGTAGAGCCTGCAAGGGACGTCCGCCCTTCCCTTTATGTCACGAATTGTGGCAACAACAAAATAGCTTCTGCATTGGAGGAGGAGTAGCAGAGATCGGCGGCGGCCAGCCAGGGTAGCCATTGATAAGCCGAATGTTCGCGCGCGCTGAGCGTGACCGCCGTCGTGGACGGCACGCACAGGCTGAACACATGTTCGGTGTTGCGCGCCACCTCTGGTGCATAGCGGTGCCGGTAAGCCGGATAAATGTCGTAGACATTGGCAAGCGCCCAGTCCCGCAAGTCTTGCGAGCGGGCCTGGATGCCGGTTTCTTCCATCACTTCACGCAGCGCAGTCTGCTCCAGCGGTTCGTCCAAAGCGTCCTTGGAGCCGGTCACGCTCTGCCAGAAACCGGGATGGTCGGCCCGCTCGATCAGCAGCACCTCCAGCGCCGGCGTGTGAATGACGACCAGTACCGACTCGGGAATCTTGAAGAAAGTCATGGCCTGGGTCCGCTTCTGTCTGAGCAGGCAGCGATGTGCGGGAGATGTACTGCTCCCGCGGCGCGCAACGCATATTGCCTGCCGCTACAAGACAAATCGGCCTCCAGCCCGGTAAATACGGTCGCCAGCAGCTATCAATATCGGAGCGCCCCGCTACACCGGCATCAGGCTGGTTGAGGATTGCGCAGGCGGATGTGCAGCTCGCGCAACTGCTTTTCGTCGACCGGGCTGGGCGCGTGTGTCAGCAGGCACTGCGCGCGCTGGGTCTTGGGGAAAGCAATCACGTCGCGAATCGACTCGGCGCCGGTCATCATGGTCACGATGCGGTCGAGACCAAACGCCAGACCACCGTGCGGCGGCGCGCCGTATTGCAGGGCATCCAGCAGGAAGCCGAATTTCTCCTGCGCTTCCTCGGGCCCGATCTTCAGCGCGCTGAACACCTTGCTCTGCACCTCGGCGCGGTGGATACGCACCGAGCCGCCACCGAGCTCCCAGCCGTTGAGCACCATGTCGTAGGCCTTGGCGATGCATTTGCCCGGGTCGGTGTCCATCCAGTCTTCATGGCCGTCCTTGGGTGCGGTGAACGGATGATGCACCGCGCTCCAGCGGTTGTTTTCCTCGTCGTGTTCGAACATCGGGAAGTCCACCACCCACAGCGGTTTCCAACCGGTGGTGAACAGGCCAGTCTTCTTACCGAACGCGCTGTGGCCGACTTTCAGGCGCAACGCGCCTATGCTGTCGTTGACGACCTTGGCCTTGTCTGCGCCAAAGAAAATGATGTCGCCGTTCTGCGCACCCGTGCGCTTGAGGATCTCGGCCACCGCTGCGTCATGGATGTTCTTGACGATGGGGCTCTGCAGGCCTTCGCGGCCCTTGCTCACGTCGTTGACCTTGATCCAGGCCAGACCTTTGGCGCCGTAAATCTTGACAAACTCGGTATAGCCGTCGATCTCGCCGCGGCTCATTTCGGAGCCGCCGGGCACGCGCAGGGCAACCACGCGGCCACCCGGAGTCGTGGCTGGCGCGCTAAAGACTTTGAAGTCCACATCGGCCATGACATCGGTCAGCTCAGTGAACTCCAGATTCACGCGCAGGTCCGGCTTGTCAGAACCGAAGCGATGCATGGCATCGCCATAGGTCATGACCGGGAACTCGCCCAGGTCGGTGGCCAGCACGGTCTTGAAGATGTTGCTGATCATGCCCTGGAACATGTCGCGGATGTCCTGCTCGCCCATGAAGGACGTCTCGATATCGATCTGCGTGAACTCCGGCTGGCGGTCGGCGCGCAGGTCTTCGTCGCGAAAGCATTTGGTGATCTGGTAATAGCGGTCAAAGCCCGCCACCATCAGCAGCTGCTTGAACAGCTGGGGGCTTTGCGGCAGCGCGAAGAACTGTCCTTCGTTGACACGGCTGGGCACCAGATAGTCGCGCGCGCCTTCGGGCGTGCTCTTGGTGAGCATCGGCGTCTCGATGTCGATGAAACCGTTGGCGTCGAGGAACTTGCGCGTCTCCATCGCCACGCGGTAACGCAGCATCAGGTTGTTTTGCATGTAAGGGCGGCGCAGGTCCAGCACGCGGTGTGTCAGGCGCGTGGTTTCGGACAGGTTGTCGTCGTCGAGCTGGAACGGCGGCGTCACGCTGGGGTTGAGCACGATCAGCTCGTGGCACAACACCTCGATCTTGCCGCTTTTCAGCGCCTCGTTGACCGTACCCTCGGGGCGCGCCCGGACCAGGCCTTTGATCTGCACGCAGAACTCGTTGCGCACGCCTTCGGCCGTGGTGAACATGTCGGCACGGTCCGGGTCGCAGACCACCTGCACATAACCCTCACGGTCACGCAGGTCGATGAAGATCACGCCGCCGTGGTCACGCCGGCGATTGACCCAGCCGCACAGGCTGACGGTTTGGCCCAGCAGGGCTTCGGTGACCAGGCCGCAATAGTGGGAACGCATTTGGGAAGTCATAGATAAGTCGCTTGTGCTTGTGTGCGCTCTCGCGCTGGGAAAAAAGTTACCTGGGTTTATAGGTGACGGCGCTTCCAGGCACCACCACGCCCATGGAAATGACATAGGTCAGGGCCTCATCGACGCTCATTTTGAGTTCAATGCAGTCGGCCTTGGGAAGCATGACGAAATAGCCGCCCGTCGGGTTGGGCGTCGTCGGAACATAGACGCTCAGGTAGTCGCCAGGCAGGTGATTGGCGACATCTCCCCCAGGCATGCCGGTCTGAAAAGCGATGGTCCAGACGCCTTCACGCGGCCATTGAACCAACAGCGCCTTGCGGAAAGCGTTGCCGTTTTCTGAAAACAGTGTGTCGGAAACCTGTTTGACACTCGAATATATCGACCGGACGATGGGAATGCGGCTGAGCAGCGCGTCCCACCAGCTCACCAGTTTTTTGCCAAAAAAATTGGTGGCGACGGCACCCATGGCCAGAACAATGGCAAGCGCCAGTAACACGCCAAAGCCCGGAATGTGAAAACCGAGCAATTTGTCCGGGTGCCAGTTACCAGGAAGGATCTGCAGTGTCTGGTCCAGCGTACCGATGAACCAGTTCAGCAGCCACACCGTAACGATGAGTGGCACAAGCACCAGCAAGCCAGCCAGCAGCCAGCGGCGTACAGCGGCCATCAGTCAGCCTTGGAGGTGGAACCGGAGGCCGCCGGCGCAGCGGCAGCAGCAGGCGCTGCTGCGGGCGCCGTTTTTACCCCTGAGTCGGGCTTGCTTTCAGAGCTCGCGGCAGCGGCCGGTGGTGCTTCGCCTCCGGCGACGGGAGGAACCGCGGTGGCACCGCCACCACCCCGGAAGTCAGTCACATACCAGCCCGAGCCCTTGAGCTGGAAACCCGCAGCGGTGAGCTGTTTTTTAAACGCGGGGGCACCGCACTGGGGGCAGTCGGTCAGCGGCGCATCGGACATCTTTTGCAAAACGTCCTTGCTATGCCCGCAGGACTCGCATTTGTAGGCGTAGATTGGCATGGTTCTAGAGGTTTTGTCAGGGAGGCGTGGTCCCGGAAATCCCCGGGAATGCAAAACCCTCAATTATAGGCGCGGGGCTATTCCCCGGGGCCAGCGCGCCTTTGGTCCGGCAGGGCGGCCGGCCCGCTGGCTCTCAGGCTTCCGTCGAAAGACGGTGGTGGCCGCCCCGGCTGTTTTCGATGGTCTGCGGCGTCAGCGAACCGACCAGCATACCCAGTGTGGCCGCCAGCACCCCGGCCAGTTGGCCCGGAAACTGCTCACCCAGGGTACTGAAGGTGAACAGCAGCCAGACCCCAATGCCGCACACCACGGAAAAAACAGCGCCCTGGGTGCTGGCTTTTTTCCAGTACAGGCCAAACACCAGCGGGACGAACGCACCGACCAGGGGCACCTGGTAAGCCCCCGACACCATCTCGTAAATCGGGGTGCCCTGCATAGAGATGGCATAAGTCAGCACCAGGCCGCTGAACACCAGCACCGTGGTGCGCATCAGCTTGAGTTCGTGTTTGTCACTCATGCGCGGTTTGAACTGGCGCCAGATGTTTTCCACAAAAGTCACACTGGGTGCCAACAGGGTGGCCGATGCGGTTGACTTAATGGCCGACAGCAAGGCACCAAAAAACAGCACCTGCATGACGAAAGGCATCTTCTGCAGCACCAGCGTCGGCAAGATTTTCTGCGGATCTTCCTTGAGCAGCAAGGCTGTCTCCTCCGGCATGATGATCAGCGCACTGGCGACCAGGAACATCGGAACAAAGGCAAACAGGATGTAGAAAATACCGCCGATGACCGGCCCTTTGGTCGCGGCGCTCTGGCTGTTGGCCGACATCACGCGCTGGAACACGTCCTGCTGCGGAATGGAGCCAAACATCATGGTGATGGCGGCGGCGAAGAAAAATACCATGTCGCGAAAGTTCGGCTCCGGCCAGAATCTGAACAGGTCCTTGCTGGTGGCCAGGGCAATCACCTTGTCGGCACCGCCGGCCAGGTTGCCGGCAAAAATGGCCAGCACCGCCAGGCCCGCGACCAGCACAATCATCTGGATGAAGTCCGTCACGGCGACCGACCACATGCCTCCGAACAGCGTATAGGCCAGCACCGAAGCCGTGCCAATCATCATGCCGGCTGTCGTGCTGATGGCGCCGCCGGACAGGATGTTGAAGACCAGCCCGAGTGCCGTAACCTGGGCGGCCACCCAGCCCAGGTAACTGATCATGATGATGATGGAGCAGGCTACTTCGATGGTTCGGCCATAACGCTCGCGGTAGTAGTCGCTGATGGTAAGCAGCGACATCTTGTAGAGTTTGCCGGCAAAAAACAGGCCAACCAAAATCAGACAGCCGCCGGCGCCGAAAGGGTCCTCCACCACCCCCTTCAGCCCACTCTCGACAAACTTGGCCGGGATGCCCAGCACGGTTTCAGAGCCGAACCAGGTGGCAAAGGTGGTCGTCACGATCATGATCAGTGGCAGGTTGCGACCGGCGATCGCGTAGTCCGCGGTGTTCTTGACGCGCCTGGCGGCGTACAGGCCGATGATGATGGTGATCAGCAGATAGACAAAAACCAGGGTTAAAAGCACAGCAACCTCCTCAAGAATGCGTGATTATCACCACATTTCCACCTTCTAAAAAAGGCGAATCCGCAGCACCAGTTGCATGGCGAGCAAACCCAATGCAAAACCCAAGCCACCATAAATCAGGCTTTGCAGCAGTTTGTTGGTGCGGCGCTGCTCCTGCAGCAGCTCCTGGAGTTCCCGGCGGTTGCCGCCGGACTGGCCTTTGAGGTACTGCTGAAGCAGGCGCGGCAAGCCGGGGAGCAGCTTGGCGTAGGTCGGCGCCTCGGCCTTGAGTTGTTCCAGCAGCTTTTCCGGGCCCACCTGCTCCAGCATCCAGGTTTCCAAAAAGGGCTTGGCTGTACTCCACAGGTCCAAGTCAGGGTCGAGTTCCCGGCCCAGGCCTTCGATGTTGAGCAGGGTTTTCTGCAGCAGCACCAGCTGAGGCTGAATTTCTACATGAAAGCGACGCGAGGTCTGGAACAGGCGCATCAGCACCATGCCCAGTGATATTTCCTTGAGGGGGCGGTCGAAATAAGGTTCGCAACAGGCGCGTATGGCCGATTCCAGTTCATCCACCCGCGTCTGCGCCGGAACCCAGCCGGATTCAATATGCAGTTCAGCCACGCGTTTGTAGTCGCGCTGGAAAAACGCGCTGAAATTTTGCGCCAAGTATTCCTTGTCGACCTCGGTGAGCGTGCCCACAATGCCGAAGTCAAGGGAGATGTAGCGCCCGAACGTCGCCGGGTCCAGGCTGACCTGGATATTGCCGGGGTGCATGTCGGCGTGGAAAAATCCGTCCCGGAAAACCTGGGTGAAAAAGATGGTGACGCCGTCGCGCGCCAGCTTTTTCATGTCCACGCCAGCGTCGCGCAGGCGCTGCACCTGCCCAATGGGCACGCCGTCCATGCGCTGCATCACCATGACATTGGGCATGCAGAAGTCCCAGACCATTTCCGGGATCAGCACGAGGTTGAGGTTTTGCATGTTGCGGCGCAGCTGGGCCGCGTTGGCGGCCTCGCGCAGCAAATCGAGTTCGTCGTGCAGGTATTTGTCAAACTCGCCCACCACTTCGCGCGGCTTGAGGCGCTTGCCATCGGCCGACAGGCCTTCGACCCAGCCGGCCATCATGTGCATCAGCGCCAGGTCTTTTTCAATCGCCGGTAGCATGTTGGGCCGGAGCACCTTGACCGCTACTTCGCGCCCATCAGGCAGGGTGGCAAAGTGAACCTGGGCAATCGATGCGCTGGCCACCGGCTTGCGCTCGAAGGTGGCAAAAATCTGGCTGATCGGCCGGCCAAAGGCTTTTTCGATGATGGCCATGGCCACATCCGGATCGAACGGCGGCACGCGGTCCTGCAACCTGGCCAGCTCATTGGCAATATCCAGCGGCAACAGGTCGCGCCGGGTTGACATGACCTGGCCAAACTTGACAAAAATCGGGCCCAGACTTTCGAGCGCCTCGCGCAAGCGTTCGCCGCGCGGTGCTTTCAGGTTGCGCCCGACCGACACCATGCGGGTCAACATCCTGATCCAGGGTTTGCTGAAACTCGAAAGCACCAGCTCGTCCAGGCCGAAGCGCAACACCGTCCAGACGATGAAAGCGCCCCTGAAGAGGCGACTCATGAGGAAGCCTTCATCGGCTCCGTCATGGATGCCGCGCCGGACTGCCCCGTTGCGGCGGACGGCGGCCGCGGCGCGTGGGCAAGAAACTGCCGTAAACCCGCCAGTGCCTGGCGCGCCAATCCGGCCAGCGTGTGAGCCGGCACGTCGCCAATCAGGCGCGACAGATCTTCTTCAACATCCCAACGCAAATTGTCGGCCAGCCAGCCCAGCTCGGCCGCGAGCTGCACGTCGCCTTCGATCTTGACCGGAGGAGGCTTGCCGGCCAGCACCGACTGGAACACCACGTCGGGCGATTCTGCGACGACGGCCAGCAACAGATCAGGTTTGGCGGAAGATGGTGCGCGGTCCACCAGCCCTGCCGGCGTGATCAACAAGTCCAGTGCAAACACGCCCCAGCGGATGTGTACCACGCTGCCTTTTTTTCGCAGGAGACGGTTTTGTGCCTCTTTTTCCTGCATCAGGACATGGTTCAGCAAAAGAACAATCTTTTGCTGGCCTTCGTCAACAAACCAGGCAGGCGGCTGAAAACGGCTGGCCAAGGACTGCAGAAAAGAAAAAGGGGACGTAGTGTTAATGCGCATACGCCCCCGATTTTGCAGCAGATTGAAAAAATCCCTCCATCGCGCGAGCGATGGAGGGATTTTAAAGTTCAGCCGGGGCCGCGGATCCGGCTTTGCCGGTCCGCAGGCGCAGCGCCCCCTCGGGGGGCAGCGACCCGCGCAGCGGCGGAGCGTGGGGGCTTATTGAAGCGCTTGTACGCCCGCAACCAGCCAGCCGCCGCCGTTGCGCGGCTTGGTCATGTTCCATACTTCGCGGAAGGGGCTGGGGCCGGCCGAGGCGTCCTCGCGGATCATGCCGGAAAACTCCACGCTGGCCATGTAGACATCGCTGAGCTCTTCGATGCCCAGCAACTGCGCGTCAAGCATGACCACATCGGTTTTGTTGGCCGCGCCGCCGGTATGCGATTCACGATCTGCCAGCTGCGCCTTGATCTGCTCGAGCATTTCATCGGTCATCATGGCGCGCAGGCTGTTGACGTCCGAGCGGTCCCAGGCATCTTGCAAAGTCACAAAATTGGTTTTACAGGCCTTGAGGAACCCCTCGGCATCAAAGCCGGCCGGCACACCCCAGGACTGCGAGCCACCCAAAGCGGACCCGATCATGGAACCGCCGGCCGCTGTGCCGGCCTTGGTGGCATCAAAAGCCATGCTGCTGCGCTCCCAGGGCCGGGCCGATGAATCGTTGCCGACATTTTGAGGGCTGTAGTCTCGTGGCATGGTCGCGCTGCCGGCGCCTTGCATGGCGTAAGGCGTGGCGCCCTGGCCCTGGTTGCCCTTGAGCTTGCGCATGATGAAGCCGACGACCACCATCGCCAGCATGGCCAACAAGGCAAACATGATGATCTGGCCGAAAGCACCACTTAACCCCAGTGAAGAGGCCAGCCAGGCCAGCCCCAGTCCTGCGGCCAAACCGCCCAACATGGCACCCCAGGGTTTCCTGGGGGTTTGCGCGGCAGGTGTTGCGGGGGCTTGCGCCGGCGGGGTCGCCTGGCGCTGCGTCACATTGGACGATTGACGTCCGATCGAGCCGCCACCGCCCATGCGTTTAGCCTCCGCAGGAGCATAAGCGAGGAGCATGGTTGCGGCCAATACAGCCGCCAGAATCGCAGACCAAAGTTTCATACCGTCTCCTCTAATTAATTGCTTCAGCATTTGATTCCAACATGCAATGCCACCACCCCGCCGGTGAGGTTGTGATAGTCCACATGGCCAAAACCACCTTTGTGCATCAGGGCCTTTAGCTCTTCCTGGCTGGGATGCATGCGGATGGACTCCGCCAGGTAGCGGTAACTGGCGTCGTCATTGGCTACCAGCTTGCCCAGCTTGGGCAGCACATTGAAGGAATACCAGTCGTAAACTTTTTCCAGCGGCTTGGCGATTTTCGAGAATTCCAGCACCAGCAGCTTGCCGCCTGGCTTGAGCACGCGGTTCATCTCCTTGAGGGCGTCGTCCTTGTGCGTCATGTTGCGCAGACCGAAAGCCACGGTGACCAGGTCAAAGCTGGCATCGGAAAAAGGCAGGTGTTCGGCATCACACACCGTGGTCGGCAAAATCTTGCCGGCATCCAGCATGCGGTTGCGGCCTTCGCGCAGCATCGCCTCATTGATATCGGTATGGACAACACACCCGGTGCTGCCCACCTTGGGCGCAAATGCCAGCGCCAGATCGCCGGTACCACCGGCAATATCCAGCACCCGCTGGCCTTGCTTCACGTCGGCCACCATCACAGCGTAAGCTTTCCAGGCCCGGTGCAATCCCATGGACATGAGGTCGTTCATCACGTCGTATTTGGGCGCGACCGAATCGAACACGCTGCGCACACGGCTTGCCTTGTCTTTCTCGTCGACCGACTCAAATCCGAAGTGGGTACTGCTCATGGTCTTATGCTAGGGGTGAAAGCCGGCAATTCAAGCGACAACCCTGTCCCGGCTTGGGGCATTGCCCTGTATTTATGTTGAAAAACAACACCTGCGCCCGATAGTCGAGCGCGGGCAGCTATGAAGTTGATAGCAGGCGGATGCTGGATGGCAGCGGCAGCAGGCATCAGTGGCTGCTACATCCATGCCCGCCAGCTGCGGCCATGGGCGCATCACGCTGCGCGCCCGCAGTTTCCAGGCGCTGCAGGTAGTCTGCCCACAGACGCGCCTGCTCGGAGCCGAGGAAGTAAAGGTAGTCCCAGGAAAAGATACCGCTCTCGTGGCCGTCTGAAAAAACCGGCTTGACCGCGTAGTTGCCGATAGGTTCGAGTTCAACCAGGTTGACCTCGCGCTTGCCTGTCTGCAGCACTTCCTGGCCGGGGCCGTGGCCCTGGACCTCTGCCGAAGGTGAATAAACGCGCATCAGCTCGAACGGTATCTTGAATTCGGTGCCGTCCGAGAACGCAATTTCGAGCATGCGCGACTGGGCGTGCACGGTCAACGCGGTAGGGGTGGGGGTGTCGGGGGTCAGGCCTGCCATGAACTTTTCCTTCAGTGAATCAGACCAGCACCCTTTCGATGCCGCCGTTGTTGGCTGCATCGACATAACCGGGCAGCCACTCCTTGCCAAGGATCTGGTTGGCCATTTCCACCACGATGTAGTCGGCCTCGAGCAGCCCGTTCTGCAGGTCGTCGCCATACCGGGTCAGACCCTGAAGGCAACTCGGGCAGCTGGTCAGGATCTTGACATTGCCGGTTTCGGCCACGGCGCCGCTGGCGCGCAGCTTGGCCTCGTCCTTGCGCAGCTCTTCTTCCTTGCGAAATCGGATCTGCGTCGAAATGTCGGGCCGGGTCACCCCCAGCGTGCCCGATTCGCCGCAGCAGCGTTCAGACTTGAGCACCTGGTCACCCAGCAGCGCCTTGACGGTTTTCATCGGCTCCTGTAGCTTCATCGGGCTGTGGCAGGGGTCGTGGTAGAGATAACCAGCGCCGGGCTGGTCGGTGCGCAGGGTGATGCCTTTTTCAAGCAGGTACTCGTGGATGTCGATGATGCGGCAGCCCGGGAAAATTTTCTCGAACTCATACCCCTGCAGCTGGTCGTAGCAGGTGCCACAACTCACCACCACGGTTTTGATGTCGAGGTAATTCAGGGTGTTGGCCACGCGATGGAACAGCACCCGGTTGTCGGTGATGATCTTTTCGGCCTTGTCGAACTGCCCGCTGCCCTTTTGCGGGTAACCGCAGCACAGGTAACCCGGCGGCAGCACCGTCTGCACGCCGGCATGCCAGAGCATTGCCTGCGTTGCCAGGCCGACCTGGGAAAAAAGACGCTCCGAACCACATCCGGGAAAATAAAACACCGCCTCGGTCTCGGCCGTTGTGGCCGCGGGGTTGCGGATGATGGGAACGTAGTCCTTGTCTTCGATGTCCAGCAATGCGCGCGCAGTTTTCTTGGGCAGACCGCCCGGCATCTTCTTGTTGATGAAGTGGATGACCTGCTCTTTCACGGGCGAGCTGCCGACAGTTGCCGGCGGCTGTGCCGTCTGCTTGCGCGCCACACGCCGCAGCAGGTCGTTGGCCAGGCGTTGCGCCTTGAAGCCGACATCCACCATCGCGCCGCGCATGAACTTGATGGTCTGCGGGCTGGTGGCATTGAGGAACAACATGGCGGCAGCATTGCCAGGCCGGAAGGTCTTCTGGCCCATCTTGCGCAGCAGGTTGCGCATGTTCATGGAGACGTCGCCGAAGTCGATGTCCACCGGACAAGGACTCAGGCATTTGTGGCAGACCGTGCAATGGTCGGCCACGTCCTCAAACTCTTCCCAGTGCTTGATGCTGATGCCGCGGCGCGTCTGCTCTTCATACAGAAAAGCTTCCACCAGCAGCGAGGTCGCCAGGATCTTGTTGCGCGGGCTGTACAGCAGGTTGGCGCGCGGCACATGGGTGGCGCAGACCGGTTTGCACTTGCCGCAGCGCAGGCAGTCCTTGACGCTGTCGGCGATGGCGCCGATGTCGGACTGCTGCATGATCAGCGACTCATGGCCCATCAGGCCGAAGCTGGGCGTATACGCATTCGTCAAATCGGCAAACAAAGCCTCGTTCACGCCGTTTTTATAAGGCTTTCCGGCCTCCAGCCTTCGACTGACGGGCGCAAGTAGCTCCTGATTTCGTAGCAACTTTCCTTTGTTGAAGCGGCCTTCCGGGTCCACCCGCAGCTTGTAGTCGGCAAAGGGCTGGAGCTCGGCGTCGGTCAGGAACTCCAGCTTGGTGATGCCGATGCCATGTTCGCCGGAGATCACGCCATCGAGCGAGCGCGCCAGCACCATGATGCGGGCCACCGCATGGTGTGCGGTCTGCAGCATTTCGTAGTCGTCGCTGTTGACCGGCAGGTTGGTGTGCACATTGCCATCGCCGGCATGCATGTGCAATGCCGCCCAGACTCTGCCCTTGAGCACCTGCTTGTGGATGGCGCTGCATTCTTCAAGAATTGGTGCAAAGGCCACACCCGAAAAAATACCCTGCAGCGGTACGCGAAGCTGGGTTTTCCAACTGGCGCGCAGCGAATGGTCCTGCAACTGCGGGAACAGCGTATTGATGTCACGCAGCCAGCCCGACCACAAGGCGCGGACTTCGGCGATCAGTGCCAATGCCTGCCCGACGCGGTCTTCCAGCAATTCGGCCGAGGGGATTTCCCCGGCATCGTCCGACTTGCCCAAAGGCAAATGGCCCTTGAGGAAAAAGGTTTCCATGGCATCGCACAGCCTGACCTTGTTGGCCAGGCTCAGCTCGATGTTGATGCGTTCGATGCCGTCGGTGTACTCGGCCATGCGTGGCAGCGGAATCACCACGTCTTCATTGATCTTGAAGGCGTTGGTATGGCGCGAAATCGCGGCGGTGCGCTTGCGGTCCAGCCAGAACTTCTTGCGTGCGTCCGGGCTGATAGCGATGAAACCCTCGCCGCGGCGCGAGTTGGCGATGCGCACGACTTCGGAGGTGGCGCGCGCCACCACGTCGGCGTCGTCGCCGGCGATGTCGCCAAACAGCACCATCTTGGGCAGGCCGCCGTGGGTCTTGGACTTGGTCGCATAACCCACCGCCTTGAGGTAGCGGTCATCCAGGTGTTCGAGGCCCGCGAGGATGGCACCGCCGCGCTTCTGCTCGGCGAACATGAAGTCCTTGATTTCGACAATGCTGGGCACCGCGTCCTTGGCGTTGCCGAAAAACTCCAGGCAGACCGTGCGGGTGTGGGCCGGCATGCGGTGCACGATCCAGCGCGCACTGGTAATCAGGCCGTCGCAGCCTTCCTTCTGGATGCCGGGCAAGCCGCTGAGGAACTTGTCGGTCACGTCCTTGCCCAGGCCTTCCTTACGGAAGGTCTTGCCCGGGATGTCCAGACGTTCGCTGCGCACGGGCGTCTTGCCGTCGGCTTCGAAATACTTCAGCTCGAAGCTGGCCATCTCGGCATCGTGAATCTTGCCCAGGTTGTGGTTCAGGCGGGTAACTTCGAGCCACTGCGCCTCGGGCGTTACCATGCGCCAGGAGGCCAGGTTGTCCAGCGCCGTGCCCCAGAGCACAGCTTTTTTGCCGCCCGCATTCATGGCGATGTTGCCACCTATGCAGGAAGCTTCTGCCGAAGTCGGATCCACCGCAAACACAAAACCGCCGCGTTCAGCCGCATCGGCCACGCGCTGCGTGACCACGCCGGCTTCGGTCCACACGGTGGCGACCGGCTGGTCCAGCCCGGGCAGCGCGACCTGCTCCACCTCGGTCATGGCCTCGAGTTTTTCGGTGTTGATCACGGCCGACTTCCAACTCAGCGGAATCGCGCCGCCGGTGTAGCCGGTGCCGCCGCCACGCGGAATGATGGTCAGCCCCAAGTCGATACAGCCCTTGACGAGCCCGGCCATCTCGGTTTCAGTGTCCGGTGTCAGCACAACAAAGGGGTATTCGACGCGCCAGTCGGTGGCGTCTGTCACATGAGAGACCCGGGACAGGCCGTCAAATTTGATGTTGTCCTTGAGCGTGAACTTGCCCAGCTTGCGCGCGGTCTGGCGGCGCAGGTCGGCCATGTCTTCGAACGAGGTGGCGAAGCCGCTGACTGCGGTCCTGGCGGTATCCAGCAGCTCGCCGACGATGGCATCACGCTGCATGTCGGCACCCGGCGTGCGGCGTTTCTCGACTTCGGACAGGCGGTGCTGAAGGGCATCGACCAGCATCTTGCGGCGCTTGGGGTTGTCCAGCAGGTCGTCCTGCAAATAGGGGTTGCGCTGCACCACCCAGATATCGCCGAGCACCTCGTACAGCATGCGGGCGGAGCGGCCGGTGCGGCGCTCGTCGCGCAGCAGGTTCAGCAAATCCCAGGCACGCGTGCCAAGCAGGCGAATCACAACCTCGCGGTCGGAAAACGAGGTGTAGTTATAAGGAATCTCGCGAATACGGGCTTCGCCTGCTTTCGCCTCATCGGCAAAAACGTTTATTTTTTGGAGGGATTCAGGAGCATTCATCGTGAAAAGCCGGGGTTGCAGGCGTCTGTCCGGCGCGTTGACCCTATGTTACCGCAGTGCAACATTCGCGACACCCTGCCGCGCCCACCTTCGTGGAAACCCGCTTGTGAAGGCTGTGGCAAGTCGCTTAAATCGAAGTGTCACAAATTATTTATAGACTAGGCGGTTTGTTGTGCGAATGAACCGTTTCTATCCAGGAGTTGTAATGAAAAAAAGCTTGACAGCCATTGCCCTTGCCGCCTGCGCACTTGTTGTGCCCGTCGCCAGCCACGCCCAAACCGAAATTCAGTGGTGGCATTCCATGACCGGCGGCCTGAACGACTGGGTGCTCGACCTGTCGGACGGCTTCAACAAGAGTCAGAAAGAATACAAAATCGTGCCGACGTACAAGGGCACTTACGACGAAACCATGCCCGCAGCGGTTGCCGCCTTCCGCGCCGGCAACGCCCCGCACATCCTGCAGGTGTTCGAAGTGGGCACCGCCACCATGATGGCCGCCAAAGGCGCGGTGGTCCCGGTCGGCAAGGTGCTGACCGATGCCGGCTACAAGTTCGACCCCAAGGCTTACATCCCGGCTGTGGTGGGTTATTACACCGCACCCAACGGCCAGATGCTGAGCTTCCCGTTCAACAGCTCGACCACCGTTCTGAACTACAACAAGGACATGTTCAAGAAAGCAGGACTCGACCCTAACAAGCCGCCGGCGACCTGGCCTGAAGTGGTGTTGGCCGCGGCCAAACTGAAGGCGGCCGGCGTGAGCTGCCCCTTCACCACCAGCTGGCAGGGCTGGACCCAGTTGGAGAGTTTTTCCACCTGGCACAACGCCGAATTCGCCACCAAAGGCAATGGCTTTGGCGGCACCAGCGCCCGCCTGGTGACCAACAGTCCGCTGCATGTGCGTCACATCGAGAACCTGTCCAACATGGCCAAGCAGGGCCTGTTTGTCTACCGCGGCCGCGGCAACAAGGGCGACGCGCCTTTCTACTCGGGCGAGTGCGCGATGCAAACGGCATCGTCATCGTCCTATGCGAGCATCAAGAAGAACGCCAAGTTCGAATTCGGCATCGCCCCTCTGCCTTATTACCCTGACGTGGCCGGTGCCCCGCAAAACACGGTGATTGGCGGCGCCTCGCTGTGGGTCATGGGTGGCAAGAAGCCGGCCGAATACAAGGGCGTGGCCGAGTTCTTCAACTACCTGACCAATGCCGACATCCAGTCCAAGAGCCACCAGCGCACCGGCTACCTGCCGATCACCCTGGCCTCGTTCAAGGTCACGGAAGATTCTGGCTTCTACAAGCAGAATCCCGGCACCGAGGTGGCAGTCAACCAGATGATCCGCAAAACCACCGACAAGTCGCGCGGCATCCGCCTGGGCAACTTCATCCAGATCCGCGCGATCGAGGACGAAGAGTTGGAGCAGGTCTGGGCCGGCAAAAAGACAGCGAAAGAAGCACTGGACGCCATCGTGAGCCGGGGCAACGAGCAACTGGAACGTTTCCAGAAGGCCAATAAGTAACGCGTCCGGGGTCGGGCGTGCTCAGGCACTAAACTCCTGACTCCGATTGCCGCTGCCCCAACCCGGGGCGCGGCGTTTCCAGATTTGAAATACTGTGGCTTCTGAAAAACGCGTTGTTTTCCGTTCGGCATGGCTGCCCTGGGTGTTGTTGACACCCCAGGTCGCGGTCATTGCCATTTTCTTTTTCTGGCCAGCCGCCCAGGCGCTGCTGCAATCGTTCCAGCAGTCGGACGCGTTCGGCCTGTCCACCGAGTGGGTAGGGCTCAAGAACTTCAGCAACCTGCTGGACGACCCGACCTACCTTGCCTCGTTCAAGATCACCGCCCTCTTTTCGGTGCTGGTGGCGGGCCTGGGCATTGGTCTGTCGCTGGTGCTGGCCGTGTTCGCCGACCGCGTGGTCAAGGGCACGGGGGTCTACCGCACCCTGCTGATCTGGCCCTACGCCGTCGCGCCCGCGGTGGCCGGGGTGTTGTGGCTGTTCATGTTTGCGCCGTCCATCGGCATTGTGTCGTTCGCGCTGCGCAAGCTGGGCATCGACTGGAACAGCCTGCTCAACAGCAACCATGCCATGACGCTGATCGTGGTGGCGGCAGTGTGGAAGCAGATTTCGTACAACTTCCTGTTCTTCGTGGCCGGGTTGCAGAGCATTCCGAAATCGCTGGTGGAGGCGGCCGCCATTGACGGCGCCGGACCCTGGCGGCGCTTCTGGACCATCCAGTTCCCGCTGCTGTCGCCCACCACGTTCTTTTTGTTCGTGATCAACATGGTCTACGCCTTCTTCGACACCTTCGCCATCGTGGACGCGGCAACCGAAGGCGGCCCCGGTCGGGACACCGCGATCCTGGTCTACAAGGTGTATTACGACGGTTTCAAGGCGCTCGACCTGGGTGGTTCGGCCGCGCAGTCCGTGGTGCTGATGTTCATCGTCATCATCCTGACCGTCATCCAGTTCCGGTTTGTCGAAAAGAAGGTGCAGTACTGACATGAGCCCCCACGTTCACTTTGTTCACTGCCCCCAGAGGGGGCGCTCAGCGCCCTTCGGGCGGCCGGGCGGTCGCTGATGGTTGAACGCAGCCCCTTCCTGCGCATCCTCGCGCACCTCGTGCTGATCATCGGCGTATTTGTCGTGGCGTTTCCGCTGTATGTGACCTTCGTCGCCTCCACCCAGACCGCCGACCAGATTTTGCAGGCGCCCATGTCCATGCTGCCCGGCTCGCACATGATCGAGAATTACACCGCCGCCCTGAAGGGCACTGGTGCAGGCGGTGCGTCCAATGCGCCGGTGGGCCGCATGATGATGGTCAGCCTGATCACGGCGCTTGTCATCGCGGTCGGTAAAATCGCCATCTCGCTGCTGTCGGCGTTTGCCATCGTGTACTTCCGGTTTCCGTTTCGCATGTTTTTCTTCTGGGCCATCTTTGTCACGCTGATGCTGCCGGTGGAGGTGCGTATCGGTCCGACGTATCAGGTGGTGTCCGATCTGGGCATGCTCAACACCTACGCCGGACTCACCGTGCCCCTGATCGCCTCGGCCACGGCTACCTTCCTGTTCCGGCAGTTCTTTCTGACGGTGCCTGACGAACTGGTCGAGGCTGCCCGCATGGACGGCGCCGGACCGATGCGCTTCTTCAAGGACGTGCTGGTGCCGCTGTCGACCACCAGCATTGCTGCGCTGTTCGTGATCCAGTTCATTTACGGCTGGAACCAGTACCTCTGGCCGCTGCTGGTGACCACCAACGAGACCATGTACCCGGTAGTGATCGGCATCAAGCGCATGATCAGCGGCGGTGACGCAGCCACCGACTGGAACATCGTGATGGCCACGGCCGTGCTCGCCATGATCCCGCCGGCGGCGGTGGTCATGCTGATGCAGCGCTGGTTCGTCAAGGGCCTGGTCGATACAGAAAAATGACCCTCCCCGAAGCGCCTTCGGCGCCTTCCCCCAGGGGGCGCCGCCAGCGGCCCGGCAGAGCCGGTTCCGCGGCGTCCACTTGAATTAAATCCAACGTAGGTTGTCTCAATGGCTTCAATCCAGCTCAAAGATGTCGTCAAACACTATGGCACCGGCAAAACCGCGGTCAAGGTGATTCACGGCGTGAACGCCGACATTTCCGACCACGAATTCATCGTCATCGTCGGCCCCTCGGGCTGCGGCAAGTCCACCCTGCTGCGCATGGTGGCGGGGTTGGAAGAAATCACCAGCGGTCAAATCTCCATTGGTGAACGCGTCGTCAACGACCTGGAACCCGCCGAGCGCGACATCGCGATGGTGTTTCAGAACTACGCGTTATATCCGCACATGAGCGTGTTTGACAACATGGCCTATGGCCTGAAGATCAAAAAGGTGCCCATTGACGAGATCAAGGTCCGTGTCGACAAGGCGGCCGGCATCCTGGAGCTCGGCCACCTGCTGGACCGCAAGCCCCGCCAGCTCTCGGGCGGGCAACGCCAGCGCGTGGCCATGGGCCGCGCCATCGTGCGCCAACCCCAGGTGTTCTTGTTCGACGAGCCGCTCTCCAACCTCGACGCCAAGCTGCGCGCGCAGACCCGCCTGGAAATCCAGAAGCTGCACCGCGAACTGGGCATCACCAGCCTGTTCGTCACCCACGACCAGGTCGAAGCCATGACCCTGGCGCAACGCATGATGGTGATGAACGCCGGCGTGATGGAGCAGTTCGGCACGCCTGAAGAGGTGTACCACCGCCCGGCGTCCACCTTTGTGGCCAGCTTCATCGGCTCTCCGCCCATGAACCTGCTGAAGAACGCGCCCGGTGGCAAGGCCGGCACCATTCTGGGCATTCGCCCCGAACACATGGACATCGGCACGACCGGCTGGGAAATGAAAGTCGAGACGGTCGAGCTGCTGGGCGCCGAGCGCCTGGTGTACTGCCGCATGGGTGACGAACAACTCATCGTACGCACTGACGAACAGTTGCCCGCCCCGCGAGCCGACTCGATCATCCATGTCGCACCACGCGAAGACCGGCTGCACTGGTTTGACGCAGCCACCGGAAAACGCATCGCCGGCTGACCGCCATGGCAGGCATACAGTCCACCGTCCCGGTCCTGGCGTCGCTGGACATCGCGCAGTCGCTGGCGTTTTATACGCAGCGGCTCGGGTTTGCCTGCGAACTGGAAACCCCCGGGTATTTGATCCTTCGGCGAGACGGCTGCGAACTGCATTTCTGGCTCTGCCACGAACGGCACATCGCTGAAAACACCTCCTGCTATGTGCGCGGCGACACCGCAGCGCTGCACGCGGATTTCGTGCAGCGCGGCCTGGCGCTGGATCCGCCGGTGCTGCAACCCTGGGGCATGAAGGAGCTATACGTGATCGACCCGCACGGCAATCTGCTGAAATTCGGGGAGTCCGCATGAGCAGCAGCTGGCCCTATCCGCGCTGGATCGCCCATCGCGGCGCCGGCAAATTCGCCCCTGAGAACACGCTGGCGGCTTTCCGCCTGGGCGCAGCCCACGGCTACCGCATGTTCGAATGCGACGCGAAACTGAGCGCCGACGGCGTGCTCTTCCTGATGCACGACACCACGCTGGAGCGTACGACCAGCGGCCGGGGCACTGGCGGTGATCAGCCCTGGCATGCCCTGTCGCTGCTTGACGCCGGCAGCTGGCACTCGCGCGCCTATGCGGGCGAGCCGCTGGCCAGCCTGGGCAACCTCGCGCGTTATTGCCTGCGCAACGGCTATTTCCTGAACATAGAGATCAAACCCACGCCCGGGCTGGAGGCGCAGACCGGCACCGCCGTGGCCCACGCTGCCGCCAGGCTTTGGGAAGGCGCCGCCGTGCCGCCGCTGCTGACCTCGTTTCAACCGGAAGCACTGGAAGCGGCCCAAGCCGCACAGCCGCAGCTGCCGCGCGGCCTGCTGCTCGATAGCTTGTGGAAGGGCTGGCTGGAAACCGGGCTGACCCTGGACTGCACCGCGCTGGTCTGCAACCACGCTCTGTGGGACAGCTCCAGCGTGTTGCAGGCCAAAAGTGCTGGTTTTCGCTGTCTGAGTTACACCGTCAACGACGAATGGGCCGTTCAGCGCCTGCTAGATTTGGGCACCGACGGCATCATCACCGACCGCATCGATCTTTTCGCGCCCGGAAGCTGATACCTGTTCAGGCTTTCCAGCCGCGCAGCAAAACCCACTGGCAGGTCGCCGCGCCCACCGCGAGCAGGACATAAGTAGCCATCTTGCCGTCGCGGCCGAAAATTGCCAGCCCGGCCACAAGCAGCATCAGGGACGCTACAAAAACAATAGCTATCTGCGCCCATTCAGAAAGGGCTACAGGCCTTTTTGACCTGAATAACAAGGCAAAAAGCCGAGTCCCCAGCACCACCAGCAAGGCCACAAAGGCTGCCGGGGCCATGAAATTAAGCAGCTGGTTGGTCAGGTTGAGTGCGGTCATGGCTGCATGCGTGGGGGAATGGACGGCAGGGCCGTCATGAACTGGCGACTTGCCCTTTATCAAGGGGATTGAAAGAATGTTGGGGCTTGCCCTGGCCTTCAATTTTATAATCCGGCCATGTCAGTCTGGACCCTGGGGATCAACCATACCACCGCACCGCTCGATTTGCGCGGGCGGTTTGCGTTCGCCATCGACCAGATCGAGCCGACCTTGCGGAGCTTGCGAGAATCGCTGGCACGCCGGCCCGAAGCCACGCTGCTGTCCACCTGCAACCGCACCGAGATTTATTGTGCAGGCGGCAGGTCCGAGCTTGACCATACGATGGAATGGCTGGCGCACCGCGGCGGCGTCTCGCCTTCCCTGTTGCGCTCCCATGCCTACACCCTTGAAAACGACCAGTCCGCACGCCACGCCTTTCGCGTGGCCAGCGGGCTCGACTCCATGGTGCTGGGCGAACCGCAGATCCTGGGCCAGATGAAGGACGCCGTGCGCGCGGCTGAAGACGCGGGCGCCATGGGCAGTACCCTGCACCAGTTGTTCCAGCGCTCTTTTGCAGTGGCCAAGGAAGTGCGCACCAGCACCGAGATCGGCGCGCACAGCATCAGCCTGGCGGCGGCGTCCGTGCGGCTGGCGGGGCAGCTGTTTGAAGATTTAAGCGACATCAGGGTCCTGTTTGTCGGTGCGGGCGAAATGATCGACCTGGCGGCGACCCACTTTGCCGCCAAAAACCCGAAAGCCATGACAGTAGCCAACCGCACGCTGGAGCGTGGTGAAAAGCTGGCCGGCCGTTTTGGCGCCGAGGTCATGCGCCTGGCCGACCTGCCCAGCCGGTTGCATGAATTCGATGCGGTGATCAGCTGCACCGCCAGCACCCTGCCCATCATCGGGCTGGGCGCGGTCGAGCGCGCGGTCAAGCTGCGCAAGCACCGGCCGATGTTCATGGTCGACCTGGCCGTGCCGCGCGACATCGAGCCCGAGGTCAAGGACCTTCCCGATATCTATCTGTACACGGTTGACGACCTGGCGCACGTGGTGCAAACCGGCAAGGACAGCCGGCAGGCGGCCGTCGCGCAGGCGGAAGTGATCATTGACGCGGGGGTGCAGAACTTCATGCACTGGCTGGACCAGCGGCGCAGTGTGCCGCTGATCCAGCAGCTCAACGCACAAACCGACGAATGGCGCGCCACGGAAATTGCACGCGCCAGGAAGCTGCTGGCCAAAGGCGAATCCGTGGAGACCGTTCTCGACGCGCTGTCGCGCGGCCTGACGCAGAAAATGCTGCACGGCGCATTGGCAGAATTGCATTCCGGCAATGCGGACAACCGCGAGGCAACCGCGCAAACCGTTTCCAGACTCTTCCTGCGCGGCAACCTGCCCAGGGAACAGAAAGAGCGTTAGCGCCACTTTCGCGCGAACCGCAGCCCGCACCAGGCTGAACGCGGGGCCGAGTCACCGGCCCCCTGTCCTGAACGTTTTTGCTCCCGGCCTCTTCATGAAACCCTTTCTCCGCCAGACCCTGGACCGCCAGATTTTCCGCCTGCATGAGCTCGACGCCCTGCTCTCGGCCGCCGACGTGGTCAGCAACATGGAGCGCTTTCGCAACCTGACGCGCGAACATGCCGAGGCCAGCATCGTGGTCGCGCAATACCAGCAACTCACCGCGCGCGAAGCTGACCTGGCCAGCGCCCAAACCATGCTGGCAGAGGCCAAAGACGATCCCGAGATGGCCGGCATGGCCGAAGAAGAGATCGAGGCCGCCAAGGCCGACATCGCCCGACTCGACGAAGCCCTGCAGCTGATGCTGATTCCGAAGGACCCGGACGATACACGCCCGGCCTTCATCGAAATCCGCGCCGGCACCGGTGGCGACGAATCGGCCCTGTTCGCGGGTGACCTGTTTCGCATGTACACACGGTATGCCGAGCGCAAAGGATGGCGCGCCGAAATCATCAGCGAATCGGCCAGTGAACTGGGCGGCTATAAGGAAGTGGTGGTGCGCATCGAGGGCTCGCCCGATGCGCTGGGCGCAGGCGTTTACGGCAAGCTGCGTTTCGAATCGGGCGGCCACCGCGTGCAGCGCGTGCCCGCCACGGAAACCCAGGGACGCATTCACACCAGCGCCTGCACTGTGGCCGTGCTGCCCGAACCCGACGAAGCAGTCGCCATCCAGATCAATCCGGCCGACTTGCGCATCGACACCTACCGCGCCAGCGGCGCCGGCGGCCAGCACATCAACAAGACCGACTCGGCTGTACGCATCACCCACCTGCCCACCGGCATCGTCGCCGAATGCCAGGAAGGCCGCAGCCAACACAGCAACAAAGCCCAGGCGCTCAAGGTGTTGACTGCCCGCATCCATGAAAAAGACCGCTCAGAACGCGCTGCCAAGGATGCCGCCATGCGCAAGGGGCTGATCGGCAGTGGCGACCGAAGCGACCGGATACGGACCTACAACTTCCCCCAGGGGCGCCTGACTGATCACCGCATCAACTTGACCCTCTATAAGCTGCTGACCATCATGGAGGGCGACCTGGACGACGTGGTCACTGCCCTGCAGGTCGCGCGCGGCGCCGAACTGTTGGCGGAACTGGAAACAGCCTCGAACGGCTGATAAACCCATGTTTATAAGCAAAATAGGCTTTCAGCCCTTGATGAGTAAGCGCTACCAGCTATTAAATACATAGCAATCGAATGACCTCAGGAATCTGCCCTTGACCGCCCTTACCTGTGTCCAGGCCTTGTCCGCGGCCCAAGCCACGGGACTGGATCGGCTGGATGCCCAGTTGCTGCTGCTGCACGCGCTGGGCAAACCCGGCTCCGATCGGGCCTGGTTGCTCGCGCATGACACCGACGCCCTGACCGACGGCGTGGCGCAGCAGTTCGAGCGCCTGAGCCAGCGTCGCGCCAGCGGCGAGCCACTGGCCTACCTTGTTGGCAGCCAGGAGTTTTTTGGCCTGAAGCTGCAGGTGGACCCACGCGTTCTGGTGCCGCGACCGGACACGGAAACCCTGGTGGAATGGGCCTTGGAGCAATTGGCAGAGGCGGAACTGCCGGCCTCCGCCCGGGTGCTCGACTTGGGCACGGGCAGTGGCGCCATTGCCCTGGCGCTGAAAAAAGCCCGCCCCGCAGTAGACATGACAGCGGTGGATGCCAGCAGCGATGCTTTGGCCGTGGCACGGGTCAACGCAATGGCACACCAACTGCCCCTCAGCTTCATCCAGAGCAGTTGGCTTGCAAATGTAAGTGGCCACTTTCACGTGATCGTCAGTAATCCACCCTATGTAGCGAATTCCGACGAACATCTGATCGCCCTGCGGCATGAGCCGCTGCAGGCGCTGGCGGCCGGGGAAGACGGTCTGAGCGATCTTCGCCAGATCATTGAACACGCACCCGGGTACTTGCACCCGCAGGGCTGGCTGCTGCTCGAGCATGGCTACGATCAGGCCCAGGCTGTCCGCGCCCTGCTTGTACTGCGCGGGTTTACCGAGGTGCAAAGCCGCAACGACCTGGCCGGTATTACCCGCTGCTCCGGAGGGCGCTGGGCCGTCCTTTAGGCAATAACCAGCAAACGGCTGGATAATCAGCTATTGATTTTCCGTTTTTGAAATCCAATTACCTCTGCACAGGCCGGTTTTTCCGGCTGCTACGTGCCCACCCAAGGACCTGAAAATGAACGATACCCAGCAGCGCATTGACCAAATTGTCAAATCCAGCGAGGTCGTGCTTTTCATGAAAGGCACCGCCCAGTTTCCCATGTGCGGCTTTTCCGGTCGTGCCATCCAGGTGCTCAAAGCCTGCGGCGTGAACAAGCCCGCGACCGTCAACGTACTGGAAGACGAAGAAATCCGCCAGGGCATCAAGGACTACAGCAACTGGCCCACCATTCCGCAGCTCTATGTCAAAGGGGAGTTCGTCGGTGGCTCGGACATCATGATGGAAATGTACGAGAACGGTGAGTTGCAACAGGTACTCGGCACACCCGCCGAATAAGCCCGGTTCACCTGCCCATCTGGGGCAGGCAACGGTTCACTTCATGGCGAACCCCACCCAGCCTACTGGGTATAACCTTCGCAGGCCCCGGCATTGACCCGACCCTTGCATTCGCGCTTGAGCCGCGTTGAGCGCTCCTTGGCACTTTCTTGCGACCCGGGAATGAACTTGGCGCTTTTGCCGGGCTGGGTGCTTGCCGGTTTTTTGGCTTTTTCCTTTTTCGTGGCGGCCAGACCCTGGCCACCGGCCATGCCGAGCATGAAAATCACCGCCAGCACGGCCGCTGTGCGGCGTGCAAAAGATGGCTGATCCATTTTGTCTCCCCCTGTTGACCGGCGTTCAACCGCCGTTTCGTTTTACACAATCGCAGGCTTCTACTGCAGCTTCGCGTCACCGTAGACTTGGTCATCCGGCGGTGCATCGGCCGGCATCCGGAAGCTTTCGCTGGCCCAGGCGCCCAGATCGACGTTTTTACAGCGCTCACTGCAAAAAGGCCTAAAGCGGTTTTCTGGCGCATACATGCTGGGGCCGCCACAGGTGGGGCAGACCACTGTTTTGGGCTTGGGCAAATCTCGATTCATTGTCAAAAACTCAAACGGTTCAGGCGTTGTGGATCCGTTCTCAGGAACAAAGGGTCAGTTCGAATGCGGCATCGTCGGTGCTGGCATGCAAACGGTCATCGCTTTCATGGCGCATCAGCCGTACGGAAGCCATGAGGCGGTTGCCGCTGATTTCGGGAATCAGCCTCAGGCCTGGATCGATCAGCAAGCGCAGAAGCTGAAACGTCCGCCCCTGCGGCAGGGTTTGCTGGTACTGCCCGCCCGCCGCCACGACTTTTTGAGGCAGGCCGGAATCGCGCAGCAGTTTGAGCAACATGCGAATCGACTCGGCCAGGGGCACCAAGGTGGCAATCCAGCGCTGAAGGTCTTGCTGCCGCTCGTGTATATCAAGGTGCTGCCAGGCGAAATAAGCCGGCAAATCAAATTCACAAGTACCCCCGGGGATGCCAATGCGGCTGCGAATGCTCATAAGCCAATCGTTCTCGGTCAGCGACTGTCCCGCCTTGCCGGGCAAGCTGTTCAGCGCCGTAAAGCAGCCGTCCAGCTGTGCGGTGACCTCGTCAAGCACCGCTTCGGAGATCGCTGGATTGCCGCGATAACCATTGAGTGTATGTTTTTGCCGGTCAAGGTCCTTGAGCACATCGGTCTTCAGGTCGGCGCGGGCCGCCACGTCCATGACCTCGAAAATGGTCGTGATCGCATAGTGGTGGTCGGTCGGATGCTCCCGCACAGCCAGCTCGCCAAGGCGGTGAAACAGATGCTCTAGCCGTAAATAAGTACGAATGCGTTCGTTGAAGGGATATTCGTAAAGGATCACTGCGATATATCTTTTTCAGCGGGTTGATCGGCCGTCCATCATAGCCCGAAGCGTTGTGCAAGTTGTCGCACCGTCCCTGTCAGTGCAGCCAGCGACAAAGGCGCGTCGTTGTATATGCAGATGTCAGCGGCAGCCAGTCGCTGGTCGCGGCTGGCCTGGCTGGCCATGACGCGTTCCACCGCTTCGCGCGTCCAGCCATTGCGCGCCATCACACGGCTGATTTGTGTTTCCTCCCCACAATCCACCACCAGCACCTGGTCCAACCGCTGGCGCCAGCGCCCGGACTCTACCAGTAGCGGAACATCAAACACGATGCAAACGCTGTCAGCCCGTGCCGCCTGCCGGGCGGCCTCCTCGCCAATGAGTGGGTGCACGATGGATTCCAGCTGCATTTTTGCCGCTACATCCACAAATACCAGCTGGCGCATCACATCGCGATCCAAAGCGCCTTCCGGCGTGATGAACTGCGGCCCAAACTGTTTTGCGATCAGCTCAATGGCCGCCCCACCTCGTGATGTGACCGAACGCGAGATGGCGTCGGAATCAATCACCGCCGCACCGCAATCGGCCAATACCTGGGCCACCGTGCTTTTTCCGCTGCCGATGCCGCCCGTCAAACCTACCCGCAGCGGATCCATGCCACTACAGTCCTATGACGCGCAGGATGGACTGGGGACCAAACACCATGGCCGTCAACCCTGCACCGGCAAGGAAGGGGCCAAATGGCACATAACCTCCCTCACGCAGGCTGCTGGCCAGCTTCATTGCAATACCTACTGCAGCACCGATCACGGACGCCATCAGGATCATGGGTACCAGTGCGGCCCAGCCGAACCATGCTCCCAGGGCCGCAAAAAGCTTGAAGTCTCCGTAACCCATGCCCTCTTTGCCGGTCACCAGCTTGAACGCCCAGTAAACCAGCCACAGGGACAGGTAACCCGCCACCGCCCCCCACAAGGCCTGGCCCAGTAAAACTCCCGGATTCCAGCCCAGCGCTGCAACGATCAGTCCGGCCCACAGCAGAGGCAGGGTGATATCGTCCGGCAGCAGCGTGGTGTCCCAGTCAATCAGCGCGAGGGCCAGCAAGGCTGCTGAAAATCCGCTCCACGCCAGTCCGGTGGTCGTCAAGCCCCAGCGCCAGGCGCAGAAAAAAAACAGGGCGCCGGTTGCGGCTTCGACCATCGGATAGCGCCATCCGAACTTCGTTCCGCAAACCGAACATTTCCCTCTTAAGAAAAGATAGCTCAGGATGGGAATGTTTTCGTACCAGGCAATCACATGGCCGCAATTCGAACAGCGGGACCGGGGAACCAGCAAATTGAATTTTTCAATGCTCTCCGGCTGCTTGCCGGTGAGCTCTGCGCATTCGGCCGCCCAGTGCCGCTCCATCATTTTCGGCAACCGATAAATGACAACGTTCAGGAAGCTGCCAATGAGCAGCCCCAGAATACCGGCCAGCGCGGCGTTGAATTCAGCAGGCAGACCGAGCACGGACTCCGGCATCAGACCACTTGGCCCAGCTTGAAAATTGGCAGGTACATGGACACCACAATCCCGCCAATGAGGCCGCCGAGAAATACGATGATGATGGGCTCCATCAGACTGGACAGGCCAGCCACCATTTCATCGACTTCTGCTTCATAAAAATCCGCCGCTTTTCCGAGCATGTGGTCCACGGAGCCCGACTCCTCACCGATGGCGCACATCTGCAGCACCATGGTCGGAAACAGATTGGCGTTGCCCATGGCTGCCGTCAGGCTGGTCCCCGTGGAGACTTCCTGCTGGATTTTCAGCGTAGCGTCGGCGTACAGTGAATTGCCAGAAGCACCTCCGACTGAATCCAGGGCTTCCACCAGCGGCACGCCCGCGGCGAACATGGTGGAGAGCGTGCGCGTCCAGCGCGCAATGCAGGACTTCTCAATCAAGGCGCCAAAAACCGGCACTTTAAGTAACAGCCGGTCCATGAATCGCTGCACTTTTTCATTGCGCTTCCATGCCTGCATGAAAAAATAAATACTCCCGCCAATGCCTCCGAAAATCAGCCACCAGTACGCCACAAAAAATTCGCTGATCGCCATCACAAACAACGTCGGCGCTGGCAAATCTGCGCCAAACGAGGTAAACACCTCCTTGAATGCCGGAATCACGAAAATCATGATCACTGCGACCACCACAAAAGCCACGACAACGACGGAGGTCGGGTACATCAGCGCTGACTTGATCTTCGACTTGATGGCCTCGGTTTTCTCCATATAAACCGCTAGACGATCGAGCAGCTGCTCCAAAATACCGGCCGCCTCGCCCGCTTCCACCAAGTTGCAATACAGCGCATTGAAGTACAGCGGGTATTTGCGAAAAGCAGCACTCAGGGAGGTACCAGTTTCCACATCGGTACGCACATCATTGAGCAGCTTGGTCACACTGGCATTGGCATTGCCGCGCCCCACGATGTCAAAGGCCTGCAGAAGCGGGACACCTGCTTTCATCATGGTAGCCAACTGCCGTGTGAAGATGGCGATATCACGGGGCTTGATGGATTTGCCGGAGCGCATGCTGCGCTTCTTGATCTTCGTGGCCAACACACCTTGCCTGCGCAAAGTAGCCTTCACCTGGTTTTGTCCGCCGGCCCGAGTCTCACCTCGCACCTGCTTGCCGTTGCGATCCTTGCCTTCCCACTCGAAGACAAATTCCTTGATGTCTCTGGATGCTGCTGTTGCCATGGTACCTTCTTCAATGCGGAAGTGATGATTTGGACTTGAAACGTCCGGCGAAGCGAAAAACCAGGTTTTTATTCATGAATAAGAGCTTAAACATTGGTACAGGCCAGAACTTCTTCGAGCGAAGTCATGCCCAGCTTAACTTTGTGCAAGCCTGCGCCTCGCAGGCTTCTCACGCCTTCGATTTCGGCCTGCTCGGCAATTTCAAGCGCGCTGCCATCTCGCAGGATGATCCGCTGCAATTCTTCCGTGATGGGCATGACCTGATACACCCCGACCCGGCCCTTGTACCCGTTGTTGCACATCGAACAACCCACCGGACGATAAGGGGTCCAGGAGCCATCCACATCTTCTTCCTTGAACCCCGCGTCCAGCAGGGTTTCGCGGGGAATATCTGCCGGCGCCTTGCAGTTGGGGCACAAGCGCCTGGCCAGACGCTGGGCTGTGATGAGGATGACGCTTGAGGCGATATTGAAAGGCGCAATGCCCATGTTGCGCAAACGCGTCAGCGTGGCCGGCGCATCATTGGTGTGCAAGGTAGACAGTACCAAGTGGCCGGTTTGCGCCGCCTTGATGGAAATTTCGGCTGTTTCCAGGTCACGAATCTCGCCGACCATGATGATGTCCGGGTCCTGCCGCAAAAAGGCTTTCAGGGCCACGGAAAATGTCAGGCCAGCCTTGTCGTTCATGCTGACCTGATTGACACCGGGCAGGTTGATTTCGGCCGGATCTTCGGCCGTGGCGATGTTCACACCCGGCTTGTTCAGAATATTCAGGCAGGTATACAGCGACACGGTTTTACCCGAACCGGTGGGACCGGTCACAAGCACCATGCCATAGGGACGCTGCACGGCGTTGAGCAGGCGCTCCTTTTCGATAGGCTCGTAACCCAGCGCATCGATACCCAGCTTGGCGCTACTGGGGTCCAGAATACGAATCACGATTTTCTCGCCGAACATCGTGGGCAAGGTGCTCACCCGGAAATCGATCACCCGGTCGGGACCGATCTTCAGCTTCATTTTCCCGTCCTGCGGCACCCGTTTCTCGGAAATGTCCATCTTCGAGATGACCTTGATGCGGGACGCCAGCTTCTCCTTGATGGCAACAGGCGGGGATGCAATCTCGCGCAACTCGCCGTCGATACGGAAACGCACCCGGTAGGTATGCTCGTAGGGTTCGAAATGCAGGTCCGAAGCCCGCATACTGAACGCGTCCAGCAGCATCTTGTGCAAAAACTTGACGACCGGCGCATCTTCGACCTCAGCACCACTGGTGTCATTGCTGTCCACACTGGCTGCCTCGGCTGTGGACTCGTCGAACTCAAAGTCATCACCAATGATGCTGTCCATGGCCTCGGACGCCGTGGTGGCAGATGCCTCCACCATCTTGGACAGCTTGTCATATTCGGCGATAACCCAGTCCACGCCCATTTGGGTGGAAAACTTGATTTTTTCCGCGGCTTCCTGATCCGACGGGTCGGCGGTAGCCACAATCAGGCGATTACTGCGCTTGCTGAGAACAACAATACGGTAGGACTGGCAGATCTTGGCATCCAGCAGGCCTTTCGGCAGGCGCTGGGTGTCTATCGCGTCCAAGTCGAGCAGCGGAGCTGCAAAAGCCGTCGACATGGTGTGCGCGAGATCCGATGGGGAAACCGCACCTGAGCCTGTCAATTCAGCGATAAAACTGGTGCGGCCGCTTTGGGCCTTGCGAAAGATATCTTCCGCAGCTTTCTGCCCAAGCTTGCCTGCGATCACCAAAGCCCGGCCCAAGCCCGGCAAGGCCAAGGCGGCGGGTGCGTTGGTTACGGTATCGACGGCAGCCATGGTTTCGCGACTCAACCTTGAAATGACAAAATTGACATCATCGCTGATAGCTCTGGTGGTGTAAATCGAAAAGCGGTCTACACCTGCTCTGGTGTTGGAACCAAGGCAAATTGCCCGAAGAAGGTGAGCAGGAAATTAAGGGAAAAGGCCGCAGATGGTCGGGGTGAGAGGATTCGAACCTCCGGCCTCTACGTCCCGAACGTAGCGCTCTACCAGGCTAAGCTACACCCCGAAAATGCCGCTCAGTCGTCAGGAACGACGCTGCAGCAGTTGCGTTGCCAATTCTAGCAAGGCCTCGCTGTAGGTGTTGCGCCCGAGCCGCGACAAAGCCTGGGCCGCCCGCTGACCTTCCGCCGCCGCCGCATCCCGGGTGGCTTGCAAAGCCCCCGTTTGTCTGACGATCGCCACGATCTCGACCAAGCGCTCTGTTCCGCCGGTTTCTATGGCCTGGCGAATGATGTCCCTTTCAGCGGTGTCGCCCCTTTGCATGGCGATGATCAGCGGCAAAGTGGCTTTGCCTTCGCGCAGGTCATCTCCCAGGTTTTTTCCCATTTCCGCAGCATCACCGTCGTAATCCAGAACGTCGTCAATGACCTGAAAAGCCGTCCCCAGTGATTGCCCATACGCTGCACAAGCCTGTTCGATTTCAGGAGGCGCCTTGGCCAGCAAGGCTGCCAGGCGGGCACTCGCCTCAAAAAGCTTGGCGGTCTTGGACCTGATCACCCGCAAATAACCCTCTTCCGACAGGCTGGCGTCGTGCATGTTCATCAGCTGCAGGACTTCGCCTTCAGCGATGATATTCGTCGCCTCGGCCAGGGTTTGCATGATGCGCATGTCCCCCGCATCGACCATCATCTGGAAAGCCCGCGAATACAGGAAATCCCCCACCAGAACACTGGCCGGATTACCAAAATTGGCATTCGCGGTAGCCCGACCCCGGCGCAAGGTGGATTCGTCCACCACATCATCATGCAGCAAGGTGGCCGTATGTATGAATTCCACCACAGCTGCCAGGTTAAAGCGCTGATCGCCACGATAGCCAAGGGCTCCGCACATCAGCAAAAGCAAGGCGGGCCGCAGGCGTTTTCCGCCAGCAGCAACGATGTACTGGGATACCTGGCTGACCAGCAACACTTCAGAGTTCAGGCGGCGCGCTATGACCGCGTCCATGGCCTTCATATCGTCGGCAATCAGGGCCAGCGCGGCGGCCGTACTAGAAGAATTTACTGTCAAAACGGTCCAGACAAGAGGTTTTGAGGATTATAGGAAGCCAGCACACCCTCCCCTGGCCTCCAAACGCCGCGGGTTCGAGTTGAGAGGTTTCGGGCCCACCGTGCTAGAATAGAGGGCTCTGTGGAAATCCGTCCGCAGAACTCACATACGAGGTCTCACATGTACGCGGTCATAAAAACCGGTGGCAAACAATACAAAGTTGCCACTGGCGAAAAAATTAAAGTAGAACAGATTGCTGCGGACGTAGGCCAAGAGATCGTTATTGACCAGGTATTGGCTGTCGGAACCGGCAGCACGATCACGGTTGGTACGCCCTTGGTGTCCGGCGCTACTGTCACGGTTACAGTTCTTTCCCAAGGCAGGCACGACAAAGTGCGCATTTTCAAAATGCGCCGTCGCAAGCACTACCAAAAACGCCAAGGTCACCGGCAAAACTTCACTGAACTGCAAATCGGCGCCATCGTCGGTTAAGCAGCGAAGTACCAGGACTCACCAAGGAGTATTGAAAAATGGCACAGAAAAAAGGCGGCGGCTCTACGCGAAATGGGCGCGATTCGCAGCCCAAGATGTTGGGTGTCAAGAAGTTCGGTGGCGAGGTGATCAACGCAGGCAGCATCATTGTTCGCCAGCGCGGCACCAAGTTCCACCCGGGCGTCAATGTGGGCATCGGCAAGGACCACACCCTGTTCGCATTGGTGGACGGCTCGGTATCCTTTGCTGTCAAGGGCTCGCTGAACAAGCACACCGTCAACGTGACACCAGCGTAAGCTGATCACTTCGATGGCATCGAAGCCCCGCTTGGTCGGGGCTTTGTTGTTTTGGCCCCGGAAATTTGTAAACTACCTTCAGGATTCAGGCCTCTCCCGGCTATCGGATTCCCTCCAATATCATGAAATTTGTTGACGAAGCCTATATTGACATCGCCGCAGGCGATGGCGGGAGTGGCTGTGTCTCCTTCCGTCATGAAAAATACAAGGAATTCGGCGGCCCGAACGGCGGCGATGGCGGACGTGGCGGACATGTCTATGCCCTGGCGGATGTGAACCTGAATACGCTGGTCGATTTCCGCTTTTCACGCCGCCATGAAGCCCGCAACGGTGAACACGGCATGGGCTCGGACATGTTTGGCGCCAAAGGCGACGACATCATCCTCAAGATGCCGGTGGGCACCATCCTGACCGATGCCGAAACCGGCGAAGTCCTTTATGAACTGCTGGTCCCCGGCGAGGAAGTGCTGATCGCCAAAGGCGGCGACGGCGGCTTCGGCAACCTGCGCTTCAAGAGTTCGACCAACCGCGCGCCACGTAGCAAGACGCCGGGCTGGCCCGGTGAACACAAAAGCCTGAAGCTGGAACTGAAGGTACTGGCCGATGTCGGCCTGTTGGGCATGCCGAATGCCGGCAAGTCCACCTTCATCTCTGCCGTCTCCAATGCGCGGCCACGTATCGCCGACTACCCTTTCACCACGCTGCACCCCAATCTGGGCGTTGTACGTGTCGGACCGGAGCAGAGTTTCGTCGTCGCGGATTTGCCCGGACTGATTGAAGGTGCATCCGAGGGTGCGGGCCTGGGCCACCTGTTCCTGCGCCACCTGCAGCGCACCCGCCTGCTCCTGCACATTGTGGACATGGCTCCTTTTGACGACAGTGTGGATCCCGTGGCGCAAGCCAAGGCCATTGTGGGTGAACTCAAGAAATACGACGAGGCGCTTTACAACAAGCCGCGCTGGCTGGTGCTGAACAAGCTCGACATGGTGGATGCGGACAAACGTGCCGCACTCATCAAGGACTTCGTCAAACGCTTCAAATTCAAGGGCCCGGTATTTGAGATTTCGGCCCTCACGCGTGAAGGCTGCGAGCAACTGGTCAAGACGATTTACCAGCATGTAAAGTCGGTGCAGAAAAGCGAGCAGGAGCCGGAAGAAATCGATCCGCGTTTTGCAGACCTGCCAACCGAGCCGCCGTCGGCCGCCGGCTGAGAGCACTGCCGCACAGTCCGTCCGCTATATTAATGATAGCAACCTACGTCCATCTGTTATGGGCTGTGGCCCAAAAATCACCTGAACATGCAAGAAAATCCAGGTTCCCAGGTTCTTCTCAATGCCAGGCGCATCGTGGTCAAGGTGGGCTCCAGCCTGGTCACGAACGAGGGGCGGGGGCTGGATGCGCAAGCCATCGGACAGTGGTGCCAGCAGCTCGCTGTTCTGGTCAAGGGCGGACGCGAAGTCATCATGGTCAGCAGCGGTGCCATTGCCGAGGGAATGAAGCGGCTGGGCTGGGTAACACGGCCCAAAGCCATCCATGAGTTGCAGGCCGCAGCTGCCGTCGGCCAGATGGGCCTGGTGCAGGTGTACGAAAGTCAGTTGCGCGAAAACGGTGTCGGCAGTGCCCAGGTGTTGCTGACACATGCCGATCTCGCCGATCGTGAACGTTATCTCAACGCGCGTTCTACCCTGCTGAGCCTGCTCCAGTTCGGTGTGGTGCCGGTGATCAATGAAAACGACACCGTGGTAAATGACGAGATCAAGTTCGGCGACAACGATACGCTGGGTGCGCTGGTCGCCAACCTGGTGGACGCAGACGCGCTGGTCATTCTGACGGACCAGAAAGGCCTGTACACCGCCGATCCGCGCAAGGATCCTGCTGCGCGTTTTGTCCACGAGGCCAAGGCGGGCGACCCTGCGCTGGAAGCCATGGCGGGCGGCGCAGGTTCGAGCATCGGCAAGGGCGGCATGATCACGAAAATCCTGGCGGCCAAACGCGCCGCAGGCTCTGGCGCATCCACCGTGATTGCCTGGGGCCGCGAGCCGAACGCCCTGGTCCGCCTGTCGCAGGGCGAGGCCATCGGCACCTTGCTGGTGGCCCAGACAGCCAAAACCCAGGCCCGCAAACAGTGGATTGCCGACCACCTGCAGTTGCGCGGCGCGGTCAGCGTGGATGTCGGGGCTGCCGCCAAGGTACGCGACGAAGGGAAAAGCCTGCTGCCCATCGGCATGACCGGCGTGCAGGGCGAGTTCTCCCGCGGTGACGTGATCGCCATACGCGATGCCGAAGGCAGGGAAGTCGCCCGCGGGCTGGCCAACTATTCAAGCGCCGAAGCCCGGCTGATTTGCCGCAAACCCTCCGCCGAATTCGAAAAGCTGCTGGGCTATACCGGTGAGGCGGAAATGATCCACCGGACCAACCTGGTGCTTACGGGCTGACACCCTGATTTTTGAGCTGGCGGACAATTTCGCCGACCGAGGAAGCCGGGGCTGAATTGTTGCAGGCACCGGCCCGGGCCAATTGCAAGGCGTGCCTGGACGGCATATTCCCAAACATGGAGCGCCACTCCGCTTTTTCCACATTGGTCCAGTTGCCATCAGGCATGTAGCGCGCGTAGGTCTTGAACTCGCCACTCGAGCAGCGCAGGCCCTCGTACAACACATTACGCGCACCGGTACTGCTGCTGGCCACCAGCACATAACGAACGATGCCGTCCTCCCCAATACTCAAACTTGCGGGATCGACCCCATACACCAGCGTGGAACCGGACGACACGTCAAAGCGCAGCAATTTCGCAGCATTGAAAGCTGGAGGCGGAGGTACCTTGCCCTCTTTCCAGTCGGAGTCGTCGACGATATTCTGCGCTGCGGCGGTCAAAGATAGCCCCAGCAAACAGACCAGGGCCAGAAATCTAAATGTCATGCTTGTCATTCCTGGAGGCAGCCACCAAGCCGGTTTGGGGATCGGGTTCAAATGTTGCCCCGGGGGGCAACTCGAAGGACGCACCGACACTCCGAGGCCCAGGGGCGCCCTGTTCCCCCGGCCCGGCATCTGCCGGATCGCGGTGGCGCATGCCGCCACGCAAATAGCGGTTGCGATGGTCCGGACGCGGCTCGGAGCGATTGTCAAAACGCGGCACAAAACGTGAGAGCTCGGTCAGTGCCATTTCATAAACGCCTCGCTTGAACTCCACGACCACATCGAGCGGCACCCAGTAGTCGTTCCAGCGCCAGGCATCAAACTCCGGGTGGTCGGTCGCGCGCAGGTTCAGGTCCCAGTCGTGGCCGACCAGCTGAAGCAGGAACCAGATCTGTTTCTGGCCTTTGTAATGTCCGCGCGCATCGCGGCGGATAAACCGGTCAGGCACCTCATAGCGCAACCAGTCCCGGGTTCGGGCAAGCACCTGCACGTGTTGCGGTAACAGCCCCACTTCTTCATGCAGTTCGCGGAACATGGCCTGCTCGGGATTCTCGCCCCGGTCAATGCCACCCTGCGGAAACTGCCACGAGTGGGTACGGATACGCTTGCCCCAAAATACCTGACTTCTCTGGTTGAGCAAGATGATGCCGACGTTGGGCCGAAAGCCGTCCCGGTCAAGCATAATCAAACCTCAAATTTTTTAAACTGAGTCCATTATGCACAGCAGAATGCTCAGAGCCAAGCGCACCCCGGGGCGGCCGTCCCAAAAACCTCACGAAGCCCAGAAAAACCATCCATGAAAGCCTCCCAGTTCTTCATTTCCACGCTCAAGGAAGCGCCTGCCGATGCCGAAGTCGTCAGCCACCAGCTGATGACGCGAGCGGGCATGATCAAGAAACTGGGGGCGGGCATTTACACCTACATGCCCATGGGACTGCGCGTGATTCGAAAGGTGGAGGCCATTGTTCGGGAAGAAATGAACCGTGCCGGCTCCGTTGAACTCACGATGCCGGTGATACAGCCCGCAGAGTTGTGGCAAGAAACCGGGCGTTTCACGACCAACGGCCCCGAACTCTTGCGCATCAAAGACCGGCACGACCGAGACTTTGTGGTCCAGCCCACTAGCGAAGAAGTGATCACGGACATTGCACGCCAGGAAATCAAAAGCTACAAGCAACTGCCCAAAAACCTGTACCAGATCCAGACAAAATTTCGCGACGAGCGCCGTCCCCGCTTCGGCCTGATGCGCGGGCGCGAGTTCACGATGAAGGACGCCTACAGTTTTGACCGCGACCTGGACGCTGCCAAAAAAAGCTATGACGTGATGAGCAGTGCGTACCGTCGAATTTTTGACCGCTTCGGCCTGCGTTATCGCGCAGTTGCTGCCGACAGCGGCGCCATTGGTGGTGACCTGAGTGAGGAATTTCAGGTGATTGCCGACACCGGCGAAGATGCCATCGTGTACTGCCCTGACAGCAGTTATGCCGCCAATATGGAAAAGGCCGAAGCCCTGGCTCCGACAGCCCCCCGCGCTGCGTCCAGCCAGGCCTTGGCCAAAGTGGCCACGCCGGGCAAGAGCACTTGCGAAGACGTAGCGGAATTGTTGGGTGTGGCGCTGCAAACCACGGTCAAGTCCCTGGTGCTGGCCACCGATGCCAAGGACGACAAAGGCAACACCGTCAAGACCCAAGTTTGGCTGCTGTTGCTGCGCGGCGATCATGAGATGAATGAAGTCAAGGCAAGAAAAGTGCCGGGCCTGGAAGAGTTCCGTTTTGCTACCCTGCCCGAGATTGAAGAGCATTTCGGATGCAAGCCGGGTTACCTGGGGCCCATCGGTTTACGAAAACCGGTGCAACTGGTTGTAGACCGCGAAGTGACCGTCATGGCCGACTGGATTTGCGGTGCCAACGCTGAAGGCTTCCACCTCACCGGCGTCAACTGGGGCCGCGACCTGTCCGAGCCCACGCTGGTCGCGGATCTGCGCAATGTAAAAACGGGTGACCTGTCGCCGGATGGCAAAGGCGTACTGGCGATCGAGCGCGGCATTGAGGTGGGCCACGTGTTTGTGTTGGGCACCAAATACAGCAAGGCCATGAACGCAACCTTTCTCGACGAAAACGGCAAACCCCAGTTCATGGAAATGGGCTGTTACGGCATAGGTATCACGCGCCTGCCGGCCGCGGCCATCGAGCAGAATCATGACGAGCGCGGCATCATCTGGCCCGACGCAATTGCACCTTTTACTGTGGTGCTGTGTCCGATCAGCCCGGACCGTTTCCCGGAGGTCAAGGCAGCGGCCGACAAGCTTCACGCCGAGCTTCTTGCGGCCGGCGTGGATGTGATCCTGGATGATCGGGGGGAGCGGCCCGGTGCGATGTTTGCCGACTGGGAGCTCATTGGTGTTCCGCACCGCGTGACCATCGGTGACCGCGACCTGAAGGACGGGCAACTGGAATACCAGCACCGCCGTGACGCAGCTTCCAGCAAAATCAGTGTGGCCGACGCCTTCACCTTTCTCAAGGGAAAGCTGGCGTTCTGAGCCGCATGACATCTCTTGCCCCGCCCCTGCACCAGCCGGCATCCGATGCCGTGCCAACCACCGGAACGGCAGAAGTATCGAGGAGAAAGTGCCTCCAGTCCTTATCTGTCCTTGGTAGTTCGCTATTGTTTTCGGAGCATGCGAGCGCCGGTGCGCAGATTGAGGAACCCCTGATCGACTCGGTGCGCACCGCCCTGAGTTCAGCCATCGCCAACCATGCGCCGCCAGTGCCCGAATTTCGCGACACCGAAAGCCGCCTGGCTTACTTGCGCTGGCTGGGCGCGATGAGCGAGCGCCTCAAGAAGAAAAAACCGGAGTGGCAGATCCGCAAGGAATTTTTGCAAACCGTCTGGTACGAGAGCAGGCGCGCCGGGCTCGACGTGGCCCTGGTGCTGGGCCTGATTCAGGTGGAGAGCAACTTTCGCAAGTTTGCGGTCAGCCGGGTCGGCGCGCGTGGGTATATGCAGGTCATGCCTTTCTGGACGCGTGTGATCGGCGACGGCGATGCCGGCAAGCTGTTTCACATGCAGACCAATCTGCGCTTTGGCTGCGTGATCCTGCGGCACTACCTGGACCGTGAAAAGGGCGACCTGTTCATGGGCTTGGGCCGCTACAACGGCTCGCGCGGCAAAGCGCCCTACCCGGACGCGGTGCTGGGCGCCAGGAAGCAGTGGGAGTTGAGCCCATAGTTCCTTGGTCACAGGTGGATTCAGGCGGGGCCGCCCAGCAAAAAATTGTTCCCTGACGCATGTGGCAAAGCCGGGCCGCCCGAGCTCTCTTCCTTGAGCCGAACACCCGACAACTGCCGCCGCTGCATTTCAGACAGCAGGTAATGCGCCTTGAGCGCGGCTTCTTCATAGGGCAATCCCGCCAGCCGGATATTCGAGATGCAGTTACGGCTGTCGTCCCGCAGGCCCACACGCGGCATCCAGGTCAGGTACAGGCCCATGCTGTCCGGCGAACTCAGGCCCGGGCGCTCGCCGATCAAAAGCAGCACCAGCCGCGCACCGAGCAGCTCGGCCACCTCGTCACCGATGGCCACCCGCCCTTGCCGCACGATGGCCAGCGGCGCCTGCGACCATTTTTCTGCCGCGATAAGGCGGTCGAGGGCACGCAAAAATGGCACCGCATGCTGCGCAATGGCCTGGGCTGACAGACCGTCGGCCAGCACCACCGACATGTCGTAGTGGCGCGCGGCCGATTGCGTCCTGTCCGCAAGACGGGCACGTGAAGCCTCGTCAAGCCGACGCCCCAGGTCGGGGTTTTGCAGATAGCCGAGACGATCACCCGCGGCACTGTCCAGCACCAGGCAATCCCGGGAGCGTGCCAGCGCTGCACTCTCCAGGTCTTGCACCAGCCGCGGCACGTCAAGCGCCAGATGCACCGCGTCACGCGCCTGCGCATGGGCCAACTGGAACGCCAGTTGTGGCTGCGTTGGCTGGCTGACGCCCGTACGGCCCAATGCAATACGTGCCGCGGTGAACTCGCGCAGCTGCTGCCAGGGATTGGTGACAACGATTGTTTTGGGAACACGCATGTGTTTCTTCCGTTCTGCACCGGCTCAGCCCAGCCGGCGCAAGGCTTCATGAAAGACGGGTGGCAGGCTGTCCGTCAAACGGAAGTCGCCGCCCGACGCCCCTGCGCTGGCGATCTGCATCCTCTCCAGCCATGCCTCGAACTCCGGTGCGGGCCGCAGGCCCAGTACACGCCGCACATACAGGGCGTCGTGAAAAGAAGTGCTCTGGTAGTTGAGCATGATGTCGTCCGAACCCGGAACGCCCATCACAAAAGTACAGCCTGCCACCCCCAGCAGGGTCAGCAGCACATCCATGTCGTTCTGGTCGGCCTCGGCGTGGTTGGTGTAGCAGACATCGCAGCCCATGGGCAGGCCCAGCAGCTTGCCGCAGAAGTGGTCTTCCAGCCCGGCGCGGATGATCTGTTTGCCGTCGAACAGGTATTCGGGCCCGATAAAGCCGACCACCGTGTTGACCAGCAAGGGCTTGAACCGGCGCGCCACGGCATAGGCCCGCACTTCGCAGGTCTGCTGGTCCAACCCGTGGTGGGCATTCGCCGACAGGGCGCTGCCCTGCCCGGTTTCAAAATACATCACGTTGTTGCCGACGCTGCCGCGCCCCAGCGACAAGGCTGCGCTTTGGGCTTCGGCCAGTAGTTGCAGATTGATACCGAAGCTGCGGTTGGCCGCCTCGGTGCCGGCAATTGACTGGAACACCAGGTCTACCGGCGCGCCACGGCCTATCGCTTCCAGGGTATTGGTCACGTGGGTCAGCACGCAGGACTGCGTGGGTATGGCGTAACGCTGGATGATCTCGTCCATCAGCGTGAGCAGATGCACCACCTGCGGCACATGATCGCTTGCGGGATTGATGCCGATCACCGCGTCACCACTCCCATACAGCAGGCCATCGAGCAGGCTGGCGGCAATGCCGGCAGCGTCGTCCACCGGATGATTCGGCTGGAGACGCGTTGACAGGCGCCCTGCCAGGCCGATGGTGCTGCGGAACGCCGTGACAACCCGGCATTTCTGCGCCGCCAGGATCAGATCCTGGTTGCGCATGATCTTGGACACGGCGGCCGCCATTTCCGGCGTGATGCCCGGCGCGACCGCCGCCAGCATTGCGCTGTCCACCGCGTCGCTGAGCAACCAGTTGCGGAAATCTCCCACGGTCAGATGGCGGATGGGCGCAAATGCGGCGGCATCATGCCCGTCGATGATCAGGCGCGTGATTTCGTCGTCTTCATACGGTATGACGACCTCATCCAGAAACCGGCCCAGCGGCAACTCGGCCAGTGCCATCTGCGCCACGGCCCGCTCTTCATCGGTGCCAGCGGCCACCCCGGCCAGCTTGTCGCCCGAGCGCAGCGGCGTCGCCTTCGCCAGCAGGTCTTTCAGGTCGCGGAAGTGATAGGTGGTGGTACCGGCGGTGTGGCTCAGTGCATGGGCTGGCATGGCATTTCCCTCAAAACCCCGTTGCAAGGCAGTGCGCCGCCTTATCTTGGGGCCATTTAGCCCTGGGGGCAAGTCGTTGCGGCCAAATCCGCCTGCCACCTCATTTTATAAGCAAAAAATGAGTCCAGCCCTTATAGGCTGGGCGCGAGCAGCTATTAATACAGGAGCAATCAACTGGAATGGAACGGGGGAAGAAGGCATCAACCCACGTCGTGGGTGGCTCCTGAAAAAGCACGTTCGCCAGCAAACCACGCCAACACTGGCAGTGTCCCGGGTAGCACCGGCTTGACCTCGACCGGCAGGCGTTGCCAGGCGAACTGCTGGCCTTCATGCATGTGCATTTCGCCTGTCCAGTCAAACACCTTGCAGAAATGGAGCCTGACCAGCGCATGCGGGTAGTCCACCAGTTCCACCTTCCAGGGCTGGACAGAACCGATTGTGATGCCGATTTCTTCCTGCAATTCGCGGCGCAGGGCCTGCTCCACGGTTTCGCCCGGCTCCAGCTTGCCGCCGGGGAACTCCCAGTAGTGTTCATAAACCTTGCCCGGTGGGCGGGAGGTGAGGAGGAAGTCGCCATCCGGCCGGACCAGCACGCCGACGGCCACATCGACCACCTTGCGGTCAGCACCGCCCTCGCGCGGGCGCTCGCCGTCGGCAACCAGCACGCTCATGTCGAATGATCAGGGGCCTGGTCGCCCTGGTCAGACGACGCAGCAGCAGCGCCGGGCCGCTCATAGGCCGCGATGGCAGGTGCCGCCACGGGCCGGCTGGCGCTGTCACGGCCGGCGTAATCGCGGGCGAACTGGTAGGCCACACGGCCGCTGCGCGAGCCGCGCTCCAGTGCCCAGACCAGCGACGCTGGCTTGGCGAGCGCAATCGCGTCCGGGCCCACGCCGAACGACGACAGCCATTGCGCGACGATGGTCAGGTATTCATCCTGGCTGAACGGGTAAAAGCTGACCCACAGGCCGAAGCGTTCGGACAGGGAATTTTTTTCTTCCACCACCTCGCCCGGGTGCACCTCGCCGTCTTCGCTGCGGCTGTAGGTGAGGTTTTCCGTCATGTACTCGGGCAACAGGTGGCGCCGGTTGCTGGTCGCGTAGATCAGCACATTAGGCGTGGCCGCAGCGATGGACCCGTCGAGGATGGATTTGAGTGCCTTGTAGCCGGCCTCGCCTTCCTCAAAACTCAGGTCGTCGCAAAAGACAATGAATTTTTCAGGCAGTCCGGACACCACATCCACGATGTCCGGCAGGTCGGTCAGGTCGGCTTTGTCGACTTCAATCAGCCGCAGGCCACGCGCCGAATATTCATTGAGGCAAGCCTTGATCAGCGAGGACTTGCCGGTGCCGCGCGCGCCGGTCAACAGCACGTTGTTGGCGGGCTTGCCGAGCACAAACTGCTCGGTGTTGCGCCTGATCTTTTCCTTCTGGTCCTCAATTTCCTTGAGGTCGCCGAGGCTCATGTGGCCGATGTGGCGCACTGGCTCCAGCGAACCGTGGCCGGAGCTGCGCTTGCGATAGCGATAGGCGATGGAGGCGCTCCAGTCCGGCGCGCTCAGGGGCTGCGGTAGCACGGATTCAATCCGCGCCATCAGGGACTCGACGCGGGCGATCAGGCGCTCAAACTGCTCGTTCATGTGCCAGCCTGATTAACTGCGGTAGTCCGCGTTGATCTTGACGTAATCGTAGGAGAGGTCGCAGGTCCAGACTGTATCGACTGCATCGCCTCGGCCCAGCATCACACGTACGGTGATTTCGCTTTGTTTCATGACTCGCTGGCCGTCGGCTTCGACATAGTCAGGATGGCGGCCGCCTTTTTTAGCCACCAGCACATCGTCCAGGTACAAGTCGATTTTTGTCTGATCGAGATCAGTGATGCCGGCATAACCGACGGCGGCCAGAATGCGGCCGAGATTGGGGTCGCTGGCGAAAAAAGCTGTTTTGACCAGAGGCGAATGCGCGATGGCGTAGGCAACCTGGCGGCACTCGGCGCCGGTCTTCCCGCCTTCCACCTGCACGGTGATGAACTTGGTCGCGCCTTCGCCGTCGCGCACGATGGCTTGCGCCAGTTTTTTGGCGATGTCGAGCATGGCGGCGCGCAACGTCGCACCCTCGGCACTGTCCAGCGAAGTGATTTCCGGATGCTTCGCCTGGTTGCTCGCGATCACCACAAAAGAGTCATTGGTCGAAGTGTCGCCATCGACCGTCACGCGGTTGAAGGAGCCTTCCGCCAGTTCAGTAGCGAGTTGCGCCATCAAGCCCCGCGACACGCGGGCATCGGTTGCCATGAAACCCAGCATGGTGGCCATGTTGGGCCGGATCATGCCGGCGCCCTTGCTGATGCCGGTGATGGTGACCGGCACGCCGCTCAGCGTGATGCGGCTGGAAAACGCCTTGGCCACGGTGTCGGTGGTCATGATGGCCTCTGCAGCCTTGCCCCAGTTGTCCGCCTTGGCATCGGCCAGCGCGGCCGGCAGGCCGGCGGCGATGCGTTCATGCGGCAAGGGCTCCATGATCACGCCGGTGGAAAACGGCAATATCTGCTCCGGAGCCACCGCGAGTTCGCGCGCCAGCGCCACGCAGCTGGCCTGCGCCCGGCTCAGGCCGTCGGCACCGGTGCCGGCGTTGGCATTGCCGGTGTTGATCAGCATGGCGCGGATGCCGGGACCCTGCTTGCCGGTTTTGGCAAGGTGTTCGCGGCAGATCTGCACCGGAGCTGCGCAGAAACGGTTTTGCGTGAACACGGCACCCACCGAGGCGCCCTCATCCAGCAGCAGCACCGAGAGGTCCTTGCGGCCGGTCTTGCGTATGCCCGCCTCGGCAATGCCCCAGCGCACGCCCGGCACGGGATAAAGCTGGTCGGCGGGGGTGGCAAGCAGGTTCACGGGCATGTTCTTGACTCTAAAGAAAACGGTGGACTAAGCAAATAAAAAGCACCCCCTCGGGGGGCAGTGAGTTACACGAAGTGAACGAACGTGGGGGCATTAATTCAGTTTGCCGTGACAGAGCTTGTATTTTTTACCGGAGCCGCAGGGGCAGGGGTCGTTGCGGCCCACGCGTGGCACAGCGCCGTCCGGCAAAGCTTTCTTGTAACGCTGCGACTCCTCGTCCACCGTTGTTTCCACCTCGCCGGTTTCAGTCGGCGCCGAGTAGGTGACGTTGGAAATTCTCTCCGCCCGATCTTCCATCTCCTCGGCGGCCTGCCCGAGCTGCTCGCCCGACTGAACCTGGACCGTCATGAGGATTTTGGTGACCTCGTTTTTCACGCTGTCCAGCAACTGGCCGAACAACTCGAAGGCCTCGCGCTTGTACTCCTGCTTGGGCTGCTTCTGGGCGTAGCCGCGCAGGTGAATGCCCTGGCGCAAGTAGTCGAGCGCACTCAGGTGCTCACGCCAGTGCGAGTCAATGCTTTGCAGCAGAACAATGCGCTCGAATTGCGTGAAGTTTTCCTCGCCGATTTTTTCAACCTTGGCGGCAAATGCCGCGTTGGCGGCTGTAATCACTTTTTCCAGCAGGTCTTCGTCGGTGATGGCGGTCGCCGCTTCCACATCGCCCTGCAGCGACACCTCCATCTGCCACTCGTCGCGCAGCACTTTTTCAAGTCCGGGAATGTCCCACTGCTCTTCCACGCTTTCCACCGGGATGTACTGCCGCACCAGATCCGTGAAGCAGCCCTCACGCAGCGAAGCGATCTGCCCTTCAAGGTTGGCCGCATCCATGATGTCGTTGCGCTGCTGGTAAATCACCTTGCGCTGGTCATTGGCCACGTCATCGTATTCAAGCAACTGCTTGCGGATGTCGAAGTTGCGTGCTTCCACCTTGCGCTGGGCGGACTCGATGCTGCGCGTCACAATGCCGGCCTCGATGGCCTCGCCGTCCGGCATCTTGAGCCGCTCCATGATGGCGCGAACCCGGTCGCCAGCAAAAATGCGCATCAGCGTGTCGTCCAGACTCAGGTAGAAACGCGAGGAGCCGGGGTCGCCCTGGCGACCGGAACGGCCGCGCAGCTGATTGTCAATCCGGCGTGATTCATGCCGTTCCGTAGCGATGATGCGCAGACCACCCAGCGACTTCACCGTCTCGTGGTCTTGCGCCCACCGCACACGCAGACGGGCAATCTCTGCTTCCCTGGCGCCGCCATCCAGCGACTCGTCAGCCTCAACCACTTCGACCAGTTTCTCCACATTTCCGCCGAGCACGATGTCAGTGCCGCGACCAGCCATGTTGGTGGCAATCGTGATCATGCCGGAGCGGCCCGCCTGGGCCACGATGTCGGCTTCACGCGCATGCTGCTTGGCATTGAGCACCTGGTGCGGCAGCTTTTCCTTGTCCAGCAACTGGTCGATGATTTCCGAATTTTCAATCGAGGTGGTGCCAACCAGCACCGGCTGACCGCGCTCATGGCATTCGCGGATGTCCTTGATCGCCGCTTCATATTTCTCGCGCGTGGTCTTGTACACGCGGTCCAGCTGGTCCTCACGCCGGCTTGGACGGTTCGGCGGGATCACCGTGGTCTCGAGACCGTAGATTTCCTGGAACTCGTAAGCCTCGGTATCGGCGGTGCCGGTCATGCCCGCCAGCTTGCCGTAGAGGCGGAAGTAGTTCTGGAAGGTGATGGAGGCGAGCGTCTGGTTTTCGGGCTGGATCGCCACACCTTCCTTGGCCTCAACGGCCTGGTGCAAGCCCTCGCTCCAGCGCCGGCCCGACATCAGGCGCCCGGTGAACTCGTCCACGATGACGATTTCACCATCCTGCACCACGTAATGCTGGTCGCGGTGGTACAGGTGGTTGGCACGCAAGGCGGCGTACAGATGATGCATCAGCGAAATGTTCGCCGGGTCATACAGTGTGGCCCCCTCGGGAATCAGGCCCAGGCTGAAGAGAATGCGTTCGGCGTTTTCATGGCCCTGTTCTGTCAGGAACACCTGGTGGGTTTTTTCATCCAGCGTGAAGTCACCGGGCTTGATGATGCCTTCGCCGGTGCGCGGGTCGGCTTCGCCTTCCTGGCGCGTCAGCAGCGGAACCACCTTGTTGATGGCCAAATACATCTCGGTGTGGTCTTCGGCCTGACCGCTGATGATCAGCGGCGTGCGGGCTTCGTCGATCAGGATGGAGTCCACCTCATCGACGATGGCGTAGTTCAGGCCGCGCTGCACGCGGTCGGCCACTTCGTAGACCATGTTGTCGCGCAAATAGTCAAAGCCGAATTCATTGTTGGTGCCGTAGGTGATGTCGGCGCGGTAGGCGTCCTGTTTCTCGGGGCGCTGCATGTTGGGCAGGTTGATGCCGACGGTCAGGCCCAGGAAGTTGTAGAGCTTGCCCATCCACAGCGCATCGCGGTTGGCCAGGTAATCATTGACCGTGACCACATGCACGCCTTTGCCGGTCAGTGCGTTGAGATAGACCGGCAGCGTTGCAGTCAGCGTCTTGCCTTCACCAGTCCCCATCTCGGAAATCTTGCCGTTGTGCAAAGCCATGCCGCCCAGCATCTGGACGTCGAAGTGGCGCATCTTCATGACACGCTTGCTGCCTTCCCTAACCACCGCAAAGGCTTCCGGCAGAATAGCGTCCAGTGTCTCCCCACCGGCGATGCGGTCTATGAACTCGCGGGTTTTGGCGCGCAGCTGCTCGTCGTCCAGCTTTTCGAACTCTGCTTCCAGGGCATTGATGCGTTCTATGCTTTTGCGGTAGGTTTTGAGCAGCCTGTCGTTTCGACTGCCGAAGATTTTGGTCAGGATGTTGGAAGCCATAAATGCGAGGCCGCGCTGACAGCTCCCATGAGCGGGCAGTGCGGCCGAAATCCTTATTGAGTATCGACTTAGTTGTGGGCGCTGCCAGCCGGTTTCAACTGGGCGCAAACCGCAGATTTTACCTCTGACCTGCCGCTACTTCGGCCGGGGAGGTTGGGCAGGCTGCATCGCCGGCAACGGAACAGCGGCGACGGCCATGGGAGCAGGCAATTTTTGCCCGGCCGTGAGGAATTTCTGGGGATCCTGGAACACGCCCTGTACCAGCACCTCAAAATGCAGGTGAGGCCCGGTAGAACGCCCGGTTGTGCCCACCTCGGCGATTTTCTGGCCGCGTTTGACCAGGTCGCCCTTCTTGACCAGCACTTTCGAGGCGTGTGCGTAGCGCGATACGAGGTTGTTGCCATGATCCACCTCGACCATGTTGCCGTAAGCAGCGTGGTATTCCTGAGTGACCACCACGCCACCCGCAGCGGACAGGATGGCAGTGCCGGGTTCCGCCGGAAAATCCAGCCCCGTGTGCAGTGCGGACCGCCCGTTCAGCGGGTCAATCCGCCAACCAAAGGAAGACCCCAGAATACCGGCCGCGACCGGCTGCTGGGTCGGCACCATCATCTTTTTGACTTTCTGGTCGAAAAGCCGGGACTCCATCACCGTCATCAAGTCCACACGCTGGTCGGTCAGTTTGTCGAGGTCAGCCAAGGTCGCCTGCAACTCCTCCATGCTCAGCGAGCGCCCCGCCACCAAAGCGCCGCCGCGTCCGGGCAGGGTTTTGATGTCATTGGGATTGACGCCTGCCAGGCCCGACACCCGCTCACCGAGCGACTCAAGCTGCATCATCTTGGCCTGCATTTCGCCCAGTCGCTTGGCCATGGCATCGAGGTTCTCCCGCATGAATCGGTCGCGCTGCTCAAACTCGTCCTTGACCATCAGCTTCACCAGTGCACCGATCACCGGCCATCCCTCGCGTGCGCCCTTGAGGAAAACCCAGTGGTACATGCCTGCAGCCACCAGCATCAACGTCAGTGCCATGACAAAGCCCGCCACCACCAGTTTGGTCCCGCTCAGATAGATCGCACGGCTTTGCGCAAGCCACGCATCCGTGATAATCAAATGCACGTATTCTTCTCCTTGGAACTTGTCCACACCCCGCCGAGCCCGACCATCTTGAACCCCAGCCCACGCCTGCGCCAGGCCGTCACTTTCAGCCAGGCCGTCGAGAACTCGCCGTCGCTCGCACGGCTGGCCGGGCTTGTGCAGGAATCCAGCGACAGGCTCAAGGCCATCGAGTCCCTGATTCCCGAAGCTTTACGACCCGCCATTCAGGCCGGGCCGATTGAAGACGGTACTTGGTGCTTGCTGGTGAGCAGCAACGCCGCTGCAGCCAAAGTGCGCCAGTTATTGCCTCTGCTCCAGTCGCGCCTCGCCGACAAAGGTTGGAAGGTTACATCAATTCGGCTGAAGATACTAATCACCCGAAAGTAGTAGCCAGGCTGAAGCTCGCAGCCGGCAAGGCCTGTCTAGCCTGATCAGCCTGCTATCGAACTGATAGCCGGTTACAGCCGGGCGATCAACGGCCCCGGTGGGGCAGGGTCTGGAATGAATGGTGCCGCTTGTCGGATTCGAACTGACGACCTACCGCTTACAAGGCGGTTGCTCTACCAACTGAGCTAAAGCGGCACGAATACTATTTTACTTGACGCGCTTGAGCGAAGGACGTTTGCCTTGCTGCGGCTTGGGTGGTTCGGGCGGCTCCGGATCATCGTCGCGCGCCGAAGAAGTATTGTTGGGCGGGACCAATTGTACGACCTTTGCCTCAGAGGCCAGCCCGGTCGCCAGCTCAATCGCCGGTGCCACAATTTCTTCACCGTCTGTCGGGGTCGGCTGAAAAGACGCCGAAGGAGAAACCGCCAATGGAAAAGCCATGCCTTGGCCGTTTTCGCGGGCGTAAATCGCAATCACACGGCCAATCGGCACCATGATCTCGCGGGCGCTTCCTGCAAAACGCGCCTTGAACTCAATGAAATCGTTGCCCAGTTTGAGGGAGCTGGTCGCATCAAAGCTGATGTTGAGCACAATCTCGTTGTTCTTCACGTATTCACGCGGCACCTGCACGGTCTCGTCCACAGCCACCGCCACATAAGGTGTCAAGCCGTTGTCCGTGCACCAGTCATACAGAGCACGGATCAGGTAGGGACGGGTCGATGTGGAATCGAGCGCGTTCATGAAATCAGCCACATTGCACTCGAATCTGCGCGGCATGTCCCTTCAAGCAGGGGCCGCGGAACCGGCTTTGCCGGTCCGCAGGCGCAGCGGCCCCGCTTCTGCGTGCAAGGGGCAGCGCACCGCCGAAGGTACACGCAGCGGCAAGCGTGGGGGCCATTATTTTCTCATGACCTTCTCGGACGGCGTCAGCGCCTCGATGTAGGCCGGGCGCGAGAAGATGCGTTCGGCGTACTTGAGCAGCGGCGCGGCATTCTTCGACAGGTCGATGTCGTAATAGTCCAAGCGCCAGAGCAGCGGAGCAATCGCCACGTCCAGCATGGAGAAATTGTCGCCCAGCATGAACTTGTTTTTCAGAAACACCGGGGCCAGCTGCGTCAGACGGTCGCGGATGTGCGAGCGGGCTTTTTCCAGCGCCTTTTCATTGCCCTTGGAAGCGCGTGCCTCCAGCGTATTCACATGGACGAACAGCTCCTTCTCGAAGTTGAGCAGGAACAGGCGAACGCGCGCGCGGTCCACAGGGTCGCCGGGCATCAATTGCGGATGCGGGAAACGCTCGTCAATGTATTCATTGATGATGTTCGACTCGTAAAGAATCAGGTCACGTTCCACCAGAATCGGCACCTGGCCGTAGGGGTTCATGACATTGATGTCTTCGGGCTTGTTGTACAAGTCCACGTCGCGGATTTCGAAGTCCATGCCTTTTTCAAACAGGACAAAACGGCAGCGATGCGAAAACGGGCAGGTCGTGCCTGAATAAAGGACCATCATGTCTCGGGACTCCTAAATGCAAAGGAGTGGAACCGTTGAAGGTACCACTCCAGAAGGTGCCGGGGAGCGGGTCCCCGGCGAAAAATTACTTGACGTCTTTCCAGAATGCGGCGTTCAGGCGCCAGGCGACAAAGGTCAATATCAGCAGAAACAGCAGCACCCAGACACCCACCCGGACGCGGGTATTTTGTGCAGGTTCAGCCATCCATTGCAGGTAACCGACGAGGTCGCCCATCGCCTGGTCATACTGCAAGGGCGACATCGTTCCTGGCGTGACTTGCTCCCAGCCCTTGAAGACCGAGACCTTGTGGCCGTGTTCTTCCTTTGTGTCGAACAGGGGCTTGCGCTCGCCGGACAATTCCCACAACACATGCGGCATGGCCACACTGGGAAAAGTGAGGTTGTTCCAACCGGTCGCCGTGGTGTCGTCGCGGTAGAAAGTACGCATGTAGGTGTACAGGTAGTCGGCGCCCGTGCCGCCGTGGCCGGCGCGCGAGCGGGCGACCACGGTCAGGTCAGGCGGATTGGCGCCAAACCAGTCCTTGGCCTGCTTCGGGTCGATCGACGCCTTCATGGTTTCGCCCACCTTGTCGGTCGCAAACAGCAGGTTGTCCTTGATCTGCTGCTCGGTCAGGCCGATGTCTTTCAGGCGGTTGTAACGCATGAACGCGGCCGAGTGGCAGTTCAGGCAATAGTTGACGAACAGCTTGGCGCCGTTTTGCAGGGCGCCCAGGTCGTTGGTCATGTTGGGTGCTTTGTCCCAGGCAATGCCTGTGGTCGCAGCGTGCGCGCCCATACCGGCCAGCGCCAGCACGATGGCAAAACCCAAAGCCAGTTGTTTCAGTGTCTTCATCATGTCAGGAATCTCCGGCTCAGTGGGCAGCAAAAGTCACGCGGTCGGGCACCGGTTTGAAGGTTCCCAGACGGCTCCACCAGGGCATCAGCAGGAAGAAGCCGAAGTAAAACAGGGTTCCCAGCTGCGACACACGCTCGTTGATCAGCGAGGGCGGGTTGATGCCCAGGTAGCCGAGCACGAGGAAGTTGACGACAAAAATGCCATACAGCCAGGAATGCCAGCCCGGACGATAGCGAATCGACTTGGCTGCACTGTTGTCCAGCCATGGCAGGAAAAACAGGATGATGACAGCGCCGCCCATGACAACCACACCCCAGAACTTGGCGTCGATCATCAGCATCGCGGCAATCAGCACCACGGCAGCGCCGACGATCACGGCCTTGAAAAGGCCAGCAATCCGGGCCTTGAGCACGCCCAACACCGCACCCGCCAGCACGCAGGCAATCAGCGCATACATCATCTCGCTGGTGATGGCACGCAGCATGGAGTAGTAAGGTGTGAAGTACCAGACCGGGGCAATATGCGCCGGGGTCTTCAACGAATCCGCGGGAATGAAGTTGTTGTACTCGAGGAAATAACCACCTGCCTCGGGTGCAAAGAAAATGATGGCCGAGAAGATCATCAGGAACACGCTCACGGCAAAGATGTCGTGCACCGTGTAGTAAGGATGGAAAGGAATGCCATCCAGCGGCAGGCCAGCCGAATCTTTCTTCGCCTTGATTTCCACGCCGTCGGGGTTGTTCGAACCCACTTCATGCAGCGCGATCAGGTGCGCGACCACCAGGCCCAGCAGCACCAGTGGCACGGCGATCACGTGGAATGCGAAGAAGCGGTTCAGCGTTGCATCCCCCACCACATAGTCGCCGCGGATCAGCAGGGCCAGGTCGGGGCCGATGAAGGGAATGGCTGCAAACAGGTTGACGATCACCTGGGCACCCCAGTAGCTCATCTGGCCCCAGGGCAGCAGATAACCCATGAAGGCCTCGGCCATCAGGGCCAGGAAAATCGCGCATCCGAAAATCCAGATCAACTCGCGTGGCTTGCGGTAGCTGCCGTAAATCAGGCCGCGGAACATGTGCAGGTAGACCACCACAAAAAAGGCCGAAGCGCCGGTGGAGTGCATGTAGCGGATCAGCCAGCCCCAAGGCACATCGCGCATGATGTATTCGACCGAGCCGAAGGCCAGCGCGGCATCCGGCTTGTAATGCATGGTCAGAAAAATGCCGGTGACGATCTGGATGACCAGTACCAGCAAGGCCAGCGAGCCGAAGACGTACCAAAAGTTGAAGTTCTTCGGCGCGTAGTACTCGCTCATGTGCTCTTTGTAGAGCTTGCTGGCGGGAAAGCGGTTGTCAACCCAGTTCATCAACTTGGCAGCGGCCGGCGCATCGGGGGAAATTTCTTTGAATTCAGCCATAAGGGATCCTATTTGCTATTCGATGGGGGACTTGGGGGCGCCACGCGGCGCGGTCCGTCTGTCCAGCAAAGCTTCAGGCTTTTTTGTCCTCACCAATCAGCAGCTTGACGTCTGACAGGTACATGTGGGGGGGCACTTCGAGGTTGTCCGGCGCCGGCTTGTTTTTGTAAACGCGGCCGGCCATGTCGAAAGTCGAGCCGTGGCAGGGACACAGAAAGCCGCCCGCCCAGTCGTCCGGCAGCGAGGGCTGGGCGCCCGGCTGGAATTTGTCGCTGGGCGAGCAACCCAGGTGTGAACAGATGCCCACAGCCACCATGAATTCGGGCTTGATCGAGCGGTTTTCGTTACGTGCGTACTCGGGAGTGAGTTCACTCTGCTTGCGTTCAGATTTGGGGTCGGCGAGCTGGGAATCCAGCTTGGGCAGCGCAGCCAGTTGCTCGGGGGTGCGGCGAACGATCCACACCGGTTTGCCGCGCCACTCCACCGTGAGCTTCTCGCCGGGTTTCAGGGCCGAAATATCCACTTCAACGGCAGCGCCGGCGGCCTTGGCCCGCTCGGAAGGCTGGAAGGTGCTGACAAACGGCACGGCGACAGCGGCCACGCCAGCGCCACCGACGGCGCAGGTGGTCACGATCCAGTTTCTTTTATCTTTGTCAATGGGTGCGCCGGGCGGCACGTTGAGGCTTGCGTGGGTCATGAATGTCCTACAAGAACAGGGCTTGAAAAACTCGAAAGGGGGCTTATTGGGGTCAACCCGGGATTGTAACGGAGCGCGAAGTGCTTTTTCAAGCCGCAGCGAGCCCCTGTGGCAACGAGGCGAGGCAGCAGGCAGGGCTGGCGCGCGTCCATAATTCCTGCTGCAAGTCAGGGCGAGGGCAACAGCCTAGGCCCCGGTTGATCCACCCACAGCAAAGGAGCACTCCATGGGAATGATGCAGGAATTCAGGGAATTTGCCGTCAAGGGCAACGTCATTGACCTGGCGGTGGGCGTGATCGTCGGCGCTGCCTTCGGCAAGATTGTGGACGCCGTGGTCAGCGACCTGATCATGCCGGTGGTTGGCCTGGTCTTTGGCAAGCTCGATTTTTCCAGCCTCTACATCCTGCTGGGCTCGGCGCCGGCGGGCAGCGACATGTCGCTGGACGCCTTGCGCAAAGCCGGTGTGCCGGTGTTTGCCTACGGCCACTTCCTGACGGTGTCGCTCAACTTTTTCATTCTGGCGTTCATCATCTTCATCATGGTCAAGCAAATCAACCGGCTCAAGCGCCAGCAGGCTGCACCAGCGCCCGCGGCCACGCCGGAAGACGTGATGCTGCTGCGCGAAATTCGTGACAGCCTGAAGAAATAGGCTCCCCCCTGTGGCGCTCACTTCGTGTAGCGGCCTCTCCCCTGCAGGGGACGGCGCCTGCGCGCCGGCAAAGCCGGACGCGCGGCCCCCGCTTGTAAACACCGAACGTCTGCTATTTATTTCATAGCTGATTACGCTCGCCAAAAAAGGGCTGGCGACCCTTTTGACACTTAACCGCGTGATTCAGGCAGCCAGCCGACGCGCCATGCGAATGGCTGCCATCAGGCTGGACGGATCTGCCGTTCCGCTGCCGGCAAGGTCGAAAGCCGTGCCGTGATCGGGACTCGTACGCACCATCGGTAAGCCCAGCGTGACATTGACGCCCTGCTCCACCCCGAGGTATTTGACCGGGATCAGGCCCTGGTCGTGGTACATGGCCACCACCACGTCAAACTCCCCCGCCTGCCCGGCTTTGGCTCTGGCCCGCATGAACACCGTGTCAGGTGCAAAGGGACCGCTCACATCCATGCCCTCTTCGCGGGCCCTGGCGATCGCTGGCGCAATGACGTCCACCTCTTCCCTGCCGAACAGGCCACCCTCGCCAGCGTGTGGGTTCAGGCCGGCCACGGCGATGCGCGGCCTGCCGCTGGTGGGGCTGCGCACCGCCTGGTGCGTGATGCGCAGGGTCTGCAGTACGCTGTCGAAAGTGACGGCATCGAGTGCCTCGCGCAGGGACAGATGGATGCTGACCAGCACGGTCTTGAGCTCATCGTTGGCCAGCATCATGCGCACCGGCAGCGCTGACGGCTCCTTGCCGAGGAAGGCTGCGGCTTCGGCCTGCAGCAGTTCGGTGTGGCCGGGAAAACGCGCAAAAGCCGCGCCGGCGGCGGCCAGCGCCTCCTTGTGAATCGGCGCGGTGACCATGGCTACGCATTCGCCGGCCAGGGTCGCGCGGGCCGCCCAGACAATGCAGTCGGCTGCGGCCTTGCCTGCCAAAGCACTGATCTGCCCAAAGGGGGCGGGCGCCGCCAGCTCACATTTCTGTAGCACCGGAATACAGTTCGGCGACACGGCCTGCCAATCCGCCAGAGCCTCCATCTGGGCCACCGGCAGGACGCAGCCGGCGGCCACCCGCTGCGCAGCCCGGCGCAAGGTGGCGACATCGCCCACCACCACACAGCCTGCCAGCTCCGCCGGCGCCTCGCGAAACGCTTTGGCAATGATTTCGGGCCCTATCCCGGCAGGATCACCCATGGTGATGGCGATGGGGCGGGTCACGGGCATGGCAGGGTCCTGTCCGCCCATCCAGTTCTTCCCCTTGTCATCTGAACGCTCCATAATAGTTTGCAGGGCGCCACCAGATGCATGCGCCCCTTGATCGCTGGCCCGAAGGACAGACAGCGGTCGGGACCACCGAACGGGGACGAACGAACAAAATGCATTTTGTCGGTATTCTCTCGCAAACGCTGTCGTCCGCGCCTGCGGCAAGGCAGGAGAGCGCATGAACGCTGCCGAAACCATGATCTGGAGCGCAGCCAGCGGGTCGATAGGGCTGGTGGTTTTGCTCGGCGTCGCGGATGCCCTCTTCAGCCGGAGCCGCGCCAGCGTGCAGAGCTTGGTGTACCTCACCGCCTCCTGGCTGTTTTTCACCCTGCTCAGCGGTTTGCCGGCCACGCTGCTGCCTGACGGCAATGCGTCGTGGCTACATACCGCCCAGGTGCTGATCGGCCCCCTCTGCGCAGGCCTGGGCACGTATGGCGCGGGCCACTGGCTCGCCGCACCCCGGCGCGACCGCCTGACCGATATCAGTTTCCGCAGCGCCAGCGCGCTGAGCCTGGCGGGCGGGCCGCTGTGCCTGTTCCTGCCGATCGGTTCGCAATTGGTGGCGTCTGCGGTACTCACCGTATTGAGCCTGTCCGTGGCCGTGTGGCTGGCCGTGCGGGCCACCCAGCAGGGGGACCGGCTGGCTTGGGGCCTGGCCGCCGGATGCCTGCTGACGCTTCCGATGGAATTGGGGCTTTATCGAATCGCGTTGAATGCCAGCCGGCCTTCGGTCCTGCTGCAAGCCGGTGTGGCGCTTCTGGGCTTGCTCAGCATCGCCGTGATCGCCGTGGTGCTCTGGCTGCGCAACCACCAGGACCTGCAGATACGCCATGACCGCCGCTCACGTCGCGACCCGACGACCCAGCTCTATGACAGCGTCGCCATCGTCCAGAAGATCATTCGCGGGCAGCGCCGGCTCGCACGCACGCGGCGCGACGGGGCGCTGATGGCTGTGCGCGTGTTTGAGCCCGAGCAACTGCTGAACCTGGTCGGCCAGCATGGACTCAATGAGATTTACAGCCAGCTGGCGCGGCGCATGCAGCGTCATACCGGGGTCGTCAACCCCGCCGGCCGCTATTACGACCGCTGCTTTGTCGTGCTGATTGAAAGCCTGCACTCGCCGGGCTGGATTCGGACCATGGGCTTGCGCGTGGCCTCCAGCCTGCGCCGGCCGCTGGAGGTGGTTTCACTCAGCGGTGAGCGCATCAAGGTCAGCGCGGACATCGCCGTGGGCATGGTGCATCTGTCGGGCGGCGGCAAGGACGTAGACCAGCTTTTGCATGAAGCCGAAGACATGGCCAAGGCAGCACGCGGCATGCGTTCACGCGCGGCGCTGCTCGACGAGTTCAACCGCCAGGCCGTCCCGGTGGAAAACGCCGAGCTCGGTAGCAGCTGGCATGCCATGCGCCCGGCCAGGCCGCACCACCCACGGCCTGCGCATGGCGTGCGCCAGCAGAGGTCGCCGGCCTGAGCCCTCGCAACGCTTTTTCGCGCTTTCGCTCTTTTTTCAGGCCGGGTTGTCGATGTCGATGAACTCGTGCACCAGCCCGAACTGTGCGGCCACATGCGCTGCCACCGCCGGGGCGCCGTAGCGCTCCGACGCATGGTGGCCGCAGGCAATGAAGGCCACGCCCATTTCGCGCGCATAGTGCGCCTGCGGTTCAGAGATTTCGCCGGTGATGAAAGCGTCCGCCCCGGCAGCGATGGCATCTTCAAAATAGCTTTGTGCGCCGCCGGTACACCACGCTATGTTTTTTATAGCTGCTTGCGCAGGTCCGACAAGGACTACGGACCGATTTAATGCTTTTTTTACATGGTCGGCCAGGTTTTGTGCGCTCCACGGACCGCTGCCACCTGCGGGGCCGCCTGCGCTGGCCATGAAGCCCAGATTGTTATCGCCAAAATAACGGTCGGCCTTCCAGCCGAGCTGACTGCCCAGTTGCGCGTTGTTGCCCAGCTCCGGGTGCGCATCGAGCGGCAGGTGGTAGGCGTAAAGGTTGATGTCATGCGCCAGCAACAACGCCAGGCGCTGCTTCATCCAGCCGGTCACCCGGCCGTCCTGGCCGCGCCAGAACAGTCCGTGATGCACAAAAATCGCATCCGCCTGCGCAGCCACCGCCGCCTCGATCAGCGCCAGACTGGCAGTGACACCTGAAACAATTTTGCGCACCTCAGCCTTGCCCTCCACCTGCAGGCCATTCGGCCCGTAGTCCTTGAAACGCTCGGGCTGCAGCAGCTGGTCGAAGGCGGCCAGCAGCAGCGCACGCGGCGCAATGGCGGAGCTATCGGGGTTCATAGGCAACAACCAAACGCAGCGCCCGAGGTTTCTTCTCGCTCAGCAGGGGCCGCGGGTCCGGCTTTGCCGGCCCGCAGGCGCAGCGCCCCCTCGGGGGGCAGCGAACCACACGAAGTGGGGAGCGTGGGGGCCTTCAAGGCAGAAAGCCTTCGATCGAGAGGTAACGCTCGCCGGTGTCGTAGTTGAAACCCAACACCGTGCTACCGGGCGCAATGTCGGGCAGCTTCTGGGCAATGGCGGCCAGCGCGGCGCCCGAGGAAATACCGACAAGCAGTCCTTCTTCGGCAGCGCTGCGGCGTGCGAAATCCTTGGCGGCATCGCCTTCAACCTGGATCACGCCATCGAGCAAATCGGTCAACAGGTTGGCAGGAATGAATCCTGCCCCTATGCCCTGGATCGGATGCGGCGAAGGTTTGCCGCCGCTGATGACCGGGGAGGCCGACGGCTCCACCGCATAAACCTTGGTGTTCGGAAACTTGGCCTTGAGCACCTGCGCCACACCGCTCAGATGCCCGCCGGTGCCGACACCGGTGATCAGGTAGTCCACCCCTTGCGGAAAATCGGCCAGGATTTCCTGCGCCGTGGTGCGCGCATGCACATCGATGTTGGCCGGGTTTTCAAACTGCTGCGGCATCCAGGCGCCGGGCGTCAGCGCCACCAGCTCCTTGGCCCGCGCGATGGCGCCATTCATGCCTTTTTCCCGAGGCGTCAACTCGAAGGTGGCGCCGTAAGCCAGCATCAGCCGGCGCCGCTCGATGCTCATGCTGTCGGGCATCACCAGCACCAGCGTGTAACCCTTCACAGCTGCAACCATCGCCAACCCGACGCCGGTGTTGCCCGAGGTCGGCTCGATGATGGTTCCCCCTGGTTTCAAAGCGCCCGACTTTTCCGCCGCCTCGACCATGGACAGCGCAATGCGGTCCTTGATGGAGCCGCCCGGGTTGCTGCGCTCGGACTTGACGTAAATCTGATGGGTCTGGCAGGCGGCGCCAAAAAGCCGGTTGATCCGGATATGCGGTGTGTTGCCAATGGTGGTGAGGACGCTGGAAGCTTTCATGGCAGGGGTTCCTTGTGTTTCTGCCCGGACGCGGGCGCAGGTTCTGCAAATTATGTCCCCTCCCGCCACAGGCCGCAGTGGCGTTGCCCACGCCACCGCAACAAAGAACTGAGAGAAAATCGCAACACTTGGTAATTCCCTCTCGGCCCTCACCTTTTCAGCTGCAAGGCGTATTACCCTTCGGCCGCCCTCTTCCTGGACCCATCCATGCGCAAATTCTGGCTTTTGTTTTCCCAAACCGTCACGGTTTTTCTGGCTGCTTATTTCGTGGTGGCCACACTCAAGCCGCAATGGCTGGACCGGGGCCCGGGAAACACGCTGGCCGTGATCGAAGCGCCGGCTGGCTTGCCCGGCGTTGCTGCCCCCGCTGGCAGTTTTGCCGCCGCCGCCAAGGCTGCCTCTGCGGCGGTCGTCAGCATCAATACGAGCAAGGCGGCCGCGCGCAATCCGAACATGGACGATCCCTGGTTCAAGTTCTTCTTCGGCGACCAGGGCGGCCAGAGCGAGCCACAGGTCGGCCTGGGCAGCGGCGTGATTGTCAGCCCCAACGGCTACATCCTGACCAACAACCACGTGGTCGAAGGCGCGGACGACATCGAGGTCATCCTCAACGACACACGCAAGGCCAAAGCCAAAGTCATAGGCACCGACCCTGAAACCGACCTGGCGATCCTGAAGATCGAACTCGACAAGCTGCCCATCATTGTGCTGGGCAGCTCCGACACGCTGCAGGTCGGCGACCCGGTGCTGGCCATCGGCAACCCCTTTGGCGTGGGGCAGACGGTGACCAGCGGCATCGTCAGCGCGCTGGGCCGCAACCAGCTGGGCATCAACACCTTCGAAAATTTCATCCAGACCGATGCCGCCATCAACCCCGGCAACTCCGGCGGTGCGCTGGTCGACACGCAGGGCCGGCTGCTGGGCATCAACACCGCGATTTATTCACGCTCGGGCGGCTCCATGGGCATTGGTTTTGCCATTCCGGTGTCCACCGGCAAGCAGGTGCTGGAAAGCATTGTGAAAGACGGGCAGGTGACGCGCGGCTGGATAGGCGTGGAGCCGCAGGACTTGAGCCCCGAACTGGTGGAAGCCTTTGGCATCCGGCCCGACGCCGTCAAAACCGGCGGTGTGATCATCACCGGTGTGCTGCAAAACGGCCCGGCGGCGCAGGCCGGCATTTTGCCGGGCGACGTGATCACCGACGTGGGCGGCAAGCCGGTGCGAACCGTCACCGAACTGCTGAGCACCGTGGCGGCCCTCAAGCCCGGAACTCAGGCACCCCTGGGTGTGCTGCGCAAGGACAAGAAAACCGAAATTGCGGTGGTGCCAGGCACCAGGCAACGCCCGAAAATCAGGCGGTAGGCGATTAGATTGCTATCTAAATAGTAGCTTTCCGCGCCCGAAATCAAAGGGCTACAGGCCCTTTTCTCTTAAGGTTTGGCAGTTTCGGTGTCGCTGTCTGTTTCGGGTTTCTTCGTGTGCTTGACAAACATCTGCGCCGCCACAATACCGACTTCGTACAGGCCACCCACCACCATCAGCAGCATGATCATGGAACCCGCATCAGGTGGCGTAACCAGCGCCGTGCCCACGGCGGCGATCACCCAGAAATAACCGCGATACTCGCGCAACTGGGCCACGCTGAGGATGCCCATGCGCACCAGCAGGATTACCGCAATCGGCACCTCAAAGGCCAGGCCGAACGCCAGGAACATGCCGAGCACGAAGTTCAGGTATTCCTCGATATCCGGCGCGGCGGTGATCGATTTGGGTGCAAAGCTCTGGATGAACCTGAAGACCTGGCCGAACACAAAGTAATAACAAAAAGCCACGCCCACAAAAAACAGCAGAGTGCTGGACACCACCAGCGGCATCACCAGTTTTTTCTCGTGGGAGTACAGGCCCGGGGCGACAAATGCCCAGACCTGGTACAGCACCACCGGCAGCGCAATCATGAAGGCGGCCATGAAAAGAATCTTGATCGGCACCACAAACGGCGAAATCACGTTGGTCGCGATCAGCGTGGCACCCTTGGGCAAGGCCGCCACCAGCGGCGCGGCCAGCAGGTCATACAACGCACCCGGGCCGGGGTAAAGCGCCAGCAACGCGGCACAGATGCCAATGGCGATGACCACCTTGATCAGCCGGTCGCGCAGTTCCATCAGGTGCTGCACGAAAGGCTGCTCGGTACCCGCGAGTTCGTCGGGCTTGTCGGTGTTGGGATCGCTCATGAAGGAAGTTTGCGCTGATTAGATGGCGCCGGTAAATGCGCGAAAAACTGAATGTCAGGCATTGCGCCCGGACGAGGTGCTTGAGCGGGGACGAAAACGTGCCACACGTGCCGCACCCGACTGGGCCCGGGTACGCACGCCAGAGCGAGCCTTGTACCACTGTGGCATGGCACCCTGCTTGAGGCGCCATTTTTTTTTCGGGTGTTTGTATTCGGGAAAACTGATCATGCCGGGCAGCTCGTCGGTGGAGGCAGAGCCGGTGGTTTCAGCCCAGGACTTCTCGAAGTCGCTGGCATTGGTCTGGATGGAGTTTTCGACGTCGCGGGCGGCGCCTTCCATCGTTTCCTTCATTTTCTTGAGTTCGTCCAGCTCCATGGACCGGTTGACTTCCTGCTTGACGTCAGCAACGTAGCGCTGCGCCTTGCCCAGCAGGGTTCCCACCGTTCGCGCCAGGCGCGGCAGTTTCTCCGGGCCGATCACGATCAGGGCCACAGCGCCTATCAGCGCAATTTTCGAGATGCCAAGATCAATCATGCGGGATCAGGCGCCTTGGATCACCAGCCGCCGACGCGGATGGCGCGCTGTATTTTCCAAGCAGGGGCCGCGGGTCCGGCTCTGCCGGCCCGCAGGCGCAGCGGCCCCCTCGGGGGGCAGCGCATTACGCGAAGCGAAAAGCGTGGGGGCCATTCAAGACTTCTGCTTGGCTTCCACGTCGATCGTGGTCTTGTCGGCATTTGGCGCATGGCTGACCTGGCCAGCCGGCGCATCCTTGGCATCGGCAGCGCTCTGGCCGCCTTCTTTCATGCCGTCCTTGAAGCCCTTGACGGCACCGCCCAAGTCGCTGCCCATGTTCTTGAGTTTTTTGGTGCCAAACACCATCACAACGATCAACAGCACGATCAGCCAGTGCCAAATGGAAAATGAACCCATGTTTCTCTCCTAATCTCTAATTGCAATTTTGCACAAGGTTCTGTCCATTCTAAAGGCCTTGCACCCCGCTGCGCCCGAATAGCCCTGCATTGACCATCACGCCCGAGCGACCAGCGGCAGGGTCCGCTTTTTTGGGGGCTATCCCTCTTTTCCAGCAGGGGCCGCGGGTCCGGCTTTGCCGGCCCGCAGGCGCAGCACCCCCTCGGGGGGCAGCGACCCGCGTAGCGGCGGAGCGTGGGGGCTAACCCTTGAGCCAGGGGCGAGGTCCGCCGATCACATGGATGTGCAAGTGATGCACTTCCTGTCCGCCCTCAGCGCCGGTGTTAATCACCATGCGAAAACCACCCTCGGGGTAGGGGTTGCAACCCTGTTCCGCAGCAAGCCCGGGGGCCAGTGCCATCATGCGGCCCAGCAAGCCTGCGTGCTCAGGCCCGACTTGCGCCATCGAAGCTACATGCATCTTGGGGATCATCAGGAAATGCACGGGCGCCCACGGCTGGATATCGTGGAAAACGAATATTTCATCGTCTTCGTACACCTTGCGGCTGGGAGTCTGGCCGGCAGCAATCTTGCAGAAAATACAGTTGTCGGAGGCGTGGGCAGGGGGCTGACTCATGGGATGCTCTTGCAGAAAAGGGATCAGACGAGTGGAACGCTGCGGGCGGGCCGGTTGCTGTTGAAACGTGTCCAGCCGCGCACGCAGCGGTACAGGTACCAGAGCCAGACGATGAAATAGGCAATGGCGCCGGGGATCACCAGCAGCAGCCACAGCGGCGACAGCAGCACCAGCCACAGCAGCGTCCACCAGAAGGTCTGGATCATGTAGTTGTGATGGTCGATATAAAGTGCATCGGACTCTTCGCCGCGCCGCACATAGTTCACGATCAACGCGACCACCGCAAAAACACCACCACTGAACCAGGCCAACGTATGCAGGCCGTAGAGCACATGCATGACGATGCGGTCATTGGGGTTTTTGGAGTCGAATTCGGCCAGATCGGTTTCACTCATTGTTGTCCTCTTGGTTCCTGTCTTTATTTCTCGGCAGCTTCACGGTCTTGCGCCTTGCGCAAGGCTTTTTCTTCGATGCCACTGGTGCCTTCACGGCGCTCCAGCTCAGCGATCACGTCGGCTGGCGACAGGCCATAGTGCGCCAGCGCGATCAGGCTGTGAAACCAGAGATCGGCCACCTCGCCGACCAGCTTGGCCTTGAGTTCGGGTGTGGCGCCGCCGTGCTCCAGGTCTTTGGCCGCCATCACGGTTTCGGTGGCTTCCTCGCCGATTTTTTTCAAGAAGGCGTCGGGGCCTTTGTGCAGCAGGCGAGCCACATAACTGGTGTCAGGGTCGCCACCACGAGCCGGCTTGCGGCTTTCAATGATTTGCGCAAGGCGCTGGAGGGAGTCGTTGGAAGTCATTGGCTTGCTGGCTCACTTGTAGATACTTGCCGGATCTTTGAGGACCGGCTCGGTGACCACCCATTGGCCGTCTTTGTAGAGGCTAAAAAAACAGCTGTGTCGCCCGGTGTGGCAGGCGATGCCCGGTTTGTGGCCCAGCTGTGTCACTTTCAGCAAAATCACGTCGTTGTCGCAATCCAGCCGGATCTCGTGCACCGTCTGCAGGTGGCCGGACTCTTCGCCCTTGTGCCAGAGGCGCCCGCGCGAACGGCTGTAATAGACCGCCTGGCCGAGCTCGGCGGTTTTCTGCAGCGCCTCGCGGTTCATCCAGGCGAACATCAACACGTCGCCACTGGAAGCTTCCTGGGCAATCACGGGAATCAGACCCTTGTCGTCCCATTGGATGTCGTCTAGCCATTTCATGAAAGTATTATCGCCCCCACGTTCGCTCGCTGCGCGTAGCTCTCTGCCCCCCGAGGGGGCGCTACGCCTGCGGGTCGGCGGAGCCGGACCCGTGGCCCTGGCTGGTTTGGGGAACAGATCTGCACCGCGCGCACTATCAAATTTATAGCTGCTTGCGTGTGTCAGGAAAGGGCTGGAGACCAAAAAGGCTTGAAATTACATGCGAACAGGGATACCGCGCGCGGCCATGTGCGCCTTGGCTTGCTGCACCGTGTATTCGCCGTAATGAAAAATGCTGGCGGCCAGCACGGCGTCGGCGCCGCCGATCTTGATGCCGTCGGCCAAGTGATCCAGGTTGCCGACGCCGCCGGAGGCGATGACCGGCACGCTGACGGCATCACTGACGGCGCGCGTCAGCGCCAGGTCAAAGCCGGCCTTGGTGCCATCACGGTCCATGCTGGTGAGCAGGATTTCGCCGGCGCCGCGCCGCGCCATCTCGGTGGCCCAGGCCACTGCGTCCAACCCTGTATTTTTTCGCCCGCCGTGGCTGTAAACGTCCCAGCCCGGCCCGCGGGTGAGTGCCTCTTCCTCGGAACGGCGCTTGGCATCGATGGCGACCACAATGCATTGCGCGCCGTATTTTGCCGAGGCGTCTTCAATCACCTGCGGATTGGCCAGCGCGGCTGAATTGAAACTGGTCTTGTCGGCGCCGGCGTTGAGCAAGCGGCGCACGTCTTCAACGGTGCGCACACCGCCGCCCACAGTGAGTGGAATGAAAACCTGGGAGGCCACGGCCTCGATGATGTGCAGGATCAGATCGCGCCCATCGCTGGTGGCGGTGATGTCCAGAAAGGTCAGCTCGTCGGCGCCCTGCTCGTTGTAACGCGCGGCAATTTCCACCGGATCGCCAGCGTCGCGCAGCTCGAGGAAATTGACACCCTTGACGACGCGCCCGCCAGTGACATCTAAGCAGGGAATGATTCTTTTGGCGAGCATGGTTACGAAAAAAAAGCAAGTAGAAAAATGATCGGCAGCGCGACGAAGAGGGCGAGCCCGAATACTAAAAATCCGGGCAATGAAGCAATCCCATATTCAAAAATGACGTAACCGAAAATCGCACTCAGGCAGGCAGCAATCGTGAGAGCCACTACCAGCCTCGAAACAGGCTGGGCAGGCTTATCCGTTGAGCTCGTCGGCTTTGGCTTGCGCAAGAGCAAAGTCCAGGTCACCGCTGTAAATCGAGCGGCCGCAGATCACGCCTTCGACGCCCTCGTCTTCCACCGCACACAGCGCTTCAATATCGGCCATGTTGGACAGCCCCCCAGACGCGATCACCGGGATGGTCAGCGCTTGCGCGAGCTTGACGGTGGCCTCGATGTTGATGCCGCTGAGCATGCCGTCGCGGCCGATGTCGGTATAGATGATGGATTCGACGCCGTAGTCCTGGAATTTTTTGCCCAGGTCCACCACCTCATGGCCGGTCATCTTGCTCCAGCCGTCAGTCGCGACCTTGCCATCCTTGGCGTCGAGCCCGACGATGATGTGGCCGCCGAAAGCGGTGCAGGCGTCCTGCAGGAAGCCGGGGTTTTTCACGGCGGCGGTGCCAATGATGACGTAACGGAGGCCCGAGTCGAGGTAGCGCTCGATGGTGTCCAGGTCGCGGATGCCGCCGCCCAGCTGCACGTCTATTTCGCTGCCGACTTCGGCCAAGATCTTCTTGATGGCCGCCTCGTTTTTCGGTTTGCCGGCAAACGCGCCGTTCAAGTCGACCAGATGCAGGCGGCGCGCGCCTTTGTCCACCCAGCTGCGCGCCATGGCGGCCGGGTCTTCGCTGAAGATGGTGGACTGGTCCATGTCGCCCTGTTTGAGGCGCACGCAATGGCCGTCTTTCAAGTCAATCGCAGGGATGAGTAGCATGGGCAGTAATGCGAGGGTGGTTGGAAAGTGAGGAAAGCAGGGGCGCAGGTATGGGCAGGAACAGGTGACTCATGTCCTTGGGAATCAGGGGTTCCAGTGCAGGAAGTTGCGGTACAGGGCCAGTCCGTGGTCTGCGCTTTTTTCAGGGTGAAACTGCGTGGCGAAAATATTATCGCGTGCGAGCGCTGCCGTAAAGCGCGCACCATAGTCGGCAAAACCCGCGGTGTGGCGCGCATCCGACGGGCACGCGTAGAAGCTGTGCACAAAATAAAAGTAGGCGCCGTCAGGCACGCCGGCCCACACCGGGTGGCTTTTCCCGCTTTCGGCGCCCGCCTGGTAAACCTGATTCCAGCCCATCTGCGGCACCTTGTAGCGGCTGCCGTCGGGCTGGGTCTGGCCGGCCAGGTCGAATTTATGCACCTCACCGGGCACCAGGTTCAGGCCTGCGGTGCCGGCCCCGCCATCGCCGGGCTGGCCTTCGTCGCTGTGGGTCAGCATCATCTGCATGCCGACGCAGACACCGAACAGCGGCTTGTGCGCGGCCGCGTGCAATACGGCCTCCTGCATGCCGGATTCGGCCAGCTCACGCATGCAGTCGGCAATCGCGCCCTGCCCCGGCAACACCACACGCTCCGCGGCCATCACGTCTTCGGCGCGGGAAGTCACCACGACCTCAAAACCACTGTCCTGCGCCACGTGCTGGACCGCTTGCGACACCGAACGCAGGTTGCCCATGCCGTAGTCAACCACCGCGATTTTCTTCAGTTTCGCCATGAGATTAAGTGATGCTACCGTTTTTATAGCTGCTTGCGCCCGTACAGCAAGGGCTGGAGAGCGAAAACATACAAAAGTTTGCCTACAGCGAGCCTTTGGTCGAGGGAATCACGCCCGCTGCCCGCGGGTCGATTTCCAGCGCCATGCGCAAAGCGCGGGCAAACGCCTTGAAGACGGTTTCGGCCTGGTGGTGCGCGTTGTCGCCCTTGAGGTTGTCGATGTGCAGGGTCACAAAGGCATGATTCACAAACCCTTGGAAGAACTCGTAGGCCAGCTGGCTGTCGAAAGTGCCGATCATGCCGCTCTTGAAGGGCACATGCATGTCGAGGCCGGGCCGGCCCGAAAAATCGACGACCACGCGCGACAGCGCTTCGTCCAGCGGCACATAGGCGTGGCCGTAGCGGCGCAGGCCCTTTTTGTCGCCAACGGCCTGGGCCACCGCCTGCCCGAAAGTAATACCAACGTCTTCCACCGTGTGGTGGCCGTCAATGTGCAGGTCGCCCTTGGCCTGGATGTCCAGATCAATCAGGCCGTGCCGGGCGATCTGGTCCAGCATGTGGTCGAAAAAACCGATGCCCGTGGACAGGTTGGCCTTGCCCGTGCCGTCGAGGTTGAGCTTCACGGTGATCTGGGTTTCGGCGGTATTGCGCGAAACTTCGGCGGTGCGTGGGGCAAGCGGCGCCATGGTGGAGGGGGTGGTCATAGGGATTCTTTGAGGGCTGCCAGCATCTGTGCGTTCTCGTCGGCGGTGCCGACAGTCAGGCGCAGGCAGTTGGCAAGCAATGGATGCATTTTAGAAACGTTTTTGACCAGTACCCTGCGCGCGCGCATGCCCTCAAAGGTTTTCTGGGCATCGGGCACCCGCACGAGGACCATGTTGGCATCGCTTTTCCAGGTTTTCAGACCCGGCAGACCCTGCAGCGCTTCCAGAAGGATAGCGCGCTGCGTTCGTATTTCCTGGGCCTGGGCCGAAAACACCTCTGCATGTTCGAGTGCAAACAGCGCGCACTCGTAATTCAGCACGCTGATGTTGTAGGGAGGGCGCACCTTGTCGATTTCGGCGATCAACGCCTTCGGGCCCACCATGTAACCCAGACGGACGCCGGCCAGGCCAAACTTGCTCAGGGTTCGCATCAGCAGCACGTGGCCATGCCTGGCGATGCGGTCCATGTAGCTTTTGCTGGCAAAGGGCTGGTACGCCTCGTCGAACACCACCAGGCCAGGCGCTGCCGCAATGATTTTGTCAATCACTGCGTCGTCCCACAGGTTCGCGGTCGGGTTGTTCGGGTAAGCGATATAGATGATGGAGGGCTGGTGTTCCTTGATCGCGGCCAGCATGGCGGCCTCGTCCAGCTCGAAGTCAGGCGTTAGGGGCACGCCGATGAACTTCAGGCCCTGCAGTTGCGCGCTCATGGCATACATCACAAAGCCGGGCAGTGGTGCAAGAATCGACGCACCCGGCACGTCGCAAGCCATGGCGAGCAGGGAAATCAGCTCGTCCGAGCCATTGCCCAGCATGATGTCGAAGCCTTCTGGCATCTGCGCGTAATCGGCCAACGCCTTGCGCAAATCGTTGACACGGCCGTCCGGGTAGCGGTTCAGGGCCAACGCACCCAGGCGCTGTCCCAGATGCGCCTGCAGGGCCGGCGGCAGGCGATGCGGATTTTCCATCGCATCGAGCTTGATCATGCCGCTTGAGGCCTGGATGGCGTAGGCGTGCATGGACTGAACATCTTGGCGAAAAATGTGCGCCCCCACGCTTTTCACTGCGTGTAATGCGCTGCCCCCCGAGGGGGCGCTGCGCCTGCGGCCCGGCAAAGCCGGTTCCGCGGCCCCGGTTGGAGGGGAGATATCTGACTTGTCTTCGATTGCGCTCATTTTTTCATTCTCATTTCGGCGGCGCGGGCGTGCGCCTGCAGTCCCTCGCCATAAGCCAGCTCGGCGGCGATTTTCCCCAACGACTGCGCGCCGGCTTCACTGACTTCGATGATGCTGGAACGCTTCTGGAAGTCGTACACGCCCAGTGGGCTGGAAAATCGCGCGGTACCGCTGGTAGGCAACACGTGGTTGGGGCCGGCGCAGTAATCACCGAGTGACTCGCTGGTGTAGGCGCCCAGGAAGATGGCGCCGGCATGCTTGAGCAGCGGCTCCCACTTGTGCGGGTCGCGGCTGGAGACTTCCAGGTGTTCGGGCGCGATGCGGTTGCTGATGGCGCAGGCCTCTTCCATGCTGCGGGTGTGGATCAAGGCGCCCCGGCCGCTCAGGGACTTGGCGATGATTTCTGCGCGCGGCATGCCGGGCAAGAGCCGGTTGATGGCTTCCTGAACGGCATCGATATAAGCCGCGTCAGGACACAGCAGGATGCTCTGCGCGAGTTCATCGTGCTCGGCCTGGCTGAACAAGTCCATCGCTACCCAGTCGGCCGGTGTGGTGCCGTCGGCCAGCACCAGGATTTCACTGGGGCCGGCAATCATGTCGATGCCCACCGTGCCAAACACGCGTTTCTTGGCGCTCGCAACATAAGCATTGCCGGGACCGGTGATCTTGTCGACCTTGGGAACGGTCTGCGTGCCGTACGCCAGTGCGGCCACGGCCTGCGCGCCGCCGATGGTGAAAGCGCGCGTGACACCGGCCACGTAAGCCGCAGCCAGCACCAGCTCATTGCGCTCGCCTTTGCTGGAGGCCGCCTGGTCGCCCGAGCCGCCTGTGGCGACACTGCCGCGCACGGGCGTTGGCACCACCATGATGATCTCCTGCACCCCGGCCACGTGGGCGGGAATGGCGTTCATCAGCAAGCTGGACGGATAAGCAGCCTTGCCGCCAGGAACGTAAATGCCCACGCGGTCCAGCGGTGTGACCTTCTGGCCCAGCAGCGTGCCGTCTTCGTCGCGGTAGCTCCAGCTCTCGCCAGAGGCTTTCTTTTGCGCCTCGTGGTAGCTGCGCACCCGGGCGGCAGCGGCCTGCAGGACCTCGCGCTGAGCAGCAGGAATGGCATCAAACGCAGTCTTGAAATCTGCCTGTGTCAGTTCGAGCCCGGCCATCGACGCTGCCGACAGGCCATCAAACCGCGCGGTGTATTCCAGCACAGCGGCATCGCCGCGTTTTTGTACGTCAGCCAGGATATCGGCCACGCGCTGCTCGATCGCCGCATCAGTATCGGCAGCCCAATGCAGTCGAGCCTGGAATTGCGACTCAAAAGCGCTGCTGGCCGTTGAAATACGAGCGGGGTTAGCTATAAAGTTCATAGCATATTCAGACAGAGGGCTCGCCGATGGCCGAGGCAAAAGCATCGATGATGCTGCGCAGCGGCGCCTGCTTGAGCTTGAGCGCAACCTGGTTAACCACCAGATGCGAGCTGATGTCCATGATGCGCTCGACCTCGACCAGGTGGTTCGCCTTGAGCGTGTTGCCGCTGCTGACCAGGTCGACAATCGCGTCGGCCAGACCGGTCAGCGGCGCCAGCTCCATGCTGCCGTAGAGCTTGATCAGGTCCACGTGCACGCCTTTGGTCGCAAAAAAATCGCGCGCAATGCTGACGAACTTGGTCGCCACTTTCAGGCGTGAGCCCTGCTTCACTGCGGCTTCGTAATCAAAACCGGCACGCACCGCCACACTCATGCGGCACTTGGCAATCTGCAAGTCCAGCGGCTGGTACAGGCCCTGGCCACCGTGTTCGATCAGCGTGTCTTTGCCTGTCACGCCGATATCGGCGCCGCCGTATTGCACATAGGTCGGCACGTCGGTGGCACGCACCAGCACCACGCGCACCTCGGGCCGGTTGGTCGCCAGGATCAGTTTGCGCGATTTTTCCGGGTCCTCCAGAACCCTGATGCCAGCAGCTTCGAGCAGCGGCAGGGTTTCGTCGAAGATGCGGCCTTTGGAAAGCGCTAGCATAATCATGACTTGATCCGTTCAATATCGGCGCCAATGCCCCGCAGCTTGGCTTCCATCTGGTCGTAGCCGCGATCCAGGTGGTAAATGCGGTCCACCAGGGTTTCGCCCTCGGCCACCAGGCCGGCAATCACCAGACTGGCAGAAGCGCGCAGGTCCGTGGCCATCACAGTGGCGCCGGAGAGTTTTTCCACGCCTTCGATGACGGCGAACTTGCCATCGATTTCAATCTTGGCCCCCAGCCGCACCATCTCGTTGACGTGCATGAAGCGGTTTTCAAAAATCGTTTCCGTCACCTTGCTCGGGCCCTCGGCAATCGCGTTGAGCGCCATGAACTGCGCCTGCATGTCGGTCGGAAAGCCTGGGTATTCGGTGGTGCGGAAGGACTGCGCCTGCATCCGTCCCGAAGCCTGCACGCGGATGAACCCCTCACCCGCGGTGATCACGGCACCGGCGTCGCGCAGCTTGTCGATCACGGCGTCGAGATGGTCGGCGCGACCATGACGCAGAACCACATCACCGCCCGCCGCCGCAACCGCACACAGAAAAGTACCCGTCTCGATACGATCAGCGACAACCCGATGCGTGCAGCCGTGCAGGCGCTCCACGCCCTGAATGCGGATGCGGCTGCTACCATGGCCTTCGACCTTCGCGCCCATCTTGATCAGCATCTCGGCCAGATCACCGATCTCCGGTTCCTGCGCCGCATTTTCAAGAATGGTTTCGCCCTCGGCCAGGCTGGCGGCCATCAGGAAGTTCTCGGTGCCGGTGACTGTCACCATGTCGGTCGTGATGCTGCAGCCCTTGAGACGTTTTTGTCCCGCCGGCAGCTTCGCGATCATGTAGCCGTGTTCGACCACGATGTCGGCCCCCATGGCCTGCATGCCCTTGATGTGCTGGTCCACCGGCCGCGAGCCGATGGCGCAGCCGCCGGGCAGGGAAACGGTGGCCTCGCCAAAACGCGCCAGCAATGGGCCCAGCGCCAACACCGAGGCGCGCATGGTCTTGACCAGCTCGTAAGGAGCTTCGGGCGAACTCAATCCGCCCGCATTGATGATGACGGTGCCGGGGGCGCTGTCCTTGCGCTCGGCACTCACGCCCATGTTGCGGATCAGCTTGAGCATGGTGGCCACGTCCTGCAGGCGGGGCACATTCTCCAGCGTGACGGTGTCTGCGGTCAGCAGCGCCGCGCACAGCTCGGGCAAAGCAGCATTCTTGGCACCTGAAATGTCGACAGAGCCAGCGAGCGATTTACCGCCCCTGATGATTAGTTTGTCCATATGTCTGTCTATTCTTCTGCGTTATTGGCGGCCCATTCGGCCGGGGTGTAGGTTTTCATGGACAGGGCATGCACTTCATCGGTCTGCATTCGGCCACCCAGCGTCGCATACACGCGCTGGTGGCGCTGGATCAGGCGCTGGCCTTCAAAAGCGGCAGACACGATGGTGGCATACCAGTGCCGGCCATCGCCGGACAGGTCAATGTGCTCGCAGGGCAGGCCCGCGGCAATGATGGTTTGGAGTTCTTCGCTGGTCATGTTTTATTGTCAGACTGGTACCGAAAGCGATCAATTCAGGCAGGGGCCGCGGGACTGGCTTTGCCAGACCGCAGGCGCAGCGCCCCCCTCGGGGGGCAGAGAGCGACACGCAGTGCGCGAACGTGGGGGCATATTAATTTCTGATTTTGTAGCCAATACGCAGCAAATTCACTGCGATGCCGCTGATGATCAGCAAAGAAACGCCCACGATGGCCAGACTCAGCCAGGGTGACACGTCGCTGACGCCAAAAAAGCCATAACGGAATCCGTCGATCATGTAGAAAAACGGGTTCAGGTGGCTGACGGTTTGCCAGAACGGGGGCAACGAGTGGATGGAGTAAAACACGCCACTCAGGAAAGTCATGGGCATGATGACGAAGTTCTGGAAAGCCGCCATCTGGTCGAACTTTTCCGACCACAGGCCGGCAATCAAGCCCAAAGAGCCCAGCAGCGCCGCCCCCAGCACCGCGAACACCACAATCCACAGCGGTGCGACAAAGCTGGGCTGGCCAAAATAGACAGTGACCACAAACACACCCAGACCAACCGCGAGCCCTCGCACAATTGACGAGCCAACATAGGCAAAAAACCAGTGCCAGTGCGACAGAGGTGTCAGCAGCACAAACACCAAACTGCCCATGATCTTGCTCTGGATCAGCGATGAAGAGCTGTTGGCAAAAGCGTTCTGCAATACGCTCATCATGACCAGGCCCGGAACCAGGAAAGCCGTGTAGCCAACGGTGCCGTAAACCTTCACCTGGTCCTGCAACACATGGCCAAAAATCAGCATGTACATGACGGCGGTGAGGATGGGCGCACCGACAGTCTGAAAGCCGACCTTCCAGAACCGCATCACTTCCTTGTGGAAAAGCGCCTGCCAACCCATCATGCCGGCGCTCCTTCAGGCACGCCGATTTTTTCAGCCATCACCTCAAGAAACACATCTTCCAGGTCTGCTTTGCGGATCTCCACATCTTCAGCCACCAACCCCGCCTCGCGGATGGCGCTGAGGTACTGCTCAATCTCGTTTGCATTGTGCGCCGGCAACTGGACAATGCGGCCGGTGATGCGGGCTTTGTCTGCCAGCGCCTTGGGGAGCTCGCTGTCGAGCTTGAAGCGCAGCACATTCGACGAAGCCGCCTTGAGCAGCTCCGAGGTTGAGGCCAGAGCGACCATGCGCCCCTGCTTGAGCATGGCGATACGGCTACACAGGGCTTCGGCTTCTTCGAGGTAATGGGTGGTCAGCAGCACCGTGCTGCCCTGCTTGTTGAGCCTGGCAATGAATTGCCACAGCGTCTGGCGCAGTTCTACATCGACCCCGGCGGTAGGCTCGTCGAGCACAATGACCTGGGGCTGGTGAACCAGCGCCTGCGCCACCAGCACACGGCGTTTCATGCCGCCAGAAAGCTGGCGCATATTGGCGTTGGCCTTGTCAGACAGGCCCAGGCTCAGAAGCAGCTCGTCAATCCAGTCGTCATTGTTCCTGACACCAAAATAACCAGACTGGATGCGAAGCGCTTCGCGCACGGTGAAAAAAGGGTCGAACACCAGTTCCTGGGGTACGATGCCGAGCTTGCGCCTGGCATTGGCGTAATCGGCGACCACATCGCTGCCGTGCACCAGCACCCGGCCACTGCTGGCCCTCGAAAGGCCGGCCAGAATGCTGATCAGGGAAGTTTTTCCAGCGCCATTGGGGCCCAGTAAGCCAAAAAATTCGCCCTGCTGAATATCAAAACTCACATTGTCCAGCGCCTGGACACCGGGACCGGTCTGGCTTCGAGTCGATGAATAGGATTTGGAAACGGACTGGAATGAGATGGCTGGCATGAGCCCGCTATTTTAAGCGGCTGGCGCCTGTTTCATCCGACCTGGCAGCTCAATGTCCCGCAGGCGGGCCGGGGCCCTGCCCTCACGTGCGCTAAGGCTCAGGCCGTCGCAGCGGGTGGAATCAGCTCGGCCACACCATAAAGCCCGGCCAACTCGCGCAAGCGTGCGGGAGCGCCGCGCACAGAAAACGTTTTCCCCGCCGCCAACGCGCGGCGCCGGCATTCCAGCAGGATGGCCAGCGCGGACGAATCAAACTGTTGCAAGGCACTGGCATCTGCCACCACCTCTCCCGGGCCGACAAACAGTCCGGGCGTGAGGCTGCGAACAAAACCAGGTGCCACCGCATGGGTCAGCACCGCAGGAAGTGTCAGCACGTCAGCGATCCCGCTCAGGATTTCTGCGCACCCGCATTGGACTTGTTGCGCTGGGCGAGCGCCGCAATCAGGCCGTCCACCCCTTTGGCTGAAATTTCCTGCGCGAACTGGGTGCGGTAGGTTTCCACCATCCACACGCCCAGGACATTCAGGTCATAGATCTTCCAGCCGCCGGCGGCTTTTTCCATGCGGTAATCCAGCTGGATTGGTTCACTGCGGCCTATCACCTCTGTCCGCACGACGACTTCCGTGTCCGCCGGTGCGGCACGCAGGGGCTTGACGTTGATGGTCTCATCCTTGACCTGGGAGAGCGCCCCGGAATAGGTGCGCACCAGCAGGATCTTGAATTCCTCCTGGAGGCGTTTTTGCTGCTCGGGGGTGGCCTGGCGCCAGTTCCGTCCCACGGTAGCCGCCGTCATGCGCGTGAAATTCACATGCGGCATGATCTTGGCATCAACCAGCGCAATGATCTTCCTCGTGTCGCCGGACTGGATGCCCTTGTCTGCCTTGATGGTGTCCAGCACTTCGGTGGAAGTACGCTTGATCAGGACATCGGGCGCTTCGTCGGCAGCAAACACGGCCGGGCCGGCGGTCAGCAGGCCTGCGGCAAAGCAGGCACCCAGGACTTGGCTAAAAATTCGTCGGTTCATGGTTTTCCTTCAGTTCGAGGCCATTGCCTGCCGGGCCGGGCGGGAGATCCATCCTTGGGCAGTTGCAAGCAAGTAGTTGATTTGACAGTGTTTTTTGGACTTTGGTTCGGCTTGCTCAGTGAAGTTCCTGCACCATCTGTAAGCGTTCTTTACTTGACGGGTGCCGCTGGAGAGGCCTCCGGAAGGTCATAACGCTCTTCGTCCCCATTCGGCTCCACGACTGCGCCGCGCCGCTGCAGGTAGGCATCGCGCGTGAAACTGTATTTGTCGAGTGCAGCCCCATCCAGTACTTCTCCGGCACGCAGCAGGTTCGCGCGCAGGTCCACCGCTCGCAGCACATAGAGGGAATTGCGGGTTGGCACATGGTCAAGCTGCAAAACCAGGTCACCTTTGGTGTCAACCGCCAGCGCAGCCGTGTCACGTACGGTAGAGGGGCCCAATATCGGCAACACCAGGTAAGGGCCGGTCGCCACACCCCAACGCCCCAAGGTCTTGCCGAAGTCTTCGCGGTGCCGCTCTATGCCCATCTCTGTGGCCCAGTCCAGCACGCCTCCCAGGCCGATCAGCGTGTTAACACTGACGCGCATGAAACTGTCAGCCGCCGCTTGCGGTTTGGCCTGGAGCACATTATTGACAAAGGACCAGACATCCGAAAGGTTGCCGAAAAAATTGTTGACACCCGTGCGCACCGGCGAAGGCACCACGCCCTGGTAGGCTTGAGCCACAGGCTTGACGATGGCTTCGTCGAGGCCATCGTTAAAGCGGGTGACGCCACGATTGAAAGGTTCAAAGGGGTCGCGCGGGTTGGGGCCGGTCGCACAGCCCTGCAGCAGTGCGAGGGCCAGCAGGCCGGCCCACAGGCCGGGCCGTTTCATCATGGTTCGTGTTTTCATTTTTTATCGTTATTCCCTGCTGGCGCTGCGGTCGTCGAGGAACTGCTGTCCGCCGCCTTGCTATACAAAAACTGGCTGATCAGGCTTTCCAGCACCACGGCCGACTGTGTCTGTTTGATCACGTCGCCCGCTGCCAGATTTTTCTCGTCAGCGCCCGCCTCCACACCGATGTATTGCTCCCCCAACAAACCGCTGGTCAGGATCTTCAGCGAACTGTCTTTGGGGAACACATAGCGGCTTTCCAAGGCCAGATTAACACTGGCTTGGTAGTATTTGTCATCAAATGTAATATTTTCAACGCGACCGACAATTACGCCCGCACTTTTGACCGGTGCACGTGGTTTTAAACCACCGATGTTGTCGAACTTCGCCACCACGGCGTAGGACTTGTCGAAATTCAGCGTCAGCAGGTTGGCCGACTTCAGCGCCAAAAACAGGATGGCAGCAGCGCCGGCCAGCACAAACAGGCCGACCCACAGGTCATTTTTCGAGCGTTGCATCTTGGTTCCTAAAATTGCACAGGGCCGCGGCATGCGCCGGGGCATCAAGGAGAGTTGATTTTCGCACTGGACGAGACAATTTCTGAGGTGACATAAATCACACGCTGAACATCAGCGCCGTGAGAACAAAGTCAAGGCCGAGCACCGCCAGCGAGGCCAGTACCACAGTGCGGGTGGTGGCCCGCGCAACGCCTTCAGGCGTCGCCTGCGCCTCGAACCCCTGAAACAGGGCGATAAAGGTGACGGTCACACCGAAGACAAAACTCTTGACAACGCCGTTGCCGACATCGCGCCAGACGTCCACACCCGACTGCGTCTGGCTCCAGAAAGCGCCCGCGTCTACACCAATCATTAGCACGCCAACCACCCAGCCGCCCAGAATGCCGACGGCACTGAAAACTGCCGCCAGCAGCGGCATCGCAATTACACCGCCCCAGAACCGCGGCGCCAGAATCCGGCGCACCGGGTCCACCGCCATCATTTCCATGGCCGACAACTGCTCACCGGCTTTCATGAGCCCGATTTCCGCCGTCAGCGCCGTGCCGGCCCGCCCGGCAAACAGCAGGGCCGTCACCACCGGACCAAGTTCGCGCACCAGGCTCAGGGCCACCAGCAAGCCCAGCGCTTCAGATGAGCCATAACGCTGCAGCGCGTAATAACTTTGCAGCCCCAACACAAAACCGACGAACAGCCCCGACACCGTGATGATGGCCAGCGAGTAGTTGCCCAGAAAGAAGATCTGGTCGCGGATCAGGCCAAAACGCGCAAACGCCGGCCCTGTCAATGCAAGCAACCGGGCCATCATGCGGGCGCCATACCCCAGTTCAACCAGCTTGCTGCGCGTGGCAAAGCCCAGGTCGGCCACCAGGGTGACGAGCAGGGAGCGGCTCATGAACGCCGTCCTTTTCCTGCCGCTGCCTGAAGGCCGAAATCGTCGGCCACGTTCGGGCCCGGGTAATGGAACTGGACCGGCCCCTCGGCCAGTGCATTGACAAACTGGTGCACCAGTGGGTCGCTGGAATGGCGAACTTCATCGGGCGTGCCCTGTGCGGCGATTCCGCCATTGGCCAGAATGATGACCTTGTCGGCGATGCGGAAAGTTTCTTCCAGGTCGTGCGACACCACGATGCTGGTGATGCCCAAGCTGTCGTTGAGCTGGCGTATCAGTTGCGCGGCCGTGCCCAGCGAGATCGGATCCAGGCCAGCAAAGGGCTCGTCGTACATGATAAGTTCCGGGTCCAGCACAATTGCGCGGGCCAGTGCCACGCGCCTGGCCATGCCGCCCGAAATCTCACTGGGCAGCAACGCCCGCGCACCTCGCAACCCGACGGCATTGAGCTTCATCAGAACAATGTCGCGAATCAGGGCTTCGTCCAGGGTTGTGTGCTCACGCAGCGGAAAAGCCACGTTGTCGAAGACGCTCAAGTCGGTGAACAAGGCGCCAAACTGGAACAGCATGCCCATGCGCCGCCGCGCGGCGTACAGCTCGGCCTGGTTCAGGCTGGAAATGTTCTGGCCGTCAAACAGGACATCGCCGCTGCCTGCTTTCTGCTGACCACCGATCAGGCGCAATACCGTGGTTTTGCCGCCGCCGGAAGCGCCCATCAGTGCCGTGACCTTGCCGCGCGGCACCGACAGCGTGACGTCGCTCAGGATCACACGATCCCCTGTTGCGCCCGGGTAGGCAAAAGTCACATGCTTGAATTCAACAAGGGAAGGCGCGCTGTCGGACATGGGGAGAAAAGAAAAGCCTGCGGAAGAAGCCGGCTTCGATTGCGATGGCTCAATGATAAAGGGTTTGCCCTGAGCCGGTACTGCGAACCAAGAGCATGTCCCTCTAAAACCACCCCATGAACATGGGGCCGGCGCGCGTGGAGCCAGCCCTGGGCGCGGGTCCGGGAAAGGTTTCTCAGTCTTTCATTTTTAGATGAAATCGGGCCTCAGCCCTTTAGATACGGGTACCAATAGCTATTATTTTTGCAGCAATCCATGTGTGCAGCGCTCCGCAACGTTCCACTGCACGCCCCCTTTGGGGCGATTTGCGAGGGTCTTGCTGCTTTCAGCGCGGCAGGTCGCTGTACCCCATCAGGAACTCATCAACGGAGCGCGCGGCTTGGCGACCCTCGCGAATCGCCCAGACCACCAGGCTCTGGCCGCGACGCATGTCGCCCGCCGCGAAAACCTTGGGCACATTGGTCGCATAACCGCCGGTGAAATCCGTCGTCGCCTTGGCGTTGCCGCGTCCATCCTTTTCGATGCCAAATGCATCGAGCACGGCCGCCACAGGAGCGACAAAACCCATGGCCAACAGAACAAGGTCGGCCTTGAGCGTCTGCTCGGAGCCCGCCACCTCCTGCATCTTGCCGTCCTTCCACTCGACGCGCACGGTTTTCAGGCCAGTGACCTTGCCCTTGTCGCCAATCAGCTCCTTGGTGGAAATGGCGAATTCCCGCTCGCAACCCTCTTCGTGGGAGGAAGAGGTGCGCAACTTGATCGGCCAGTAGGGCCAGGTCATCGGCCGGTTTTCTTCTTCGGGTGGTTGCGGCATCAGTTCAAACTGCGTCACGCTGACCGCACCATGGCGATTGCTGGTGCCGACACAGTCGGAGCCGGTATCACCACCGCCAATGACGATGACGTGTTTGCCGTCGGCGCGCAGCTGGTCCTTGACCTTGTCACCCGCATTGATCTTGTTTTGCTGCGGCAAAAACTCCATCGCGAAATGGATGCCGTCCAGATCGCGGCCAGGCACCGGCAGGTCGCGCGACTGCTCGGCGCCGCCGGTCAGCAAGACCGCGTCGAAGTCCTTTTGCAGTTGCTCGGGCGTAATGGTTTCCTTGGCCCAGTTGGTGACCTTCGAGTCCTTGCCGAGCGGGTCTTTGGCCTTGCCCACCATGACCCCGGTGCGAAAGGTCACGCCTTCGGCCTGCATTTGCTGCACCCGGCGGTCAATGTGGATTTTTTCCATCTTGAAGTCGGGGATGCCGTAACGCAGCAAGCCGCCGATGCGGTCGTTCTTCTCGAACAGGGTCACGTCATGGCCGGCTCGTGCCAGTTGCTGTGCGGCGGCCATGCCGGCCGGCCCCGAGCCCACCACCGCGACTTTTTTGCCTGTTTTGTGCTGCGGCATTTGCGGCTGGACCCAGCCTTCTGCCCAGGCCCGGTCGATGATGGCATGTTCGATGGACTTGATGCCCACCGCATCATCATTCACGTTTAGTGTGCAGGCAGCTTCGCAGGGAGCGGGGCAGATGCGCCCCGTGAACTCCGGAAAATTATTGGTGCTGTGCAGCGTGTCGATCGCGCTTTTCCAGTCGGCCCGGAACACCATGTCGTTGAAATCAGGAATGATGTTGTTGACCGGGCAGCCGCTGTTGCAAAACGGCGTACCGCAGTCCATGCAGCGCGCTGCCTGCTTGTTGGCCTGTGCGTCATCGAGTCCGATCACAAACTCTTTGTAGTTTTTCAGGCGCTCGGGCACGGGTTTGTAACCCTCCTCGACACGCTCGTATTCCATGAAACCGGTGACTTTTCCCATGTGGCTACTCCAGATGCTTCTTGTTGTTCAGGCTGCGGCGATGGCTGTTTTCGCAGAGGAGGCCTTGCCTGCCGTTTTGGCAGGTGCAGCGGCGGCCAGCTGCCTGGCAGCCATCTCGCCCAGCGCGCGCTTGTATTCCAGCGGGAACACCTTGACGAACTTGCCGCGCGCTTCTGCCCAGTTGTCCAGCAGTTCACGGGCGCGCTTGCTGCCCGTCCAGCGGTTGTGGTCTTCGAGCAGTTTTCTCAGTTGCGCTTCATCGGTCTTGCCGCCATGCCAGACAGCGTGGTCTGTGCCGGCTTCCTGCTGGGCGGCAGGTTGCACTTTTTCCAGCGATACCATGGCCGTGTTGCAGCGTTTGGCAAACTGGCCGTCTTCGTCGTAGACATAGGCCACGCCACCGCTCATGCCGGCCGCAAAGTTGCGCCCAGTCTTGCCGAGCACAGCCACCGTGCCGCCTGTCATGTACTCGCAGCCGTGGTCGCCCGTGCCTTCCACCACCGCGGTGGCGCCCGACAGGCGCACCGCAAAACGTTCACCGGCTACACCGCTGAAGAAGGCCTCGCCGGTGGTTGCACCGTACAGCACGGTATTGCCGACAATCGTGTTCTTGACCGCGTCGCCGCGGAAGTCAATGCTGGGGCGTACCACGATGCGGCCACCTGACAGGCCTTTGCCGGTGTAGTCGTTGGCGTCGCCAATCAAATACATGGTGATGCCCTTGGCCAGGAAGGCTCCAAAAGACTGGCCGCCCGTACCCTCGAGCTGGATGCGCAGTGTGTCGTCCGGCAGGCCTTCCGGATGGCGCCGTGTCAACTCACCCGACAACATGGCACCAACAGTGCGGTTGACGTTGCGTGCTATTTCGATGAACTGGACTTTCTCGCCTTTTTCGAGTGCCGCCTTTGATTTCTCGATCAGGCGCACATCCAGCGCACGCTCCAGTGCATGGTCCTGCTCCATGACATGTTTGCGCGGCACATCGGTGGGCACATGCGGCTGGTAGAACAGCCGCGAGAAATCCAGGCCATCGGCCTTCCAGTGCTCAATGCCTTTCTGGGTATCGAGCAGATCTGCGCGGCCGATCAGGTCTTCGAATTTGCGCACGCCGAGCTGGGCCATCAACTGCCGCGCTTCTTCGGCGACGAAGAAGAAGTAGTTGACGACGTGTTCCGGCTTGCCGCTGAATTTCTGCCGCAGCACCGGGTCCTGGGTGGCCACGCCCACCGGGCATGTGTTCAGGTGGCATTTGCGCATCATGATGCAGCCCTCGACCACCAGCGGTGCCGTGGCAAAACCGAACTCGTCGGCCCCCAGCAGCGCGCCGATCACGACATCGCGGCCGGTTTTCATCTGCCCATCGGCCTGCACGCGAATGCGGCCACGCAGCCGGTTCAGCACCAAGGTCTGCTGGGTTTCCGCCAGGCCGATTTCCCACGGGGAGCCGGCATGTTTGATCGACGACCAGGGCGACGCGCCTGTGCCGCCGTCATGCCCCGCAATCACAACGTGGTCGGACTTGGCTTTGGCCACACCGGCCGCAATCGTGCCAACCCCGACTTCGCTGACCAGCTTGACGCTGATGCTGGCGCGCGGATTGACGTTTTTCAAATCATGGATCAGTTGCGCCAGATCTTCAATCGAATAGATGTCATGGTGCGGCGGCGGCGAGATCAGGCCCACGCCCGGAACCGAATAACGCAGCTGGCCGATGTACTCGCTGACCTTGCCGCCAGGCAACTGGCCGCCCTCGCCCGGCTTGGCGCCCTGCGCCATCTTGATCTGGATCTGGTCAGCCGACACCAGGTATTCCGCAGTCACGCCGAAACGGCCCGAAGCCACCTGCTTGATGCGCGAACGCAGCGAATCACCGTCCTGCAAAGGCAGGTCCACCTCAACGACACTTTCGCCGATCACGCTCTTGAGCGTCTCGCCTTTTCTGATCGGGATGCCCTTGAGTTCCTGGCGATAACGGTTCGGGTCCTCGCCACCTTCACCGGTGTTGCTCTTGCCGCCGATGCGGTTCATGGCCACGGCCAGCGTGGCATGGGCTTCGGTGCTGATGGAACCCAGCGACATGGCGCCGGTGGCGAAGCGTTTGACAATCTCCTTGGCTGGCTCGACCTCGTCAATCGGAATCGCTTTCGACGGATCAATCCTGAACTCGAACAGGCCGCGCAAGGTCATATAACGGCGATTCTGGTCATTGATCAGCTGGGCATATTCCTTGTAGGTGTTCCAGTTGTTGGCACGCGTCGCATGCTGCAGCTTGGCGATCGCATCCGGCGACCACATGTGGTCTTCGCCGCGCACGCGCCAGGCATATTCGCCGCCGGCGTCGAGCATGTTGGCCAGCACCGGGTCGTTGCCGAACGCCGCCCTGTGCATGCGCAGCGCCTCCTCGGCGATTTCGAACACACCCATGCCTTCGACCTGGCTGGCCGTACCGGTGAAAAACTTGTCTATGGTGGCGCGGTTCAGGCCGATGGCCTCGAACAGCTGGGCACCGCAATAACTCATGTAGGTGGACACACCCATCTTCGACATGATCTTGGACAGGCCTTTGCCGATGGCCTTGGTGTAGTTGTAGATCACCTTGTCAGCGCTCAGGTCGCCAGGAAGGTCTCTGGCAAGTTCTGTCAGCGTTTCCATCGCCAGATACGGATGCACCGCCTCTGCACCATAACCGGCGAGCACCGCAAAATGATGGACTTCGCGCGCGGAACCGGTTTCCACCACGAGACCCGCGGTGGTGCGCAGCCCTTCCTTGACCAGGTGCTGGTGAATGGCCGACAACGCCAGCACGGCCGGAATGGCGACCTGTACCGGGCTGATGCCGCGGTCGCTGATGATCAGGATGTTTTTGCCGCTCTTGATCGCATCGACCGCCTCCGCACACAGCGAGGCGAGTTTGGCCTCTACCCCTTCGTGGCCCCAGGCCAGCGGATAGGTGATGTCCAGGGTGTAGCTCCTGAATTTGCCCTGGGTGTGCGCTTCGATGTCGCGCAGCTTCTGCATGTCAGCGACATTGAGCACCGGCTGGCTGACCTCTAGCCGCATCGGCGGGTTGACCTGGTTGATATCGAGCAGGTTCGGCTTCGGGCCGACGAAGGACACCAGCGACATCACGATCGCTTCGCGGATCGGGTCGATAGGCGGGTTGGTGACCTGTGCGAACAGCTGCTTGAAATAGTTGTACAGCGGCTTGTTCTTGTTGGAGAGAACTGCCAAGGGGCTGTCGTTGCCCATGGAGCCCGTGCCCTCTTCCCCGTTGACGGCCATGGGCGACATCAGGAACTTGATGTCTTCCTGGGTGTAGCCAAAGGCCTGCTGACGATCCAGCAAGGCGTGGGATTCGGTCATGCCCGAACTCGATGCCGAAGTAGCGCTCGCCTCGTCAGCCCCCATTTTCATGCCGTCCGTGGGCGCGGGCACTGCGGTCGCCTGCACGTCATCGAGGCGGATGCGCAGGTTTTCTATCCACTGCTTGTAGGGCTTGCTGTGGGCCAGCGTGGCCTTGATCTCTTCGTCGTCGATCATGCGACCCTGCTCCAGATCAATCAGGAACATCTTGCCGGGCTGCAGCCGCCACTTGCGCACGATCTTGTTTTCGGGAATCGGCAACACGCCGGATTCGGAGGCCATGATGACCAGGTCGTCGTCGGTCACGCAGTAACGCGAAGGCCGCAGGCCGTTGCGGTCCAGCGTGGCACCGATCTGGCGGCCATCGGTGAACACGATGGAAGCCGGCCCGTCCCAGGGCTCGAGCATGGCCGCGTGGTATTCATAAAAGGCCTTGCGGCGCTCGTCCATGGTGGTGTGCTGTTCCCAGGGTTCGGGAATCATCATCATCACCGCCTGGCTGATGGGGTAGCCTGCCATGGTCAGCAACTCAAGGCAGTTGTCGAAAGTCGCAGTGTCGGACTGGTCGGCAAAACTGATGGGGTAGAGCTTTTGCAGGTCGGCACCCAGCACCGGCGAGGACATCACGCCTTCGCGGGCTTTCATCCAGTTGTAGTTGCCCTTGACGGTGTTGATCTCGCCGTTATGCGCCACATAGCGGTAAGGGTGGGCCAGCGGCCACTCGGGGAAGGTATTGGTGGAGAAGCGCTGGTGCACGAGGCCCAGGGCGGACACGCAGCGCGGATCGGTCAGGTCCATGTAATAGGTGCCGACCTGGTCGGCCAGCAGCAGGCCCTTGTAGACCACGGTGCGGCTGGACATGCTGGGAACGTAGTATTCCTTGCTGTGTGTGAGCTTCAGGCGCTGGATGGCGGCACTGGCGGTCTTGCGGATCACATACAGCTTGCGCTCCAGGGCATCCTGCACGATCACGTCGTTGCCGCGGCCGATGAAAATCTGCCGCAGGATGGGTTCTTTCTTTCGCACCGTCGGCGACATCGGCATGTCGCGGTTCACTGGCACATCGCGCCAGCCGAGCAGGACCTGGCCTTCCGCGCGCACGGCTCGCTCCAGGGCCTGCTCACAGGCCAGGCGGGACGCATGCTCCTTGGGCAGGAACACCATGCCAACGCCGTATTCGCCTGGCGGCGGCAGATTGACGCCCTGTTTGGCCATTTCTTCACGGTAAAGCGCGTCCGGCAACTGGATCAGAATGCCGGCACCGTCGCCCATCAGCTTGTCGGCACCGACCGCACCGCGATGGTCCAGGTTTTCAAGAATTTTCAGACCCTGCTGCACGATGGCGTGGCTTTTATGCCCTTTGATGTGAGCAACAAAACCAACGCCACAGGCGTCATGCTCGTTCGCCGGGCTGTACAGGCCGTGTTGTTCAAAGTGTGTGATTTCAGCAGCCGTGGTCATGGCGCACTCCTGATCAGGGGGCGGGACAACTTGTGGCGCGCGAGCTGCGCTGAGGGCTGTCCTGCCGGGTTTTCGTAATATTTCGCGGGAAAGACAGCATAGTGCAGTGCAACAACAATGCCAAGGAGAAAAATTGGGGTCAGGTTTTAATTAAATACAGATGGACGGAAAACCAATTAAATTAGGGACATATCAAAAATTGCCGTATTAGCCCCCACGTGAATGCCTTCATCAGATACCCGTTGGCTTTCGCGGGGGGCGTCCAACCTGGGTCTTGACCAATCTGCGCTCTATGTACGGCTGGAGATTGGCTACAAAGTCAGCATCCCCCAAGGCCCATCCACCCAGCGTTGATTTCGTCAATGCGGTCTGCTGCTCGGCGGGCACTCCGGCGCGCACCATGTCCGCATAGCTTGCTTCACGGGCAAAGGGCGTGTTGCCCAACCCCCAGAACAGGGAGTGCGGCGTCACCAGCTTGTCGTTTCGCAATCCGACATAGTGGCCGTGGCTGGACCAAGGGTAATCGCGCGCATCGGGGGCCAAGCCCGCGCGCACAGGGTTGAGGTCCATGTAGGCCATACAGGCCAGCAGGCAGGTCTCAGCCTGGATCAGCGCCGAGCGATAACGGCCCTCCCACAAGGTGCCCGAGCGCCCCTGGCTGTCGTTGAAGTAGCGCACATAACGCCTACCCACTGCCTGCATCATTCGGGGCAATGAATCCGCCGCTTCCGGCGTCACCAGCAAATGAAAGTGGTTCACCATCAGCACATAAGCATGGACGGCGACGCCAGATTTTTTTGCATGCTCCTCGATCAGATCCAACAGGACCTGATAGTCGGCAGGCGCCGAAAAAATGGCTTGCCGGTTGTTGCCGCGCTGGATGATGTGGTGCGGATAACCGGGAAGGCTCAAACGGGGAAGACGTGCCATGACAAGGTGCGCTGTGGTTCAGCGCATCATATGGGAATCTGACCCCAATTAGGTGGCCTGATCAGTTTTAACGAACCACCTTGCCATCCGGCGTGATGGTGACGAGATCGACAAGGCGGACTGACTCGTATTTTTTGGCGCGAAGATTCACGCGAAAACCGCCCACATCGTAGTCAGTCATGGATTCGAAGGCTTTCTGAAGCCCGGCACGATCAGGCTTTCCACTGCTGGCCGCACTGCGTCGTACGCCTTCCGCAAAAGTGCGCGCCGCAATATACCCTTCGATGCTCTCGTAACTGGGAATCTGGTCCGTCAGGTTCAGCACGTCCAGGTATTCCTTGACGATGGGCGTTCCCGCGCTACGCGGCGAAGGCACCACCTGTGAAATGATCACGCCACCAATTTCCTTGCCCAAGGCCGTGAACAGCGGATCAATTCCAACCACCGAAAAGTTCAGGAACTGGCCGGCAAAACCGGTTTTTCGCATGGCGCGAATGAACGCAGCGGAGGTGTTGAACAGGCAGCCCTGAATGATGGCTTGAGGCTGGGCCTTGGCCAGCTGCGCCACCGCAGATTCGACTTTTTCGCTGTTCACTGGCGCAAAGGCGTTCGCTACCAGGGGCGGGAGTTTCAGATCGATCAGCGCCTGCTTGACAGCGGCAAGCCCGGCGCGCCCCATGGCATCGTCTTCCGCAAAGACAGCAATGCGATCTTGGCTCAGTGTGGCGCAATGACGCACCATTTTGTAGGCTTCGTCGGCCAATGCCGGACGAACGTGAAATGCATTGCTCAGTGCGGCCTCACGCAGCCCGTCCGACGCGGCGAAAGGTGCAAAAAACAAGGCGTTAGCCGGCTTGGCCGCAGCAAAAGCGGCGTCGCAGCTAGCTGTTCCAACAAAGCCGAACAGGGCATCCACGCCCTCGCCCATCAGTTGCCTGGCGTTCGCCGCGGCTTTTAGCGGGCTGTAGCCATCATCCAGTACTTTGACTTCTATCTGGTAGCCCGCTGCACCGTTTTTTGCATTGATCGCATCAAAGTAGAGCTTGGCTCCATTGAAATACGCCAGTCCGATCTGATCGGCTGCCCCAGTCAGGGGTACAGATTGCCCAATCACGAGTTTGCGAGCGCCCTTGCCAGCCTGCGACTGGGCCAAGGGACTGAAAGCGGTCACACCGGCTGAAATTCCGCCCATAACGAGCGCGCGTCGATTCAGTTTCATGCCATACCTTTTGAAATATCGTGCAATAAGCACAATGAATGCCCGGGCCCTTGAATGCCGGGAAATTCAGCCTATGCCGCGCCTTGTAACAAATAGCACTCCAACCTGGAGGTTAGTCAGTCGTGCTGCTAAATGAAAGGTTTGCGGATGCCAACACGTCATAAGGCTATGCACGGAGGCCCCCTCGCACGCCACTGGCGGACGTGGAATCGGCTACTGAGCGCGATCCAACAGGCCCTGGAGTTTCCAGGCCAGAAAAATGCCGACCAGGGAACATGCGCCCGTGACGGCCCAGGTCAGCTGCCAATGTCCCATCTGCGCAGCAACCCAAGCCACGAGTGGCGGTCCGCAGAACTGGCCGAAGGCAGACCACTGCTGCACCCAGCCCACCGTGGTGGGCACGGTGGCGGTACTTGGCGCCAGCCGAACCGCTAGGCTGAACAGCGTCGCCGGAATCAAGCCCCCCACCATCGAAAACGCCAGCACCGCCAGATACTGGAGCCACGAACTGGCATCCACACCAAAAGCCAGCACAGCGCTTCCGCCCATCGCAGCGAACCCTCCCACCAGCAAAACCAGCGGGGCCACTCGCCGGTGCAGCAGGACGCCGGCCACCAGGTTGCCGATGATGTTGACGGCGGCCACCAACGCCGTGAGCCAGGCCGTGGCACCAGCGGCCAGCCCGGCCTGAGCATAAATTGAAGGCAAAAATCCTACGACTGCCAGCCATTGGCCCGAATACATGGCGAAGCACACAGCGACCAGCCAGACCCCGTTTGACTGCAACGTCAACTTCACGAGGCCAGACGACTCAGAAGAGGATGCGCTTGCTCCCGGAAAAACGGACGATCCGTTCAACACTGAAACGGACCGGTCGGCAGGAACACCGCGAAAGACCAGTGCCGCCAGCAAGGCAGTCAGCGCGGACAAGGCCCACCACCAGATTCGCCAGCCCCAAGTTGGCTCAGCCTGCATCATCACCCAAGGTCCCAACAGCATGGCCAATGCGGCACCCAGTGGCATGTAGGCACCCCACGCACCCAGCGCGCGACTCAGACGCTCGGCCGGCACTATCCCCCGCAACAAGCCCGGCGCAGGCAGGACCACGCACAAAAAGCCCACCCCCTCCAATACCCGGCTAACAAGCAAGCCCGCTGCGCCCTGGGCTGCGCCGCCCAGCGCACTGGCGACGCTGAGCACCAGCAAACCGGCAAGCATGCTGCGTCGCGGCCCGTAGCGCTGGATCAACAACCCTGCAGGCAGGCCCAGCGTCATCCCTGCGAGTTGAACCAGCGCCAGCAAAAACCCGGCCTGCACCAGCGACACGCCGAGCACCTGCTGCAACGCGGGCAAGGCTGGCGGCAGCTTGCCCACATGCATCGCCGCCACCACGCCAGCGGCGATCACCAGGGCGGCGGAGTGGGCAGCCTTCAAGCGGGAAACACCACGTGGCCCTTCAGGCGCTCGTGTTCCCTGGCCGCAAACCGATCTGTCATGCCAGCAATGTAATCGGCGACAACCCGCTCGGGTTTGGTGGGGCGGTGTGCATTGGCGGGCGCGCTGCTTTCCAGCTGGTCAAACCGGTCGCTGTGCGCCTGCGGCATCTGTGCCGGATCGGCCATGTAGGCGGCAAACAGGTCACGCACGACCTGTTGAGCGGTTTGGGTGGTCTCAACCACCTGTGGGTGTCGGTATAAATTTTGTAGCAGAAACCGCTTGAGGGACGAGGACTTCAAGGCCATTTCATCACTAAAGCAGACCAACGGCGGATGCCGGCGCGCGGACTGGGCACTGTCCGGGGCCGTATTGGCCAGGGCCGCGCGCGTTGCGTCGATCACGTCGTAGACCTGCGCACTGAGCATGCGGCGTATGGTTTCGAACAGCAGGCGGCGGCCCTGCAAAGCCGGGTGTCTGGACAAGGTTTCGCGACTGTACTGGTCGAACAATTCGACTTCCTTGAGCTGCTCCATGCTGAGCAGGCCTGAACGCACGCCGTCGTCGATATCGTGGGCGTTGTAGGCAATCTCATCGGCCAGATTGGCAAGCTGAGCTTCCAGCCCGGGCTGCCGGGCGTGCGGGCCGGCGCCGGATGGCTCCAGGAAACGATGCGCAACACCACCCGGTTCGCGCGCTTCAATCCGCTGGGCGTTGCGGCGTGAGCAATGTTTGAGGATGCCTTCGCGGGTTTCAAACGACAGGTTCAGGCCGTCATAGTCAGGGTAGCGCTCCTCCAATGTGTCCACGACACGCAGGCTTTGCAGGTTGTGCTCAAAACCGGCACTGTCCGGGCTATGGCCTTTCAGACAGCTGTTCAACGCGTCCTGCCCGGCATGGCCGAAAGGCGTGTGACCCAGGTCATGGGCCAAGGCGATGGCTTCGACCAGGTCTTCGTTCAGATGCAGCGTGCGGGCAATGGAACGGCCGAGTTGTGCAACCTCGAGGGAATGGGTCAGGCGGGTGCGAAACAGGTCTCCTTCGTGGTTCAGAAACACCTGGGTCTTGTAAACCAGCCGCCGAAATGCGGTGGAATGAACGATGCGGTCGCGGTCGCGCTGGAACGCGGAACGCGTCGGCGCTGCCGGCTCCGGGTAACGGCGGCCGCGCGAAGCGTGGGGGTCGCAGGCGTAAGGCGCCAACATCGTCATGAATACAAAATCGGGTCCTAGCCCTTTAGATTCAAGCACAGTTTGCTATATTTAATATAGCAAACATTAAATGAGCAGGTCATTCGCAGCAGGCCTCAATCACTTCGCGCACCAGCGCATCCGGGGCGCTTCGCACGGCTGCCCGGCCAGGGCCGTCGATCACCACAAACCGGATCTCCCCCGCTTCCGCCTTTTTGTCCACCCGCATCAGTTCCAGATAACGCCCTGCACTGTCAGCAGCAGACAGCCGGGGGCCGATGACCGGGAGCCCGGCGCGCTGGACTAGCGTGCGCAAGCGATCAACAAAAGCCTGGTCAATGAGACCCAGTCTGTGCGACAGCTCGGCGGCCATCACCATTCCGCAACCCACACCTTCACCATGCAGCCACTGCCCATAACCGAGTCCCGACTCGATGGCATGGCCGAAGGTATGTCCAAAATTCAAGATGGCACGGAGACCGCCCTCGCGCTCGTCCTGGCTTACCACGGCGGCCTTGATTTCGCAGCTGCGCTGGATGGCGTGTGCCAGCGCCGCCGGCTCCCGCGCAAGCAATGCGTCGATGTTCGCTTCGATCCAGTCCAGAAAAACCATGTCCGCAATCGGCCCGTACTTGATGACTTCTGCCAGTCCGGCACTCAGCTCGCGGGGGGGCAGGCTCTGGAGCACGTCGAGGTCACAGATCACTCGTTCCGGCTGGTAAAACGCACCCACCATGTTCTTGCCTAAAGGGTGATTGATGGCGGTTTTTCCACCAACCGACGAGTCCACCTGCGCAAGCAAGGTCGTGGGCACCTGTACAAAAGGCACGCCACGCATGTAACACGCTGCCGCAAAGCCCGTCATGTCGCCGACCACACCTCCGCCCAACGCAAAAAGTACCGTCTTGCGATCACAGCTGTTAGCAAGCAAGGCGTCGAAGATGAGTTGCAGGGTAGGCCAGTCCTTGTGGACCTCGCCGTCGGGCAAGGCCACCTGCAGCACCCTGCTGTACTGGCCCTGCAGCGCGCGCTGCAATGACTGTGCGTAAAGAGGAGCCACGGTATCATTTGACACAATCAGCGCTGTATTTGAGGCCGGCAGATCCTGATAAATCGCCGGGTCGCCCAGCAGACCGGCGCCAATGAAGATGGGATAACTGCGCTCGCCCAGGTCAATGACAACCTGTTGTGTAGCCTGAGAGAAATGGGTGTGCATAAACTCAAGTGTAGAGGCTCTGACAGTCCAGTCGGAACTCAAGCAGTACGCGGGACTACCTCGTCTTGACGGCATGCGGCGGCGTCCCGGGAACAGCTGCCACAGCGCACGCGTATCAGGCCCGAGGGGCGGGCAAGGCTCCGGCCAGTTCAAGCTGCATCGCGATCACGTTGACCAGCGCAGCTACCGAAGGCCTTCCGGTTTCCACGACAAAGCGGGCGCTTTCGCGATACAGCGGGTCGCGCAAGGTGTACAGCTCGCGCAAACGCGTCAGCGGGTCAGCCACCTGGAGCAGCGGCCGGTTCCGGTCATGATGCAAGCGGCGAAAGACCTCTTCCGGGGCGGAATGCAGGTACACCGCCTGGGTACGCTGCTTCAGGTGTTCGCGATTGACCGGCCGCAATACCGCCCCACCGCCTGTCGACAAAACGCAGGATTCGCCCTGCGTCAGTTCATCCATGACGCTCTGTTCGAGATCACGAAAAGGCTCCTCACCCTCGCGTTCAAAAAACTCACGGATAGACAGACCCATTCGCGTTTCAATGACCTGGTCGGTATCGAAAAATGAGCGGCCCAACCGGCGCGCGAGGTGACGACCAATCGTGGATTTCCCTGAGCCCGGAAGACCGACCAAGGCCACGTAAGACGGCTTGGTCAAAGGTGTCTCCAGTCGGAAAAGACGGGGAATAGAAACAAAACCTGTTTAAGCAGCATCTCACAAAGCTCGCTGAAACAAAGCGCTTCCTGACTTTACACATCCCTGGATCTGCGAGCTAAAAATTAGCCAACTTAGGTGCACGGCTGCGCGCTACGCAGCCGTGTCGCTTCAACGCAGTGCCGCGCCGTTAGAGATCATTTTGGGCGAGATGAAAACCAGCAGCTCCGACTTGTTCGCGGAACGTGTTCTCTGTTTGAACAAATTACCTACGCCCGGAAGATCACCCAGCAATGGCACCTTGGTCACATCTTCGCGCTCATTTTGTTCAAAGATGCCGCCGATCACGACCGTACCGCCATTCTCGACCAGCACTTGAGTCTGGATGTGCTTGGTATCGATCGCGAAACCATTGGTTGTAGATCGACCCACACTGTCTTTGTTCACATCAACATTCAGGATGATGTTTCCTTCAGGCGTGATTTGGGGCGTGACTTCCAGCTTCAAATTGGCTTTGCGAAAGGCAATGGAAGTCGCTCCGCTGGAGGTCGCCTGTTGGTAAGGCAACTCGGTACCTTGCTCGATCAGGGCCTTGACCTGGTCGGCCGTCACGATACGCGGGCTGGACACAATCTTGCCTTTGCCGTCGGCCTCCATGGCTGAAATCTCAAGGTTGATGAATCTAGTCAAGCTTGATTCGAATAAGGAGATGGCGAAAGTTCCAGGTTGGAAACCGTTTTGGCCAACTCCAGGAATATTGACAAAATTACCCGCAGTCGTACCAGGTACCCCGGTAGTATATGTAGAGCCAAAAGAGGTGTTTTGATTCCCGTTTAATGTAAATGGCCGGCCGCCAAGCCGCACTCCCAAGGACTTCCCAAAGCTATCAGAAGCCTCCACAATGCGCGCTTCGATCAGGACCTGACGCACAGGAATGTCTATTTTTGCAATAAAGCCTTGAACTTGTTCGAGCTTGGAAGGAATGTCAGTAACAAACAGCTGATTCGTTCTGGCTTCGGCTATCGCGCTACCACGATTGGACAGAATCCTCGCGCTGTTCGGGCCAGTACCCCCGGCCGTGATTTGAGCACCAATATCAGCAGCTTTCGCATAGTTGATCTGGAAAGATTGCGTACGCACCGACTCCAGCGTCTGGATCGCGTTGCGCGACTCCAGATCGAGTTTATCCTTGGCTGCTAGTTCGTCCTTGGGAGCAATCAGCAACACATTGCCGGTTTTCCGCATGCCAAGACCTTTGGCCTGGAGAATGATGTCCAAGGCCTGATCCCAGGGAACATCTTTCAGGCGCAGGGTGACGGCGCCCGACACGCTGTCAGACGTCACGATGTTGAAATTGGTGAAATCGGCGATAACCTGCAGCAAGGACCGCGTTTCAATGTTCTGGAAGTTCAATGAGAGTTTTTCACCGGTGTAGCCAGGCCCTTGCGACAACTTGGACTCGTCCACCTTCTGCTGACGGACTTCCAGCACAAACTGGTTGTCGCTCTGGTAGGCACTGTGTTCCCATGCCCCTTTGGGCTCCACCACCATGCGTACCTTGTCACCCAACTGCGAGGTGGTCACGCTCTGGACCGGTGTACCGAAGTCGGATACATCCAACCGGCGGCGCAGTCCTTCAGGCAAAGCAGTCTTCAGGAATTCAACTACCAGAGTCTGCCCCTGCTGACGGATATCAACACCCACCTGGTTGTTGGCCAGATCAACCACAATCCGACCCGAAGCGTCGGTTCCCCGGCGAAAATCAATGTCTTTCAGCGGCAAGGTATCGCGGTTCCGACTCTCTGCAAAAACAGGGGTGGCGGCGGGCGAAGGCGCTGCAACGGACACTGGCTCAAGCGTGATCAGCAGGGATTTGCCCTGGATTTGTGCTGTGTAGGCCGTCGATGCCTTGAGATTAAGGACGACGCGCGTACGCTCTCCCGCCTGGACGACGTTGGCGGACCGCAGGTTACCAAGGTTCAAGTCAACTGCGGAGCGTCCCATCGAGTTACCGACACCAGGAAAATCAAGAGCAATCCGGGCCGGCGTTTGAATCGTGAATCCCGTGGGGACCGCAGTCAAAGCTTCTGTCAAGTCAATGCGGATGACCTCGGCGCCTCCCTGAACGGAGCCTGAGACCGCTTCGATGGCATTGGATGCTTGCGCCCAAACAGGCGTTGCCAGCGATGCCAACAGCAACACCGCTTGGATGGCAACGCGACCTGATATCCGCGACCATGTGCCCTGCTGCTGCAGGACGGCATGCATCGTCGATGCATTTTTGTTCATTTTGATCCCTCTTGAAGCTGTAAAGTCGCTGTCCGCTCTATCCACTCGCCTGCAGCGTCCTGCACAATTTCTCGCAGGCCAACCTCAGTCTCGGAAATTTTCGTGATGCGCCCGTAGTTCTGACCCAAATAGTTGCCTACCCGCACCTGATAAAGAAGGTTATCCACCCGCACCAGTGCCACCGGCTGCCCCACCTTGATCAAGCTGCCAACCATGGCCACCGCGTCGAGAGGCATCGCTTCCAACGGTTCCTTGCGCCGGCTGAGTTCGGGCGCAATCAGGGCGGCATTGGAGGTCGCCTGGTTGGAATCCCTGTTCAGTGCCTGCGTCAATTTCTGGCTGCTGAAAGGCTCAATGGCGCCCTCTTGGGTATAGGCCTGTGGCGAGAATTTGGTGGGCTCCGGCAACGGTTCAATCCTGGGTTTCGTCAGATTACGTTGCTCGGCCATCCATTGCTGAAGCTCCTCCTGTTCGGAAGAGCCACAGGCTGTCAGACCCAGGCACATCACCACGGCCGTCACCAGGATCAGTGCCTTTTGAATGCCAGCTCGCTTCATTTCTTTGCACCTTTCGCAGGTGCCGTTTTACGCTGCAGGGCAACTTCCTCGGGGTCCAGATAACGGAAAGTCTTGGCGGTGCTGTCCATGCTCATCATTCCATCCTTGAGCGGCGTAATCGTCATGTTGTTGAGGGTCACGATCCGCGACAGATTGGCGATATCGGCCGCAAAAGCTCCAATGTCGTGATAACGCCCCGACACCCTGACCGAGATAGGCAGCTCCGCATAGTATTCCTTGACACTGACCTGCCCAGGTCGAAACAGCTCAAACTGCAAACTGCGTCCCAAGCCCGCCTGGTTGATGTCCGACAGCAGGGCATCCATTTCAGCCTTGCTCGGCAGCTGTTTTTCCAGTTGCGTCACATACTGCTGCACTTGCTCACGCTGCTTTTTCAAAGCCTCGAGATTGATGGCTTGGGCTAATTTCTTTTTGAAGTCTTCCCGTAACTGCACTTCCTTGGCCTGTTCAGCCTTAAGCTCCTCATCGGAAGCACTGAGCCATGCAAACCAGAGTGCGGCCACCACCGCAATCGTCACAAATACATATAGAAGATATCGTGGCAATGCCGGCCAGGAAGGCGGATCATTCGGGTTGAGGCCGACAAATTGTGCCTTTAGCCCATCCTGGAGCGCGGCAAAATTTACGTTCAATTTCGGGGTAGTTGCCATAGTCGGTGCCTGTTCCAGACCGGGTTATCAGATCTTGGCCGCAGCAGAGCCGGGCTGTGCAGGTTTACCCACGATGGCACCTGCCGAAGCCGCCGCCGATGCAGCAGCAGCCTTCTGCACATCAGTTGCACGCCGAAGCCCTACTCGCATGGAAAAATTCGCCACACGACGCTGATCGCGCGCACCCAGGGTTATCGACTTTCCCGTAATTTCAATGAGCTCAGGACGGGTCAACCAGGGACTGTTATTGCCGAGATTGCGCAGCAACTCGGAAACCCGCTCGTTAGACTGGGCTACCCCCGTCAGCATGACCATCTGGTTGTCCTGCTTCATGCTGGTGATGTACACACCATCAGGCAATTGCTTGACCAGCTCGTCAAGCAGATACACTGGCAGATTGCGGTTGCCTTGCAGATCTTCTACCGCCATTTGCCTGGCACGCAGGGCAGCAATTTCCTGCTGTAGGCCGGCAATTTCCTTGATCTGGTTCTCGAGTCGGGTGATTTCCGTTTTCAGGAAATTATTTTTCCCCTGCTGCGTCGAGATTTGTGCCTGGTACCAAGTGTAGACCGCGCCACAAAGCAGGCCACCCACCAGGGCGGCAATACCAAGCGCAACAAAAAACGCCTCTCGCCGTTGCTTGCGTGCAGCCTCACGGTGGGGAAGTAAATTGACCAGAATCACTGGAAAAACCTCCGCAAAGCCAGGCCGCAAGAGGTCAGGTAAGACGCCGCCTCACGCTTCATCTTCTTCTCCCGAACGTTGCTACCGAGAGTCATGCCCTCGAACGGATTAGCCACCATGCAAGCGAATGAAGTTTGCTGAGTGACCGCATCTGTCAATCCAGGCAAGGCCGAAGACCCCCCCGCCAGCATCACGTAATCCACCTTGTTATGCGGCGTGCTGGTAAAAAAGAACTGGAGAGCACGGCCGATTTCCTGCGCCATGCTGTCAACAAAGGGTTTGAGAACGCTGGCATCGTAATCGTCCGGCAGTTCGCCGCTACGTTTCTTGCTTTCCGCTTCTTCCGGCGAAAAACCATACTGGCGAACAATCAGCTGGGTGAGTTGCGCGCCACCAAAGGCCTGGTCGCGCTCATAAAGGACCTCGTCGTTCTTGATAACCTGCATGCTGGTCGTCAGAGCACCGACCTCAAACAGGGCAACCAAGGTGTCCAGGCCTTTGTTCGGCAGGTTTTCGATCAGCCGGGCGGTTGCCAGGCGCGAAGCATATGACTCCACATCCACCACGACCGGCTTCAGCCCCGCTGCTTCGGCCAATCCCTGTCTGTCGTTGACTTTTTCCTTGCGGGACGCCGCGATCAACACCTCTACATCGCCGGCCGAACTGGCGCTGGGACCGACCACACAAAAGTCAAGGCTGACCTCATCCAGCGAAAAGGGAATGTACTGGTTCGCCTCGGCCTCAACCTGGATCTCCAGTTCCTGCTCGCTCATCCCGCCCGGCAAGATGATTTTCTTGGTGATCACCGCCGAAGCTGGCAAAGCCATGGCCACATTTTTGGTGCGGGTTCCGCTTTTTTTGACGAGCCGGCGCACCGCCTCGGCCACTTCGTCAAATTTTTCCACATTACCGTCGGTGATCCAGCCTCTTTCCAGAGGCTCAATGGCACAACGGTCAAGCACCAGATTGCCCGCCTTGTCGCGGCTCAGCTCAACCAGCTTGACACTGGAGGAACTGATGTCCAAGCCCAGCAGGGCAGACGATTGACGGTTGAATAACGATCCCGAAGAGATCAAGACGGTCCCCAGATGACGGCTAATGTGTAGCCCTGCAAACTTAAGAAATCACTTGAATGCTATCAGTAAGATCCTTGTACAACAAAGGATTTTCCGGTTTTGGCTTACTATCACCGTTGTCAAAAGCCGACGCTTTTGATGCTCTGGCTGGATTAAGGCCAACTCGGTGATCAACCAATAATTGCAAAACATGAAATCTCCAGCCAGCGGAAAAATCTTCCTGAACAGGCGGTTTTTATAATGCTGGTGCGAACTTACGCTCAACCTCATGCCGTCAAACTCTTCGACTTCTGAATCCCGCTCCGCCCCCGCCAACCAGTTCACGTGGTTGCCAGGGCTGCTCAAGGTTTTTGCCTGGACCGCGGGAATTGCACTCGCCGGGCTTGTATCCTTGCTGATGATCATTGCCGTCGCACTGGCGGTTGCCTACCCCAACCTGCCCGATGTGTCCGATCTGCTGGACTATCGGCCCAAACTGCCTCTGCGGGTTTATTCGGCGGATGCCGTGCTGATTGGCGAGTTCGGGGAAGAACGGCGCAATCTCACGCCGATTGGCGAGATTCCCAAGGTAATGAAGGATGCGGTACTGGCAATTGAAGACGCGCGGTTTTTCTCTCACGGCGGCGTCGATTACATTGGCGTGATCCGTGCTGGCCTCGCCAACGTGGGACGCGCCAAAAGCCAGGGCGCCTCTACCATCACCATGCAGGTTGCCCGCAATGTCTATCTGTCGACAGAAAAAAGCTATACCCGCAAGATCTACGAGATCCTCCTGACCTTCAAGCTGGAGCACCTTCTGAGCAAGGACCAGATCCTGGAGATCTATATGAACCAGATCTTTCTCGGGCAGCGTGCCTATGGCTTTGCGGCGGCATCCGAAATCTACTTCGGCAAACCGCTGAAAGACATCAGTATTGCCGAAGCAGCCATGCTGGCAGGCCTGCCCAAAGCCCCGTCAGCCTACAACCCGATCAGCAATCCCAGGCGGGCCAAGGCACGCCAGCGTTACATCATTGAGCGCATGGAAGAAAACGGCTTTATCACGCCCGAGCAGGCCGCGGTAGCCAAAAACCAGGAGCTCAAGGTCAGATCAGGGCCCGATGCAGGACGGGTGCATGCTGAATTTGTGGCAGAAACGGTACGCCAACTGGTTTACAGCCAGTATGGCGACGAGACCTATACGCGCGGCCTCAATGTATATACAACCTTGCGTGCGGCAGACCAGGCAATGGCTTACAAGGCCTTGCGCAAAGGCATCATGGACTATGAAAGGCGGCAAATTTACCGCGGCCCGGAAAAATTCATTGCCTTGCCCAAGGACCCCAAGGAGGTGGAGGAAGCCATTGACGATGCATTGGTCGAGAGTCCGGACAACGATGATGTGATGTCGGCGGTGGTACTGGAAGCAGGGCCTAAAAAAATCGTGGCGGTCCGCCAAAATAGCGAAACCATCGAAATCACCGGTGAAGGGCTCAGGCCCGCCCAATCGGGCCTGTCCGAGAAAGCTGCACCCAACATCAGAATCCGTCCGGGCGCCTTGATCCGTGTAGCCAGAACACCCAAAAACACTTGGGAAATAACACAGCTGCCGGAGGTCGAAGGCGCTTTTGTTGCCCTGGACCCGCGCAACGGCGCTGTCCGGGCGCTGGTCGGCGGGTTTGACTACGAAAAGAACAAGTTCAACCATGTGACACAAGCCTGGCGGCAACCCGGCTCCAGTTTCAAGCCATTTATCTATTCAGCTGCACTTGAAAAGGGATTCACGCCAGCCACAGTTGTTAACGATGCTCCCCTGTTTTTTGATGCCGGCGTTACCGGTGGCCAACCGTGGGAACCGAAGAACTACGATGGCACCTTCGATGGCCCGATGAGCCTGCGCCGCGGCCTGGCCAAATCGAAAAACATGATTTCCATCCGGATACTGCAAGCAATAGGCCCCAAATATGCCCAGGAATGGATAACCCGCTTTGGTTTTGACGCCGACAAACACCCGGCCTATCTGACGATGGCACTGGGCGCCGGCTCAGTGACACCGTTGCAGATGGCCATCGGTTATTCGGTTTTTGCCAACGGAGGTTATCGCATCAACCCCTATCTGATCACCAAAATTACCGACCAGAAAGGCAAGGTGGTAGTAGAAAGCCCGGTTCCGATTCTCGATGACTCCGTACGCGGCATTGAGGCACGGAACGCTTTCATCATGTCCAGCCTCTTGCAGGAAGTTGCCCGCTCAGGCACGGCTGCCCGAGCCCAGGCGACCTTGAAGCGGCCAGACCTCTATGGCAAAACAGGCACGACCAACGACTCGATTGACACCTGGTTTGTGGGCTTCCAGCCAACACTCACGGCAGCGGTATGGATGGGTTATGACAACCCGAGAAAGCTCGGTGATAGGGAAACCGGGGGAGGATTGAGCCTGCCGGTCTGGATCAATTTCATGGAATATGCGCTTAAAGGGGTGCCCGTCACTGAATTTTCAGCCCCCCAGGGGGTGGTCAACATCGGTGGTGAATGGTTTTATGACGAATACGCCAAAGGTTCCGGTGTCAGCAGTGTGGGTCTAGGCGACCGGCCTGCTGCAGGTTCGGGTGCAGGTCCAGATGTTCCGGTCACCGGTCAACCGGTTCCACCGGGAGCCGCCATCCAGACTCCTCCTCCGAGCGACGAACGGCGCCGGATTCTGGACCTGTTCAAAAACTAAAGGCGGGCAACGGGTGGCGCGCTGAACACCAGCGGTTGGCCGGCCTGCTCACTGGCATAGCGCGACAAGCCTGCAAACAGTTCGCTGCCGTCCTTGGTGTCGATCCATCGGTTCTCATTGAGCCTGTAGTGAAATCCGCCGGCGCGAGCAGCCATCCATACTTCCTGCAGCGGTTTTTGCAGATTGATGACGATCTGGCTGCGGTTGGCAAAAGTCAGCGTGATCATGCCGCCTGTCCTCTGGTTGTCGATGTCGGCATCCGTTTCATCGTTGATGCGGTCACACGCTACTTCGATTGCCTTGAGTGCAGCCTCAGCATGGTCAAGATAGTCAAGGTCGGTCATTACAATCCCATCATGTTTGCAAGATTTCAAATTCGTTTTCAAATTTTAGGCCGCAGCACGCCTGCCTCCCGGGCTCATGGCCTTTCAAGAATCGCATGGGCTGCGACTGCCGCGGCTTGCCTCGTGGCCTGCGGCCAGAAAGGCCCGCTGTTCATGCCACCTCCACCCAAAGTGCTTCCGGCAAGCGTCTCCCCGTCCACAGCACCCACACCTGCCGCTTCAGCCAGCGCGCCGGTAGGCGCAACAAATGCGACAACGGATCTTCCAGCTGCGCCGCCCGCGTCCGGCCCCGCCCTGCTGCCCTCTCGATGAAAACATCCGCCCAACCCGCCGCGTCGTCAGGCGTCCTTCCAGGCGCACCGCAACTGGTCTACCGACAGGACGACCTGTACATGGAAGGCGTTCGCCTGGACGCACTGGCCAGCCAGCACGGAACCCCTGTGTTCGTGTATTCCAAGGCTGCCATGCTGGGTGCGCTGGCCGCCTACCAGCGGGGCTTTGCCGGCCGCAACGCGCAGATTTGTTATGCCATGAAAGCCAACTCTTCGCTGGGCGTGCTGCAGGTTTTCGCCCGCGCCGGCTGCGGTTTTGACATCGTTTCCGGTGGCGAACTTGAACGTGTACGGGCAGCCGGTGGAGATATGCGCAAGGTCATCTTCTCGGGTGTCGGCAAAACGCGCCCGGAAATGCAGCAGGCGCTGGAGGCTGGCATTGCTTGCTTCAACGTCGAAAGCGAGGCCGAACTGGATGTGCTGTCCGGTGTGGCACTGGCCATGAACCGCATCGCACCGATCAGTATTCGCGTCAACCCCAATGTTGATCCGAAAACCCACCCCTACATCTCGACGGGTCTCAAGGGCAACAAGTTCGGTGTGGCCCACGAGGACGCCTTGCGGATTTACCGGCATGCGGCATCACTCAAAGGTCTGCAGGTGGTCGGCATCGACTGTCATATCGGCTCGCAGATTACCGAGTCCACCCCTTATCTGGACGCGATGGATCGAGTGCTGGATCTGGTCCAAAGCATAGAGGCCTCGGGAATTCCGATTGAGCACATTGATTTTGGTGGCGGCCTTGGTATCAATTACAACCAGGACGCGCCACCCGCAGCGGATGCGCTGTGGCAGGAATTGCTCGGCAAACTCGATTCACGCGGTTACGGCAGCAAAAAACTGATGGTCGAACCGGGCCGCTCGCTGGTAGGCAATGCCGGTGTCTGCCTGACCGAGGTGCTTTATCTAAAACCCGGCGAGGAGAAAAATTTCTGCATCATTGATGCTGCAATGAACGACCTTCCGCGGCCTGCCATGTACCAGGCCTTTCACGGCATCGTGCCTGTGGTGCAGCGTCGTGACACACCAGACAAGGTCTACGATGTGGTTGGCCCGGTCTGCGAAAGTGGTGACTGGATCGGTCGCGACCGTACCCTGCCCGTTGTCGCGGGTGATCGCCTCGCCGTGCTGTCGGCAGGCGCGTATTGCATGAGCATGGCCAGTAACTACAACACCCGCGGTCGCGCCGCCGAGATTCTGGTGGATGGTACCCAGGCGCATCTCATACGTGCGCGCGAAACAGCCGTCGACACCTTCCGTGGTGAAAAATTGCTGCCCTGAAACCATCAGCCCTTGATATTCATCAAGGGCTTGCCGCGGGGGTAAGTCTACAGTTGGCTTTCAGCAACGCAACGGCAAGCACCATGCCCCTGGAACTTTACCGCGACAAAAATCACATCTGCCTGATGTTCACCGATCTCATTGAAGAAGACGGACAGGCGGTTCAAGCCAACCAGTTTCTCATCGTTGACAACGGCACCGGTGCCATCATCGACCCCGGTGGCAACTTGGCGTACAACGAGCTCTTCATGGGCATGACGCAGCACTTTCCACCGTACAAGCTGTCCTATGTGATTGCTTCGCACGCGGACCCCGACATCATCGCCTCGCTGGACCGCTGGATGAGCAGCACCCAGGCCCTGCTGGTAATTTCGCGGGTATGGGAGCGTTTTGTTCCGCACTTCACCAAGGTCGGAAAAACCGACAAGCGCGTGATTGGCGTTCCCGATGCCGGTGGGCGCCTGCCCCTGGGAAATAATGAACTCTGGCTCGTCCCAGCCCATTTCATGCATTCCGAAGGCAATTTCCATTTCTACGATCCCGTGAGCCGCATCCTGTTCACGGGCGACCTGGGCGTGTCCATGATGTCTGGCGTGCAGGCACGTCAGCCCGTCACCAGCCTCAAGCCCCACATCCCCCTGATGGAAGGTTTTCACCGGCGTTATATGGTGTCCAACAAAATCCTGCGCCTTTGGGTCAGCATGGTGCGTTCGATGGACATCGCCATGCTGGTGCCGCAGCATGGCGCGCCCATTGTGGGTAAGCAGGCTGTGAACGAGTTCTTCGACTGGGTTGAGAACTTGATGTGCGGCATCGACCTGTTTGATGATCGTGCTTATCAGTTGCCCACAGCAAGCATTGATCCGATCGCCCGCCAGATCCGTCCGGCGCTACGTGCCGTGAACGGCTGAAATCAAGGAAAACCGGCCCCAGCCCTTATGAGTTGGTCGTAATCAGCTCCTGATTTAGTAGCGCTTTCGCACGCTCACTGCAGGGTAGCGGTGTTTTGTGGCACAGCGCGGCTCTGGCGGCGCCCCCAATGCTGCCAAAGGCGCCATCCCAGCAGGACGGCAATGATCCCGGCATAAACAAACACTTCGGCAAAGTCGTTTTTTCCTGAGCGCATCCAGAAAAAATGCAGCAAGCCCAGGCCCGCGATCAGGTACACCAGTTTGTGCAGCATTTGCCAGCGCTTCGCACCCAGTTTGCGTATGGCGGCGTTGAAAGAGGTCGCAGCCAGCGGTGTCAGTAGCAGAAAAGCGCTAAATCCCACCAGGATGAAAGGGCGCTTGATGATGTCCTTGAGGATGTCGGCCAGATCAAAGCCCATGTCAAACCAGCTGTAGCTGAGCAAATGAACCAGCACATAAAAATAGACGAAGAGGCCCAGCATGCGGCGAAAGCGCGCCAGCGCCGGTGTGCTGCTGATCACGCGCAAGGGCGTCACGGCCAGCACGATGCACAGGAAGCGCAAGGTCCAGTCGCCGGTGGCGCGTATCAGGTGCTCGGCTGGGTTGGCACCCAGGTTGTTGGTTAAGGCTCCGTAGAACAGCCAGGCAAAAGGCAGCAGGGCCAAAACAAATACCAGCGGCTTGGCTGCCGGGTGCAGCAATACCGCATTGACGGTCTTCATCAATAGTTCTTCTTGAGATCCATGCCGGCGTAAAGCTGGCCGACCTGCGCCTCATACCCGTTAAACATCAGCGTCTTGCGTTTCTTCGCAAACAAGCCATCCTCACCGATACGGCGTTCCGTGGCTTGGCTCCAGCGCGGGTGGTCCACGTTCGGGTTCACATTGGAATAGAAGCCGTATTCATTGGCCGCGGCTTTGTTCCATGCGGTGCGCGGTTCCTTGTCGGTGAAACGGATCTTGACGATGCTCTTGCCGCTTTTGAAGCCGTATTTCCACGGCACCACCAGGCGCACCGGGGCGCCGCTCTGGTTAGGCAGTACTTCGCCGTATATGCCAAAGCTCAGGAGGGTCAAGGGGTGCATCGCCTCATCCATGCGCAGCGCCTCGACATAAGGCCAGTCGAGCACACGTGAGCCGACAAAAGGCATGGTTTTAGGGTCCGCCTGGGTGATGAACTCAACGTATCTGGCATTGCCCAGCGGCTCGACCTTCCTGATCAGCTCCGCCAGCGAATAGCCGACCCAAGGGATCACCATGGACCAGCCTTCAACGCAGCGCAGGCGGTAGATACGTTCTTCCTGTGCACTGAGCTTGATCAGATCTTCGATCGCATAAGTTCTGGGCTGCTTGACCAGGCCTTCAACCGCCACCGTCCAGGGCTTGGTCACCAGGGTGTGGGCATTTTTTGCCGGATCCGCCTTGTCGGTGCCGAATTCGTAGAAGTTGTTGTAGCTCGTCACGTCTTTGTAGTCCGTGACTTTCTCCATGGTGACCGCGCCAGCCACCGCTGACTTGCCGCCAGGCAAAGCGGCCAGCTTCCCGGGTTTGGTGACAGCCTGTGCCATGGCTTCACGGCCGGCCCAGGAGGCGATGGTTGTGCCTGCTGCCCCGGTAGCCATCAGTTTGATCAGGTCGCGCCGTTGCTGGTAGACACCTTGCGGCGTGATCTCGCTGGAGACCGGATGACTAAAGCCGCTCGTAGGGGTTTTGATCAACATCTTGTGTCCTTGTTGTCGTGAATGGTTGAGGGTTAGTCTGGGTACGCAGCCATTTCTTACAAGGATTCAACCCCGGAAGCTGCGGCTACAGCTCCCCGTAACTGTGCAAACCCGAAAGAAACATGTTGACGCCCAGAAAGGCAAACGTAGTCACAGCCAGCCCAACGAGCGCCCACCAAGCCGCCACAGTGCCCCGCAAGCCCTTCATCAGCCGCATGTGCAGCCATGCGGCGTAATTGAGCCAGACAATCAGCGCCCAGGTTTCCTTGGGGTCCCAGCTCCAGTACCCGCCCCAGGCCTCTGCAGCCCAAAGGGCGCCGAGCACGGTGGCAATGGTGAAAAACGCAAAACCAACGGCAATGGCCTTGTACATCACGTCGTCGAGCACTTCGGCACTCGGCAGGCGGTCGGCAATCCGCTGGCGGCCCAGCAAAATACCCGCAGCAATCAGGCCGGAAACCAGCAGATACCCGAGCCAATAATTGCCGCCACCTACTTCGGATGACTTGCGAAAAACAACCGGCACAAAACACAGCACCACACCCAGCAGCCACAGCGGCGTCAGTTTGTACCAGCGTGTCTCCAGCGCCTGCTGCTTGATCAGGTAGGCCAGCGACACCATGGCTGCCAATGAAAACATGCCGTAACCGATAAAGTTGGCGGGTACATGCAGCTTCATCCACCAGCTTTTGAGAGCAGGTACCAGCGGCTGGATTGCATGCGCCTCGCGGACCACGGTGTACCAAAGCAGAAATCCCACCGCAGCGCTGACCACCAGCATGACAAAAGCCCCCATGGCACGGGTCTTGTACTGCGCTTCAAAGTAGAGGTAAAACGCGGCTGTCATCCAGCTGAACAGCACAAACACCTCGTACAGATTGCTCACCGGGATGTGGCCGACATCTGCACCGATCAGGTAACTTTCGTACCAGCGCACCATGGTGCCGACCAGCGCCATGCCTACAGCCACCCAGGCGATCCGGGAGCCCAGCGACTCCATCGTGCCGCTCTGCCCCCGGGCAAACATGCCGAGCCAATAGAACGCGGTACTCATGAAAAACAGCACACTCATCCACAGGATGGCTGACTGGCTGGACAGGAAATACTTGAGCCAGAACACCTGCTCCGCGCGTGCCAGATCACCCTGGTAGGACATGATGCCGAGCAAGGAGAACCCCGCCACCAGCAACATCAGAACGCGCAGCGGTCGCCAGAACCAGCCCATGGCAATGGCAGCAGGAATCGCCCCGAGCAGGATGCCTTTTTCGTAACCATCCATGAAAGCGCTGTAGCGGGCGAAGGCATACAGCCCGCCCACCAGCGCTATGACCGCGAAAATCCAGTCGAGCGCATTGCGTTTGGCGAAATACCCTTGCTGCAGGCTGATGGTGTTCGCGTCGGTGGTTCGCGAGCTCAGGGTGGTGGTGTTCATCGTGGCACCTGTAAAAGTTTTGTCTTCAGCATTTCGAATTCCTTGCCGCCGTCCATGGTCTGGCGGTTGGTCGACATAGCCATGGTGGCCTGGCTGCCTCCACCCGATTCTGGCCTTTTTCCGGACTCTGTGGAATCCACGTTTTCTCCAGCCGGCGCAAGCCAGACCCAGAGGCGACGCTCGCGCACATAAAGCATGGCGAAAATGCCGAGAATCAACAGTGCGCAACCCAGGTACACAATGTTTTTACCGGGCGTACGTGCCACCTGGAAAACGCTAGCCTGCAGTTGCGTGAAGTCCTTCAACGCAAACGCCATGGGTGCCGGGTAGTGGTGCGCATCACTGAGGGACAACACGGCCTGTGCCATGAAAGCCTGGGTTTTTTCATCCAGCGGCAAAGGTTTCAGGCCGTTTTGCTCGCGTGTGGATTGAAGCAACTCAAACAGCACACCATTGAGAATGCGCACCAGCACCTCGCCCGCCCGGTTGCGCTCGGACTCCGGAACATTGGTCTCCATGAAGTCAGAAATGGCCTGCAGGCCAGCCAGCGGTTTGGCCGCGCCGTCAGCCTGGTCGGACCCGGCAAACAAGGCCAGGGCGCGTGATGCAGAAGCAGAGAGTTGCTGCGCCAGTTCAGGCCGGTCAGCGGGCGTGGCCAGCCGCACATAACGCTGCACGGCACGCTCGCGCTGGACGGGGTCTGCCAAGGCGCGGCGCATACGCAAAAAGCCCTCCATGCTGCCCTGCTCGTCAGCAGGAATGCGCAGGTACTGGAAAGGCTCGGCCGGGGTTTCACGCACACCCAGCAGGAACAGCGCCGGGCTGGACTCGCCGGCATCCATCTTGACCGGCAGCATGTAGTTGTGGAATTCCCTGGCCTGGCCTGCCGCGTCGCGCAGCTTGTAGGTCACGCTGGGGCCGACATTGCGCAGCTCCTTGTTTTCCCGGGTTTTGTTGGCCGCACCCAGGCGCGAATCAATGGCTTGGCGCAAATCGACCTTGCGCACATCCGCGCCGGAAGTCGCACCCATGCTGCCCGAGCCGCCGAAGTTCTCGACATTGATGACACGCAGCGCGGTGTACTCCAGCGTCATTTTTTCGGCACCATTGGTCAGGCTGCTGGAGCCGCCAATCGTCCCCTGAATTTCAAAGGCCTTGCCCGAGGCCTGACGGCCGATGGCCAGCGGCACCGCCTGGAGCGTGACACTCGAGCCACCATCGTCAAAGCTGGACTGGTAAATTTCTATGCCCTTGTGGCGGGCCGGATGGTTCACCTCCACGCGGGCCGGGATTTTCTCGCCAGTTTCCTTGTCGTGAATCACGATCTCGCTGGCAAACAGCTTGGGCATGCCGGTCGAGTAGTACTCGACGATGAATTTTTTCAGCTCTACCGCAAAAGGCAGATCCTGCAGCAACACTCCACCGGGCTGGTTCAGGATGGCCGTACTCGACTGCGTGCCCTCGGCAACCAGCAGATTGGCGCGAAAAGTCGGGTTGCGCTCACCCAAACGGTGCTGGGCCGGCACGTCGGCAATCAGTCCGCCGCCGGTATAGGTGGTCTTGTTGTTCAGCCACATCTGCGCCCGCACGATCAGGTCGCCATCGAGCAGGCCACCCACACACACCAGCACGATGGCGCTGTGCGCCGCAATGTAGCCAAACTTGTTGGCAGCACCGGCCTTGGCCGCCACCATCCAGCCCTCGCCGCCGGGTGTGCTCCGCTGTTGCAGCTTGACCTTCCAGCCACCCTGCACCAGCGTTTGCCCGATGCGTCGCGCTGCCGCTTCAGGCCCTTCGCCCAGCACCGCCTCAGCGCGGTGTCCGAAAGCCTTGAGGCTTTGCGTGCGGATGTCCTCCTTCAGCTGGTTCAGGTCAGCGAAGATTTTTGGTGTGTTGCGGGCGATGCACAAGGAGGTGGACACCACCAGGAAAGCCAGAATCAGGATGAACCACCAGGCGCTGTACACCGTGTACAGGCTGACAGCACCAAACACCTGGGCCCAGAACGGGCCGAACTGATTCACGTAATTACCAAGCGGCTCCTGCTGCTTGAGAACCGTGCCTATGACCGATGCAATGCAGATCACCGTGAGCAGCGAGATCGAGAACCGCATCGACGACAGCAGCTCTACGGCCGAGCGCAAGGCATGCGAGCCGGACTTGAGCCTCAGGCCGTGGGTGGAAACTGCGTGGCTGGAAACGGTCATGCGTGATGCTTGGTGGGCGGCAATAAAAAAAGGCGGGTCTTCTGCAAAAGACCCGCCCTGGTATGGAGTGCTTATTCCGGCAGGGGTTCAATACAAAGCTGATACACCGCCGTATTTTCCCAAGAAAGAGGCTTTCCCGCCCGGCAAACCCACGGACTTCGCGGGTTTTCGGTTGATTTAACGCAAACCGGCAATGTAGTCCGCCACCGCGCGGATTTCCTTGTCGTTCAATTTGGCTGCCACCTGTGTCATCTGCAGACTGTTGCCGCGCACGCCATCACGAAAGGCCGTCAGCTGGGACGCGGTGTATTCAGCATGCTGGCCACCCAGACGCGGGTACTGCGAGGGAATGCCGGCACCGTTGGGGCTGTGGCAACCTGCGCAAGCCGGCACCTGGCGGTCGGAAATGCCGCCGCGGTAAATGCGCTCACCCAGAGTGACCAGTTCCTTGTCCTTGGCAAAACCGGCTTTGGCTTTTTTGGACGTCACCCAGTAAGCGATGTTTTTCATGTCCTCATCGGAAAGCGCTGCGGCAAATCCCTGCATGACGGGGTTTTTGCGCTTGCCAGCCTTGAACTCCTGCAATTGCTTGACGAGGTATTCCGGATGCTGCTGTGAAAGCTTGGGGTTCACCGGTATGGCGGAATTGCCATCGGCGGCATGGCAGGCCACGCACACAGCGGTATAACTCGCTTCTCCCCTGACCAGGTCAGGCTTGGCCACCTTGGCCGGTGCAGCCTCGCCAGCGGCCTGGGCAGCCATGGGCGCCAGCAAGGCGGCAAATAAACAGGCAATCAACGAAGTGGAAACAAGCTTCATATCGGGGGATTTAATAGTTGACTCTAAAGGGAACGTTGCTATCCGGCGCGCAGCCTGGGCTGAAATTAATAAGCTTCCGGACGCGAACTTGGCGCAAAACTCCGTGATTTTACAATGGCTTGGGGGACAATCCCAAATATGAGCATATCCCCGCGATCCACCCCCGTTAAAACGCAGAAGCCCACGGCCAAAAGGGCCCCACCCAAAGTGGCGGCGGCCAAAATGGCTGCAACCCTTGCCGCCCAACCCCCGCAATCGGCCGAAGCCAAGATCGCCATGGGCTGGCTGCACACCGCCAAATTCCTGACCACGGCGCCTGAACTCAAGCACCTGCCGATGCTCGATTTCCCGGAGATTGCTTTCGTCGGCCGCTCCAATGCCGGCAAGTCCACCTGCATCAACACGCTGACCCAGATCAACCGCCTGGCCTTTGCCTCCAAAACCCCGGGCCGCACGCAAAGCATCAATTTGTTTTCGCTAGGCAAACAAGGGGTGACCGATGCGGTGCTGGCCGACCTGCCCGGTTATGGCTACGCGGCCGTGCCCAAGGCCGCCAAATACCGCTGGCAGCAGGTGATGGGCAATTACCTGCAGACGCGCGACAACCTCAAGGGCGTGGTGCTGCTGTGCGACCCGCGCCTGGGACTGACGGAACTTGACGAAATTCTGCTGGACGTGATCCGCCCGCGGGTCGAGGAAGGCCTGAAGTTTCTGGTGCTGCTGACCAAGTCCGACAAGCTCAACAAAACCGAGGCAGCCAAGGCGTTGTCCATTGTGCGACTGCAGGCCGGCGGCGGCGATGTCAAACTGTTTTCTGCGCTCAAGCGGCAAGGCGTGGAAGAAGTGGCCCAGCACCTGTGGCAGTGGGCCCATCCGCTGGTCAAGCCTGACAAGGCCGCCAAGGCAGTAGCAACGCCGCCACCGGAAGAAGAGTCCGACGAGGCCTGAATTCCCACATGCAGGGCCGGGCTTACCGCTTGTGCATTTTTCAAGTAAAACTGCCTGTAGCCCAGGTAACACGGGGGCTGACAGCTACTGAATGCATAGCATCATGATTGAAACCCGTCTGATACCCCTGCCCCACGGCATCACCCTGTCCTGCCGCATGGCGGGTGACCCGGGCCGGCCCGTCCTGATGTTCCTGCACGGCTTTCCGGAGGGAGCTTTTGTCTGGGACCCCCTGCTGGCGCACTTTGCCAAGCCGGAAAACGGTGCTTACTTTTGCATCGCACCCAACCTGCGCGGTTTCGAGAAGTCGAGTGCACCGCCGGAAGTTGACGCCTACCGACCCAAACACCTGATGCAGGACATTGCCGCGCTGGTTGAAATGGTCTGTGCCAGCGAAGGTACACACCATGACAATCGTGGGGGCTCTCTTCCTGCCAGCCGGGGCCGCGGAACCGGCTTTGCCGGGCCGCAGGCGCAGCGCCCCCTCGGGGGGCAGCGCAGTACGCGCAGTGACAAGCGTGGGGGCCAATTAGCCTGCCTCGTGGCTCACGACTGGGGCGGCGCCATCGCCTGGAACCTGGCTGCCGCCATGCCGCAGCTGATGAAAAAACTCGCCATCATCAACTCGCCGCATCCAGGCACGTTTCTGCGCGAGCTGCAGCACTCGCCGGCCCAGCAGGCCGCCAGCGCTTACATGAATTTCCTGATCCGTCCGGACGCCGAGGCGCTGCTGGCCCAGGACGACTTCCGCCGCTTGTGGCAGTTTCTGACCAACGGCAGCGACAGCCAGCCGGCCTGGCTCACCGACAGTGTCAGGGAGCAGTACCGCGAAGTCTGGCGCGCCGGGCTCAACGGCGGCTGCAACTTGTACCGCGCCTCGCCGCTGCGCCCGCCACGGCCCGGGCCACCGCACAACGACCCCGCCGCCGCGGCAATTACGCTGGTACGCGAGCGCCTGACAGTTCTGCTGCCAACGCTGGTGATCTGGGCGCTCGACGATATCGCCTTGCCGCCGGCCCTGATCGAAGGCCTGGGCGACTACGTGCCGGACATGCAGCTGCAGCAGGTGCCCGGCGCCTCCCACTGGATCGTGCATGAACAGCCCGAACGGGTGGCCGCTTACCTGCAGAACTTCTTGGGCCAAACCCATTAGCTATTGTTTTTATAGCTATCAGCGCCCGATCCACAAGGGCTGGAGCCCAAAAACACTTAAAATCGGGCTGATCCGGCCTAGTAGAGCGAGGGCTCACCTTCCTGCCGCGTCTTGAAGCGCTTGTGCACCCAGTAGTACTGCGCCGGCATGGTGTCAATGTAGGCTTGCAGCTGCGCATTCATGAAAGCGGTATCCGCCACCGGGTCTTCCGACGGAAAGTTGGTCCAGGCCGGCAGAACCTCTACCTCGTAGCCCCAAGGCGTCAGGCGCGGTACCAGGGGCACCACCTTGGCGCGGCCCAGACGGGCGAAGCGGGAAAGCGAAGGCACGGTCGCTGTCGGCAGACCGTAAAACGGCACAAACACGGAATCGTCGGGACCAAAGTCCATGTCGGGCAGCAGGTACAGCGGCTGCCCTTCGCGCAAGGCCGTCACGATGGGTTTGACGCCGTCAGCCCGCCCGAACAGCCGCAGGTGGCCAAAACGCTGGCGGCCACGCAATATCCAGCGATCCACCAGCTTGTTCGACTGGTCGGTGTAAATGGTTGTCGACTGGCGCGGCGAATGCAGAGCGGCGGCAGCCCAAGCCGCATCCAGGCCGACAAAATGCGGCAAAAAGATCACCGTGGGTTCGTTGCCGGCGAGTTCGTGCATAGCGCCGCTCAGCCGCACACGCTGCTGCACCCAGGCCTGCGGCGCGTGCCACAGCCAGGCGCGGTCCAGCCACGCCTGGGCAAAATACACAAAGGTCTGCTGGGTCAACCGGCGCCGCTCGGCCTGGCCGAGTGAGGGAAAACACAGTTGCAGATTCGCCTGCACGACGCGCCGGCGCGCCCCGACCAGGCCGTACAGCACCCATCCCAAGGCTGCACCGAGCGCCCGCGCCAGGGGGAGCGGAAATACTGCCAGCACCTGCATCAGGTAAATGCCGGTCCGGGTGACCAGGCGACCAAGCCATTGGCGAGGGGGCTTCAAAACGCGTCCTTGCGTGGTGTCTTGTAGCGCGCGTAGCCCCACAGGTATTGGCCCGGCTGGCTCAGGACGATGGCCTCGATCGCCTGGTTGATGCGCGTCACGACATGAAGGATCTCGGCCTGCAATGGCCCGGTGCGCGGGCCGCCCTCGGCTGGCGGCGATTCTTGCGCTCGCAAACCTGTCACGGGTGGCCAGATCTTGAGGAAATAACCTTCGCCGCGCTGCAGGCGCTCGCAGCTCACCGGCAGCAGCACGGCCCCACTTTGCAGCGCCAGCCGGGCCGCCAGCGTCATGGTGTAAGCCGGCTTGCCGAAAAACGGCGCCCACACTCCCAGCCCCTCGGGCGGCACCTGGTCTGTCAGCAGGGCCACGGCCTGGTTGGCCTTGAGGGTCTTGTGCATCAGCCGGATGCCGCTCAGGCTGGCGGGCACCACCGTCAGTTGCGGCCGTTGGCGGGTCGCCTGTTCAATCGCCGCCAGCCAGGGCTTGCGGGCCGGTCTGTAAATCGCGGTGATCGGGCCATACAGCTCCGCCAGCGCCTGCGGGCCCAGCTCGAAGCTGCCGCAATGCGGCCCAAAAAAAATCACCCCCCGTCCCCGGCCAAACGCTTGCTCGGCATGCATCTGGCCTTCCACTCGCACATTAGCGAGACAGGACTCGTTTTGCGGCCGCATCCAGAGCTTGGGCAGTTCGGCTACAAAACGTCCGGCTTCGGCAATCGCCGGCCGGGCCGCGTCAAAACCGATGCCGGCCTGCGCCACGTTGGCGCGAAACTGCCGGCGGTAAGCGGGGCTGAGCAGCCAGACGAGCCAGCCCAGGGCCGCACCCAGCGCATGCAGTGCGCGCAAAGACCAGTGGGAGAAAAAACGAAACAGCAGAATCATGAAAAGGCTAGGAAGGGCCGGGATATGCGAGCAATACCGTGGAGGGAAAACGATATAATGGTCCTTGTCGCCGAGTTACTGAACAACTTGCAGGGCGACATTAAACCAAACTGCTAAAGCGTTCGCCGAAGCACCCCAAGCCGGCAACGCGCCGACTAACTTCATGGAGTGTACGCAATGGCGAACGATTTTCTCTTTACTTCCGAATCCGTCTCCGAAGGCCATCCCGACAAGGTCGCCGACCAGATTTCCGATGCCATCCTCGATGCCATCTTCAAGCAGGATCCGCTTTCGCGCGTGGCCGCCGAAACCCTGACCAACACCGGTCTGGTCGTGCTGGCCGGTGAAATCACCACCAATGCGCATGTGGACTACATCCAGGTCGCGCGGGACACCATCAAGCGTATCGGTTACGACAACACCGAGTACGGCATCGACTACAAAGGTTGCGCCGTGCTGGTCGCCTACGACAAGCAGAGCAACGACATCGCCCAGGGCGTGGACCACGCGTCCGACGACCACCTGAACACCGGCGCCGGCGACCAGGGCCTGATGTTCGGTTACGCCTGCGACGAAACGCCGGATCTGATGCCCGCACCGATTTATTACGCACACCGACTGGTGGAGCGCCAGGCCCAGTTGCGCAAGGACGGCCGCCTGCCTTTCCTGCGCCCTGACGCAAAAAGCCAGGTCACCATGCGTTATGTCGACGGCAAGCCGCACAGCATTGACACCGTTGTGCTCTCCTCGCAGCACAGCCCCGACCAGAGCGAAACGCCGCACAAGATGAAGGCCTCGTTCATCGAAGCCATCATTGAAGAAATCATCAAGCCAGTGCTGCCCAAGGAGTGGCTCAAGGAAACCAAGTACTTGATCAACCCGACCGGCCGCTTCGTCATTGGTGGCCCGCAAGGCGATTGCGGTCTGACCGGCCGCAAGATCATCGTGGACACCTACGGTGGCGCCTGTCCGCACGGTGGCGGCGCGTTCTCGGGCAAAGACCCCTCGAAAGTGGACCGTTCGGCGGCCTACGCGGCCCGCTATGTTGCCAAGAACATCGTGGCCGCCGGTCTGGCGCGCCAGTGCCAGATCCAGGTGGCGTATGCAATTGGCGTCGCGCGTCCGATGAACGTCACCGTGTACACCGAAGGCACAGGTGTCATGCCTGACGACAAACTCTCAGCCCTGGTGAACGAGCACTTTGACCTGCGTCCGAAAGGCATCATCCAGATGCTGGACCTGCTGCGCCCCATCTACG
>NZ_JBDTTH010000002.1:0-140147 GCF_039930745.1 Polaromonas sp. | reverse complement strand
AAGCTGTTTTTTGACAGCTTTTCTTAACTTTTTACAGTCTTTCTTTTTACGAACAGTGCGCTTTCGCGCACCGTTACTGTCATTCGACAGTAACGCTCTTTGCAAGATTACGGGGTTTGTCAACATCGGTTCCCCGCGCCAAGGCGGTGTGATACGCCAGCAACTGCAGCGGCACCACGTGCAGTAGCGGGCTGAGCGCGCCGTAGTGTTCGGGCATGCGGATCACGTGGATGCCTTCACCGCTTTCGATTTTGGTGTCGGCGTCGGCCAGCACGTAGAGCACGCCGCCGCGTGCGCGGACTTCCTGCATGTTGCTCTTGAGTTTTTCAAGCAAGGCGTCGTTGGGTGCCACGGTGACCACCGGCATGGCGCTGGTGACCAGTGCCAGGGGGCCGTGTTTGAGCTCGCCTGCCGGGTAGGCCTCGGCGTGGATGTAGCTGATTTCCTTGAGCTTGAGGGCGCCTTCAAGGGCAATCGGGTAATGCAGGCCGCGGCCGAGGAAAAGTGCGTTTTCCATTTTGGCAAAGTCTTCGGCCCAGCTGATGACCTGTGGCTCCAGCGCCAGCACGGCCTGCAGGGCGGCCGGCAGGTGGCGCATGGCCTTGAGGTGGGCGGCTTCCTCTTCATCGCTGAGCTTGCCTTTGCTTTGCGCCAGCGCAAGGGTCAGCAAAAACAGGCCAGCCAGTTGCGTGGTGAAGGCTTTGGTGGAAGCCACGCCGATCTCTACGCCCGCGCGGGTGATGTAGGCGAGCTTGCATTCGCGTACCATCGCCGACGTCGAGACGTTGCAGATGGTCAGGGTCTGCGTCATGCCCAGGCTTTGCGCGTGGCGCAGCGCCGCCAGCGTGTCTGCCGTTTCGCCGCTTTGCGTGATGGTGACCACCAGTGTCCGTGGGTTGGGCACCGAAGTGCGGTAGCGGTACTCGCTGGCAACTTCAACCTGGGTTGGAATGCCGGCGATTGATTCGAGCCAGTATTTGGCTGCACATCCGCTGTAGTAGCTGGTGCCGCAAGCCAGAATGAGCACCGAGTCGATGTCCTTGAAGGCGCGGTATGCAGCATCGCCAAAAAGCTCAGGCACGATACCTTCCACACCCTCCAGCGTATCGGCAATGGCGCGTGGCTGTTCGAAAATTTCCTTCTGCATGTAGTGACGGTAGGGTCCGAGTTCGGCAGCGCCGCTATGGGCCTGCACTGTCTTGACGTCGCGCTGCACGGCCTTGTGGTCGCGGTCCACCACCCAGTATTTGCCGAGCTGGATGTCCACCAGGTCGCCTTCTTCAAGGTAGAGGATCTGGTCGGTCACGCCAGCCAGCGCCATCGCGTCACTGGCCAGGAAGTTCTCGCTGTTCTCCTTGCCCACGCCAAGGATCAGGGGCGAGCCCGCACGCGCGCCCACCACGCGGTGCGGTTCGTCCTTGCAAAACGCCGCAATTGCATAAGCACCGCGCAACTGCCGTGTGGCCGCTTTCAAGGCTTCAAACAAATCGCCGTCATACAGGCTGTCCATCAGATGCACGATCACTTCGGTATCGGTCTGGCTGGCAAACACATAACCCTTGGCCTGCAGCGCCAGGCGCAATTCATCATGGTTTTCAATGATGCCGTTGTGCACCAGCGCCACCCTGCCCGGCTTGTGCACGGCGTCTCCAGTGCCATGGCTGAAGTGGGGATGCGCGTTGTGCACCGCTGGCGCGCCATGCGTCGCCCAGCGGGTGTGCGCAATGCCGGTGGCGCTTTCGAGACGCTCCGCACCGACCTGCTCCATCAATTCGGCCACGCGGGAAGTGCTGCGTGCCCGCTTCAGGCCCTGGTCATACACAGCCACTCCGCAGGAGTCATAACCGCGATATTCCAGCCGTTGCAGGCCTTGCACCAGGATGGGAACAATATTTCGAGTCGAAACTGACGCAACGATGCCGCACATGGAAGTCTCCTGAAGAACAATGCGCTGATGCTACGTGCTTGCTATTTTGTTATGTAATTGATTTTTGCCGAAAAATGGAATTAAACTTCACCAAATCAATGAACTTGAATTTAATTTCATTTAATAATTATTTATGGAACAAATATCTATTGACGAGATCGACCTCAAGCTGCTCGAAAGCATGCAAACTGATGCATCGCTGAGCAACCAGACGCTGGCCGAGCGCGTGCACATCTCGCCGCCGACCTGCCTGCGACGTGTCAAGCGCCTGCGCGATGCCGGGCTGGTGGAACGGGAAATCGCGCTGCTGAGCCCCGGCAAGCTGGCCGCCATCACCGGCTACGGGCTGACGGCCCTGGTCGAAATCACGCTGGACCGGCAAGGCGCCGAGCAGCAGGAAGCGTTTGAAACACGCGTAGCCCAAGACACTGCCGTGCAGCAGTGCTACCGCGTCTCGCCGGGGCCCGACTTCATGCTGGTGGTGCATGTGGCCGACATGCCGCGCTATCTGGCGCTGGCACAGCGGCTGTTCACCAGCGATGCGAATGTACGCAACGTCAAGGCGTTTTTTAGCATCAAACGTACAAAATTTGAGCCAAAAGTGCTTCTAGCCCAATAAGAACGGGCGAAGGCAGCTACTCATTTGATAGCAATTCTCCAGAAATCGATACCCGGCGATCTATTTGCCAGCCTTGTTTTTCACTGGCCGCCGCCAGTTGGCAATGCTCACCTGCCGGCCACGCGCCACGCTCAACGATCCAGGCGGGGTATCTTTGGTAATGGTCGAGCCGCCACCCACCGTGCAGCCAACTCCAATCGTCACCGGTGCCACCAGCACGCAGTTGCTGCCGATATGCACATCGGCTTCGATCACCGTGCGATGCTTGTTGGCGCCGTCGTAGTTGGCGGTGATGCTGCCGGCACCGTAGTTGACCCGCTCGCCCACCGTTGCGTCGCCCAGATAGGCCAGATGGTTGGCCTTGGCGCCTTTGGCCAGTGTGGCGTTCTTCACTTCGACAAAATTGCCGATGTGCACTTCGGCACCGAGTTGGGCACCGGGGCGCAGCCGGGCAAACGGGCCGATCAGTGAGCCTTCGCCGACCTGCACACCGAGCTTTTCGCCGTCGATATGGGTGAAGGGATGGATCACCGCGCCAGCGGCGATGGTGGCGTTGGCAATGCAGCAGTTTGCACCGATACACACGCCGTCACCCAGCACCACCTTGCCGTCGAACACACAGTTGACGTCGATCTCCACGTCCTGACCACACACCAGCGTTCCACGCACATCGAAACGGGCGGGGTCGGCAAGACGTACCCCTTGTTCCATCAGGGCCGTGGCCTGCTGCCGCTGGTAAACCCGCTCGAGTTCGGCCAGTTGAACCGGGCTGTTGACGCCGGCCACCTGCGCGGCGTCCGTGATCCGGTGCGCGACCACGGCCACGCCATCGGCCACGGCAAACTTCACGATGTCGGTCAGGTAATACTCTTTCTGGGCGTTCTGGTTGTCCAGCCGGCCCAGCCAGCCACGCAGCAGGCGGGTGGGCACAGCCATGATGCCGCTGTAGATCTCGCGGATCGCACGCTGGGCATCGCTCGCATCCTTGTGTTCGACAATCGCGCGGACCTGCGCCGAAGGCTGCTCCCCGGCGCGAACGATACGGCCATACCCGCTCGGGTCGGCCATGCTGAGCGTGAGCAGGGCCAGGCGCTGGCCATCACACGCGTCCACCAAGGCCTGCAGTGTGGCCACCCGGGTCAGCGGCACATCGCCCGACAACACCAGGGTGATGCCGTCATCAGCCAGCAGCGGCAGCGCCTGCTGCACCGCGTGTCCAGTTCCCAGCTGGGGTTCCTGCCGGGCAAACTGCAGCCTGATTCCTGATTCCGCGCCGCCCTGTTCCTGCACCATGCCCTGGCAGGCGGCCTCGACCTGCGCCGCGCCGTGGCCCGTGATCACGACAGCCTGCCGTGCCGATAACCTCGCTGCACAGTCAGTCACGTGCGCCAGCAAGGCACGGCCGGCCAATTGGTGCAACACTTTGGGCAAGGCGCTTTTCATCCGCGTGCCCTTGCCCGCGGCCATGATGACGACATCAACTGGAATGACCATGAAGTTTCCTGTGAATTTTCAGTTTGCAAGGCGAATCCCGGCCGGGCCGGGACTGCGCCGTTTCCTGCAGATTATCGGCGTGCTGCTGGTTGCCGGAACACTGCAGGCCTGCAGCGCCATCAAAATTGCCTACAACCAGGCCACCGAGCTGGCGTACTGGCAGCTCCATGGCTATTTTGACTTCGACAGCACGCAGTCCCCCAGAGTTCGTCAGGAGCTCGCCCGGGTTCATGAGTGGCACCGGCGAACCCAGCTTCCCGTCTATATCGAGACCTTGACGAAGTGGCAGACCTTGCTGCCTGGCGAACTCGATGAGGCGCAGGCCTGCGGCATTTTCGACGAGGTGCGGCACAAGCTCCAAGCCATCTCGGACCGCGCCGTGCCTGCTGCGGGCGCGGTGGTCGGCACACTGGGGCCGGAGCAGCTGGAAGCGCTGAAGCAGAAATTCTCAAAGCTTAACGCCGACTACCGGAATGACTTCCTTGAAGGGAAACCCCATGCCCTGATTGAAAAGCGTTTCAAAAAGGCTCTGAGCCGCGCCGAGATGCTGTACGGCAGGCTGGAGGAGAAGCAGCGGACGGTGCTGCGCGAGCGCATCCGGCAGTCGGTATTTGATGCAAATATTTCATTGGCCGAGTACCAGCGCCGCCAGCGCGACGCCCTGCAAAGCCTATCGCCGCTGATAGCCGGTCAGGCCTCCGAAGAAAAAGCCAAACCTGCCGTGCAAGCCTATCTGCAACGCGTCGCCAATTCACCCGACCCCGCTCACAGGCGCTACCAGGACCGGCTGGCGCGCGACAACTGCAAAACCTTTGCAGCCCTGCACAACAGCACCACCGCCGCACAGCGCGCAAAAGCCGTTCAAACCCTGCAGGACTATGCGCAGGACTTCGCCATCCTGGCTAGCAAACACTAGCTTTAGCTTTAGCTTGCGCACGCCGGAGGGATGCCCTACTGGCCTTTGGCCTTCGAGTGGGACCGGCCTTGTTGCTCGGCCTGTTTCAGCTCAATGGCTTCATCCTCATTGGCGGGCTTGGCTGCCCGGGCGTCGGAGGCTACGTCCGCATCGTCCAGATAGGTCTTGATGCTCTTCTGGTAGTCGCGTGTGCCTTCGTAGCTGCCTTCGCCGATTTGCCGAGGCGGCTGGGAAGTGGCGGAGTCTGCCCCGGCAGATGCTGACGCACCTGGTCGGGATGTCTTTTTGCTGCTCATGATGGTGGTTTCCTTTCATCGCTTGCCGGCGCCATGTCGGTCAGTCGGCGTGTCAATGCTGCGTGCGGGTGTGCTCCGGCCTTGCTGTTTCGGGCTCTTCGCCGAGCTGCCGCAAACGGCGTGGTTGGAATTCGCTCGAACCACTGCTTTGCTGCTGTTGCCGGTTCACCGGCCGTTGCGGCTGTTGCTGCTGCAACCTGCGCGAAGAAGAAGTGGTTTTGCTGTCCATTTGGAATTCCTGGGGCGTCGCTGGTGTGTCGGTTGGCACACAAGGGAAGAAAGTCCAGCTTAGGAAAGAGGCCGTGGGCAGCCTGTCGTCCAACCCATCCGCCAGATGTAGGACTAGACCTAAGCCGTCAGACCTTAAAGCAGGGGCACCCTGCGCATGGACAACTCGTAGTAATCGGCAATCCTGTGCAAGGCCTTGGGATTGCGCAGCTCCAGGCGTCCATTTTTGAGTTCATGCAAACCGAGCTTGTGCAGGCGCCTCAGGGTTTTGTTCGTGTGGACCAGCGACAAGCCCAGCGCATCGGCAATGTGTTGCTGATTGACGGGAAACGCCATCGATCTTTCCTGCACCAGCTCCAGCTGCTCGGCGCGCCGGTAAAGATGAATCAGCAGCATGGCCACGCGCTCTGTCGCATTGCGGCGCCCTGCGGTCAGCAGGTTTTCATCAACCATTCCCTCTTCCCGCGCGGCCAGCCAGGTCAGGTCGTAACCCAGGCCGGGAAACTGGCGAAACAAGTCCCACAGACCATCGCGCGGGAACACGCACAGAGCCGTATCGGTCAGGGCTTCCACGCCATGGCTGGCACCGTCAGCAAACTCCTGCTGCAGGCCGATGAAGTCGCCGGGCAGCAGGAAATTGAGGATTTGCCGGCGGCCATCACTGAGGGTTTTGTAGCGAAAGGCCCAGCCTGCGTACAGGGTGAACAGCTTGCCATTGGGGTTTTGCTCCGAGATGATGGAGCCGCCGGCAAGCACGGAAACCGAGCCGCTGCGGAATTTCTCAATGAATGCCAACTCCTGCGCCGAGACCGGTTTGAAGGCCTGTGTCTTGCGCAGCCGGCATTCGCTGCAATGGCGGGGACACAAGTGCGTCTGTGAAGGCGGGAAGGTAGGCACCGGAAAAATTTTAATACCGAAAGCCTGTGTCTTTTGACATTGTGATGGCCCGGCGCGCTGTCTACATTACACGCCAGCTATGGATAAAACATCACGATTGCATGAAGTGCTCTACGTCAGCACACTCGCCCCCGAGTCGCCCATCAAAGTCGTTTCCCAGATCGCTGCCCAAGCCCGTCGGGCCAACGAAGAAGCCGACATCACGGGGCTGCTGATTTTCGACGGCATGCGTTTTTGCCAGCAGATCGAGGGGCCGCACAAGGAAGTACTTCCCCTGATTCAGCGAATCCGGCAGGACAGCCGCCACACCGGCGTGAAAATCCTGCACCAGGGTCCGCTGGAGGCGCGGAGATTCAGGCGCTTCAGTCTGGGCTACGCTGCCGTCGATGACCAGGATGTCCTGGCCCAGCTTGAAAACGCAAGCCCCAAGCAGGCCATGGCGCAGTTCCTGGCCCTGATACCCAGTCTGGATCTGGACAGCTGAATCCGCGCGCCGCCCCAGAAACAGGTCAGGCTTGCAAAGCTGCCCACATTTCCTTGTCACGCTCTGCCGTCCAGATGCGCGGATTCTTGATCCCGCTGGCCTCGTCATAAGCCCGGCTCACGTCAAACGGCAGGCAGTGCTCGTAGATAAAAACCTGGCCGAAGATCGGGTCCATGCTTTTGCGGGTGTGCATCATCGCGCCTTTGAGATCCATCTTCGCGGCGGCCGCCTCCTTGCCGCAGCGGAACAGCGTTTCGACCCATTGTTTGGTGTAGTCAATGGCCTTGTTCACCTCGGCAGCGCCCTTCATGGCTTCGCCGCGGCCCGGCACGATGGCCTCGGCCTTGAGCGCACGCAGCGCTTCCAGCGTGGCGGGCCACTCTTCGAGCTGGGCATCGCCGGTGTAAACCCCGGCCTGGTACTCCACCAGATCACCGGAGAACAGCACTTTTTCTTCTTCCACCCAGGCAATGGTGTCGCCTCGCGTGTGGCCCGGCCCTGGGTGCCAAACCTGCACCTTGACGCCACCGAGGTCAACCACCAGCTTGCCGGGGACTTCGCCTTTGACAGGATTGCCGCCAGCAATCACCATGGTCGGCCAGGTCAGGCCGGGCACACTTTCGGCGTTGCGGAACAGGCGCGGAAAACGCTCCATTTCGCTTTGCATGTCTTCGGCGCCGCGCTCCACAATCAGCTCGTAAGTGCCATGGCTGGCAATCACCTCGGTCGCACCTTCAGCCACGTAAGCGCTTGCTCCCAGTACACGTACCGCGTGGTAATGCGTCAGCAGTACGTACTTGATGGGTTTGTCGCTGACGGCGCGGATGCGCGCAATCAGGTCCTGTGCCATCGCGGGCGTGGCCGTGGCATCGCTGACCATGATGAACTTGTCGCCGATAATCACGCCGGAATTCGGGTCGCCCTCGGCGGTGTAGGCCCAGCAATGCGCACTGAGCTGCTCGAAAGTGATTTTTTTGTCCGTGAGGTCGGACTGCGAAGCAAAAGCTTTGGACATGGGGAAAGTCTCCGTGGAAATGGCCGACAAAGGCATCGGCCCGTGTGTGCTGTGAAATTTTACTATACGTAACTTATTACGAATAGTAAAACACCCGCACTCCCGCCGGGTGACGTTCAAGCCAGCCCGAGCTCAAGCATGGCGATCACCTCTTCGGCATAGTCGCGGTAACTCATGGGCCCGTCGGGACGCATCCAGGTGAAGGTCCAGTTGATCATGCCGAACAGCATCATGGTCACCGCTGTCTGGTTGGCTGGGGTGATGCGCTGTGGATAGGCGCGGGTGAGAAACCGCGTCATGGCCGACACCACGTCACGCTGCCGGTCCAGTATCAGCTCGCGCTGGACTTCACTGAGAAACTTGGTGTCGCCCAGCAGCGCGCTGTGCCGCGTGGCCGAGCTTTCGTACTGGTCCAGAAAGTTGCGGATCAACTCATGCAGCGCGGCGCGGTCGTCCAGGTTTTTGCGTTGGGCACTGGCATCCGTCTGGCCGATGATGGCCAGCAGATGCTGCGTGTAACGGTCCAGCAGGTCAAACAGGATGGCTTCCTTGCTGCCGTAGTAGTGGTACAGCCTGGCCTTGGAGGTACCGCAGGCCGCGGCAATGTCATTCATGCTGGCGGCCACATAACTGCGCTGCGCAAAACACTGGGCGGCCACGTCGAGGATGGCTTCACGCTGGAGCTCGTGGGTCGCGGATTTGGGACGGGCCATGCAGCTATTGTGAAGCACAGCACCGGCTTTGAAAGCACGCGCTAGACTTCCCCCATGGCTGCCGACCTGTCATTTGCCAACTATTGCTGTGAGCTGCTGGGCAGCGCGGGGCCGTGCTCGGCGCGCCGCATGTTTGGCGGGTTTGGCATCAGCACCGGCGGGCTCAACATCGCGCTGGTGGCCAACCTGGGCGGCGGCGACACCTTATGGCTCAAGGCGGACGAAGAAACCCGCGGCCTTTTTGAAGCCGTGGGCTGTGCGCCTTTTGTCTATGAAGCCAAAGGCAAGGCCATGAAGCTGAACTACTACAGCGCGCCCGAAGACGCGATGGAGTCGCCTCAGCTCATGGCGCAGTGGGCCCGGCTGGCGCTGGACTGTGCCTTGAAAGCACGTGCAGCCAAGGTACCACGGGCGCGAGCAGCTACCAAATCAGTAGCAAAACGGGGAAGAGCAGCCAGCAAGGCCACGCCCACTCCGCCCACCACCCCGGCAACAAGGCGCGCCGATGCCGTACCCGCCAGCCCGAAGGCCAAGCGCAAGTCGCGCAGCGGCTGAGCCACGCCACCACGCCATTGCGGGCCGAGCGCCAGTACCGGTGACGGCCTGCTGCTGATGGCCGCTCCTGCCGCGGCAGGCAGCGCATCCCAACTGAAATAGGCTGCCGACGGGTCCGGGGAGTTCCACGACTCCATCACCAACACCTGCCCCGGCAGGAGATTCAGTGTGTCGCCAGCCCCCAGAAAGTGGTCCCCGCCACGCACGACATCATCGCCTTGCGCATTGTCGAAGGTGATCCACACCCGTCCGTGCGCGATACGCAACACGCCGGGCTGGCTGGGCCGCAACGTCAGTGCACGACTGTCGCCCAGCTTCCAGCAGCCCAATACCGTGTCCGTGCCGGCGAATGAATGCAGCTCATGGTGGTGAAGGTGGTTCATGCTGTTCTCCTGAAGACAAAGGTCGTTGATGGGAATGAATGATCGCGCTCCGGCACTTGGCAGTCCAATGAAATCGCGCTACGCTATTCATTCCTGAGACGCATCAATCAAAAATAGCCGCCATGCAGCATTCCCAAACCCATTTGCGCACCCGCCCCATCTCGGTCGGCCAGTTGCGCGCCTTTGAAGCCGTTGCCCGACACCTGAATTTCCGTGCCGCCTCGGAGGAGCTTGCGTTGACCCAGTCGGCCGTGAGCCGGCAAATCCAGGCGCTGGAGGAAGAAGTCGGCCTGAGCCTGTTTCACCGCCACACGCGCTCTGTGGAGCTGACCGGCGCTGGCGGCGCGTTGCTGCGCGCCGTGACACCCTCGCTCGAGCGTATTGACGGTGCAGTGCGGCAAATCCGCCAGAGCGCCGGCCGGAAAAGTGTCTCACTCACCACTTTTGCATCGTTTGCATCGATGTGGCTGATCCCGCGGCTCGAAGCCTTCCAGCGCGACAACCCTGACATGGACATACGCATTGATGCGTCCGACGTCTCCATCGACCTGGAAACCTCGGACCTGGACATGGCACTGCGTTACGGTCCGGCAGGCAGGATGCCGGCAGGCGCGATACGCCTGTTTGGCGAACAGATGACACCGGTGGCCAGCCCATGGCTGCTCAAAAGCGGCCCGCGCCTGAAAAAACCCGAGGACCTTGCGCACTTTGCATTGATTGAAGCCGGGGACTCGCATTCCACCCACATGGAATGGTTGACCTGGCGGCGCTGGCTGGAAGTGCACGGCACGCCCAAGCTGGAGGGCAAACGCTGGCTTTACTTCAACTATGCCTACCAGATGGTGCAGGCAGCATTGACCGGCCAAGGCATCGTGCTGGCCCGCCTGCCCCTCATTGCCGAAAGCCTGGCCTCGGGTGACCTGATCGAGCCGCTGCCAAAAACACGGCTGGACTCACCCATGGCCTATTGGCTCGTTGTTGGCGCACGCAGCGCCGGCCGGCAGGAGGTGAAGGCATTTTGCGATTGGCTGCTGGTTCAGAGCGCCCTGACCCGCAAGGCCATCGGCGATGAGCCGGACCCCGACACCGTGGACAATATCGACTGAGCGTCCGTCAAGCGGTCGGCACCGGCCGCTTCAGCATACGGCCAGCATGCGCCAGCGCCTGCGCGCAGCCCTGGTCACAGGCCAGCTGGCCGTTGACGTAGACGGAGCTGATGCCCTCTGATCGCGCAACAGGCTGCTCGTAAGTGGCGACATCCCTAACCTTCGACGGGTCAAACACCACCACATCGGCGTGCCAGCCCAACTGCAACTGGCCACGCTGGTGCAGGCGGAAGTTGCGGGCTGACAGGCCTGTCATCTTGTAGATTGCCGTTTCCAGCGGGAACAGCCGTTGCTCGCGCCAGTAACGGGCCAGCACCCGCGGAAAAGCGCCCCACAGGCGCGGATGCGGGTGCCGGTCATGCGGCAGGCCGTCCGAGCCAATCATGCTCAGCGGGTGCGCAATCACACGGCGCACATCGTCTTCATGCATCTGGAAATAGCAAGCCCCGCCGGGTTGCAGGCGGCGGCAAACCGTTTTCTGGTCGACACCCCACTCGGCGGCAATCGACGCCAGGGTGCGGCCCATCATCTCCGGATGCGGCGTGGACCAGCTCACCAGCACGTCGATCACGCCATCCACCAGATCCTCGCGCAGCACGGTCGAACCGGCTACATAGGGGTAGACGTCCATGGCCACCGCCTGGCGCTGTGCGAACGTTTCGATCAGCGGCAAGGTTTCCTGCGTGCGGCCCCAGTTGGCCGGACCGGCGCATTTGTGGTGCGAGATGACCAGCGGCACGCCGGCTTGGAAGGCGCAGTCGCCCGCCTCGTGCATGGCCTCCAGAATGTCGGCCATCTCCGAGCGCATGTGGGTGGCGTAGATGCCGCCGTAGCGCGCGACAACGCGCGCCAAGGCCGTCACCTCGGACGCCGGCGCCGGCATGGCTTCGGCATAAAACAGCCCCGATGACAGGCCGATCGCACCCTGGCCCATGCATTTCTCCAGCAGGCTGCACATGGCAGCCACCTCCCCGGCAGTTGCGGGCTGGGTGAGGTCGTCCATGCAGGCGAAGCGCAGCGTGGTGTGGCCAATCAGCGGCGCCACGTTGACGGCGGGCTGCGCCTCGGCCACTGCCTGCGCATAAGCATCTACCGAAGGGTATTTGAACGAATTGCCCAGCAGGGTGAGGGCGCCTTGCGGCTCTTCCACCACGAAGGGCGCGACCGACAAGCCGCAGTTGCCGGTGACCACCGTGGTGATTCCCTGCGACAGCTTGGGGAACATCCCGGGCGCGTTCAGCACGATGGCATCGTCATGGGTGTGCACGTCGATGAAGCCGGGCGCGATCACCAGGCCGGTACAGTCGCTCACCTGGACATCGGCCAGAGCCAGACCATCAGGCAAACGGTGGCGTAAACCCGCGCCCAGGGCCGCGATCCGGTCACCCACCAGCAACAGGTCACCCAGCTGGCCGGGCGAGCCGGTGCCGTCCACCAGCAGGCCGTTTTCCAGCAGTACGGCGCGCGTCATCGCACTTTCCCCATCTTGACCTTGGCGCCTTCGTCCCAGTCCAGCCGGGGATGCTGATGCATGTCCACGCCGCGCGTCTCCAGCGTGCGCTGGATGTTGGCCAGCCGGTCCACCGCCTTGTCGCCTAACCGCTGCGCCACCAGCACGGTGAGGATCTCGATCACGGTCAAGTGCGCCAGATAGGCCTCGGGGCCAACAGGCATCACCGGGTCAGGCGCCACTTCCACGCCCAGCACGATATCGGACAGCGCCGCCAGTTGCGAGCCGGGCTGCGTGAGCGCGATGATGGTGGCGCCCTGCGAGCGCGCCACATCCACCGCCTCCAGCAGCGAAGGCATGCCGCCCACATAGGTGATGGCCATCACCACACCGCGCGGGCCGATGGTGGCCGCCGAGATCAGCTGCAGGTGCGGGTCCAGGTAGCTGTTGGAGGCCAGGCCCATGCGGTACAGCCGCGCCTGCAGGTCGGAGGCCATGAAGTTGGAGGTGACTCCGACGCCGTAGCAGTCCACCCGCGCGCCTTGCACGATGGCGTCGGCAGCCGCCTGCACCGCCTCCACGCTGAGCTGGGCCTGCACATTGTTGATCACCGTGGCGGCGCCGCGCGTCACCTTGGCAATCACCTCGCGGGTGTCGTCGTCAATGCGCACGCGCCGGTTCAGCGGCGAGCCGCCCACAGCGAGCTCCTGTGCCAGGGCCAGCTTGAATTCGCGCAGCCCCGGGTACCCCAGATCGCGGCAGGCCCGCATGATGGTGGGCACTGAGCTGTTGGCGCGCTGGGCCAGGGTTTCGAAGGTTTCGTCCAGAACGCGCTGCGGATCTTCCAGGATCAGGGCCAGCACGGTGCGCCGCGCGGCCGGTGCGCGGTCCATGATTTCGGCAATTTTTTCGAGTACGCGAGGAGTCATTTAAAAGCAGGTGACGATGGCGTCACACACGTTGGTTTGTTCGTCCACCACCGGCATCCAGCGCCATTTGTCGAAAGTGGTGCAGGGGTGGGAGATGCCCAGCGCGACCAGGTCGCCGACACGCAGGGCCTGATGTTCCGGCCCGCTGCCGCGCAGGTAGGCGTGCTGGTCGTTCAGGCCGGTTATTTTCCAGTCGGCCGGTGCCGGCATCATGGCGGTCTCGCCAGCCTTGCACAAGCCAAGCGGCACAGGAAGCTCCAGGTCGTAGGAAATATCGCGCTTGCCCACCGAGAGAATGGTCAGGCCGGGCTCGGGGCAGGACTGCACGGCCGCCCACACTTCCATCGCCGCGTGCAGGCCGTGGCCGCAGCCCATGCGTGCGGCGACGGCATTCATGAAGCGATGGTACGTTCCGTGGTCGTGCGTCACGTAGCAGCCGGAACGCAGCAGGCCCAGCACGGGTCGTGACAGCTTCATCTTCAGGTGTTCGGCGACCAGATCGAAAATGGCGGAGCCACCGGCAGTGAGCAGGATTTCTTGCGTCTCGAACAACTGCTGTTCATCGCAGGCCTTGGCGATGTCGCGCACGCGCTGCATCAGCGCATTGGCGTAGGCGGTGTCGGCATCTGACTGGCCGGTGGCTCCCAGGCCTTCGTAGCATTCGATGCCCACCAGGCGCGTGCCCTTGCAGGCACCCAGGCGCTGCGCCAGCGCGAGTGCCTGCCCGTGGCTGCGGCAACCGGTGCGGCCGCCGTCCACGCCGATCTCCAGCAGCACGTCGAAAGGCTGGGCGTGCGGGTTCGCCGTGTACCAGGCTTCAATGAGCTCCGCCTGCGCCAGCGAATCCACGAGAAATGCCACGCTCAGCCCGGTATGGGAACGCTTGAGGTCGGCTATGCCCTGCAGGTCCACCGCCTGGAACACCTGGTTGGCGATCAGGCAGCGCTTCGCACCGGCCGTCACGCCCGCGCGCAGTTGCGTCACGGTGGCAAAGGTCAGACCCCAGGCGCCGGCATCGAGCTGGCGCCTGAACAACTGCGGTGACATGGTGGTCTTGCCGTGCGGCGCCAGGCTCACGCCGTGGCTGCCCACAAAATCCTGCATCCATTGCAGGTTGCCGGCCAGCGCGTCGCGGCGGATCACGGCCAGCGGCAAAGGCAGGTCGCCGCGCAACACGTTCCAGCCCTGGGTGCCGACGGCCGAGCGGCGCAGCGGCGGGCTGTGGTGCGGAAAGCCCTTCCAGGAAGCGTCGAGCAGAGGGTCGAGAATGTCTTGCAGTGTCATGGTGTCGTCAATGATTCGATGTCGTCACGGATGCAGGCTTTCAGCCGGCCACCGCCCATGTCGCGCGGCTCCGGCCGCGTCTGCGCGCAGGCGTCGATGACATACGGGCAGCGCGTGCGAAACACGCAGCCCGAAGGCGGGTTGACCGGGCTGGGCATGTCGCCTTTCAGGGGCACATGCACCATCTTCAGCGTCGGGTCGGGCTTGGGCGAAGCGGCCAGCAGTGCCTGGGTATAGGGATGCAGCGGCCGCGCGAACAGCGCTGCCGTCGGCGCCACTTCCATCACCCGGCCCAGGTACAACACGACCACCCGGTCGCACAGGTATTCCACCACATCCAGATCATGCGAGATGAACAGCATGGTCAGCGACAGCTGGTCGCGCAGGTCGCACAGCAGGTTAACCACCTGCGCCTGGATGGACACGTCCAGCGCAGACAGTGGCTCGTCAGCCACGATGAATTCAGGCTCCACTGCCAGCGCGCGCGCCACGCCGATGCGCTGGCGCTGCCCGCCGGAAAACTCGTGCGGGTAGCGCGCCGCGTGCTCAGGCGGCAGGCCGACCAGCTGCAGCAGCTCGGCGATACGCTGCGCGGTGGCTTCCTTGCCTTTCGCCAGGCCGTGCACCTGCAGCGCCTCGCCCAGGATGTCGCGCACCCGCATCTTCGGGTTCAGGCTGGCATAGGGGTCCTGAAAAATCATCTGCAGCTTGCTGCGCAGGGCACGCATGCGGCTACCGGAAGCCGCGCCCAGGTCCTCGCCGCGGTAGCTCACCGTGCCACCGGTACTGTCGACCAGGCGCAGCAAAGCGCGGCCTATGGTGCTTTTACCCGAGCCCGATTCGCCCACCAGGCCCAGCGTCTCGCCGGGATGGATGACGAAGGAAACATCGTCCACCGCTCGCACCGTCCGCGCCGAGGAGCCGAAAAATTTCTGCAGGTTCCTGACTTCAATGAGCGGTGCCACGCTGCTCATGCGGCCTCCGGAACGAGGATGCAGCGGGCGCTGCCGCCGGCTTCGTCGTTGCGCAACGCCGGCATGGCGTCGCGGCAGGCCGCGATGGCCTTGTCGCAACGCGGCTCGAACGCGCAACCCGGTGGCGGTGCCAGCGGGCTGGAAACCTGGCCGCGGATGGCGTAGAGCCGGCGTTTGCCGTCGAGCGCCGGCGCCCGTCCACGCTGCTGCGCCGGCAGGCAGGCCAGCAGGCCCTGGGTGTAGGGGTGCTGCGGCCGCGCGAACAAATCGTGCACCGGAGCGGCCTCCACGATGCGGCCGGCGTACATCACGGCCACATCGTCGGCATGGTGGGCCACCACGCCCAGGTTGTGGGTGATGAACAAAATGCTCATGCCCGTCTCGGCCTGCAGCCTGCGCATCAGCGCGAGGATTTGCGCCTGGATGGTCACGTCCAGCGCGGTGGTGGGCTCGTCTGCGATCAGCAGCGTCGGGTCGCAGGCCATGGCCAGCGCGATCATCACGCGCTGGCGCATGCCGCCGGAAAGCTGGTGCGGATACTCGTGCAGGCGCTGCGCGGCGGCCGGTATCTCCACCAGTTCCAGCATGCGCAGGGCCTGAGCCAAGGCGGCGGCGTGGTCCAGCCCCTTGTGCAGCCGCAGCGATTCGGCGACCTGCTCGCCGACAGTAAAGACCGGATTCAGGCTGGTCATCGGCTCTTGGAAAATCATCGCAACCTCGTTGCCGCGGATGGCGCGCATGCGCGGCTCGGGCAAGGTCAGCAGGTCAAGCGTCTCGCCGGCGCGGTTGACGAACAGGGCCTGGCCGCTGACCTGCGTGGAGGCCGTGCGCGGCAACAGGCGCATCAGGGTCAGGCTGGTGACCGATTTGCCGGAACCAGATTCGCCGACAAGGGCCGTGGTCTTGCCGGCGCGGATGTTGAAGCTCACATCGGCGACGGAACGGATCAGGCCTTCGTCGGTGTCGAAGAAGGTGGAAAGGTGACGCACTTCGAGACGGTTCACATCGATTTCCGCAGACGCGGATCCAGCAAGTCGCGGATGCCGTCGCCCAGCAATTGCAGCGAGAGCGCGGTCAGGATGATGGCCAGGCCCGGGAACATCACGATCCATAGCGCCTGGTGGGCGTATTGCTGACTACCGGCAACCATGGTGCCCCAGGTCGGGATTTCGGGCGGCACGCCCACGCCGAGAAACGAGAGCGCCGCCTCGGCCAGGATGGCGTAGGCGAAGATGAAGGAGGCCTGCACCAGGATCGGCGACATCAGATTGGGCAGCACATGGCGCCACAGGATGCGAATGGTGGACACACCCACAGCGCGCGCCGCCTCCACGAACAGCAGCTCGCGCACTACCAGGGTGGAGGCGCGCACCACACGCGCCACCCGCGGCGTATAGACCAGCACGAGGGCCAGCACCACGTTCAACATCGAGGGCCCCAGGATGCCGACCAGAGCAATTGCCAGCAGGATGTCGGGGAAGGACATCATGGCGTCCACCACGCGCATCACCGGCGCATCCAGCCGGCGAAAGAAGCCCGCGACCAGGCCGAACAGCGTACCGGCCACTACCGAGCCCAGCGCGGTCAGCAATGCAATGGTCAGCGAATAGCGGCCGCCGAAGGCGATGCGGGCGAACAAGTCCCGGCCCAGTTCGTCGGTGCCGAACAAATGGGCGGAGGAAGGCTGCGACAGCCGCTGGCTCACGGCGGTCTCGTTGGGGTCCAACCCGCTCAAGGGACCTGCGAACAGCGACACCAGCACCACCACGACCAGCGCAATGGCGGCGGCCAGCACGATGCGGCGACGAAACAGTTTGCGCAGGATCAACGGCATCTGCATATCAGTACTTCACCCGTGGATCGACCACGGTGTATAGCAGGTCAATCAGAAAGTTAATGACCACGTAAATTGCGGCCACCACCAGCAGCGCGCCCTGGATCACCGGGTAGTCGCGCCGGATCACTGCACTCACCACCAGGTTGCCGACGCCCGGCAGCCCGAACACCGTCTCCGTCACCACCGCGCCGCCTATCATCAGCGCCACCGTCAGGCCCAGCACGGTGACGATGGGCACCAGCGCATTGCGCAGCGCATGCTTGAGCACCACCACGTTTTCGGAAAGCCCCTTGGCCCGGGCGGTGCGCACATAGTCCTCGCCCAACACGTCCAGCATGGAGGCGCGGGTGAAGCGGATGATGAGCGCCGAATTCAGCACACCCAGAACCGTGGCCGGTAGCACCAGGCAATGGATGCGCGCGGCCAGCGAGGCGCCCGGCTCGCCATAACCCGAGACAGGGAACCAGCCCAGCGAGACCGCAAAAATCTGCATCAGCACCAGGCCGAACCAGAAGCTGGGCACGCTCGCGCCCAGCATGGCGAAGCCGGTGAATGCCTGGTCGATGGCTCTGCCGCGGAACACCGCCGAGACGATGCCGCAGGGCAGGCCGATCAGCGCGGCGATCGCGACGGCCATCAGCGAGAGCAAGGCGGTGGGCTCGGCCCGCTCCCACAGCGCCTGGGTCACCGGCCGTTGCAGGAAGATGGATTCACCCAGGTTGCCGCGGGCCAGCTCGCGGATCCACAAGCCGAACTGCACCGGCAGGGGCTTGTCCAGACCGTAGACCTTCTGCACCCGGGCAATGTCCTCAGCCGTCGCCTGGTCGCCCAGCAAGACTGCGATCGGGTCGCCAGGCGCGGCGCGCGTGAGGATGAACACCAGCACCGCCACGATGGCCATGACCACCAGCATGCCGCCCAGGCGTGATAACAAATAGCGGGTCATTGCCTTGTTCTACCCAAAAGAGATGAGATCTTTGTATCCATCCGAAAGCACCCTCGTCCCAACCAAGCCGCGGAACTGGCTTTGCCGGGCCGCCCCCTCGGGGGCAGCGACCACACGAAGTGAGGGAGCGTGGGGGCTCAACTCTTTAGACTGGTATTCCAGAAGAATGGGTAGGTGTAAGGCGTGTAGCCCTGTAGCGCCGGCGCGCGCGCCGACAGGCTGGCGAACTTGCCGACGTGGATGTAGGGCACCTCGTCGTACACCACCTGCTGCACCTTGCCCCACAGCGCGCCGCGCTTGGCGGGGTTTGGCTCCTGGTTCAGCGCGGCCAGCGCCTCGGCCTTGGCCGGTGAACTCCACCAACCCGGTGCACCGTCGCCCAGTTGCGGCGGCGAAAGCATCGGCTCGGGGAACAGACCTGAATGCGTGATGTAGATGTCCCACAGCTTGGGATCGGCACGGCGTTGCAGCAGCGTCGCCCACTCGACCACGTTGAGTTCGGCCTTGAAACCGGCGCGCTTGAGCTGCTCGGCCATGATGAGCGCCATGTTGTAGTGGAAGTCGTATTGCCGGCTGGTCAGGATGCGTACCGGATCACCTTTGTAGCCCGCCTGCTCGGCCTGACTCTTGGCCTTCTTCGCGTCGCGTTCGTTGTAGGCCGTGGTGCCGGCAGCCGAATAGAACGGTGTGCCCTTGGGGAAATGATTGCCTTCAGCGATGAAAAAGCGCGTGTCGCCAAAACCCGCCGCCAGCATTTCGCCTTCGCCCAGCGCGGTCTGGATGGCCTTGCGCACCGGCTGCTGTGCCAGCGAGCCTTCCTTGGTGTTGAACACCAGATAAGGAAATCCGAAGGACGGCGTCATGATCGGCACCACCTTGCCGCCGGCCTTCTCCAGCCGCTGCAGGGCCTCAATCGGCAGCAGGTCGGCGTAGTGGAACTGGCCGGCCAGAGCGCCTTCTACCCGCGTGTTGGCATTGGGCACCGGCACAAAGCGCAGCTCCTCCACCGTGGCCACGCGCTTGCCGCCGTAGCCGCTGGCGGCTTCGCTGCGCGACACGTAGCCGTCAAAGCGGGTGAGCAACACGTACTGGTCTGGCTTGCGCTCCTTGAACTTGTAAGGCCCGGTTCCCACGTATTCGCGCAGCGGCTGGGCCAGCGTTTCCTTGGCCATGATGGCCGCCATGCCCGAGGCCATGGCCAGCTGCGAGAGCAGCGGCGCATAGGCATTCTTCAGGCTGATCTCCACGTTGAGCGGGCCCTTGGCGGAAAGGTCAGCCACCTGCGCCGCCACCGACTTGCCGCGCGGCGAGACTTCCATCCAGCGCTTGAGGCTGGCTACCACGTCGTCGGCGTTGAGCTCGCGGCCGCTGTGCAGCATCACGCCCTTGCGCAGCACGATGCTGTAGAGCTTGCCGTCGGCCGAAATTTTCGGCATGGCCTCGGCCAGCATGGGCACCAACGTCGCCTTGGCATCAAAGGTGAACAGCGGCTCGTAAACGTGCTGCATGATGATGCAGACCAGGTCCGCCGGAGTGGACTGGATGTCCAGTGTCGGCGGCTCGGCCACCATGGCCAGGTTCAGGGCCGACTTCGGGGCCTGGGATTGCGCCGCCAGCGGCAGGCATGCTGCCGCGCCAAGCGCAAGTACGGCCTTGCGGCGACTCAGAGTCAAGGAATGCAGCATGTTCAATCTCCTGAATGTGAAAGTATTTTTCAGAGTGCAAAGAATATGCCATCCAAAAATAGGCAAATATCGGTGCATACCCTGATTTTCGATCCACTTCTGAAAATATATTTCATAATTAAGCTTACTCATCCCGCTCTTGGGGCGTGCGGTGAGTCGACGGCACCAGCACGGTGTCACCGTATTTTTATCAGTAGCAAGGAGTTTTTGACATGGCACTGCAGTTTCTCGGCAACCCTCCCCTCGCGTCGGACCAGCAACCTCGGCCTTTTTCACCGGCCGTGCGGGCGGGCGACTTTGTTTATGTCTCTGGCCAGGTGCCGGCGGACGAAAAAGGCGAGATCGTTGCGGGCGGCATCGAGGTGCAAACCCGCCAGGTCATGCAAAACCTGTCCACTGCGTTGGCCCTGGCCGGCTGCACGCTGGCCGATGTCTGCAAGACCACGGTCTGGCTGCAGGACGCGCGCGACTTCGGCAGTTTCAATCGGGTCTATATGAGCTACTTCGGTGAGGGTAGGCCGGCGCGGTCTACCACCGAGGCGCGGTTGATGGTGGATGCTCGGGTTGAGATTGATGTGGTGGCTTACAAGCCGATGGCTTGATGATCAAATAGCCATGTTTCCCAATAGATTCGGGCGGCATCAGCTATTTAATTCATAGCAAACTGGGCTGGTCGTCTACCAGATCTGTCATCCCGGACTTGATCCGGGATCCATGTTTGCTAATCATGTGGCTCCTCTTTCTGTGGTGCACCAACTTGCCGGGTCTCGCCCCGGCGGGCGACTTACTTTTCTTTGCTTCGCCAAAGAAACCTAAGGAAAAGAAAGGCGACCCGATGGTCTGGGTCCCTCCGCTGCGCTACGGGCAACCTCCGGTGCTCGCCGAAAACGGGGTCGAGCTCGAACTCGCCTTCGGCTCAGACAATCGCTCGCCCTGATCCGTTTTCGGCTGCGCTCCTCGGCCCAGCCCGACGGGTGGGGAACGAATGCGGATGCGGGGAGACATGACACGCGAAGCGCGTCATGTCGGAGAACGTGGCCGTCAAGTTTGCGCGTGGCAGCAGCACACGATCTCAATGAAGTCCCTTAGAGCAATTCTTAGGCAAAGAATTGATGATCAATTCGGTGAGACCCTGGCACACATGGCCAGCAGAAAACAGAAGAAACAGCTGAGCACAACAATTGAGACCCAGGTCGGAAGCGGTTTCCTTGGACTCGGAATTTTTGCCTCCAACTTCTTGGAGACCAACTCCAGGCGCTCCGATCTCTTCAGCCATCCCCCTCCAACCCAACACAGGTATGCGAAGTATGAAAGCAGTGACGATACCGCCAATTGATAGAAAATAGTGATCCCAAAAAGCACCGGCTCTGTTTCGATGCTAACTGTGGCTCTGCTGTATTTGCTGACTACATGAATGCTACCCGTGACTGCTCCGTGAATTACGATCACGACCAGATAGACCAGCGCAAATAACGACAACACAACTGCGCCGCACCTCGCAAGCCAAATGCCGGCTTTGCCAGGGGTGCTTTTTTTGTCGGGTCGGTTTTGATCGGACATGAACCCAGGCTAATGTAAAAGTGGACTGCCGCCATTTGCTACAAAACCGCTTCCTGCAGGTGTGGCTCCGCGCCGACCAGCCAGCGCCAGGAGGGCAACCATCAAACCGGCCAGACCACACCCTTGTCATTCAGGATCGCATCCAGCGGCACATCATGCGGTTCCGGCTCCAAGTCCGGCAGCCAGCCATGGCTGTAGCCCAGCCCCACGGTGAAGGGCTTCGGCTGCAGCGTCGCTAGCGTGCGGTCGTAAAAACCGCCCCCGTAACCGAGCCGGAACCCACCCGGGCCGTAGCCGACGCAGGGCACAAACAGCAGGGTCGGCACGATCACCTCGGTGTCTTTGGGCTTGGGAATGCCGTAGGCGTCCTCTTCCATCGGGCAGCCGGGGTACCAAGCATGAAAGGTCAGGGTTTTGTGGACCTTGTTGACCACCGGCAGCCCGATCTTGCGTGGCGAGCGATTTGCTATGTTTTCAGTAGCTATCTCCGCCCGCCCCTCAAGGGCTTGCCCGTGATTTCCTTCGGATTCCTGGCTTAAAATGGCATCTTCCTGCCATCGGTACAAGGCGGGCAGCGGATCAAACTCTCCCTTGATCGGCCAGTAAGCCCCGATCACCGCGTCTTCGCGACCCACCAGCCAGATTCGCATGACCCGCTGCAGCAGGTCGGCGCGCTGTAGTCGGTCAGGCAGGTTCAGGCGTTGTTCAATCAGGTCTCTTCGTGCAGTTAATTTATCCATAATGATCCGATGCTATCCAACTCTATTCTGAAGGCCCTGGTTTCGGGTTTGTCTGCCTGCGCACTGCTCACGCCCGCATGGGCACAAAACAATGGCTCCAGCGCCGATGACGTGTTGCTGGAGATGAACAAGGCCTTCCAGCGCAGTGATAAAACCCGGTTGGCGCAATTGCTGCCCCAAGCCCAGGGCCATGCCCTGGAGCCTTGGGCCGCCTACTGGGAGTTGCGGGCACGGCTGGGTGAGGCCAGCGCCCGGGAAGTACAGGACTTCATGGCGCGTTACGCCGGCAGCTACCAGGAAGACCGCTTGCGCAACGACTGGCTGCTGCTGCTGGGTCAGCGCCGCGACTGGACCGCCTTCACCGCCGAATACCCGAACTACCGAATGCAGGACGACAAGGACGTGCGTTGCTACGCCCTGCTGATCGAAAGCCTCACCCGTCCGGAGGCGGTTCAGCGTGACGCCGACGAAGTCCGTAAAAACTGGTTCGCGCAGCGCGAAGCAAGCGATGGTTGCACGTCGGCCGCTTCGCGGCTGGTCGGCACCAAAAGCCTCACCGCGCAGGATGTGTGGCTCAAGGCCAGGCTGGCGATGGAGGCGAATCGCCCACGCGCTGCCCGTGAAGCGATCGAAATCATCGCACCGGAAGCCCTGCCCCTGGTGGCGGAACTCAACAACAGCCCGACCAGGTTCCTGGCCGGCAAGATGATTGCAATCAGCAAGGTCCGCAGGGAAATCATCACGCTGGCGCTGGTCAAGCTGGCGACCAGCGACATCGAGGGCGCGGCACGCCTGCTGGAAGACAAATGGGGTCTGCAACTCACAGCCGAAGAGCGCAACTGGGTGTGGGGGGTCATCGGCAAACAGGCCGCGCGCCGCCTGAGCAATGACGCGCTGGGCTACTTTGCCAAAGTCAGCCGTGACACCGATCTGAACGACGACATACTGGGCTGGAAGGCGCGCGCCGCGCTGCGCGCCGGCAGCACGCCGCGCTGGCCACTGGTGCTGGGCGCCATCAACGCCATGAGCGATGAAGCCCGCAAGGAGCCCGTCTGGATCTACTGGAAAGCACGCGGCCTGCTCAGCAATGCGCCAGCCCCGCTTGCCAGCGCACCGGTGTCGCCGCAGCGGGCCGAGGCCCTGGCCCTGCTGCAATCGATCGCTTCGGTACGCGGGTTTTACGAGCAACTTGCGCTGGAAGAGCTGGGCCAGAAAATCACCGCGCCGCCGCGGCCTGCGCCCCTGACACCGGAAGAAAAGGAGACTGCGCGCCTGAACCCCGGCCTGAACCGCGCGGCTTACGCCATCACCATTGGCCTGCGTCCGGAGGGGGTGCGTGAATGGAACTACAGCACCAACCTGCACCAGCGCGGCGGACTGGGCGAGCGCGAGTTGCTGGCGGCCGCCCAATTTGCCTGCGACCGCGCCATCTGGGACCGCTGCATCAACTCCAGCGAACGCACGTCGACCGTGATCGATTTCGAGCAGCGCTTTCCCACGCCTTTCCGCGCCGCAGTGCTCCAGCGCAGCCGCGACATCGGGCTGGATCCGGCCTATGTCTATGGCCTGATCCGCCAGGAGTCGCGTTTCATCATGGACGCCCGTTCGGGCGTGGGCGCTTCGGGCCTGATGCAGGTGATGCCAGCCACGGCGCGTGAAACAGCCCGCTACATCGGCCTGACGGGATTCACCGCCAGCCAGCTCAATGACCGCGACACCAACATCGTCATTGGCACGGCCTACCTCAAGCGCGCGCTGGATGATTTCGGCGGCTCCATGGCGCTGGCTGCCGCCGCCTACAACGCCGGACCGGGGCGGCCACGCAGCTGGCGCAACGGGCCGGTGCTGGAGGCCGCCATCTGGGCCGAGAACGTGCCTTTTGCCGAGACACGCGACTATGTGAAGAAGGTACTTTCCAACACCACCAATTACGCCGCACTGCTGACCGGGCAACCCCAGTCACTCAAGACCCGCCTGGGCACTGTCGGACCGCGCGACCCCTCGGCGCCGCCACCCGACGAGAAGATGCCCTGACAAGCCTGCCGAAACCCGACAGGAAGGCGATAGATGACGCGCCTTTGTAGGCTTTGGCCTATTTCCCGCGAATGCGCTGAACAAGCTGCCGTGAACGCGCCGCGCAGCAGGAGATCAGGCCTTGACGCGCTGCGACACAAACTCGCCCTCGTACCCCTTGGCCAGGGACAGTTTTTCGGCTTCGGTGAGCACCTTGCCCGCCAGCTGGAAGATGCCCTGCTCTTCGTCATTCAGATGATGAAAGACCTTGTGATGCAGCTCTTTGGCAGCAGCCAGCCAGGCGGGCGAGCTGAAGTCGATCTCTTCGAGCTTTTCCACCAGCTCGTCCATCTCGTGGTGTTCGGCAATGCCATGGCGCGAGGGCTCCTGCGTCATGTCATGGGCAATCAGCGGCACATAGAAAAATCGCTCTTCGGCCGCAGCATGAGCCGCGAGTTCGGCTTGCAGCTCCTTGAACAGCAGGGCGCGCTCCTTGCTGTCCCCCGAGGTCTGGATCAGGCTGTCCGCCAGACCGCGCTGGGTCTCGTGGCTGACGCGCAGGGCTTCAAAAATATTCATCCACCGATTATCCTGAGGCCCTGCATCAAATGGTGTAGGCGAACAGGCCAGGGCCTCTTCAGGCCGGCGCCTACACCCACCTCTTTTTTTCGGGAACGTTTTACGTCCGCTGCCGTGAAGGCGTAGGGCCTGTTCACACTATTTATGCAAGATGCGTTGCTAGTCAAAAAGGCCATGCGCGAGGCGCAAAATGCAGCCGGGCTGTCGCCCGGCAAGGCTTTGCAACACTGCGCATGGTCTTTTTGGCCGCAACCCGGAGGGAACGTGGTTAAAACAGCGCCACTCGTCGTTGCACTCCTAGCCCAGACGCCCAGTCTGGGCGTCGTCGCGCGCCTTGATTGGCGCTGTTTTAACCACGTTCGCACTTGTATAAATAGTGTGAACAGGCCCTAATCATGGATATGACCATCAAAAAAATACTTGTTCTCGGCGGCACCGGCTTTGTGGGCCGCCATGTCTGCGAAAAACTCACGCGGCTGCAGTGGCGCGTGACGGTGCCGACGCGGCACGAGACCAGCGCGCGGAACATCCAGATGCTCCCCGCGCTGGATGTGTTTGAAGCCGACGTGCATGACGAGGCCACGCTGGCCAGGCTGGTGGCGGGGCACGATGCAGTGGTCAACCTGGTGGCCATCCTGCACGGCACGCAGGAGGCGTTCGACAGGACGCATGTGCAACTGCCGCAAAAACTGGCACGTGCCTGTGCGGCCCAGGGCGTGCGGCGGGTGATCCACGTCAGCGCCCTGGGCGCCGATGCGCGAAACCCGGATGTGGCGCCGTCGATGTACCTGCGCAGCAAGGGCCACGGCGAGGTGGCCCTGCATCAGGCCGGGCTGGCGCTCACCCTGCTGCGCCCGAGCGTGATCTTTGGCGCCGATGACAAATTTCTCAACGTCTTTGCGCAGCTGCAAAAAACCTTTCCCGTCATTCCGCTGGCTGCCAGCCACGCCCTGTTCCAGCCGGTATGGGTGGAGGATGTGGCGAGCGCCATCGTGCACTGCCTGCAGGACGCCCATTCCCATACCACGGTTGGCCAGACCTTCGAGGCCTGCGGCCCGGGCGTCTTCACGCTGCGGCAGTTGGTAGAGATGGCAGGACGCCTGAGCGGCGTGAACCAGGGCCGGGGCCGCCCTGTGATTGAGCTGCCCGCGGCGCTGGGCCGGCTACAGGCGCGCCTGATGGAGCTGACCCCCGGCGAACCGCTGATGAGCCGCGACAACCTGGCTTCGATGACGCAGCCCAACATCGCCAGCGGCAACCTGCCGGGGCTGGAAGCACTGGGCATCACGCCAGCGGCACTGGAAGCCGTGGCGCCCAGCTATCTCGGGCCGCTTAACGCCGGCTGGGGCCCGCGCAGCAACCTGACACTCAAGCGCAAGACCGCGGGCCGCTTCTAGGGGCAGGTTCTGCCGCGGCGGCGGCCGTGCATCAATTTCAGCGCTTTTTTGCATCAATGCATGGCCTGCCGCGCGTTAGCATGGCCGGTTGTTCACAAGGGAAGCCACATGCTCAAGCTCTATATCGCCAATAAAAACTATTCCTCCTGGTCCATGCGGCCCTGGGTCTTGCTGAAGCAGGCGGGTATTGCGTTCGAGGAAGTCATGGTGCGGTTTGGCACGGACACCTTTGCGGACGATTCCGCTTTCAAACAGGGCATTCTTGCGGTCAACCCCTCGGGCCGGGTGCCGGTGCTGGTGGACGAAGGCTTTGCCGTCTGGGACACGCTGGCGATTGCGGAGTACGTTGCCGAGAAGTTTCCGCAAAAGCAACTCTGGCCGCAGGATGCCCAGGCCAGGGCACGGGCACGCAGCGTCTGCGCAGAAATGCATTCAGGCTTTGGGGCGTTGCGCAGCGCCTGCCCGATGAACATCGAGGCGCCCCTCTCCCAAACCGGGGCCATCATCTGGCGCGACCAGCCGGCCGTACGCAAGGACGTGCAGCGCATCGTGACGATGTGGACAGAGCTGCTGGAGCAGCACAAGGGCTTCATGCTTTTTGGGGAATTCTCGATCGCTGATGCCTATTTCGCGCCGGTGTGCATGCGCCTGAAGACTTACGCCCTGCCGGTTCCGGACGTCGTCACAGATTACGTCGGCCGGGTCTGCGCCTTGCCCGGCGTGAAGGCATGGATGGCGGATGCCCTGGCCGAAAAAGACTTTGTTGTTGCCGACGAGCCTTACCGGGCTTCGCGCTGATCATGGCCAAAAGTACGCTTGTCACGATTTACCTGCGTTACGTGCTCGACACCAGCAAACTCAAGGAATTCGAGCATTACGGCAAGCTGTGGATTCCGCTGGTGGAAAAATTTGGCGGAAAACACCACGGCTATTTCATGCCGGGAGAAGGTGCCAGCAACATCGCGCTGGCGCTGTTCACGTTTGACAGCCTGGCGGCCTATGAAAGCTATCGCCAGCGTTCTTTTGAAGACCCGGACTGCCAGGCCGCCTTCAGGTATGCCGAAGAAACGCGTTGCATCGTCAGCTACGAACGCAGTTTTTTCCGCCCGGTCTTTTCCTGAGTCAGCCACAGGCCAGCGCTACCCGAGCCGCTAAACTGCCTCCATGGAAATTTTCATGGTTGGCGGTGCGGTGCGCGATGCCTTGCTGGGCCTGCCGGTGCAGGACCACGACTGGGTCGTCGTCGGCGCCACGCCTGAAGAACTGACCGCCCAGGGTTACCTGCCGGTGGGCAGGGACTTCCCCGTCTTCCTGCACCCGCAGACGCGCGAGGAATACGCGCTGGCGCGCACCGAACGCAACACCGCGCGCGGCTACCGCGGTTTTGAAGTGCATGCCGCGCCCGACGTCACACTGGAAGAAGATCTGGCGCGGCGCGACCTTACTATCAATTCAATAGCTGCTCCCGCCCATCCAAAAAGGTCTGGAGCCGGATTTGAGGCAAATTTTGAAGCCCTCATCGATCCTTACGATGGACAAAGGGATATTCGGAACAAGGTGCTGCGCCACGTTACCGATGCGTTTCGCGAAGACCCGGTGCGCATCCTGCGACTGGCGCGCTTTGCCGCCCGGTTTGCCGATTTCACGGTGGCACCCGAGACCCTGGCGCTGATGCGCGAGATGGTGGAGCAGGGCGAGGTCGATGCCTTGGTGGCCGAGCGGGTGTGGCAGGAGTTGGCCCGCGGCCTGATGGAGCGCACGCCGTCCCGCATGTTCGAGGTGCTGCGCGCGTGCGGTGCGCTGCGCCATCTGCTGCCCGAAGTGGACAAACTCTGGGGCGTGCCGCAGCGCGCCGAATACCACCCCGAAGTGGACACCGGCGTGCACCTGATGATGGTGCTGGACATGTCAGCCCGGCTGGAAACCAGCCTGCCCGTGCGTTTTGCCTGTCTGGGCCACGACCTCGGCAAGGGAACAACACCTGCAGACGTGCTGCCCAGACACATCGGCCATGAGGAGCGCAGCGCCCGGCTGCTCAAGGGCGTGTGCGAGCGCCTGCGCGTGCCGACCGACTGCCGCGAGATGGCCGAGGTCGTGGCACGCGAACACGGCAACATCCACCGCAGCGCGGAATTCAGCGCGGCCGCGCTGGTGCGACTGCTTGAACGTTGCGATGCATTTCGCAAGCCGGCGCGCTTTGGCGAGATCCTGCTGGCCTGCGAATGTGATGCACGCGGCCGCCTGGGCCTGGAAAATTCGGCCTACCCACAACGGCCCAGGCTGGCCCAGGCGCTGCAGGCAGCGCAGGCTGTGGTGACGGAAACCGTGGCCCAGGCAGCGCAGGCGGCCGGGCTCTCGGGGCCCAAAATCGGCGAGATGATCCACGCCGCGCGGGTGCAGGCGGTGCAGGCCTGGCTGCAGGGGTCCGCAGAACCCGGCTGAAGAGCTGCCACGGGTGCCAAAGGCCTTGCCCTGCCGCGGCCCGGAAGGTGAAAACGGCATATGCGCATCTGGCCTACAAGCCCGCAGGCGAGATTCTGCTAAGGTGAGTTTTGATGCAAACAAGCCCCCGAAACCCACTCCTCGAGACGCTGCCTCCCATCACGCCAGGCACGGCACTTTTTCTGGATTTTGACGGAACGCTGGTCGAAGTGGCCTCGCAACCGGAAGCCGTGGTCGTTCCGGCCACGCTCACCGGCGTCCTGGCCGGCCTGTACAGGCAACTGGGCGGCGCGCTCGCCCTGGTGTCGGGCCGGCGCCTGATGGACCTCGACACCTTCCTGGCACCGCTGCAACTGCCGTCGGCAGTGGAACACGGCGCGCAGCGGCGCAACGCCGAAGGGCTGCTGATCAGTGCCCCGCCGGCGGATATGCGCCATGTGCTGCAGGCTGCCGAAGGGCTGCTGGAGCTGCACCCGGGGCTGCGGCTGGAGCGCAAGAACCTGGCACTCAGCCTGCACTACCGCCATGCTCCCGAACTGGAGGAGCTGTGCATGCAGGTCATGCGCGCCGCTGTCGAGCGCAGCAGCGGCCTGGACCTGATGCAGGGCAAATGCGTGATCGACCTCAAACCCGTCGGCGTGAGCAAGGGCACGGCCATCGCCGCGTTCATGGCGGAAGCTCCTTTTGCGGGACGCCAGCCGGTTTTCGCCGGCGATGACGTCACCGATGAATCCGGCTTCTCGCAGGTTCAGCAAATGGGTGGGTATGCGGTGAAGGTCGGACCCGAACGCACCGTTGCACACCACCGCTGTGCCGGCGTTGTCGAGCTGATGGCCTGGCTGCAATCGGCCATGCCGGCGGCAGCAAGCGCGGGCGCAGGCGCCAGCGGTGGACAAAGGCTTACTGCATGAGTTCAAGCGCCAACGCTACAAGCGCCCCGCCCGCCCCGGCTTTTCCACCGTCCGCGCCACCGTCGCTGGCGCTGGGCGTGATCGGCAACTGCGGGTTCAGTGCGCTGGTCGATGCCCGGGGCCGCATTGTCTGGTGCTGCCTGCCGAGGTTTGACGGCGACCCGGTGTTCAATGCGCTGCTCGATCCTGGCGACAAAGGCAGTGCTTTTGCCATCGAGATTGAAAATTTCTCCCACAGCAAACAGTGGTACGAGCCGAACACGGCCGTGCTGCGTACCCAGCTGTTCGACCAGGCCGGCCAGGGCATAGAGATCACTGATTTTGCGCCGCGCTTTTACCAACGCTCACGCTTTTTCCGGCCCATCACCCTGGTGCGCCGCGTCCGGCCCCTTCAGGGCGCGCCGCGCATTCGGGTGTCGCTGGACATCCGTTACGACTGGGGCCGCAGCAAGCCGGTCATCACCCAGGGCAGCAACCACCTGCGCTACGTCGGCGACGCGCTGACCCTGCGGCTCAACACCGACGCGCCCCTGTCGCACCTGCAGTCCCGCCAGCCCTTCGTGCTGACACGCGAGCACAACTTCCTGCTCGGTGCCGACGAGTCGCTGGCCGACGGCATTGCCGACACCGCGCGCCTGTTCGAGGAGGAAACCCTGTCCTACTGGTGCAAATGGAGCCAGCGGCTGCATATTCCACTCGAGTGGCAGCCGGCCGTGATACGTGCTGCCATCACACTCAAGCTCTCGCTGTTTGAAGACACCGGCGCGATTGTGGCGGCCATGACCACCAGTATTCCCGAAGCACCAAACAGCGGACGCAACTGGGACTACCGCTTCTGCTGGCTGCGCGATGCCTTTTTTGTGGTGCGTGCACTGAACAGCCTCTCCGAAGTCGGCACCATGGAAGACTATCTGCGCTGGCTCAGCAACGTCGTGGTGCAGGCCGGCGGCGGCCACATCCAGCCGCTGTATGGCATTGGCCTGGAGCGCGAACTGCCCGAAGCCTGCTACGAACACCTGGGCGGCTACCGCAACATGGGGCCGGTGCGCGTGGGCAACCAGGCACAGGAGCATTTTCAGCACGATGTCTATGGCAATGTGGTGCTGGGTGCGGCCCAGTCCTTTCACGACCACCGGCTGCTGCATCAGGCCGGCGAGGCCGAATTCCTGCGGCTCGAAGCCGTCGGCGAGCAGGCCGTGCGCAACTACGACAAGCCCGACGCGGGCATGTGGGAGCTGCGTACCCGTGCCCGGGTGCACACCTCTTCGGCGCTGATGTGCTGGGCCGCCTGCGACCGCCTCGGCAAGATCGCCGTGACCCTGAAGCAGCCCGACCGCGCGATTTACTGGCACGGCCACGCCAACACCATGCGCGAGCGCATCCTGCGCGAATCATGGAGCGAGGAACGCCAGGCCTTTGCCGAGAGTTTCGGTGGCCGCGACCTGGACGCCAGCGTGCTGCTGATGATCGAGGTCGGCTTCATCGACCCAAAAGATCCGCGCTTTGTTGCGACGGTGGACGCACTGGAAAAACACCTGTGCGACGGCCCCTACATGCGCCGCTACGAAGCACCAGATGATTTCGGCAAGCCGGAAACTGCCTTCAACATCTGCACTTTCTGGCGCATTGACGCGCTCGCGCGCATAGGTCGCAAAGAACAGGCGCGCGAGATTTTCGAGACCATGCTGGCCGCCCGCAACCACCTGGGCCTGCTGTCGGAAGACACCCACCCGGTGACCGGTGAAATGTGGGGCAACTTCCCGCAGACTTATTCCATGGTCGGCATCATCAATGCTGCGGTGCGCCTCTCCGCGCCTTGGGATAGTCAAGTATAAAAATGAAGCCCCCACGCTTGTCGCTTCGCGTACTGCCCTGCCCCCCGAGGGGGCGCTGCGCCTGCGGCGCGGCAAAGCCGGTTCCGCGGCCCCGGCTGGCCGCAGTCAAAGATGTCCCCTCGTTCCGCACGGGCAGTGCCTCATGAGCCGGCTGGTGGTGGTATCCAACCGAGTCGCTGACCCGCGCAAGACGGCCGCGGGTGGCCTTGCCGTGGCGCTAGGCGATGCGCTGTCTGCCAACGGCGGCGTGTGGTTCGGCTGGAGCGGCACCGTCATCGAGGACGGCACGCCGGGTGAAGGTGAGGTTCACACCCAGCAGGCCGGCAACGTGACCCTGAGCACGGTAGACCTGTGCCGAGAAGACCACGACAGCTATTACCTGGGCTACAGCAACGGTGTGCTCTGGCCGGTGTTTCATTACCGGCTGGACCTGGCCGACTTCGATGCCGGCTTTATCGGCGGCTACCGGCGCGTCAACCAGATGATGGCGCGCAAGCTGCTGCCGCAGCTGCTGCCCGACGACATCATCTGGGTGCATGACTACCACCTGATCCCGATGGCCGCCGAGTTGCGCGCCATGGGCTGCAAGAACCGCATCGGTTTTTTCCTGCATATTCCGCTACCGCCGCCGCTGATCCTGGCGGCCATTCCGCAACATGAGTGGCTGATCCGCTCCCTGTTTGCCTACGACCTGGTGGGTTTTCAGGCGCAGGCCGATGTGGAGCATTTCTCGCGGTATGTCGGCGAAGAAGCCGGTGCCGAGGCATTGAACCAGCACCAGTTCCGCGCTTTCGGGCGCACTGTGCAGGCCCAGGCTTTTCCCATCGGCATCGACGTTGACGAGTTCGCCGCGCTGACGCATGGCAAGGAAGCGCGCGAGATGCACGAGCGCATGAAGGCAGAGTATTCGCGCCGCCGCCTGCTGCTAGGCGTCGAGCGCCTTGACTATTCCAAAGGCCTGCCGCAACGCCTACGCGCCTTCCGCAAACTTTTGCAGAAATACCCGGAGAACCTCAACAGCGCCACGCTGATCCAGATTGCCTCACCCAGCCGGGAGGCACTCGACACCTACACCGGCCTGCGCCAGGAGCTGGAAAGCCTGTGCGGCGCCATCAACGGCGACTACGGCGAGCTGGACTGGATGCCGGTGCGCTACATCCACCGCAACGTTGCGCGCAAGCGCCTGCCGGGCCTGTACCGCGTGGCTGCGGTGGCACTGGTCACGCCGCTGCGCGATGGCATGAACCTGGTCGCCAAGGAATTCATCGCCGCGCAAGACCCGGCCGACCCCGGCGTGCTGGTGCTGTCGCGTTTTGCCGGCGCGGCCGAACAGCTCAAGGAAGCGCTGCTGGTCAACCCCTACGACAGCGATGGCACGGCTGAAAGCATCCAGCTGGCCCTGCAGATGCCGCTGCACGAACGCCAGCGGCGGCACCAGAAGCTGCTTGAACGCATACGTCGCCAGGACGTGCACTGGTGGCGCAGGAGCTTCCTGGACACCCTGTCGCAGATCAGCCCGGACTGAGCCCATCCTCCTGCCCCGCCCGGCCTGCTGGCGAAAAAACCGGCGTTGTGCAACCATTCGGTACCTACTGGACTGACATGGCCCCCCACAACTACCTCAATCGCTCGCTGGCTGATGGCATTCGCAAGGTCGGGTTTCGCAAGTGGTATGAGCATGAACTGCTGTCCAGCCACGCCCACATGCTGCTGGCCCTGCTGTGCACAATCGCGCTGATGGCCACGCTGGAGCTTTTCCACGGCGGCACCCTGGGCGAAAAACTGCTGAACACCCTTCTTTTCATCATCAGCGGCGCCGTGGGGCTGTGGGCGCTGCGTCGCTACCTGTATTTACTGGCACATGCCGAAACGCTGGCAGACCAGGCCAACTGCCAGGTCTGCCAAGCGTACGGGCTGCTGAATGTGGCGGAAGACGGCGACCGCCATGACGGGGTACGGGTGAAGTGCCGCAAATGCGGCCACGAATGGATGCTGCTGCCCTGAAACCCAGGCGGGGTCATTCCGTTTCCAAATCATTCGTGAACGCGAAGGCGAAGCGACGACAGTACAAACGTACAGCTAGCAAAGCCGACAAAGTGCACGGATGATTTGGAAATGGAATCAGACTACCAGCGCCAGCGCTGCGTAGTCGCCCACCTGCTCCTGCAAGCCGGCCGGAACCAGTACAAACGTCCCCGTCACCGCCGGCAGCTTGCCGGTGATGTGCGCCTGCAGGCGCGGCAGCAGGTAGTCGCGGTGATGCCAGAACACGCTGCCGCCCAGGCTGATGCGCTGCATGTCCAGTGTCACCACCAGGTTGTACAAAGCCCGGCCCATGACCCGGCATGCATCATCAATAATGGCCACAGCCCCCGTGTCTCCTGCGCGGGCAGCTATCAAAATAGAAGCAGAATCAACATAACCCAGCGTTGAAAAGCGCCGCGGCAAGGCATTGCCGGCCACCAGCGCCTCGACATCGCCGATGTTGCCGCAGCCGCACAAGGCATCGTTGTTGTCGCTGACAAACATGTGGCCCGCATGGCCGGCGTTGCCGTTTTTGCCGCGCAGCACCCGGCCATCCACACACAGGCCGACACCGATGCCTGTGCTCCAGGTCACGTAAGCGCAATGGTCCACGCCCTGCAGCGCACCCCAGCGGCGCTCAGCCTCCAGTGCTGCCATGCCGTCGTTTTCAACCCGCACGGAAGCGAAGGCCGCGCGCAGCGGCGCTTCCAGCACGGCCGTCGTCCAATTGTTGGGCAGGCCCCGCGCCGCGCCGGCCAGGCCGCCGCAGATATTGGGCGTCGCCAGCTCGACACAGCCCTGGTTCAGCACAAACGGCCCGCAGGACGCCACCCCAACCGCGGCAACGTCCCCGGGCCGAATCTGCGCCACTGCGCAGCTGGCACTGATCATGCGCAGCACCTGCTGCGCCAGGGCATCCGAGGCGCCCTCTTTGGCCGTCGGTTCCACCCGCCGGCCCTGCACACCACGCTGGTCCACCACGCTGACCGCCACCTTGGTGCCACCCACATCCACACAGGCCACAGGCGCCGCCCCCGCAGGCAAGCGAATGTCGGGGCCGGAGGAAGTTTCAGGCGGTGTCGGTGCAGGCATGTTCATCAACCTAGAAACCGCAGTTGGACGCGCCCGAGTGGGCCGTCATGGGGTGGGCTGGCAAGGCAGTGACATAGCCCCCACGCTTGTCGCTTCGCGTACTGCGCTGCCCCCCAAGGGGGCTGTGCTTGCTTGGGACGGCCCTTCGCAGCGCACAACGCTGCGGGCTTGTGCCCGCAAGGAGGAGCAACGCCGCCAGCGCGCGCCAGGGCGGCTCAATCGGGTGCGTAGCGCCGTCACCTGAAAGGAGAACTCGTGCGTGAGTGAATAAGTGTATGGTCATGCGGCCCTGCCAGCGGAATATGAGCGGTCAACTACGGTTTTTAGGTTCAAAGGGCCCGTTCAAATCAACTGGCTGATCAGGCTGGCCACCAGGCTCAGCACGATGGTGGTTGTCAACGGGATGAACCACTCCCGCCCAAACAACCTGAAACGGAAATCACCCGGCAGTTTGCCAAAGCCCAGCTTGTGCAGCACGGGCGTGAACCAGCTGATCAACATCAGCGCCAGGAAAATCACCAGCATCCAGCGAATCATGGGGGCTAGTTTAGGGGCAAGCGTCTTGCGCCGCGCTGCCGGGTTGTTGCGAGTTGCAGTGGCTCTCCACAAACCCCTCCCGAAGCAGTGCAACCCGCTACAAAGTGTGGCTCCTGTCGCCTTGCCCAAACCCGATAGCCTGCCATCCACCCCATGGGCAGGCCTTCGAGTCAACAGCAAAGGCGATGACCTTGAACAACTCGCCCATCTCATGCTCGTTGACGAGTTTTTGCACCATGGCGCGCTCGGCCAGCGGCGCGTCTTCCATACCGTCGAGCAGGCCGCAGTTCAGCAGAAAGCGCGCCTGGCTGGTGTAGCCCAGCACCTGGAAACCCGCCTCCTGCCCGGCCAGCGCGATGCCGCTGAAGTTGACGTGGGCCGTGATGTCTTTTTCGCCCACGTCCTGCAGCGCATCGGCATCGGCCAGGTGACCGCGGTGGCACATGACGGTGCCCATGCTGCGCTGCGGGTGGTAGTACTCGCGCTCGGGGAAACCGTAATCAAGCAAGAACACTGCACCGGCCTGCAGCCGGTCCGCCAGTGTGCGCACAAAGCCTTCGGCTTGCGGGTGGATTTCGGTCAGGTAGTCGTGGCTGCCCGCTACTTCCAGCGGTGGGCGCAAGGCGGTGAGCTGGTCGGCGTAAAGAAAAGCATCGTCCTGCGTTTCCCGACGGGCCGCCCCCAGGGAAACACGGCCACCCTCGGGGGGCAGCGCATCAGACGAAGTCGAAAGCGTGGGGGCCGACGAACGTAGCGACGGGCCGCCCCGAGCAAGTTCAGTCCCCTCGGGGGGCAGCGCCGTACGCGAAGCGACAAGCGTGGGGGCCATGACAACGCCCCGCTCATGCCAGACGCCGTCCACGCGGGCCAGCAGCTGTACCGGCATGGCGTCAAGCACCTCGTTGCCGACCACCACGCCCTGCATCTGCGCCGGCAGCTCGCTGACCCAATGCACGGTGTCGCCCCAGGGGGCCAAGCGTTCGCGCTGGCGCGCCTGCAGGCTGCCCGACAGATCCACAATGGTGTAACGCCTGAGCTGCGGCCCCAGGACCTGCAGCAGTTGCTCTGCCAGCGCGCCCGAACCGGCCCCGAATTCCCAGACCTCGGCGGTGCCGGTGGCCTGCAACGCCTGCGCTACCTGCCGGCCCAGCGCCTGGCCAAAACGCGGCGACAGCTCGGGTGCGGTGACAAAATCGCTGCCCGAGCCGGGCATCAGGCCGAATTTTCGCGAGCTGCTGGCGTAATAACCCAGGCCAGGGGTGTACAGGGCCAGGGCCATGAAGCGGTCAAAGCCGATCCAGCCGCCGGCGCCGGCAATGGCCCCGCGAATGGCGTCGGCCAGGGTGCTCGTTAAACTAGGGGGTGTCGTCATGCGGGAGGTGCTCACCCCCGGATTGTCGGCGATTGCCCTGCCTCCGGCCCCCAAGTACCCACCCCATGAAACCAGCGTCCCCCGCTCCTGTTGTTCTCGTTACCGGCGCCGCCAGGCGGCTGGGCCGCGAGATCGCGCTGGCGCTGGCGGCTGGCGGCTGGCGGGTTGCCGTGCACTACCGCAGCTCAGAAGAAGACGCTATTAAAACAGTAGCTGACTGCGCCCGGCTGGCGGGGGATGCAGCCTCTTTTCGCTTGAATCTGGACGACGAGGTAGCTGTCCGCGGTTTGTTGCCCCAAGTGGTGCAGCACTTCGGCCAGGTCGATGCAGTGGTCAACAATGCGTCGGTCTTCGAGCATGACAGCACGGCGAGTTTCAGTTTTGCAGCGCTTGAAAAACACATGCGCAGCAACACGGGCGCGGCCATTTTGCTGGCGCAGGCGCTGCACGCGCATGTGAGCGAGCGCCAGGCAGCGGAGGGTGCCGCTGCGCAAACCGGCCGGTTTGCGGTGGTCAACCTCCTGGACCAGAAGCTCTGGAACCAGAACCCCGATTTTTTCAGCTACACGTTGTCCAAGGCGGCGCTGGAAGCGGCCACCACCATGCTGTCCATCGCCCTGGCGCCGCAGCTGCGGGTGGTCGGCGTGGCACCGGGCCTGACACTGACCAGCCACTTGCTGAGCAAGGAAAAATTCGAAGCCCTGCACAAACTCTCGCCGCTAGGCCGCTCGTCCAGCCCGGCCGATGTCGCGGCCACCGTCAAGTTCGCGCTGGAAAATGCTTCTCTCACCGGCACCACGCTGCTGGTCGATGGCGGCCAGCACCTGATGAAATTCGAGCGCGATTTCTCACTCATGTGAGCGCGCATTCCTACACACCCACGGCAGGCCGACACAGATCATGTTCAATACACGGGGCAACCAGATACTGACGCTGACCGGTTTGCGCTTTGACGCAAACCTGGGCATTCTTGACCAAGAGAAGACCGCGCCGCAGCCCATCCAGGTGGATGCCGAACTCAACCTGGGCACGCAGCCCCTGCTGCCCAGCGACGACGACATTCACCATGTGCTGGACTACCGCAAGGTGCGGCAGATCATCATCAACGAGTGCCGGGCCGAACATGTGAACCTGCTGGAAAGCCTGATCGGCAAGCTGGCGCACCGGCTGATGCAGTTGCCCGGGGTGCTGGGCGTGCGGGTGAAAATTGCGAAACTTGAAATTTTTGAAGACTGCGAAGTAGCCATTCGCGTCGAGACCGGGCAATGGTGAACCAGATGGATGGAAATGACATGAGTGCCGTATTGAACGATGTGATGAACGACGCAGCCGAAGCTGAGAGCGCAGCCGCCGCCAAAACGGCCGGCATGAAAATCGAGCGCGAGGAACACAAGCTTGAAAAGCGCCTGTGCCGCGAAGTCGGCCGCGCGATTGTGGACTTCAACATGATCGAGGAAGGCGACAAGGTCATGGTGTGTGTGTCGGGCGGCAAGGACAGCTACGCCATGCTGGACATCCTGCTCAAGCTGCAAAAACGCGCGCCCATCAACTTCGAGCTGATCGCCGTCAATCTGGACCAGAAGCAGCCGGGCTTTCCCGACCACATCCTGCCGCAGTACCTGGAAAAGCTCGGCGTACCTTTTCACATTGAAACGCAGGACACCTACAGCATCGTCAAGCGCGTGATTCCCGAAGGCAAGACCATGTGTTCACTGTGCTCGCGCCTGCGCCGCGGCATTTTGTACCGCGTGGCCGAAGAGCTGGGCGCCACCAAGATTGCGCTGGGCCACCACCGCGACGACATGCTGCAAACCTTCTTTTTGAACATGTTTTTCGCATCGCGCCTCAAGGGCATGCCACCCAAGCTGGTCAGCGACACGGGCAAACATGTGGTGATCCGGCCCATGGCCTACGTGACCGAGAAAGACCTGATCAAGTGGGCGCAGGTGCGCGACTTCCCCATCATTCCCTGCACCTTGTGCGGCAGCCAGCAGAACCTGCAGCGCGTGCAGGTCGGCAACATGCTACGCGAGTGGGACAAGAAGTTTCCGGGCCGGCTGGAGAACATGTTCACCTCGCTGCAGAACGTCGTGCCCTCGCATCTGATGGACGGCAAGCAGCACGACTTCAAGGGCATTCGTAGCACTGGCATGCCAGATCCGGACGGTGACAAGGCCTTCGATGCGGACGATTTTTCCGAACCGGTGCGGCCCGGACTTGCCGTGGTGGCGATGTAAATTTTTTGAACGATTCATGCCTGGAGGCCTTATGAAACGAGCGCTGACAGCTATTATTTTTGTAGCAATCTTGGCTGGCCTGCTGGGCGGTTGCGCGAGCACCCGCGTCGTTGACAGCGAAGTCACCAGCTTCGCGCGCTGGAGCCCGGCACCGCCGGCACCGGGCAGCAGCTACCGCTTCGAACGCCTGCTCTCGCAGCAGCAGCCCGATGCGCCGCAAGCCCGGCTCGAAGGCCTGACGCAGGCGGCGCTGGCCAGGGTGGGCCTGCAGCACAACCCGCAGGCTGCCAGCTTCAGCGTGCAGGTCAGCGCCAGTTCGCAGCCAATGCTGCGTTCGCGCTGGGACGGCGGCTACTACCCTTACGGTGGCCCCAATGTTTTCATCGGCAGCGGGGTCGGCAGCGGCGGCGCAAGTGTGGGCTTCGGCTTCGGTTTTCCGCTGGGCGGCATGGACCCGCCGCTGTACCGCCGCGAAATCAGCATCGTCATGCGCGAGCTGCGCAGCAATGTTGCGGTGTATGAAACCCGTGCGGTCAGCGAAGAGCTGTGGCACGACAGCGACCCGGTGATCTCGGCCATGCTGGACGCCGCCCTGCGCGGCTTCCCCGTGCCGCCGGGCGGCCCGCGCCGCGTCAGTGTGGAAATACCCAGATAGCGATGTTGGCCCCCACGCTCGTCACTGCGTGTACTTCGCTGCCCCCCGAGGGGGCCGCTGCGCCTGCGGCCCGGCGAAGCCGGTTCCGCGGCCCCTGCTTGAAGGGGATGCCGTCCCCACGTTCGTCCACTGACTTTCCGTTCGTCCCGAGCTGGTCGAAGGATGCCTCTAACTGGGCGCTGCACCATGAGTGAATCTGCGCGCGTACTCGCGATTCGCCATGGCGAGACCACCTGGAATGTGGACACGCGCATCCAGGGCCAGCTCGATGTCGGCCTCAACGACACCGGCCGCTGGCAGGCCAGCCGCCTGGGGCAGGCGCTGGCGGAAGAGCCGGTCAGCGCCATCTATGCAAGCGACCTGGGGCGGGCCTTTGAAACAGCGCAGCATGTGGGGCAAGCGACCGGCGTGCCGGTGGTGGTCGAGCCCGGCCTGCGCGAGCGGCATTTTGGCGAGTTCCAGGGCAAGACCTTTGCAGAGATTGAAGCCGTGCTGCCCGAGCAGGCCAGACTCTGGCGCACGCGCGACCCGCACTTCGCACCGGCTGGCGGGGAATCGCTGCTGCAGCTGCGCGAACGCGTGGTCGCTACTGCCGAGAAACTGGCGGCACGGCACGCCGGCGAACTGATCGTGCTGGTTGGCCACGGCGGCGTAATGGACGTGCTGTACCGCGCCGCCACCCGGCTGGACATCCAGGCACCGCGCACCTGGGCGCTGGGCAATGCGGCCATCAACCGCCTGCTCTGGACGCCAGACGGCTTCACGCTGGTCGGCTGGGCCGACACCCAGCACCTCGACGACGGCACGCTTGACGAAACCACTGCCTGATGCACCTGTTGTCTGACCTGCTGGGCCGCCCTGCCGCGGCCATCGACACACCCGCGCTGGTGATTGACCTCGACGCGATGGAGCGCAACCTGGACCGCATGGCAGCGTTTGCAGCACAACACGGCGTCAAGCTGCGGCCGCACGCGAAGATGCACAAAAGCGCCGTATTGGCCAAGCTGCAGATGGCACGCGGCGCGGTCGGCGTCTGCGTGCAGAAAACCTCCGAAGCCGAGGCGCTGGCGGCGCTGGGCGTGAACAACATCTACATCAGCAACGAGGTGGTCTCGCCCTTCAAGCTCAAACGCGTGGTCGCCGTTGCCAGGGAGTTGCATGCCCTGGGCGGCCAGCTGGCCATCGCGGTGGACAGCCTGGAGGGCCTGCGCCGGCTGGCCCAGGCGGCACACGGCCAGCAAGCACTCCTGCGCGTGTTCATCGAGATCGATGTCGGCCAGGGCCGTTGCGGCCTGGCACCCGGTGCCGGCGCTGTGCCTCTGGCCGAAGAAATCGCGCGCCAGCCCGGGCTGCAGTTTGGCGGCTTGCAGGCCTACCACGGGCGGGCCCAGCACCTGCGCACGCTGGCCGAGCGGCAGCAGGCGATCGCGCAGGTGATTGCCCATGTGCAGGCCACACGGGCCGCGCTGCAGGCAGCGGGCCATGCGGTTCCGCTGGTCACCGGTGCCGGCACGGGCACCTTCTTGCTGGAAACGGCGAGCGGGGTGTATGGCGAGTTGCAGGCAGGTTCCTACCTGTTCATGGACCGCGACTATGCCGGCAACGAACCCGACCCCGAACAACCGACCTTTGAACACGCGCTGTTTGTCAAAAGCCAGGTCATGAGTGTCTGCGCCAGCCACGCGGTGGTGGACGCCGGCCACAAAAGCCACGCCATCGATTCCGGCCTGCCGGCAGTGCACGGCCTGGCGCTGGAATACGCCAACGGCGGCGACGAACACGGCATCCTGCGCGGCGCGACGCTGCCGGTGCTGGGCGACACGGTGTGGCTGATCCCGGGCCATTGCGACCCGACCGTCAACCTGCACGAGCATCTGCTGGGCGTGCGCGGCGGCCTGGCAAACGGAAAAGTCGAGCAGATCATCAGGGTTGATGCCAGAGGTGCAATCACTTGATGGGCCCCACGGTCACTCGCTGCGTCCAGGGCCTTCCCACTTGCGCCGTGTCAGAGGACAATCAGGCATGACCCCTAGCCAGATCATCGTCCTTGCCACCCCGGTTTTCTTCCTGCTGATCGCGGTTGAATTCGCCTGGGGCTACGCCAAAGGCCGCAACACCTACCGCCTCAACGACGCCATCAACAGCATCAGCCTGGGCATGTTGAGCCAGATCAGCGCGGTGTTTACCCGGCTGTTTCGCATTGGCATCTACACCGTCATTTATTCGTCGGTGGCGCTGTTCCCTGACGAAGCTTTCTGGACCACCTGGTACGGCTGGCTGATCGCTCTGGTCTTCTACGACTTCTGCTACTACTGGCTGCATCGCGCCGGCCATGAAAGCGCGGTCTTCTGGGCCGCGCATGTGGTGCACCACCAGAGCCAGGACTACAACCTGTCGACCGCGCTACGCCAGACCAGCAGTGGTGCGCTGCTTGGCTGGATTTTTTATGTACCGATGGCGATTGCCGGCGTGCCGCCGCTGGTCTTCGGCGTGGTCGTGCTGATCGACCTGCTCTACCAGTTCTGGGTGCACACCGAACACGTGCCCAAGCTCGGCTGGTTCGACCGCTGGTTCTGCTCGCCTTCCAACCACCGGGTGCACCACGCCGTCAATGACAACTATGTCGACCGGAACTACGGCGGCATCCTGATCATCTGGGACCGGCTCTTCGGCAGCTTCCACGAGGAAGACGAGAAATGTGTTTACGGCACACGCAGCCCGCTCAACAGCTGGGACCCGTTATGGTCCAACGCCGAGGTGTACTGGGCCCTGGCCAAGGATTCCTGGCATGCAGAAAACTGGGGTGACAAGTTCCGCGTCTGGTTCAAGCCCCCCGGCTGGCGCCCGGCAGACGTGGCTGCGCGTTTTCCGAAACCGCCTTTTGAGATCAACCGGCTGGAGCGTTACCACCCGCCGCTGAGCCGCACTGCAATGTGGTTTGGCGCCATCCAGTTCGTCGTGCTGCTGCAGGGGGTGGCGCTGTATCTGTGGCATGCCGAGAGCCTGCCTGCATCCCAATCAGCCATCTGGCTGGGCATGCTGGCCACCGGGCTCTGGGCTGTGGGTGCCGCGCTGCAGGGGCGCCTGAGCATGACCGAAGTGCTGCTGATCGAGGCCGCAGCGCTGGCAACCGCAACCGGCGCCCTGGGGCTGGTCGATCTGCACCGCGTTTTCAAGCCCCTGGCGCTTCTAATTGCTCTTGTTTTTATAGCTTCTCGCGCTTATCCCATAAGGGCTACAGGCCGATTTGACTTGTTTTTATTGGCCGGACTGGCATGTTCCCTTGCCGGCGATGTCTTTTTGATGTTTCCCGGTTTTTTCATTCCGGGTCTGCTGTCTTTCCTGGTGGCGCACCTGTTTTACATCGCCCTGTTCAAGCTGGATTTGCCATGGTTTCCGAGCCGACGGGCACTCATGGCCACGCTGGGAATCGGCGCGCTGATGTACGCCTTCCTGTTCAACGGGCTCAGCCCGGTGCTGCGCGTCGCCGTGGCCGCCTATGTGGTGGTAATTGCACTGATGGCTGCACAAGCCATTGGCCGGGCCACCGTGCTGCGCGACAAGGCCTCGCTGGGTGTCGCCCTTGGCGCAGGCTTCTTCATGTTGAGTGATTCGCTGCTGGCGACCAACAAGTTCGCCCAGCCCTTGCCCATGGCGCAGCTGTGGGTGCTGGGCACGTACTACATCGCGCAGATATTGATCGTGCACAACGCGCGGCCTGCCACTTCAGGGCAGCGGGCGAGCTGAACGCACAGCCGCAACGCGCATTTTTCGGCGATAAGGAAGTCCATCCGTCGGTGCAGGCCTACAGATGGCAGGCCCCTGGATTCATATGCTTTTGCATTTAAACAGGAGTTTTGTCATGCAAAAGCAATCTACCGACCGCCACCCCATCAGCAACCTTGAATATGACTGGATCACACTGATGCAGAACAAGGCGCAAGCGCTCATGGCTTACGACCAATACATCAAGGACGCGGAACAGGCTGGCTCCGCCGAATGCGCCGCATTTTTTAGGAAAGTCCACGACAGCGACAAGGCTCAGCTGGCCGAAGCGAAGAGCCATCTGGTTGCCGTGCTCCAGGGAAAAATGGGCAGTTAGGCCCGACGGTCCCGCCCGGGATGTGACGAAACAGTCAGTCTGCCTGACACCACCGGCCAGACGCCGGGCACACACTGGCCGGTGCGCCGTTCAGTAAGACCTGCTCATCGCCCAGTAGCAGGGCGGTTGAAGGGTCAATGTCGAAGCTGATCCCCAGTGCCTGCCCAAGAGCGCCATTTTCAATGGGAAGCTCCCAGGTCAGGAACACCAAACTGCAGTCCCGGCCGGGTGGAAAATCTGCCGTGTCAAAGCCGCCGCTGCGGCGCTTGATCACGGCATGCGGTTGACCCGTATCGAAGACCACCACTGTGCCCCGGCGCAGGGGGATGCGAAGACCAATTACCGGAAAATGCAGGTCCAGGCCGATGTCCTCGCTCAGGAAGAGATTGCAGAAGGCCGCAGCGCCATACTGCGCACCATCGTGGTGGTACCTCGCACCGCGGCAGGCCATCAGGGCGACGTCGCAAGCTGCAAGTTCCTCGTCCAGGCCCAAGGTACGCATCCAATCCGACACCGCCTGCACGCAGTGCCGGTAGTCCGACCAGCGCGCTCGCGCTCGCGCCAAAGGCAAGGGCTCGACGTCGCCGGGTTCCAGTTCCAGGTGTAGCGAGATCTCCCTCTCCCAATCAGCCACCAGCCTGGCAGGAGGCGCAGGTACATCGACCGTGCCCGACAAAATGACATCACTCACGCTCCGGCTGCGCATGGCATCGCCGCTGCGGAAGTAGGCAGCCAGGCTGTCCCGCAGGCGGGGGAGTTGAAGGGGGGCGCTCATCTACACCCAGTGTAGTCAGGCAAATTGGGTGATTGGGGATAGCCAAAGTACCGCAATGACCCGAGAATGGCCACCTTGCGCCGAAATCGCGACGGCGACTTTGTCAAATTCAATATACCTATATAAACACGCAGTCAGTCGAGCTAACTCCATGACTACAAACATCTTTCTAGATTTTCCCGAATCGTGTTATCTGACGAGGTGCCTTGTTATTCCGCACTTTTGCGGGGTATATCAAAGCTAGCCACTCATGTTTAAAATGCCTTGCCCGTACTGCTCTGCCTCGGTTAATGTGTTCTCGAGCGACTGGCAGTCGCAAAGAAGCGCCAAAGTTAAGCTCTGTCCATTCTGTGGCAGAGAAGTGGAGCTGGCTTTTAGTGTCAAGCGGTACGTCCCTGTTCTTTTTGCGCTGCTCGTCGCAGGCTGGCTCTTGGTGGCGCTCTTCGGGCTTTCATCAAGACATATCGGCAACGCTATAGCGTTCTCCTTTGGCCTCGCACTGCTCCCCAGCATGTATCTCCGAAAAACTCGGTAATGGCTGGGCTAACCCGTCATTCCAGCGAACTGCCTTCGGCAGCCGCTGGATTCCAATGTTAAACCGCATGCACAAGTGTCCTTGGTGTGGTGTGACCGCAATTTCCAGTCTAGCCGTGCGCTGGTCTAGTCGCTCCTCACCGGCAACTTGTCCCAAATACAGCAAGCTGTCGCACGTCCTCGCTAGTACTTCGAGCGGCATCTTTTCGGTAGGGCTTGTGTTGGTTTGTTGCGCCGTTGTCGCCGGTCTCTTTGCGGAGTCCTATTTGGTAGGCGCAGCCGGTGCCGTCGCGGTTGTCGCCTACAACGTTTGGGCTTGGGGTCAAGCGGAACTCTTTCCAATTTCCTCTGAAAGCGCCAGCACTGCCGCCCAGGTCAGTTGGTGGTTGCTTGCTTTGGCCGTGTTGGCGAAAATCTTCTCGTGATGGAGATGCATCCATTCAGTCGCAGCTCCAAGCTCGCTGAGCGGTTTAACTGGTTGACCCAGTGTCTGCAACCTACGGCTTCGCAGGCGTCGGGCCGCCCTTGGCTACGAAGCCATCTTGTCTAAAGCGCACCTTGGACTTATTCCTAACACTAGCGGCCGTGCTTTTCCAGAGCGTCTTGCTGTGGCGGATGTTGCTCTGCGCACTGGCCCTTTCCGGGGTTTGGTGGGCATTGGATCAGATGCTGGGGTTCAGTCCCATTTGGGTGAACTGGATGCCTGTTTTCATTGGGGCACTCTTGGGCGGCTTCTGGTACTGGCGAGATCCTCCGCCACCCCCGCCGCCGCGCCCGGCCCAAGCACCGTCCGCGCGCACGGCATTTCTGGGCGGTGCAATGTGCTGGGTTCTTGCTTTCGCGCTCTGGTACGCATTGTCCGAAGGATTAGATAATGTTGTTGCGCTTCCTGCCGCGATCCTGGCCGCGGTGTTTGGGGCGGTCTGTTTTTGGATTGGTAGCGAAGCGCGCAAATCCGGCACTCGATCCCCGAGCGGCGGCGATGCGCCCTAACAGGTCGCATATGGACTCCCCACAACGGCAAGAGGCTGACCGATAGATTGGCTGTTGAGGAGGCGCCTGCAGTCGTATATCCGGCATCTGAGGTGGACTCTGGTGTGGTCCGTGCCGCCTTTCGATAGCCTCAGGACAGGCCATGGAATCTGCGTCACCGAGGCGCCGGTCGATACAACGGCAAGCAAGCTGCCGGAAGAAGTATCGGCGTTAATCGGTGTGAGGTGAACCCGGCTGGCCCTGAGCCAAGTCCTAACCGCAATGATCGCAATGCGTGGCGGCCTGTATGGGTTGTAGGCACCTGTTACATCGCGCAGATCATGTTCGTGCACAAACACGCGGCCTATGGAACCGGTGCCGCAGGCACCCGAGCGCGCATCACTTTCCAGGCTTTTTGATCTGGTCCCGCTCGGACGAACGCGCCTTGATGAGTTTCAGCTCTTCACCCATGGCCTTGAATTTGGCCTCCAGCACGGGGTCGACCTGGCCCGGGTTGTTCGCCCGGGTGACTTCGATCTGCATCATCGCCACCAGCAGGCTGTTGCCTCGCTTGATGTCATTTACCAGCGGCGCCGCCCTGTCGTGGGGCGGCACATTCAGAGGCTCGAGTTCGCGTTCCACTTTTTGGTAGGCCGGCAGATGCCGTGTTTCGATCGCCTGGACAAACTGCGCCGTCGTCAGCTTGCCGGTACTCGCCGCCTTCCCGTCTGCCTGTAAGGCTTTCTCTGCGGCTTGCAGGTCCGGCAGGATACGGGCCAGGCCGGCCTGAAACTCGAACAACTGGCGGTGATGAACCTTGGGTTCCGGCGTCGTCAGAACCAGGCCGGCCACGGCCACCGCTGGCAGCAGCAGGCCTGCCATCACCGTGGCCTGCAGCCGCCGCGAGCTCTGCGTCTCGTCCATTTTTCCAGCGAGCAACCAGGCCAGCAGGCTACCGGCTACCAGGCCGCCTATGTGCGCGGCATTGTCGATGCCTTCCTTGGTAAACCCCTGACCCAAGGCGTAAACCAGAAAAACTGCCTGGCTCGTCATGACGTTTTTGCTCATCACGCCTGGGATGCGGCCGCGATGCCGGTACATCGCCATCAGGAGAGCACCGAGAACACCGAACACCGCACCGGACGCACCGACAGACACCGCCTGCTGCGCAGAAAAGTGAAGGCTGAGCGCGCTGCCCACCAAGGCACTGGCGAAATAAATCATGAGAAATTGAACATTGCCGTAGAGGCGGTTCAGCTGCTTGCCAGCCTCCCACAAGCCGAACATGTTCAAGGCAATATGCAGCACGCCGGCGTGCAGGAAAGTCGCGGTCAGCAAACGCCAATACTGGTGGTCTTCCACCACAGAGGCCGCAGAATTGGCGCCCCAGCGCAACAGGTCAAGCGACAGGGGCTTGAATGCGCTGACGCCAGAGACGACATTGGCAAGCCATACACCCACGTTCAAAGCAACCATCAGGTACAGCGCCCAGGTCACGGGTGTCATCTCGCGCAGGCGAACCTCAAAGTCCGTGGCCGCCCGGAGTTCTTCGATGCGCGCCTCGGCAGCCTTCAATGCCTGGGTGCCGCCGTAACGGTGAAACGCTTCGAAGACTGCCTGGACAGCAGCGCCATGGTCCTTCTTCCTGATTGCGGCCAGCGGGATTCGGAGTTCGCGTTTCTTGCCAGTCAACCGTGAACCCTGCAAGGACGTGCTAGCGCCCGGAGCCAGAGACAGCACGATGTGCGTGTGCCCCTGGACCGACTCTTCACGCACATCGGCAATGTCGTTCCAGGACGGCTTCCTACCCTTGAGAAAATGTGCCCTGATGCCACGGGGCCCGACACGCAGCGCGGGCTGGTTGCCCAGCAGCTGGCGGCCCAGAAGCCATGCCATCCAGGCCGTGACGGCCGCACCGGCCAGAAGAATCCACGACATCTTGCGATCCGGGCCCAGCAAGGCAAAAGCCAGCAGCAGCAAGACAATCACGACGAGAAACATCGTCACCCCGCCGGTCGTGCTGCGCCATGAAGCGTGAAACTCGCGCAATTGAGCGCCGGTTGAATCAACCATGTCCTTCCCTTGTTTTTTCTTCCCACCAAAAAATTCTACCGTGTCCCTGAAACCTGCTTTCAATAAGCCTCTGCCGCAGCCTGCTGTCTGGCGCAGATGCTGAGCGTAGTACACAACGCCCCTCTGGCCGCCCGCGCGCCTGAGGACCGCTCAGGCCGGTGCGCGAACGACCGCTTCGTCACGCGCAATACGCCCGTCAATGAGCTCGACCAGCCGGTCGCAGCGGGCAGCCAGGCGCGGATCGTGGGTGACCACCACAAAGGTGGTACCGAGTTCGGCGTGCATGCGCCGCAGCTGCACAAAGACCTCGTCGGATGAGGCGGTGTCGAGGTTGCCGGTGGGCTCATCGGCCAGCACCAGTGCCGGCTCCATGACCAGTGCCCGGGCAATTGCCACGCGCTGCTGCATGCCGCCCGACAACTCGCCCGGCCGCTTGTCCATGGCCTTGGCCAGACCCACCGAGGCCAGCAGCGCGCGGGCATGCTCGCGCTGCTCCGCACTGACGTGGCCGCCCCGCATCAGCGCGGGCAAGGTGACGTTTTCGAGCGCGGTGAAGGCTGGCAACAGGTGATGAAACTGAAACACAAAGCCCAAGGTGCTGCGCCGCAACATCGTCAGGGCTGCATCGTCCAGGCCGTGCACCTCTTCGCCCAGCAGCCGGTAGCTGCCGGCCGTCATGCCCTCCAGCAGGCCGACGATGTTGAGCAGCGTGCTTTTGCCGGAGCCGGAGGGGCCGATCAGCGCGATGAATTCGCCGCGCTGCACCTGCAGCGAAACGCCGTGCAGCACCTCGGTCTCGCTGGGCAGGCCCAGGTTGTAGCTCTTGCGGACCTCGCCCATGTCGACCAGGGCGCGGGAAGCGGGGGCAGCCGTCATGGGTTCACATCCGTATCGCCTGCGCCGGGTCCAGCGCCGCAGCGCGGCGCGCCGGCGCCACTGCGGCCAGCACACCACACACGGTGGCGATCAGCGCCACCTGCAGCGCCGTGGCCAGCGGCAGGCCAATCACAAACAGCGGCAGCCCGTCAGAGCCGCGCACAAATTTCGTGAACAGCCAGATCATGAGCACGGCCAGCGCAATGCCGAGCGCCGAGCCGAGCGCGCCCACCACCGCGCCCTGCACCAGGAAAAGCCGCAGAATCTGCCCACGCGTGGCGCCCATGGCGCGCAGGATGCCGATCTCGCGGCGCTTTTGCACGACAGACACGACCAACACGCTGGCAATGCCCAGCACCACCACCACCAGCACCACCCCGCGTATCAGCGCGGTGCTGACCGACTGGGCGTTGAGGGCGGACACCAGTTGCGCATTGCTCTCCTGCCAGCTTTCAATCTTGTAGGGAAACTGCTGGCGCAGGTCCCTGGCCAGGTCCTGGGCCAACCAGACGTCTTTCACGGTCAGGTCCAGGCTGGTGGCGCCGCCGGGCAGGCCCAGCAGGTTCTGCGCCGCGCGCAGCGGCACGATGACGGTGCGCCGGTTCAGGTCCTTGATGCCCAGGTCTACCAGCGCGGTGACACGCACCGAGTCGCTGACCAGGCCGGTCTGCACGGTCAGGCGGTCACCGACGCGCACGCCCAGATCGGCCGCAAGTTCACGGCCCACGATGGCCTCGCCCGGCGCCAGCCGCGCGGTGCCGCTGATCACCTTGCTGCGCAACCCGACCACGCGGTCGTAGCGGTCCAGGTCCACGCCCATCAGTGCAATCGCCTGGGTGGCTTCGCCGCGCAGGGCCAGGCCGGCACCCGAGACCATGGGTGACACGCCGGCAATGGCGGGCAGGGCTTCGAGCAGCGGCACCAGGGCCTGCCAGTTGGCGACGGAGCGCAGGCGCTGCGCGCGCGGCTGGGTGTCGGTCAGCGCGGTGGTGCCCGGCGCGGCCGGCCAGGCGGGCGTGACCACGTCGTCCGGCGCATGCACGCTGATGTGCGCCTGCGCGCCCAGGGTCTTGGTCAAGGTGCTGCCCTGCAGGCCGCTGATCAGCGCTGAAATGTAGGCAATGACCGCCACGCCGGCCGCCACGCCGACGATGATGAGCACGGTCTGCATGCGCCCCTCGCGCAGGAAACGCAGCGCCACGCGCCATTCAAAACCAAGCCCGGGGATCATGCGGCGGCAGGCGCTCAGCGCCCCAGGGCGTTGGTCATGGCCGAGCCCGCTTCAGATGTAGCCGCGGCCCTGGCCACCGGCTGCCCGGGCTGCCAGGCCACCGCGTGCGCGCGAACCCGGGCCCCTGCCGGCACGCTGCCCCCAAGCAGCACGGCATCACCTTCAGCCAGCCCCTCAAGCACCTCGGCCGCGTCCAGCGTGCGCAGGCCCAGACGCAGCTGGCGCTCCTGCGCGCGGCCCGCGTCGGCGACCAGCACCGTCGCCGTGGTGGGTGAGGGCTGCGTACGCAAAGCGCTCAGCGGCAGCACCAGGGCGCGTTCGCGCCGGCCGGTTTCGACCTCGACCGACAGCGTCATGTCTTCCCGCAAAAAGGCCGGAGCCTGCTGCTCGAGCGCAAACTTGACTTCGATCGCACCGCGCTGCGCATCTACTGCGGGCGCAATCGACAACACGCGGGCGGCAAAACGCTGGTCGGCAAAAGCATCGGCCACCACGGCCGCCTTCTGCCCCGGCTGCAACTGGTCGAGGAAACGCTCGTCCACCTGCGCCGTGAGCTGCGTGGGGCCGGCCAGCGCCAGGCTCATCAGGGGTTTGCCGGGCTGCACGATCTGCCCCGGCTCGACATCGCGCGTCAGCACCCGCGCATCGGTGGGCGCCAGCACGGCCGCCTGCGCCAAGCGGGCACGAGCCGCCGCCGTGGCGGCGCGCACCGAGCCCTGCTGCGCCAACGAGACATCGAGCGCGCGCTGCGCATCATCAAGTTGTGCCGCACTGTAAAACCCCTGCGCCACCAGTTGCCGCACGCGCCGCAACGTGGCCCGAGCCGCCTGTAGCGTGGCCTCGGCCTGGCGTTCGGCCGCCACAGCCTGTGCCACGGCGGCGCGCAGCTCATCGGTTTCGAGCTCGATCAGCACATCGCCCGCGCGCACCTGCGCGCCCTCGGCTACCGCCACCCGCGCCACACGCCCGGTCACGGTGCTGCCAACATCCACACGCGACAAAGTCGCCACGCGGGCAGAAAACTGCAGGGTCCGCACCAGAGGCGCGTAATGCAGTTCCAGGACATCGACCCGGGGACTTTTCTGGACAAACCAGGCCACGCCGGCTACCGCAGCGATGACTGCCACGCCTCCCATCCAGATCCAGCTGCGTTTCAGGGAGAGGGTGTGTGCCAGGCTCATGGAAGGTTCAGGTTCCGGGCTCAAACAAGCCGGTGCCGGTTCCGGGCGGTGTCACGCCCAGATGCCGGTAAGCGGCTAGCGTGGCGATGCGGCCGCGCGGCGTGCGCTGCAGATAGCCCTGCTGGATCAGATAGGGCTCGATCACGTCTTCAATCGTGTCGCGCTCTTCGCCAATGCTGGCGGCAATGTTGTCCAGGCCGACCGGGCCGCCATCAAAGCGGTGGATCACGGCTTCCAGCAGCTTGCGGTCCATCAGGTCGAAGCCCTGAGGGTCAACGTCCAGCATGGCCAGCGCCTTGTTGGCAATGTCCAGCGAGATATGGCCGGTGCCCTTGACGTCGGCATAGTCACGCACGCGGCGCAGCAGCCGGTTGGCGATGCGTGGCGTGCCGCGCGAACGGCGTGCGATCTCAAAACACCCTTCCCTGTCCATGGGCGCGTTGAGCAGGCCGGCGCTGCGCGTGACGATACGCGCAAGCTCCTCGGCGCTGTAGAACTCCAGCCGCGCAACAATGCCGAACCGATCGCGCAGCGGGTTGGTCAACATGCCGGCGCGGGTGGTGGCACCGACCAGCGTGAAGGGCTGCAAATCGAGCTTGATGCTACGCGCCGCGGGGCCTTCGCCGATCATGATGTCGATCTGGTAGTCCTCCAGCGCGGGGTACAAAATTTCTTCGACAACCGGGCTCAGGCGGTGAATCTCGTCGATGAAAAGCACGTCGTTTTTTTCGAGATTGGTCAGCAGCGCTGCCAGGTCTTTCGGTTTTTCCAGCACCGGGCCGGAGGTCTGGCGCAGGTTCACGCCGAGCTCATGCGCAATGATGTGGCTCAGCGTGGTTTTGCCCAGACCGGGTGGTCCGAACAGCAGCACATGGTCCATGGCTTCGCTGCGTTTTTTGGCGGCGCCTATGAAAATTTCCAGTTGCTCGCGCACCTTCGACTGGCCGACATATTCGTCGAACAGTTTGGGCCGCAGGGCGCGTTCGATGGCTTCTTCATTGGGCGACGCAGGTGCAGCCGACATGACCCGCTTCACGGGCGGTACGCCGGACATGTCGAAATCGTCGGTCTGGATGGTCATGCGTGAATTGTCAGGTTCGGGTTGCGGCTTCGTCGGCCTCGACCACATGAATAACCAAGCCCCCTGTTGCTCGCTCGCAGAGCGTGAGAGTGTCGGTTGTCTCGCGTTCAAGGAGGCCCCGCGGTTGTAAAAATTTTTGAGCCTCGGCCAGAGAGCGCACCTCCAGGCTCAGACTGTCAATTTGGTGCTGATCACCCGGCTGAAAGGCCAAGGCAACGCCGCCTATTGCCAGCGCCTCGTCTTCCTCAGTCTGCGCAACGGCACGCCAATGCCTCTTCATACGCGCAACATCGGGACAAGTCACGCCCACACGAGCCAGCCGAACCAGTCCAATCGGCCCACCGCCCATTGAGGCAAAGCGTCGCTGCTCGGCGTCGCGGCGCTCCCGCGTGGAAACGCCCTTCGCCCAAGGCACTATGCTGGCCTGCAAACCCCACTCACAGAAAAAATTGCAGTTGGTCGGTGACGATAGGTCAAAAACCACCGAATTAGTGAAATTCGTGATTGATTGGCCTACCTCATTGACGGCCTGGTACGGCCGAGGTGGCTTGCAGGCCATGCCGCGGCGTTCCAGTTCGGCCGTGCTGAACGCCAGTTCGTCGGGCTCCAAGGCCAGACCGTGGATTAGTGGCAATCGACATTCCGCGGGCAGATCGCCGTTGTTTCTGGCCGCCCAAAGCTCCAGGTGGGTGTTCCCGACATGAACCCAGGAAAAGCTGGCGAACTCACTGTGCTGCAACGACCATGTCACCGGCAGGCGTAGGGTCTCGGTGAGCAGCGAGAACAGGGGCTCCATGTCCAGCAGTCGCAGCATCACATGGTCGATTGAACGACAGATCTTCATTTCAACCGCTGCGACTATCATTTCGCCAACGCCTTCAGCGCCAGCTTGATGCCGTCACTGACCCCAATGTCTTTCGGCAACGCCTTCAGGGCCAAAGCCGCATCGCGGTCGCTGTAGCCGAGCGCCACCAGCGCCTGCAGGATGTCGGACTGCGCATCGTCGGCGACGTTGACACGAACGCCGATGTCGGCGCCCAGCTTGCCCTTGAGTTCGAGCAGCAGGCGTTCGGCGGTTTTTTTGCCGATGCCGGGCACCTTGATGATGCGGCCGGCCTCCTGCTGGGTCACGGCCTGCGAGAGTTCTTCGACGCTCATGCCGCTGAGCACGCTGAGCGCGGTGCGCGGGCCGACGCCGGAAATTTTGATCAACTGGCGAAAGGCGGCACGCTCGCTGGCGCTGCCGAAACCGTAAAGGATTTGTGCGTCTTCGCGCACCACGAAGTGCGTCAGCAGCGAGACTTTTTCACCCAGGCCAGGGAGGTTGTAAAAGGTGCTCATGGGCACCATCACCTCGTAACCCACACCGTTGCAGTCCACCAGCACTTCCGGGGGGTTCTTTTCGGCCAGCAGGCCACTTATTCGTCCGATCATGGGCAAATCTTAGCAGTCGTGCCTGCGTATCCGCTGACTTGAATATCGGGGGACAATCACCCATCTGTCTGTTCCCCACCGGTTCTGACCGGTCCAACCGTCCGGAAAGCCTGCATTTGATTCTTCGCCACACCTTCACCCCGCCGAACAACGCCCGCATGGGCCACCTGTGCGGCCCCATGGACTCGCACATCCGCACCATCGAGGCGGCGCTGCAGGTCACGATTGCGCACCGCTTCGAGCAGTTCAAGATCGACGGGCCCAAGGTCAAGGCCCAGCAGGCGCTGGAAGTGCTGCAAGCCCTGTATGAGATGGCGCAGCGTCCGATTCCCGAGGAAACCGTGCAGCTGATGCTGGCTGGCGACACCGCGTTGAGCCTGGCACCGGACGGCGTCATGGCGCTGTCCACCCGCCGCGCCGACCTGCGGGCCCGCACCGCCAACCAGGGCGCCTACCTGGAAAACATCGCCACCCACGACATCACCTTCGGCATCGGCCCGGCCGGCACCGGCAAGACCTACCTGGCCGTGGCCTGCGCAGTCGATGCGCTGGAGCGCAGCGCGGTGCAGCGCATCGTGCTGACCCGGCCAGCCGTCGAAGCCGGCGAGCGTTTGGGCTTTTTGCCGGGCGATCTGAACCAGAAGGTCGACCCCTACCTGCGGCCGCTTTACGACGCGCTGTATGAGTTGATGGGTTTCGAGCGGGTGCAGAAAGCATTCGAGCGCCAGCAAATCGAGATCGCGCCGCTGGCCTTCATGCGCGGCCGCACCTTGAACCACGCCTTTGTGATCCTCGACGAAGCGCAGAACACCACACCAGAACAGATGAAGATGTTTTTGACGCGCATCGGTTTCGGCGCCAAGGCCGTGGTGACGGGTGACGTGAGCCAGGTCGATTTGCCGCGCACCCAGCTCAGCGGGCTGATCGACGCCGAACGCGTGCTCAAGCGTGTCAAGGGCATTGCCATCACCCGACTGACCAGCGCCGACGTCGTTCGGCACCCGCTGGTGGCACGCATCGTGGACGCCTACGACGGCTATAAGGGAAAAACCCCGGACATCGACGACGCTATAGAATCGATAGTGCCTGTCGCCCGCCCCACAAGGACCAAAAGCCGAAATGGCTCTTAAACACTTGAGCCTGTCGCTACAGTTCGGCGACATCCAGGACGCCAGACGCCACCGCGCTGCGCTGCCGCGCCACAGCGTGGCACGTTGGATTCGCCACGCGCTGGACAACGATGCCGAGATCACGGTGCGCATCGTGGACGCCGAAGAAGGCCAGGCACTGAACCGCAGCTACCGGCAAAAAGACTACGCCACCAACGTGCTGACCTTCGACTACACGCAGGAACCCTTGGTCACGGCCGACCTCGTGCTGTGCGCGCCGGTGATTGCCAAAGAGGCGCGTGAGAACAAAAAAACACTACAGGCGCACTATGCGCATCTGCTGGTGCATGGTGCGCTGCATGCGCAGGGCTGGGACCATGAGACCAGTGAAGCGGATGCTCAGGAGATGGAAGCGCGCGAAATTGAAATACTTGCCGGCCTGGGGATCAAAAACCCCTACCTCTGAGTTTTCATTTGTCGAATTGGCATATCGCCCTTGTTTTACGGGCGCGAGCAGCTATTGAATTTATAGCGCACTAAATCAACCACTCGCCAAATTTGTCATCCTGGGCTTGGTCCGGGATCCATCTCTGGTAACTCGTTCTGTGGTGGTGTGCCAACAAGCCGGGGGTAGCCCGCTGAGACTTCAAGGTGTTTCCTATGTCTCCGCACACCTGTTTCGTATCTCCCCGGTCCATACAGCGACGCAAAAGAAAGTTACTTGCCGCCGGGCAATCCCCGGCTGACAGGCAGACCCCAACCGCTGGAATCAAAGAAGGCTTCAACCTTCAACCAAGCTCAACCCAACACCTACTCCGTTGAAAGCGGCTCGATCCGCAGAGGAATCGTCACCGGCCCGTCATTGACCAGGTGCACCTGCATGTCCGCCGCAAACTGCCCGGTCTGCACCTGCGGATGGGCCAAGCGCGCTTGCGCCACGAAGTAATCGTATAAGCGCCTTCCTTCGTCAGGCGCCGCCGCGCCGGTGAAGCTGGGGCGATTGCCGCCTGAAGCGTCGGCAGCCAGCGTGAACTGGCTAACGACGAGCAGGCCGCCGCCCACGTCTTGCACGCTGCGGTTCATCTTGCCTGCCTCGTCGGCAAAGATGCGCAGTTTCAGGACCTTGGCGAGCAGCTTGTCGGCCTGCAGGTCGGCATCACCGCGCTCGGCGCACAGCAGTACCAGCAGCCCCGGACCGATGCGGCCCACGGTTTCCCCGGCAATCTCTACATGGGCGCGGGCGACCCGCTGTAAAACCGCTTTCATGCAGGCAACTCAGTCCGTCACGCCGGCGGCCACAAACAGCGGCTTGGCTACAGCGCTGGAGAGAAACACGACAAACTCCTGAGCCAGCGCAGGTTGCCGGCTGGAGGCCAGCGGCGCGGCCGTGTAGGAGGTGTAGTTCTGCACGTCGGCCGGAAGGGGCCCGACCAGCTTGAGCCCTTTGTCTCGATACAAAAGGATTTCAGTCGTCGCACCAAAACCGATTTCGCGCCCCTTGCCGCGGATGACATGCTCCATCACCGCAGCGCCGTCGGAGTAGCGGGTGGTCTTGCCTTCGACCTGGGCGTTGATATCCATTTTCTGCAACAGGCCTTCCAGGTAGATACCGGTTGAGGCTCGGTTAAAGACCAGCGAGTCGGCTGCCAGCATCGAGGCGCGAAGCGCCTGGACACTGGCGACGTCCGGCAACGGAACCCCTTCACGGACTGCCACCCCGACACCGACCCGGCCCACGTTGGCGCGGACTTCCGCGAGCCTGCTGGCAGCGGCCAGGTCGGTCACCACAGCGGGCGGTGCAATCACCACATCGAAGTCGGACGGCCCGGCCATGCGTTTGCGAAGCTCGGGCGCCGTGTTGAATGTGATCCGGACGCCATGCCCGGTCTGTTTCTCAAACGCAGCAGCAGCGGCTTTCAGGCCGGGTTCGATGGCGCCGGCACTGAGCACGCGTATCTCGGCAGCGCCGGCGGCGCCGGTGCAGCCACCTGCGAGAGCCAGAAAAATGGCCAACGATTTGAGAAGACGCGAGATGTAGTGCATACGATCGTTCTGAAAAAACTTCGGAGGAAAACACTCTACCCTCGAGGCATCCGTTCAGATCAAATCTTTTTCGTCGTCAAAATGCGCTTCCACATCGGAGGGCAACAGCTGGATGGTAGCGCGCAAGCCCGGCACTGCGCTCATAAGTGCCTGCTCGACGCTGGTGCGCAAGGCTGCTGCTCGTCCCAGCGACCAGCTGCCGGGCATGTGCATGTGCAGATCGACAAAGCGCCGCTGTCCGGACCGCCGCGTGGTCAGGTGGTCGAAGCGGATGGTGGCGTGCACAAAACCGGCCAGCGTTTCGTCAATTTTGGACAGCACCTCGGGCTCAACAGCTTCGTCCATCAAACCCTGGGATGAACGCCACATCAGCTGAAAGCCTTCCCACAGAATGTTCAGCGCCACACCGATGGCCACCAGCGCGTCCAGCCATAGCCAGCCGGTTAGCGCCACTGCGCCTATGCCCACCACCACACCGGCCGATGTCCAGACGTCGGTGACCAGGTGACGGGCATCGGCGTCAAGGGCAATTGAACGGTAGGCCTTGGCCGAGCGGAACATGAACCAGGCGAGCAGGCCGTTCAGCCCCGAGCTGATCACTGACAGTGCCAGGCCCCAGCCCACCTGCTGCAGGGGCTGTGGATCAAATATGCGGTGTCCTGCTGCCCAGATGATGGCCACGGCCGCCGCAACGATGAGCGCACCTTCGAAACCTGAGGAGAAATATTCGGCCTTGTGGTGGCCATACGGGTGATCGTCATCTGCGGGCCGCTGGGCAATGGTCACCATGGCCAGCCCGAAGATGGCACTGGCCAGGTTGACGAAGGATTCCATGGCGTCAGCCAGCAAACCCACCGAACCGGTGATGTACCAGGCCAGGGTCTTCAGCACAATCGTGATTCCCGCCACCAGAACAGAAGCCCAGAGCAGTCGCTGGGGTGTCAGGGTTTGGGTATCCGGCCAGTTCATGCAGGCATTGTCGGCGATGTCGGGCAACCGGGAGTCCACTGGGTTCACCACCCCGGCTGCCATGCAAAAATGCGGCAACGCCCTGGCTTTGCGATACCGCAAATCATTTCGCTACGGCGACCCGCCCGCGGCCAGCGATGGTCGCACCGGACAAGGTCAAAAGGCCCGCTGAAGCATGCATGCACAAGGACGCCGCTATGAGTACCCGCCTTTCAGGATCCCTATTGCGCCTGTTGCTCGCCTTAGCCTGCGGTATCAATGGTGTAGCGATCAGTCCCGCAGCGGCCCAGACCGCGCCGGGTGCGCAGGAAATCGCCGCCTACCAGGGCCTTCACGCTGCAGCGCACACGGGCGATGTCAAACGCATCGAGAAACTGGCGCTGGGGAAAGCCCTGAACACACGGGACGGCAACGGCCGCACACCGATCCACGTAGCGGCCTTTGCACGGCAGCGCGAGGCGATCCGCGTCCTGGTCAAAGCGGGCGCAGACATCAACCTGCTGGACAAAGACCGCTATGACGCGGTGACCATCGCCTCGGTGGCCGACGACGAGGAAACACTGCGCGCCTTGCTGGCCCTGGGTGCGAGTGCGAAACAGGTGACCAGCCGCTACGACGGCACGGCACTGATTGCTGCCGCGCATCTGGGCCACGAGGGGGTGGTCAGGCAGTTGATCGCAGCCGGCGCGCCGCTGGACCATGTGAACAACCTGCATTGGACGGCGGCCATCGAAGCGGTGATGCTCGGCGACGGTGAGCCGCGGCACCAGCAAACCCTGCAGGCCCTGATTGCCGCAGGTGCGAACCTGCAGTTGGCCGACCGCCATGGCAACACGCCGCTGCAACTTGCGAAGTCACGCGGCTACATGGAGATGGTGAAGATGCTGGAGCAGGCTGGCGGCCGTTAGGGCGGCACCTATCCGAGGGTCACGCGGGCAAATTTGCGCTTGTCGACCTACACAACATAAGTCCCCGCGCCCAGCTTGAGCGCCTTGTCGCTGACGAATCAATTCAATCCAACGAATTCAATCAATTTCGTGCAAAACCAAATCCGTCTATGCCTAGCAATGTGTTCAACGAATCACTCGATCCGGCAAAGCCAACCGTTGCTGAATCGCTCGATTAATCAGGCCAACAACTGTTTGGTTGGCATTCAGGACTTGAACTCTTGCCTGAAACGTTTCAAGGCCCAGTAACGCAGCCAACTTTCCCAAAGCCTCGTCCGCAAAACTACTGGAAATCAACGGCACGCCAACAAAATCCACGGCGACTTGTTCTATTTTAGCCATACTCAGTAGATTTAAAGCCTTGATCCGTATAGGCGCGGCACCCAATCGAGCGCCCACGCTGCCCACCTCATCGCGAACCACTATCCTAGGGACTTGTTCCTCTAATTCGTAACGCAAGCTCAGAAAATCGCTGCCCGATACCTGAAATTTCAGGGCTTTGGCTAGCTCACCTGGGAACGCATAGCTAATGCACCCATCAATTAAAGTACCCATTAGAGGAATTTTTTCGTTCCTCAACCGGGTGCCTATCGCGCTTTTTAGCAAGCTTCCTTTTCCAGACTGTATGTTGATAAATCCACCGCTTCCCGAGCACAACTCAGACGAACCAAAAAGACCATTTCCTTGACCTACATCCGTATCCCGGGTAACACCTTCACGAATTGCCCAACTTAACGCATCGTAGTCTTCGTGAATTTCAGGGTGTGAGGGCTTTAAGGTTCTTGGTATTCCATCCCCAAAATCGCAAACTGCAAACTCAATGCGTCGCACATTGGATCTATTCGATAGTTGAACTAGGCCACCTATCGGAGATTTCGCGTGATTAAGAACGTTGTCGGTTATTTCCGAAAAGCACCACTCTAAAGCTTCGAGATCTTCACGAGCAAATCCCGGCACGCTTTTTAATACAGCCTCAATTACCCGATCGACGAGCCTTCCCTGCTCTTCATAGTTAACGAATTTCGTTGCCGGTACTTGAAGATAGCCTCGATAAAGCGTTTCGGTTTGAGCCGCATCTATCAAATAGGCCCAGTTTGTGTCGAGGAATAGCTTGTTTAACTTAGGGTCCGTAGGTAGCACCAAGGAAAATCTCACGCCTGCCTTCTGATGCGCGAGACACGCAGCGCACACCGGCAGCATTGCGCCGGGGAATGCTGCGGTGCAGTCAGAAAAGTCAAGAACGATATCGTCGTACCCTTGCTTATGGACTAGTCCGTGAATAGCAGCCAAGAGAACTCGAAAATTCTCTATTCCTAGAAAGCCGGTAACAGAAATCTTTTTACCGACTTGTAGAAATTCCAAATGTGAAACCGCACTCATGTCAACGCACTAAGCAATCTCAACTTTTCGAAATTCAAGCTTTCCTTTTTGCAACAAAAAGCTGTCCCCTTTTTTAAACACCGTCTCTATGTCAGTTACCTTCTGACCGTTTATTTTTACGCCGCCGGACGTAATTACCCTGCGAGCTTCAGCCTGAGACGCGCATAGCCCTATTTGCGCCAGCAGAAACGGCAGCTTCACTATTTTCCCAAGTGACTCAAAAATAACTTCAACTATGTCGCTCGGTTTGCCTTGGGCGCGCTGTAGACGAAACTCAACCAGTGCATTTTCTGCAGCGCTACTCCCATGAAATCTCGACACGATCTCTTGGGCCAGCAATATTTTCACTTCCATTGGGTTACGTCCGGCATCAACCTCTTTCTTAAGCGTTGCAATATCGCGTTCGCTTTTGAAACTCAATAGCGTGTACCACTTCCACATCAACACATCTGAGATCGAAAGTACTTTCCCGAACATGCTGTTTGAATCTTCAGAAATTCCGATGTAGTTGTTCTTGCTCTTGGACATTTTCTCCACGCCGCCCAGCCCTTCGAGCAGCGGCATGGTCAAAATGCACTGCGGCTCCTGGCCGTACTCGGTCTGCAGGTGCCGGCCCATCAGCAGGTTGAATTTCTGGTCCGTTCCGCCGAGCTCGAGATCGGACTTGAGCGCCACCGAGTCATAACCCTGCATCAGCGGATAGAGGAACTCATGCACGCTGATCGGCGTACCGGCCTTGAAGCGGTCGTGGAAATCGTTGCGCTCCATCATGCGCGCCACTGTGTATCTGGCGGCCAGTTCGATCATGCCGCGCGCACCCAGCGGGTCGCTCCACTCGCTGTTGTAGCGAATCTCGGTTCGGGCCGGATCCAGCACCAGGGAGGCCTGGCGGTAGTAAGTCTCGGCGTTGACCTTGATCTGCTCGGCTGTGAGCGGGGGACGCGTGTTGTTCCTTCCTGACGGATCACCGATCAGGGAGGTGAAGTCGCCAATCAGGAAAATCACCGTATGGCCCAAATCCTGAAGCTGACGCATTTTGTTCAGGACAACGGTATGTCCGACATGAATGTCAGGCGCGGTCGGGTCCAGGCCCAATTTGATACGCAGCGGGATGCCGGTAGCCTCGGAGCGCGCCAGTTTTGTAAGCCATTCGTTCTGCGGTAGCAATTCCTCACAACCTCGCAAGGTCACCGCCAAGGCGGCCCTGGCCTTGTCCGTGAGGGGGAATTTTGTAACAAGCTCTTGATTCATAAGGGTTTTTCACATGTCGGGCAGTTGTCTGACATATATACTCGCTGTTCTGCCATTGCCCGGCCCCTGCGTCAGCTGGCCTGCAAATTGCAAACCAATTCTAAGTTGTTGCCATCACCCATCTTGTCGGGGATTGCACAACACCATCATCATTCGCTATCAAGCTGCTTATGCCGCCTGAGGCCTAGCAAGGTTGGGGAACCCCTGTGTTGAACAAAAACGATCTAACGTACTGCCTGCAAACCGCCACAAGCCTTCTTCGTCGCCATCCTAAAAGAATCACGGGCACTCTGGCTGCCCTGTTGCTGGGAACTGGGGTTACCGCCTTCGGTGTCGCGCCCCTGGCACCTGATGCTGCCGACCTGCCAGTTCGCCAGATTCTGGAAACCGTCCAGAGCCTGCCGACGGAAGCGCAGACCGAGGCCCTCGGCAGTTTCCAGTTCAAGCTGTTTCGCAACGAAACCACGCGCAGCACGGACACTGCCGATAGCCTGCTGCGGCGCCTGAACATCGACGATGCTGCCGCGGCTGCCTTTTTGCGCAGCGATGCCAATGGCCGCCTGACCCTGATGGGGCGTCCTGGCAAAAGCGTGACGGTGGAGGCCACCGACCGCAACCAGTTGCTGAAGCTGACAGTTCGTTGGGCGACCGACGACGAGGAAAAGTTCACCCGCCTGGTGGTCGAGCGTGCGGCGGACAACAGTTTCTCTTCGCGTGTGGAAACAGCGGCCTATACCAGTTCGACTCAGCTGGCCGGCGGCACCATTCGCACCTCGCTGTTTGCCGCCACTGACGACGCCGGCATCCCCGACGCAGTCGCCGTGCAAATTGCGGAAATCTTCTCGGGTGACATCGACTTTCACCGTGCATTGCGCAAGGGTGACCGCTTCAGCGTGGTTTACGAAACGCTGGAAGCCGACGGCGAAGCCTTGCGCACCGGACGCGTGCTCAGCACGGAATTCGCCAACGGCGGCAAAAAACTGCAGGCCATGTGGTTCCGCGAACCGGCACCCGGCCAGGGCGCTGGCACCACCTCCGGCCGCGGCGGCTATTACACGCTGGATGGCCAGAGCCTGCACCGTGCCTACCTCGCGTCACCAATGGAGTTCTCGCGGATCAGCAGCGGCTTCAAGATGCGCTTCCATCCTATTTTGCAAACCTGGCGCGCCCACCTGGGTGTTGACTACGCCGCCCCCACAGGTACGTCCGTACGCAGTGTCGGCGACGGTATCGTCGAGTTTGCCGGCGTGCAAAACGGTTTCGGCAACGTTGTGTTCGTCAAACACCGCAACAGCCACACCACGGTCTATGCCCATTTGAGCCGAATCGACGTGCAAAGAGGTCAGAGCGTGAGCCAGGGGCAGCACCTGGGCGCGGTCGGCTCGACCGGCTGGGCCACCGGGCCCCACCTCCACTTCGAATTCCGCGTCAATGGCATGCACCAGGACCCGATGAACATTGCCAAGCAGAGCGAAACCATTCCCCTGTCAGCTGCAGCGCAACCCCTGTTCCGCCAACTGGCAGGCAATGTCAGGCAACAGTTGCAAGCCGCTGCGGACATGACGCGAGTTCGGGCTGAATAGACTGGCCCCCACGTTCGCTCACTGCGTGTAGCTCTCTGCCCCCCGAGGGGGTGCATTTTTCCTTGGGGCGGCCCGGCGGAAAAACAGAGCCCCCACGCTTTTCACTTCGTGTAATGCGCTGCCCCCCGAGGGGCGCATTTTTCCTCGGGGCGGCCCGGCGGAAAAACATTGGCCCCCACGGTCGCTCACTGCGTGTAGCTTCCTGCCCCCCGCGGGGGCCGCTGCGCCTTGCGGACTGGCAAAGCCAGATCCGCGTCCCCTGCTCGCAGGGGACGGAGCTTGGAGAAACCTCGGCTCCTACGCTCGCACATCCCCTGGAGTGCTGCCTCTGGCCACCTTGCGGCAAAATGCCTCATGGCTGATTACTACATTGGGTTGATGTCGGGCACCTCGCTTGATGGCGCAGATGGAGTGCTGGTGGATTTTTCAGTGTCTGCGCCGCGTGTCCTGGCTTCTGCCTCCGCTCCTTTTTCCTCCACTTTCCAGGCCGAATTGCTGGCCCTCAACACCGCCGGACACAACGAGCTGCACCGCGCTGCACTGGCTGCCAACCAGTTGGTCGGGGTGTACGCACAGGTTGTCCAGGCCCTGCTGGAACAGGCAATTCCCCAAGGCATCACCCCAGGCGACGTGCTGGCCATAGGTGCCCATGGCCAGACCGTGCGTCACCGGCCACAGGAGTTTGGGGACGACCCACTTAGTGGCGGTTCGAATGCGGGCTATACGCTGCAATTAAATAACTCGGCCTTGCTGGCCGAACTCACCGGGCTCGACGTGGTTGCCGACTTTCGCAGCGCCGACCTGGCCGCTGGCGGCCAGGGCGCGCCACTGGTACCTGCCTTCCATCACGCTGTCTTCGCACAGCCGGCACGCAGCATCGCCGTCCTCAACATCGGCGGCATCAGCAACCTGACCCTGCTCCCAGCGCAACAGGAAAGAGGCGGTGTGCAGGGCTTTGACTGCGGTCCCGGTAACGCGCTGATGGACCTTTGGTGCCTGCGGCATACCGGGCAGGCCTATGACGCCAAAGGCAGCTGGGGCGCGTCAGGGGCCGTCATTCCCGGCCTCCTGGCGCGGCTGCTGGCAGAACCCTACTTTGACAAGATACCTCCCAAGAGCACCGGGCGCGACCTGTTCAATGCTGCATGGCTGACCGCGCAACTCCAGGGCTTTGAAAGCAGTCCAGCGCAGGACGTGCAGGCTACCGTCACGGCCCTGACGGCCCAAGCCTGTGCGCGCGACCTGCTGCGCCATGCGCCACGCACCACCGAACTGCTGGTGTGCGGTGGCGGCGCCTTCAACGATGAGCTGATGCGGAAACTGGCACTGGCACTGCCTGGGGTCACCGTCCAGTCCACGGCCAGGCATGGCCTACCACCGCTGCAGGTGGAAGCTGCGGCCTTTGCCTGGCTGGCTCGCGCCTGGCACCAGCAGTTGCCGGGGAATCTGGTGGCAGTAACGGGGGCCAAGGGCCCACGCGTGCTGGGCGCGATGTATTTGGCCCCCACGGTCGCTCACTGCGTGTAGCTCCTGCCCCCCGAGGGGGCCGCTACGCCTGCGGACCGGCAAAGCCGGATCCGCGGCCCTGGCTTGAAGTGAAAACCCCAACGGTGTCGACTGCTTACGTTGAGCGGTTGCCATGAAAAAAGGACCCGAAGGTCCTTTTTTGTGGATCTGAAAGAAACTCAGGCCGAAAAGCTCGAGCCGCAGCCGCAGGTGCTGGTGGCGTTGGGATTCTTGATCACGAACTGGGCGCCTTCGAGGTCGTCCTTGTAATCGATTTCGGCGCCGACGAGATACTGGTAGCTCATCGCGTCGATCAGCAGCGAGACACCATTTTTGGTCATGGTCGTGTCGTCTTCATTGGTGATCTCGTCGAAAGTGAAGCCGTACTGGAAGCCGGAGCATCCGCCGCCCTGGACGAACACGCGCAGCTTCAGGTCCGGATTGCCTTCTTCGGCAATCAGGTCAGCAACCTTGGCCGCAGCGCTGTCGGTAAAGACAAAGGGGGCGGGCATTTCGGTCTGGATGTTTTCAGCTACTGCGCTCATGGGGAACTCCGTTTTTCACGACTGTCGATTAATAGTACAGCAATTCAATCAACCATAGGGCGCGTGCAGGCTTAGAGTCGGCCGTAGCCGCTGACTGAGACTTCTTCCCGGTTTTTCTCGACATTGCTGGCAGCCAGCTTCAGGAGGGGCTTGTCGCTAGGCTCCTGATTGGTAGCACGCAGCTGTCCAAAGATGACGGCGCCCTGGTGCATTTCAAGCGCCTTGTAGGCCACATCGCCCTGAATTTTGGCCTTGGGCTGCAATTCGAGAAGCTCGGCAGCGTGAACCGGCCCCATCACCCGGCCATTGATGATGACGTGGTCCGCATAAATATGGCCGGTGACGCAAGCCGACTCACTGATCACGAGAATGCTGGGACTGCCTTCATTGGCACGTATGTCACCGATCACTTCGCCATCAATGCGCAAACCGTCGGTGAACTTCAGGTTGCCTTCAATACAGCTGCCTTGGGCAATCAGGCTCTTGATCGGGGGTTGTGTCTTTTTACCGAACATATACATCCTGTGGGTTGGGCTGGAGGGTCAGAGCTTGACGGTCTGGACGGAACGGACAGCTGTTCCTTCGACCACTTTGGCGGTCACCGTTTTTACCACGGCTAGGGGGGGCAGGTCGAGAACTCCTTCGATGCGCCGGTACTGCCTGAACTGCAGCGGCTGGGCACCGCCGGGCAGCCCCATCGTCCACGGCTTGCCGGCCAGGGTGCCGTTAAAAGTCAGCTCCAGCCTGCCATTGAACACCGGCGCATCCCGGGTCGGCTGGATCACCAGCACTTGCCACTTGACCTGCATGTCCGACAAGGCTTCAGCCTGCAGGCCGCGGATGGCGGCGCTTTCCCCGCCACCGGCAGGCAGGAGCTTCTCAAAAAATCCCAGATCGTCGCGCAGCAGCCGGTTGTCCACTTGGAGTTGCCGGATCTGGGCCATCATCTTTTCCTGCGCGGCTTTTTCGGCGGTCAGCAGGCTACCCGAAATGTTGGCAATCGACTGTGATTTGTCGCGTTCGGCACGTAGCATGGCGACCTCTTCACGCAGCTTGGTCAATTCGAGCTTGGCGTCCTTGTCGAGTCCCGCAATACTGACGCCGAGTTCGAAGGTCCACAAGGCGATGGCTGCAGAAAAACCCAGCATCATGGCGCCCAGTGTCCAGCGCAGCGGCCAGGGCAAGGATGTGCGGATGGTCACGCGCGGTGAGCTGATGGTCAGGCGGCGGCGGAACAGGCGAAATTTCAAGGGCAGGTCCTGCCATTTTTAACTCAAGGAGCTTGCATTGTGCACGCAGTGCTGGGCGGTATTGAGGGCACGCCCGTGAAGCGAAGGTAAGGGTTTGCGTCAGGCAAGCCCGCTCGCACCCGAGCACCCATGAAAAAAGCCGCCAGGCGCAAACCAGGCGGCTTTTCGTGGACAGCAAAAGCGGATTAGCGCTTGCTGAACTGCTTGCGGCGGCGTGCCGAACGGAAACCGACCTTTTTACGTTCGACTTCACGTGCATCACGTGTGACGAATCCGGCCTGGCTCAGCGCCGGCTTGAGGGTGGCGTCATAGTCGATCAGCGCCCGGGTGATGCCGTGGCGCACTGCACCGGCCTGGCCGGATTCACCGCCGCCGTGCACGTTGACCATGATGTCGAAGGTTTCGACATGGTTGGTCAGGTACAGGGGCTGTTTGCAGATCATGATCGAAGTTTCACGACCGAAGAAGGTCTGGATGTCGCGGTCGTTGACCGTGATCTTGCCAGTGCCTTTTTTGATGAACACGCGGGCGACGCTCGATTTGCGACGGCCGGTGCCATTGTTCCATTCACCAATCATCTCAAGGCTCCTTAAATTTCCAGCACTTTAGGCTGTTGGGCGGTATGCGGATGTTCTGCACCACCGTACACCTTGAGTTTTTTGATCATGGCGTAACCGAGCGGGCCCTTGGGCAGCATGCCCTTGACGGCTTTTTCCAGGGCACGGCCCGGGAACTTGGTTTGCATGTCGCGGAAATTCGTGGCCGAGATACCGCCGGGGTAACCCGAATGGCGATAGTAGATCTTGTCAGTCGACTTGGCGCCGGTGACACGAAGCTGGGCTGCGTTGATGATGACGATGAAGTCACCGGTATCGACGTGAGGCGTATAAATGGCCTTGTGTTTGCCGCGCAAACGGAGAGCAACTTCGCTGGCTACTCGTCCGAGGACCTTGTCGGTCGCGTCAATCACAAACCACTCATGCACCACGTCAGCGGGTTTTGCGCTGAAAGTTGTCATGGGTTTACTTTTCAAAAGTTGGTTTGAGCAGCCCTTTTCCACGGTCGGTGTTTCTCTGATGGAAACCTCTTAGGTGGGATTCAAGCCTCGCCGCGGGGCCAGCCAATCGCTGCGAAGCCCACGATTATACAAAATTGGCGGGCCTGAGCGGGGATTTCATCATCCTGCGCGCTCGACCAGCAGTTTGATGAGCCATTTCTGGCCGCTTTTGGTTACAAACCGTCGGGGCGACGGCTGTTTTTGAGACGGGCGTTGTTTTCAACACACAGGGCCAACCCGGCCATCTCCGGCTTCTGACACTGGCGAAAGATGCACATGGGCCGGGTCACAAAATTGCTGTCAGCACAGAGGGCCAACGGATCCGGCGGCGCGGTGACGGGCACATTCGCACGCGCCGGCACCGCAGCAATAACCACCGGCACCGGAGTTGGGGGCGCCAGGCTGGCAGCGTCTGATGGCGACGCAGCTTTCGCTTTCTTTAGGAAACCCCGCTTCGCCACCGAGGCAGCCCGCAGCTCCGGCGCAGCGGGAGCCGGGGGTGACGGGACCACCTCTGCACCCGGCCGTTCGGCTGCCGTCGAAACCGGTGCGGACAACGCCACGACGGACTGGATCGGTTCAACCGGTGCAGCCTGGTTGACGGGAAGCTGCGCGCTGGCGGCGGGAGGGGCGGCCTGTTGGGCAAGCGGAGCCTGCTGCGGTATCCGGCTGCCACGTCCCAGCACCAAACCCAGCACGAGAGCGGCAATAGCCACGCCCAGCACGCCGGCGCCCAGGCGCCACGACCGGCTGGAAGACCGGGCCACCGAAGCAGCCAGCGCTGCGGGTGTGGACGCATGTGCAGTGGTAGGCGCAAATGAAGGCTCGGGGGTGGACATGGACGGATGCCGGACTGCCGTGTCTCGGCGCCGAGGTGCCACAAAAGGCTGGGTCGGGTCGTCGTTCGGCCTCGTAGCCGGTGGCTGTGAAAGCTCGGGCTCTACCTTGACAACGGCCTGCGGGGCGGACAAGCCAGGCGGCGCCCAGATCGGGCCCAGTTCGGCACGCCAGTCGAAGCGGGACATGCCATTGGGCGTTTCGAGCGCCATCGCCTGTACCAGGGCCGCCACGGTTTGCGGCCTGTCTTTGGCGTCAATCGCCAGGGCCTGGCCTATCGCCTGCACAAAGGCCGGCGAATAACCCAGGCCAAACTGCTCTTGCACCGTGCGTGCCACGCGGGAAAACGGCGGCAAGCGGTCGCGCACCGCACGAAAAGTGGCCGGCAGCGGCGGCTTGTTGCACAGCAGGCCATGCACCACCGCGGCCAGCGCGTACAGATCGGTCCACGGGCCCTGGCGCATGTCGGGTGCGCCAGCGTGCTGCTCCAGCGGCGCATAGCTCAGCTTGAAGGCGTCGGTCAGGTCTTGCGTCTTGCCGCCCATGGCATGGCGCGCCGCGCCCAGGTCCAGCAACACTGGCGGGCCGATGTCCTGCAGGAAGATGTTGTCCGGCGAGACGTCCCGGTGCACCGCACGTCCCTGGTGCAGCGTTTTGAGCGCGCCCAGCACCGCCCACAAGACCTTGCGTAGCCAGGCCTCGGTCGGCGGGCTGCGCATCTGGCTGCGCGCCGCCTGCAGCGTGATGCCGCGGTAAAAAGGCATCACCATGTAAGCGGTCTGCTGCGCCTCCCAGTAGCGGAACACCTTGACCAGCGAAGGGTGGTCGAACTGCGCCAGCAAACGCGCTTCAGCCACAAAGGACTGCAGCCCGGCCTGAAAAGCCGCCTGGTCGGCCGGGTCACGAACGGTCACCGCGCCCTCCGCACCGCGGCACGCGAGCGCCGCCGGCATGAACTCCTTGATGGCCACCTGCCGCTGCAGCGAGTGGTCAAAGGCCTGGTAAACCATGCCAAACCCGCCGACGCCCAGCAAACCCAGCAACTCGAACTCAGCCAGGCGTGTACCTACCGGCAAGGCATCCACATGCGTGATCAGCGAAACAGGGGTTGGACTGTGGGAAACGGTCATGAACAGAGGCGAAAAGCAAGGTTGGCCTGCAATTAGGCATGGCGGCCCGTTCGGCGTCAAGACAGCCTGCCCGTCAGAACAACGCGTCCGTCGGGATTGTGTTGCTGATTGCAAGCGCCGGCGAAGGCCGGAAAGGCGGCGCCCGTTAACATAGCGCATGTTCAGTTATCGCCACGCCTTCCATGCCGGCAACCATGCCGACGTGCTCAAGCACACCACGCTGATCGCGTTGATGAAGTATTTGACCCAGAAAGACACGGCGCTGACCGTGATCGACACGCACGCCGGCGCCGGGCTGTACCGCCTGGACGGCGACTACACCGAAACCAGCGGCGAAGCGCGGGAAGGCGTGTTTCGCCTGTTTTCTGCATCAAATACGCCTGTAGCCCCCGCCGTGCCGGCGCAAGCAGCTACCAAAAAGGTAGCAACCTCCAAAACCACGGATCCGGCAAAAACAACCGCCGAAGAAGCCCTGGCGCCTGCGCTGCAGGACTACGTTGATCTGCTGCGCGGGCTGAACCCGCAGTTCGCCGAAAGCGGCGACCCGGCACACCTGAAGATTTATCCCGGCTCGCCCTTTATCGAACAGCAATTTCTCAGCGGGCGCGACAAGCTCAAGCTGTTCGAGCTGCACCCGACCGATTTCAAGTCGCTAACCGGCAACATCGCCCAGCTCGGTGTGGGCCGGCAGGTTACCGTGGCGCGCGAAGATGGCTTCGAGGTGCTGAAGACCTTTTTGCCGCCGCCGGCACGCCGCGCCATGGTGCTGTGCGACCCAAGCTACGAGATCAAAACCGACTACGCACGGGTGGCCGCCTGCATGGGAGACGCCGTCAAGCGTTTTGCCACCGGCACCTATGTGGTCTGGTACCCCATCATTCCGCGCCCCGAGGCCCACGACCTGCCGCGCAAGCTCAAGACCCTCGCCACCAAGGCGGGCCGCAGCTGGCTCAACGCCACGCTCACCGTCAAGTCCAGCAAGCTCACCACCGACGAAGCCGGCGACGTCAAACGCCCCGGCCTGCCGGCCAGCGGCATGTTTGTAATCAACCCGCCGCACACGCTCAAGGCCGAGCTGCAGGCCGCCTTGCCGCAAATGGTGGCGCGGCTGGGACAGGACCGCAACGCCGGCTTCACGCTGGACCACGGCGGCTGAACAGCGGCTGCCGCGGCAAGAAAATGGCCCACACATGCATGTGATCCTGGTTGTTGAAGACGACGACGCCATTCGCAGCAACATCGCCCGCCTGCTGACACTGGAAGGGTTTGAAGCCGTGTCCGCCGCCAATGGCCGCACCGGCCTGGCGCATGCCCGGGCCCGCACGCCGGACCTGATCATCTCTGACGTGAACATGCCCGACATGGACGGTTTCGCGCTGCTGGCGGCGATTCGTTCCGACCCTGCCCTGGCCACCACGCCCTTCATGCTGCTGACCGCGCTGGACGACCGCGGCAGCATGCGCCGCGGCATGACCACCGGCGCCGACGATTACCTGTCCAAGCCGTTTACACGTACCGAACTGCTCGATGCGGTCCAGGCGCAACTGCGCAAGAAAAACCTGGTTGACACGCGCATCGCCTCCGGCCTGGCGGCCCTGGAGGCCCGCCTGCGTGCAGCCTATGCCAGCCACATTGGCGGCAGCCGGCCCGCCGCTTTTTCGGTCGACCTCCCGGCCGGCAATGAGCCGGGACCGGTGCTGGATGCCACCGTGCTGGTGTCGACGATCCGCAACTTCACTTCGCTGGCCGAGAAACTCGAAGCCAGCGAAGTCTCGCAGTTGCTGACCGAGTATTTCGAGCGCAGCAGCCAGCCCGCCCTCAAGAACGGCGGTCGGCACCTCAAGTTTGTCGGCGATGGCCTGATGGCCGTGTTTGCCAACACGCTCAGCGATTCGCCACTGTCGGCGCAGCGTCGCGCGATTTCCGCGGCACTGGCGATGGCGCTTGCCGCCCATGAATTCCGGGCCTGGCTCGCGCAACGTTTCGCCGCACGCGGGCTGCCGCCCTTTGCCGTCGGCATCGGGCTGCACTGCGGCGAGGTCACGCTGTGTCCCATGGGGCCGGCGGGCAGCCACGCCGTCGTGCCGGTCGGCGACGCCGTCAGCCTGGCGGCACGCCTGGAGGCAGCCACCCGCGAGCGGGGCTGGACCGTGCTGGCCAGCCGCGCCGTATTCGCCGGGGCCGGGGCCGGCATCCAGACAGGAACACAGGACACGCTAGCCGTGACCGGCAAACAGCTAACCCTGGACGTGGTGGAAATCACCGGCATGGTCACCGGCATGGACGACAAGATCCACGGCATGGCCAGCCTGACGGAAAGGGCCGAAGAAATCAGCGCAGCGGTACGGACCAATTCCGAGATCACGGCCCGGGCCGTCAAGGACGCGCTGCAGTCCAAGCTGGCCGCGCTGAAAGACCAGCGTTTCGCAGACGACACTGAACCGGTACGCCTCAAAGGTTACCGCGTCACCAAAAAAATCGGCGCAGGCGGCATGACCGAGGTCTACCTCGCCGAACGCGAAGCCGACAGCCTGCCCATCGTGCTCAAGGTGCTGGACTCGCGCGGCAAGGAAGCCTCGGAGCACCTGGTGCGCTTTATCCAGGAATATGCGCTGCTGAGCCAGATCAAACACCCGCACGTGATCCGCATTCACGACCAGGGTTTCAGCGATGAACATGCCTATATCGCGATGGAGTACTTTGAATGCGGCGACCTGCGCGGCCTGTTCGGCCCGGGCATGACGCGGGAGCGCGCGCTGACCGTGGGGCGGCAATTGGCCATGGCGCTGGCCGCCATCCACAGCCACGGCATCGTGCACCGCGACATCAAGCCCGAAAACGTCATGCTGCGCAGCGATGGCTCGGTGGCACTGGCCGATTTCGGCATTGCCAAGTCCATGCTGCAGGCCGAGAGCCTGGGCCTGACCCAGACGCGGCATGGCGACGTGGTCGGCACGCCCTACTACATGAGCCCGGAGCAGGTGAGCGGCAAGGACGTGACGGTACGCTCCGACCTGTACAGCCTGGGCGTCATGCTGTTCGAAATGCTGGCCGGCCAGCGCCCTTTCGTCGCGGACTCCCTGGAGTCGCTGCTGGCCAAACACCTGCATGCCGACACACCGGTCCTGCCCGCGGCGCATGCGGCCCTGCAGCCCATCGTGAACCGGCTGATGGCCAAGAACCCCGACGACCGTTATGCGTCGGCCGATGCCCTGCTGCTGGACCTGGCCCAAGCCTGAAAAAGGCCCCTGCGCCGGGGTCAATAATTAACCGACCGTTCGGTCGGTTAATTGCTATACTGGGACTCATCACCGTCCTGCAGGACGGGCGACAGGAGACAAGACATGTACACACAATCACTCGACGTACCCGATTCGCAGGCCCCGGCCTTGGCGTCGGTCTCCACGCCCGACGCGCTGCAAACCCGCTTCGACGAAAAAATCGATGCCGACCAGAAAATCGAGCCGCAAGACTGGATGCCAGAAGCCTATCGCCGCACCCTGGTGCGCCAGATCAGCCAGCACGCGCACAGCGAAATCATCGGCATGCAGCCCGAAGGCAACTGGATCTCGCGCGCGCCCTCGCTCAAACGCAAGGCGATCCTGCTGGCCAAGGTGCAGGACGAAGGCGGCCACGGCCTCTACCTCTATTCAGCTGCCGAAACCCTGGGCGTGGGCCGCGACACGCTTCTTGATGCTCTGCACACCGGCAAGGCCAAGTACAGCTCGATCTTCAACTACCCGACGCTGCAGTGGGCTGACGTCGGCGTGATCGGCTGGCTGGTCGATGGCGCGGCCATCATGAACCAGGTGCCGATCTGCCGCTGCTCCTACGGCCCCTACGCACGCGCCATGATCCGCATCTGCAAGGAAGAAAGTTTTCACCAGCGCCAGGGCTTCGAAAGCCTGATGGTGCAGATGCAGGGCACACCCGAGCAGCGCGCCATGGTGCAGGACGCCGTGAACCGCTGGTGGTGGCCGGTGCTGGCCATGTTCGGCCCACCCGATGCCGACAGCACCAACGGCGCGCAGGGCATGCGCTGGGGCATCAAGCGCATTTCGAATGACGATTTGCGCCAAAAATTTGTTGACGCGACCGTGCCGCAGGCTGCCATTCTCGGCGTCACGCTGCCAGACCCCGATCTGAAATGGAACGAAGCGCGCCAGCAACATGACTACGGCGCGATTGATTGGGACGATTTCTGGGCCGTCGTCAACGGCAACGGCCCCTGCAACAAGGAGCGGCTGGCCAACCGCGTGAAAGCGCATGAGGACGGCCAGTGGGTGCGTGATGCCGCGCAGGCGCATGCAGCCAAACAAAGCGCCCGCGCCATGAAGGAGGCAGCATGACGACACATAAGGAGTGGCCCCTGTGGGAGGTCTTCGTGCGCAGCAAACAGGGCTTGGAACACAAGCATTGCGGCAGCCTGCACGCTACCGATGCACAGCAGGCGCTGCAGATGGCGCGCGACGTCTACACACGCCGCCAGGAGGGTGTGAGCATCTGGGTGGTGCCGTCCAACACCATCACCGCCAGCGAGCCGGACGACAAGGCCGCGTTTTTTGAACCCATGGCCGACAAGATCTACCGCCACCCGACCTTCTACGAGATTCCTGACGAAGTGGGCCACATGTGAAAACCGTTGAAGCCCCCGTTGCGACGGCCTCCCTGGACTACCTGCTGCACCTGGCCGACAACGCGCTGGTGCTCGGCCAGCGCAACGCCGAGTGGTGCGGCAACGGCCCGGTGCTGGAGGAAGATATTGCGCTGGCCAACATGAGCCTGGACCTGATCGGCCAGGCGCGCATGTTGTACCGGCATGCCGCTGTGGTAGCGGGAGAAGATGCAACGGAAGATTCGCTGGCCTATTTCCGCGATGCCACCGACTTCCGCAACTACACCCTGCTGGAACTTCCGCATGCGTCTGGTGCTTCGGAACGCGACTACGCGGTGACCATCGTCCGCAATTTCCTCTACAGCGCGCTGATGCTGCTGCTGTGGGAGGCGCTGCAAAAATCAGCAGACGCACAGCTCGCAGCGATCGCCGGCAAGTCATTCAAGGAAGTGCGTTACCACTTCCGCCACTCGCGCGACTGGCTGGTGCGCCTGGGCGACGGCACCCCTGAATCACATGCCCGCACACGGGTCGCCTTGAAGCATTTAATGCCTTACACCCAGGAATACTGGGCGCCAGCAGCTATCGAAACAGTAGCAGATACGAAAGGCCGCGCCATCGATGTCGCCGCGCTGAAAAGCGACTGGGACGAACTGGTCAACGACGCCCTGCAGGAAGCCGGCCTGCAACGTCCTGCGCTCCATGCCGGACCACCGCAGGGAAAAGACGGACAACACAGCGAACACCTGGCACCGCTGCTGGCCGAGATGCAAAGCCTGGCGCGCGCCCACCCGGACGCTCTATGGTGAGTACTTCGCGCCCACCACGAGCTCCAGAGAGCTGTTATGAAACACCTTCCGCAAGCGGGAAGGTGGTGGTGATGAACACCCTGCAGCAGGTCTGGGACGTGCTCGAAGCCGTGCCCGACCCGGAGATCCCGGTGGTGTCCATCCGTGAGCTGGGCATCCTGCGCGATGTGCGCCATGTCAGTGATGGAGTGGAAGTCATCATCACGCCGACCTACAGCGGCTGCCCCGCCATGAGCCAGATCGAGGACGACATTCGCGCCGCGCTGGCGCAGCACCAGCTCTCTGCGCGCATCACCACACAGCTGGCGCCGGCCTGGACCACCGACTGGATGAGCGCGGCCGCCAAGGACAAGCTGCGCAGCTATGGCATTGCGCCGCCGCATACCACCACGCGCGGCAGCGACAAGGTGGTCCGTTTCGCACCCAGACACCAGGCCGCGGATGCCGTGGCCTGCCCCCAATGCGGCTCGGTCAACACCACCGAAACCTCGCACTTCGGCTCCACGGCCTGCAAGGCGCTGTACAAATGCCTGGACTGCCTGGAGCCGTTTGACTATTTCAAAAGTTATTGATGCCCCCACGGTTGCTCACTGCGCCACGCGGCGGCGGCTCCTGCTACTGAGACTCACCCCATGTCCGTTCCCCACTTCCACCCGCTGGTCATCACACGCGTCTCGCCCGAAGCGGCCGGTGCCGTGGCCGTCAGTTTTGCCATTCCACCCGATTTGCGCGAAATGTACGGCTTCACGCCGGGGCAGTTCCTCACGCTTAGGGCGACGATAGATGGCGAGGCGGTGCGCCGCAGTTATTCGATCTGCAGCAGCACGCAGCGACTGGCCGCCGAACAGAGTATCGAGGTCGGCATCAAGCCGGTCGAAGGCGGTGTTTTTTCCAATTGGGCCACCCAGCTGCAGGCCGGCGACACGCTGGAGGTGATGCCGCCGGAAGGCCGCTTCACGCCACGCCTGAGCGGCGCCGTGCACCGCGTCGGCTGGGCCGCCGGCTCGGGCATCACACCGCTGCTGTCCATCATTGCCAGCACGCTGGCGGGCGAGCCGGAAGCCACCTTCACGCTGGTGTACTGCAACCAGCGCACCGGCAGCATCTTGTTCAACGAAGCGCTGCAGGACCTGAAAGACCGCTACCCGGCGCGGCTGACATTGATTCACCTGCTTTCGCGCCAGTCGCAGGAAGTCGCGCTATTCAATGGCCGGCTCGACCGCGCCAAGGTCAGCGAACTGCTGGCAACCCTGATCCCTCCAGCCAGCATCGATGAAACCTTTGTCTGCGGCCCCGAGGCCATGATCGAAGCCTGCGAGCAGGCCCTGCTGGCGGCCGGCGTGCCGCGGGAGCGCATCCACGCCGAGCGTTTCACCAGCGCAGCGCAACCCACCATCGCTATGAAATCAGGAGCTACCAGGGCAGAAGGGACGGGGGCTGTAGGCCAAAAGGACTTAAAAAATGGCGGCGACACCGGTGCCATCCGCCTGTCGGTGCAGCTTGACGGCAAGGCGCACGAATTGCGCATGCATGCGCACGAACGTGTGCTCGACGTGGCGCTGGCCGCCGGGCTGGACCTGCCCTACAGCTGCAAGGGCGGCGTCTGCTGCACCTGCCGCGCGAAGGTGCTCGAAGGACAAGTGGCCATGGAAAAGAACTTCACGCTGGAAAGCTGGGAAGTGGACAAAGGCTTTGTACTGAGCTGCCAGGCCCGGCCGCTGAGCGAGCACGTGCGCATCAGTTATGACGACCGCTGACTGGCCCCCACGGTTGCTCGCTTCGCGTAGCGCTCTGCCCCCCCGAGGGGGCCGCTGCGCCTGCGGACTGGCAGAGCCAGATCCGCGTCCCCTGCTTGAATTGAAAGCCCCCACGCTCCCTCACTGCGTGTGGGTCGCTGCCCCCCGAGAGGGCCGCTGCGCCTGCGGGCCGGCGGAGCCGGACCCGCGGCCCCTGCTTGGAAAGAGAGGAGTTCCGACAGTCGCGTGCATTTGAGCGCGACGGCAGAGGGTGCTGTCAGTGGGTTCTTGAATTCCAGACGTGGAGTTCAAAAAAGGCACCGGTTTCGCCAATTTTCAGCTGGCGGAACACTGAGCGGGTGGCCGCTTCAGCGGCTTGTTCCCAGCGGCTGATGGCCTGCAGTTCTTCGGGGGCGCTGGCTTGGGAGGGGTTTTCGGCGATCAGGGAACGCGCGGCCAGCCATTCGCAATAGGCGCCCCGCACGGCCGAGCCACCACCGAAGGTGTGCTCCAGCACCTCCACGAATTTTTCTTCCGCTGCCTGCTTTTGTGCGTCTGACAAACCGGCAGCGGACATAAGTGATGCGTTGTACTTGGCCTGTGCTCTCATGGCGGGTGATGCTGCAGTCGTGCGGTAAATCTGCTGATCATACAATCCCTCCCCTCGTGCCGCATCGGGGGTATTCGAGTACTAGTGGCCTGTAACGTTGAAATAGGAGGCGAGGACCGCGTGAGACGGGGTGCGATGCAAGGCGCAAAGCACAGCGATGCCTCAGGCGTCGCGCGCATTTGCAACGCCGCAGCGTGCCCTGTATCGCGCGGGCAGCGACTTCTGGTTTCAGCGTTACAGCGTTAGAGGCCACTAGGCCTGTCATCCTATGAATCACCCCCGCGATTTATGTGATGACAGGGCTCTAATATTTCAGCGTCGTGCTCTTGCCCCAGAACACCCGGTAGGCAAACACCGTGTAGCCAACAATCATGGGCAGCACCACCAGTGCGCCCGCGAGAATCACGCCCATGGAGCCGGGCGAGGTCGTGCCTTGCCAGAGATGGATGCGGTCAATCACCAGCCAGGGGAACAGGCTGTAGGCCAGCCCGTAAAAAGCGAGCAGGAAAACACCCACGGTGGCACCGAAAGGCACCCAGGCCCCGTACTCGTTGCCCTGCGCCAGCCGCACCGGCAGGCGGCGCAGGCTGCGGCCGATGACCAGCAGCAGGATCAGGGTCGTCAACGGTATCGGCAGCAGCAGCACGATGTAGGGAAAGGCAAACCATTTGTCGAAGATGGACTGGCTGACCAGCGGCGTGGCCAGCGAAATGGCTGCAATGCCCGCCGCGGTAAACCACAGACTGGCGCGCGCCCATTTGACGGCCTGCAGTTGCAGCGCGCCCTCGGTCTTGATGATGAGCCAGCCCGCGCCAAGCAGGCAATAGGCCGCCACCAGCGCCAGCCCGATGGCGGCGCTGAAGAGCATGGACCAGATGTCGCCGGCAAAGCCGGTGACCAGCGCGCCCAGCATGTAGCCCTGGCTCCAGCTCGCCAGCAGCGAGCCGGCAAAAAAAGCACGGTTCCAGGCTGGCTTGTACTGCGCCCGCGCCTTGACACGAAAGTCGAAGGCCACGCCGCGCAGCGTCAGGCCGACCAGCATCAGCGCCACCGGCAGGTAAAGCGCCCCCAGGATCTCGCCATGCGCCAGTGGAAATACCGTCAGCAGGATGCCTATGCCCAACACCAGCCAGGTTTCATTGGCATCCCAGAAGGGCCCGATGCTGGCGATCATGGTGTCCTTGTCGTCTTCGCTGGCGCGCCGCATGAGCACGCCCACCCCAAGGTCATAACCATCCAGGATGACGTAGGCCAGCATGGCCAGCCCCATCACACCCATAAAGACAATCGGCATCCAGCCGGCAGGCTGGCTCAGGTCGGGAATGAAGTCATACATTCGGGCGGCCCTCCTTTTCCGGGTAGTTGACGGGGTTGAGCTGCTGCTCCAGCGGCTGTGCTGCTTCAATCGGCGCGTCCGCATGCGGGGTCGGGGCCTTGCGCGCCAGGTAGAACAGCACCGACACATAGGCGGTGATCAGCACGGCATAAAGCAGCAGGTAAAGCGTGAGCGTCAGGCCGATCTGCGCCGCCGGCACTCTGGAAGCGGCATCGGCAGCGGTGAGAACCCCCGACACCAGCCAGGGCTGGCGCCCGATTTCCGTCACGTACCAGCCAGCCACCAGCGCCACCCAGCCGGAAAATGTCATACCCACCAGAAGGCGTGCGTGCCACGGTTTGAGCTCGCGCGCAGCGGCCGCGGTCTCCAGCGAATCGTCGAGCGCCGGGCCCCTTTCTTCACCAGCCGGGGCCGCGGAACCGGCTTCGCCGGGCCGCAGGCGCAGCGCCCCCCCGGGGGGCAGAGAACCACGCGCAGCGGGGAACGTGGGGGCCCAAGGTTTGAGCTGCCAGACGCTGAGCCAGCTCACCAGCAGCATCAACACGCCCACGCCCACCATGATGCGAAAAGCCCAGAACACCGGTGCCACCGGCGGATGCTTGCCTTCGAAATCATTGAGCCCTTTGACCTCGCCGTTCCAGTCGTGTGTGAGGTAGAACGACGCAAACTTTGGAACGGAAATCTCGAAATCGTTGCTGCGGCTTCTTGCATTGGGCAGCGCAAACAAAACGGCAGGCGCACCCTTCTGCGTTTCCCAGATGCCTTCCATCGCGGCGATTTTGGCCGGCTGGTGCTCCAGTGTGTTCAGCCCGTGCAGATCGCCGGCGATGATCTGCAGCGGAATCAGGAAGGCCGCGAGGTACACCCCGGTGCGCAGTGCGGCCTGCACATCGGCGCCGCGGTCCTGCTTCAGCCAGCGGTAGGCCGACAGCCCCGCCACCAGGAAAGACACCGTCAGGCCCGACGCCAGCAGCATGTGGGTGAGGCGGTAAGGGAATGACGGGTTGAAGATCACTTCGAGCCAGCTCGTCACATGGGCCTTGCCCTCAATCATTTCAAAACCGGCCGGCGTCTGCATCCAGGAGTTCAGCGCCAGAATCCACACCGCCGAGAGCGTGGTGCCGGCGGCGACCAGGAAGGTGGCTAGCGTGTGCACGCGCTCGCTGACCCGCTCGCGCCCGAAGAGCATCACACCGAGCATGGTGGCTTCGAGGAAAAACGCGGTGAGTACTTCATAGGCCAGCAGCGGCCCGGCGATGTTGCCCACCGTGTTCATGTAGCCCGGCCAGTTGGTGCCGAACTGGAAACTCATGGTGATGCCGCTGACCACGCCCAGCGCAAAGGTCAGCGCGAAGATCTTCACCCAGAACTGGTAGGCGTCCATCCAGTGCTGCTCTTTGGTCTTGACAAAACGCAGCTTGAAAAACAGCAGCACCCAGCCCAGCGCGATGCTGATAGTCGGGAACAGGATGTGAAAGGTGATGTTGGCCGCAAACTGAATGCGCGCCAGCAGGAATGCGTCAAATCCATCCATCGTCAGCTCCGGTTGTCGTCAGGCTGTTCAGCCACTGTGTTGCTTGCCGCTCGCCCTGTCAAACCCGCCTTGACCGAGCCGGTCACCTTGTCTTTTATTTCCAGCAGCTTCTGCACCTTGGCGCCCATCTTCATCAACTTGATCAGCGTGGCCGAGTCCATCTTCTGCACATCGGCCAACCAGCCGGTCATGAGCTCGATCAGGTCATGCATCTGCTTCATGCGCGCCTGGGCGTGGATGTCGTCCTGGTTGGCGGGCTGCTCCATCAACGCATCGCGCAGCATGGACAAGGTGGGGTCAATCTCGCGCTTGCGCCGCTCCTCCGCCAGCGTGCGGAAGATCGCCCAAACATCTTCGGGCGCCTGGAAATACTCGCGCCTGTCATTGGGCAGGTGCTGCAGCCGCACCAGGTTCCAGGACTGCAGCTCTTTCAGGCCCATGCTGACATTCGAGCGCGAAAACGCCAGCGCCTCGCCAATGTCGTCTGCATTGAGGGCGCGCGGCGACACGTACAGCAGCGCGTAAATCTGCCCCACTGTGCGGTTGATGCCCCAGCGGCTACCCATTTCCCCGAAGTGCAGGACAAAGCGCTGGGTCAGGGGGGCTAGGTTCATGGCGGTCGTTTATTGAATTTTCAGGAATTACTGAAATTCTAGTAAGTTAAAGACTTTTCTGCTGGCGGCCGGGTTATGACCTGCCTGGCTGCCATGAGGTGGGGCGCGCAAAGGCAGAATTTTTTGAATCAAATATAGTCCCAACCCTTTATTGGCGGGCACAAGCAGCTATGCTAAAGATAGCAATCAGGATGCACGCTATTTTGCCGCCGGACAAGCGCGACGCCCTTTCCGGCAGGCACAATCTCCTGCGACATCCCCGGGAGCGCGTCTTTTCCTTGATTAATCCTCAGGCGTATGGAGGCGCCGCACCATGAAAAAACAGATCGAACGCTTTTCTCCGCACCAGAACGCCAAGGTTTTTGCGGTACTCATGGCCGTGAGCTCCCTGGTCTTTGTGGTTCCCTTCATGTTGATTGCTGCTCCCTTCGCGCCCCGGGGCGCAGGCATGTCGGCGCTAGCCGTCCTGGCGTTTCCCGTCATATACTTGGTGATTGGTTATCTGTCTGTGGCTATCGGGTGCTGGGTTTACAACCTGCTGTACCCCTATATCGGGGGCATCGAGTTCCAGGCACGGGACACTGACGACTGAGGCCGTTCACCTGGCCGGCTTGGGCGCCGCCGGCGCAACGCTGTACTTCGGCTTGGCCGTGGTGCCCACGCTCAGGTAGTTGACCACGCCCATGACGTCATCGACCAGCATGACGGCCTGCTCCATGGCCCTGGCCTGCTCCTGTGTCTGCACGCAGCCCATCAGCGTCACCAGCCGCCGCTCGCCGAGCACCCAGACGCTGGTGTTGTTGAAGCGCCCATCCTGCTGCAGGTAGCTGACCATGCGGGGAATGATCTCCCGGTCGTAGAGATAGGAGTTGGGCAGACGGCAGCGGCCCGAGCGAAAGCAGCTGCCGCCGTGCTGGGCGCGCACATGCGCCTCGGCGCGCACCTGTTGCTGCGTGAACATCGGACCTTCGGGCACGGGGCAGCCGGGCATGGCGGCCGTCACCTGCAGAAAGGGATCGTTGAAATGGTTTCCGCGCTCCTGTTGCGCATTCATTTTCTCCTGCGCCAGCGCGGCAAACGGCAGCGCTACCAACCCGACGAACAACAGACCCCGGCCGCGAAGTTTCATGTTTTCCTCCTGTGACAGGTCACGATAGCGGGTATTTTCAGGGCAAGGGCTTGGGCGCGCCCAACAACTCGCACAGTTGTTCCGTGGCTTTGCCCCAGCCTTCGTGGAAACCCATCTTTTCGTGTGCTTCGCGGTCGGCCACCGTCCAGTGCAACACCCGTGCGGTGTAGCGTGTCTTGCCGCCTTCGTTTTCAAAGGTCAGCACCCCTGTCATGAACGGTTTTTCCGATGGCTTCCAGGCTTCGGTGAAAGCGTCGGTGAACACCAGGCGTTCATTGGGAACCACCTCGAGGTAGACCCCGCGGTTGGGGAACTCGACTCCGTCGGGGCCACGCATCACGACCAGACTGGAACCGCCCGGCCGCACATCGGTTTCAGCGCGCACCGTTTCCCACGGCTTGGGGGTGAACCACTGCACCATCAGGGCCGGGTCAGTCCAGGCCTGGAATACTTTTTCGCGCGGCGCGTCTATCAGGCGGGTCAGAACGAGCTCGCGGTCGGAGCTGGGGGCGGCAGATTTTGGGCTGGAGGCAGACATGGGGTTCCTTTCAATGGGGGGTAAACGAGCGCCTTTTCAAGCATCTCACCTGTACGACGTGCGGCGCCGGGCAAACTCGACAGAAAACCGGCCAACCACGGGTAAATACTTAAACGGGCAGCGCGGCCAGATGCGCGCTGTTGGCAAACCAGGCGCCGGCCGCGCATACTGGCGCGCCAACTCCCCACAACCTCAAGGATGAGACATATGCGCTACACCAAGACTGCCTTCAGCTTTGCCATTGCCATTGCATTTGTGGCCGGAATCGCGGTGTCGCCGCTCGCGCACCACGCGCTGTCCGACGCGCATGCGCAGGCGGCGCCACTGGCGCCCATGATGATCGATCTCATGGCACTCAAGCATGGCGATATTCCGGCCACACCCAATCCTGAAATGAATGCACGGGGGCTGGTCAGTACCGACAACGCCACCATCGGCATCCAGTCCGGCAACGTGGCCAAACACACCCATCCCAAAACCGACGAGATCCAGTACATCATCGAAGGAAGCGGCGCGATGTGGCTGGGCGGCGAACGCAAGGAATTCAAAGCCGGCACGCTGATCGTCATTCCCAAAGGCACAGCGCATGGCGGCACGCTGGTGACCAGTGGCCCGGTCAAAGCCATCGCCATCAAGATTCCGCCGCAGGCCCGGGACGACGTGGTTTTTCTCAACTGAGCAAAGCGCCGACAGCTGATCACTATCTATTTGGTAGCTACTCGCGCCCGTGGAATAAGGGCTGAAGGCTGATTTCATGCATGGATCGGCGCCGCGCCATGTCGTGTGCGCTTCACCATGTCTGTGATGCAGATCCGGTTCAGGCCTGCATGCCTTGTTTGACCTCGCGTCTTCAGCGCGGACTGCGCGCGCGCCTTTTGACGCGCGCAGGCTTTCCCGCAGGCGGTGGTTCAGCCACCGGCGGCGTTGACGCCGGCACCAGCAGCAACACGTCCTTCACGCCCAGCCCCAGCATGCCCAGCGCCTCGGCCGCCGCGCGGCTCAGGTCGATCACCCGGTCGCGGCTGAAGGGTCCGCGGTCAGTGATGCGCACATCCACCTCCTTGCCGTTGACCAGGCTGCGCACCCGCACCAGTGTCCCGAAAGGCAGCGTCTTGTGCGCCGCTGTCAGCTCGTGCATGTTGTAGCGCTCTCCGCTGGCGGTGCGGCGTCCGTTGAAACGGGGGCCGTACCAGGAAGCTTTTCCCTGTTCGAACTCCGTGAGCGCCTCATTGGCCGGCAGCAGTGGCGCGGCGACGGGAGAAGATTCGGCGGGGACACCTGCCTCAGCGGGCGGCATGGCAGCCGGTCGGGAGGAAGCACCGGGCGCGGGTGTTGAAGGCGCGGTGTCGGACGCGGGTGGGGTTGTGCAGCCCGACGACAGCACCAGCAGGCTTGCAAAGATCCAGAGCCTGACAGCGCCGGCAGACAAAATCAATCCCTCATCCAGCCGAATGAAGGCGGGGGATAGCCCAGCGCAGGCGGATCAGCTCCATAGTCACCATCCCAGCCGCTTGCAGATTTCCACCGTCGCCTGAGCCTGATTCATGGTGTAGAAATGAATGCCGGGCACGCCTGCGCTGCGCAGCTGCTCGCACAGGTCGGTCACCACATCCAGGCCGAAACTCTTGATGGAAGCGATGTCGTCGCCAAAGCCCTGCAGTCGCAGGCGGATCCAGCGCGGGATTTCCGCACCACAGGCATCGGAAAAACGCATCAGCTGCGTGGAGCTGATGATGGGCATGATGCCGGGCACCACAGGCACATCCAGGCCCATCTTTTTCGCGTCATCGACAAAGCGGAAGTAGGCGTCTGCGTTGAAGAAATACTGGGTGATGGCCGAGTTGGCGCCGGCCTTGACCTTGGCGGCAAACGCCTGCAGGTCGGCATCGGCTGATTTGGCCTGCGGGTGAATCTCGGGGTAGGCCGCCACCTCGATGTGAAAGGCGTCACCGGTGAACTCGCGGATGAAAGCCACCAGGTCGCTCGCGTAATGAAACTCGCCCCCGATGCCGTAGCCGCTGGGCAGATCACCGCGCAGGGCCACCAGGCGCTTCACGCCCATGGCCTGCAGCGCAGCCAGCTGCTGGCGCACCGTGGCCTTGGTCGCACCGACGCAGGAGAAGTGACAGGCCGCATCAACGCCCTCTTTCAGGATGTCACCAACGGTGCCGAAGGTGCCGTCCTGCGTGGAGCCACCCGCCCCAAAAGTGACAGAGCAGAACTCGGGCTTGTAGGCGTACAGCGCCTTGCGCGCCAGGCGCAGTTTGTCGGTACCTTCGGGTGTCTTGGGCGGAAAAAATTCAAAACTGATGGGAAGATCCATTGTCAATCTCACTCGTTGTCGGTTTTCTTGTCGCGGCGTTTGCCGCGCGCCGGGCCGTGCTGGCCCGCGTGTGCCTCTTCAGAGTCCTCATGCGCCTCATGCATAGCGCGCAGTTCGCTGCGCGGTGTGCGTTTGGCGGCCTTGCGCGGAGGCGCCGCCGGCAAGGGCTGGTCTTCGCCGGCGTTGCTCTGGCCCTTGAGCGCGTGAATGAAAAACTCGCGGTTGCCGTCGCCGCCTTCAATCGGCGACGCCAGCCAGGCTTTCACGTCCAGCCCGAGGGCAGCACAGGCGTCACGCAAACGCTTTTCCACAAATTCGAAATGCACGGCATCACGCACAATGCCGCCCTTGCCGATCTGGCCGGGCTGCAGTTCAAACTGGGGCTTGACCAGCATCAGCAAATCACCGCCGGACTTGAGCAGGCGCACCACCGCCGGCAGCACCAGCGTGAGAGAGATGAAAGACAAGTCGCCGGTCAGGAAGTCGAAGTTGGCCTCAACGGGCTCAACATCTTCATCGTCGAAGTTTTCATCATCAAATTCACCCTCAGCCCCCGCCGCATGGGCAGGACCAGCTACCAAATCCATAGCAGTCATGGAGCGCGCATTGAGACCTTCAATACACACCACACGAGCGTCCTCGCGCAGGCTGGGGTGCAGCTGGCCGTGGCCCACGTCCACACCCACCACCTGCACGGCGCCCTGCTGCAGCAGGCAATCGGTAAAACCGCCGGTGGATTGCCCGATGTCAAGGCAGCGCAGACCAGCCACTTGCAGGCCGGTGCTTTTAAGGGCGCCTTCGAGCTTGAGCCCGCCGCGCGAGATGTATTTGGCCTCGGTGGTGTCGGGAATCTCCAGCTCGGCGCCTTCCGGAATCTCGTCGCCATTCTTGGCGACCTTCTTCCAGGGGGCGCTTTCTTCGGCGCGCCACTGCACGCCCGAAGCGATCAGGCGCTGCGCCTGGGAACGGGTGGCGGCAAAGCCGTTGTCGACGAGGAAGAGGTCAGCGCGCATGGATCTCCAACAGGTGGTTCGGCGCGTAGCGAGCGACCGTCAGGCTAGGCGCGGGCGTCGGGCAACCGGAGTGCACTTCAGGTGCATGAGGATTGCCCGATCGGGACCCGCAACGACGCATCACGGCCGCGCAGTAGCGCAGCTCAATAGCGGTAGGTGTTTGCCTTGTACGGGCCAGCCTTGCTCACACCAATGTACGCAGCCTGCTCATCGCTCAGCTCGCTCAGCATCGCGCCAACCTTCTTCAGGTGCAGGCGCGCGACTTTTTCGTCCAGGTGTTTCGGCAACACATAAACCTTGCCCACTTCGTAGTCGGCCTGCTTGGTGAACAGCTCGATCTGCGCAATGGTCTGGTTGGCAAAGCTGGAAGACATCACGAAGCTCGGATGGCCCGTGCCGCAGCCGAGGTTGACCAGGCGGCCCTTGGCCAGCAGGATGATGCGTTTGCCGTCCGGGAAGATCACGTGGTCGACTTGCGGCTTGATCTCTTCCCAGGTGCATTTTTCCAGCGAGGCAACGTCGATTTCATTGTCGAAGTGGCCGATGTTGCAGACGATGGCCTGGTTTTTCATCTTGGCCATGTGGTCATAGGTGATGACGTTCTTGTTGCCGGTGGCAGACACAAAAATGTCGGCCTTGTCGGCAGCGTATTCCATGGTCACGACCTTGTAGCCTTCCATCGCAGCCTGCAGGGCGTTGATGGGATCGATCTCGGTCACCCAGACTTGTGCGCTCAGTGCGCGCAGCGCTTGTGCCGAGCCCTTGCCCACGTCGCCGTAACCGGCCACGCAAGCCACCTTGCCGGCGACCATCACGTCGGTCGCGCGCTTGATCGCATCGACCAGCGACTCGCGGCAGCCATAAAGGTTGTCGAACTTGGACTTGGTGACGGAATCGTTCACGTTGATGGCGCGCAGGGCCAGCGTGCCCTTGGCCGACATCTCGTTCAAACGCAGCACGCCGGTGGTGGTTTCTTCGGTCACGCCGATGATGTTTTTCAGGCGGCGGCTGTACCAGGTCGGATCAATCGCGAGCTTGGCCTTGATCGAGTTGAACAGGCAGATTTCTTCTTCGCTGCCGGGCTTGGAGATCAGGCTGGCGTCTTTTTCGGCCTTGGTGCCCAGGTGCATCAGCAAGGTTGCATCCCCGCCGTCGTCCAGGATCATGTTCGGGCCTTCTTCGGGTGTGCCCTTGGCGCCGGTGAATTCAAAAATGCGGTGGGTGTAGTCCCAGTAGTCGGCCAGGGTCTCACCCTTGATGGCGAACACCGGCGTGCCGGCGGCGGCGATTGCAGCGGCGGCGTGGTCCTGCGTGGAGAAGATGTTGCACGAAGCCCATCGCACGTCAGCGCCCAGGGCCTGCAGCGTCTCGATCAACACGCCGGTCTGGATCGTCATGTGCAGCGAGCCGGTGATGCGCGCGCCCTTCAGCGGCTGGGCCTTGGCGAACTCTTCGCGAATAGCCATCAGGCCGGGCATTTCGGTCTGGGCAATGTTCAGTTCCTTGCGGCCCCAGGCAGCAAGGGAAATGTCGGCGATCACGTGGTCAGGGGTAGCGGGTTTCAATACGGCGTTCATTTGGGCACTCCAAAATCAGGGGGTCAACTGGGCAAAATAGCCACGGCCACAAGGCATCAATGGGACGGGGAGTTTGTTGTCTCACCCGGCTTGAAAGCACATGCGGGTGAGCGTGGTTGCAAATGAGAGTCCTGAGCCTAGACCACATGCCGTGGGTTGCAACGCTCCTCAGGAAGGCCGAATTATACCAACCCGTGAGCAATTCACCAGCACGGGCCGCAGAACTGGCTTCGGCAGGCCGCTGGCGCAGCGCCTCCTGGGTGGCAGGGCACCACGCGCAGTGCGCGACGGTTGGGGCTTTTCTCTTTTCAAGCAGGGGCCGCGGAACCGGCTTCGCCGGGCCGCAGGCGCAGCGGCCCCCTCGGGGGGCAGAGAGCTACGCGAAGCGAGCGAACGTGGGGGCACATAATTCACGATGCAAGAATTGAGCACTTGGCCCGCCTCTGAGCGCCGCGCCATCACCGGCGTCTTCACCGACATTGACGACACCCTGACCACCGAGGGCGCGATCACGCCCGATGCGCTGCAGGCGCTGGCTGCGCTGAAAGCCGCCGGCCTGCACGTGATTCCCATCACCGGCCGGCCGGTCGGCTGGAGCGAACCTTTTGCGCAAAGCTGGCCCGTTGATGCCATCGTTGCTGAAAATGGTGCGGTGGCGCTGATTTCAAGCCAAATCGGGCTCCAGCCCTTGACTGGCGGGCACATACAGCTATCAAAAAGATATCAGCAGGACGAGCCAACACGGCTGACCAACTACGCACGCATGCAGCAGGTGGCAAGCCGCGTGGTGCGTGAGGTGCCCGGCGCTGTGCTGTCCGAAGACAGCCCTGGCCGTGAAACCGACATCGCCATCGACCACAGCGAATTTGTGCACCTTCCGCCCGAGGACATCACCCGCGCGGTGCAGATCATGCAAAGCGAAGGCATGAACGCGACGGTGAGTTCCATCCACATCAACGGCTGGTTCGGTGCGCACAACAAGCTGGAAGGCGCGCGCTGGATCGTCCGCGAATTGTTCGGCCGCGACCTGGACACCGAAATGGACCGCTGGGTTTATGTCGGCGACTCGACCAACGACCAGCTGATGTTCGAGGCCTTCCCGCATTCGGTGGGCGTGGCCAACATACGCCGCTTTGAGGCCGAACTGAGCCACAAGCCGCGCTACATCACCAACGGAGAGCGCGGCGCGGGTTTTGCCGAAGTGGCGGCAGCCCTGCTGAAAACGCATCGAACTGAGTGATCGCGGGTGTCCATCTGGTGGGGCTATCACGGTAAAACAAAGACAGCCCGATAGGATGGCCCTCCGATTCATGATAAAGTATCTACGATTTTGTATATACTTTTGGAGTCATCATGCTCACCACCGCCAAAGTCTTTACCACCGGCAACAGCCAGGCTGTGCGGTTGCCCAAGGCGTTTCGGGTGACCACCAGTGAAATGTGGATCACCAAAAATGATGTCACCGGCGAGATCACACTCAAGCCCAAAGAAAACGAAGAACAGCGCAAGCACAACCTTGAAAAGCTGTTCAAGATGATTGCAGACGACCCTTTACCGGATGATTTTTTGTCTGACGCCACCCGCCACAACGAACCTGCACGCAACCCGTTTGCCGAATGGCCTGAAGCCGCTCAGCCCGGCAAGGCCGAAGACGGGGCTGAAAAGTGATCCGTTATTTAGCGGACACCAACATCCTCGGTTACTTTGCACGGCACAGTCCCGGGTCGCTGCAACGACGAATGCTGGCAGCCATGCTCAAACAGGAAGTGGCCATTTCCGTCATTACCCGTGCGGAAACACGTTACGGTCTGGCGCTGCTCAATAACAATGACAAGCGCCGCGCCGCAGTGGGCTTGTTATTGCAAGAGTATCCCGCGCTACCCTGGACTTCCGCTGCCGCCGACCAGTACGGCGACATTGCTGCCCACCTGCAACAAAGCGGACAAGTCATTGGCGCAATGGACACATTGATCGCCGCCCACGCCCTGGCCGAAGGCCTGACGCTGGTCACTCACAACACCCGCCACTTTGAGCGCATCCCTGGCTTGAAACTGGAAGACTGGATGGTCTAAACCACTCGGTTAGCGTCCGGTCCCGCAAATAAAGGCGATGGGACATCGCCTCACTTACGACACAGGATATTAGTAAAATTGGCCATCAGCCCTTATGGGGCGGTGGCAAGCAGCTATCGATTGGATAGCAAAATGCAGGCTTGCGCCTATGCCCCGCCGACAGGGCTGTTCAAACTCTTTCCAGCACGCCCTGCAAAGCCTTGCCGGTTGCCGTGCCCAGCTTCACCACCGCTTCCGGCGGCGCAGACGCCACCACTTGACCGCCAGCGTTGCCGCCGTCCGGCCCAAGGTCAATCACCCAGTCCGCCTCGGCAACCACGTCGAGGTCGTGTTCGATCACCACCACGCTGTGTCCACCATTGACCAGCCGGTGCAGCACGTGGATGAGTTTTTCCACGTCGGCCATGTGCAGGCCCACCGTGGGCTCGTCCAGCACATAAAGCGTGTGCGGCGCCTTCTGCCCGCGCCGCGTGATGTCGTCGCGCACCTTGGACAGCTCAGTCACCAGCTTGATGCGTTGCGCCTCGCCGCCCGACAGCGTCGGTGAGGGCTGGCCCAAAGTCAGGTACCCCAGGCCCACGTCTTTCAGCAACTGCAGCGGGTGCGCAATGGCAGGCATGGAAGCAAAAAACTCGACCGCTTCGTCCACTTCCATGGTCAACACATCGCCGATGTTTTTGCCGCGCCAGGTCACGGCCTGGGTCTCGGGGTTGAAACGTGCGCCATGGCAGGTTTCGCAGAGCACCTTCACATCCGGCAAAAAGCTCATGCCTATGGTGCGCACACCCGCGCCCTCGCAGGTCGGGCAGCGGCCCTCGCCGGTGTTGAAGCTGAAACGCCCCGCGCTGTACCCGCGCGCCTTGGCTTCCAGTGTGTCGGCAAACAGCTTGCGCACGGTGTCCCAGAAGCCAATGTAGGTGGCCGGGCAGGAGCGTGGCGTCTTGCCGATGGGCGTCTGGTCCACTTCCAGCACGCGGTCCACCACCTCGTAACCCTCGATCCGCTCGCAGCCGGTCCAGGCCGGGTGTTTGCCGGCATCGTCAGCATCACGCCCGGCCCTGGTGGAGCGTTGCGCCACGCCGGCCTGCACATTGGCCAGCAGCACGTCGCGCGCCAGTGTCGATTTGCCCGAGCCGGACACACCCGTGACCGCGACCAGCCGGTACAGGGGCACGGTGACGGACACCTTCTTGAGGTTGTGCAGATCGGCGCCCACCACGTTCAGCCAGGAGGTGAAAGGCCCGGCTGCTGCCGGTACCGCGTTGTGCAGCGCACTGGCGCTCGCGGCGGCCGCTTTCAGGGCCTGTGCCTTCAACGCGGCCGTCTTCTGCTTGCTCACAGGCCTGGCGCCGGCCACAACGGGCAACACCAGCACGGCAGCTACCGGAGCAGCGCCTGTGCGTGTCTCGCGGCGAAGCTGCAGCGGATGGATCAGCGGATTCGCCAGGTAACGCCCGGTCAGTGAATCGGGCAAGGTGGCCAGGTGCGCCGCCGTGCCCTGCCCGACCAGCCGTCCGCCGCGTTTGCCGGCACCGGGGCCGATGTCGATGATGTTGTCGGCACGGCGAATCGTGTCTTCGTCGTGCTCCACCACCACCAGCGTGTTGCCACGTTCGCTGAGTTTGCCCAACGCACGCAGCAGGATCTGGTTGTCGCGCGGGTGCAGGCCGATGGTCGGCTCGTCGAGCACATAACAGACGCCCTGCAGGTTGGAGCCCAGCTGCGCAGCCAGCCGGATACGCTGCGCCTCGCCCCCCGACAGCGTGGGTGCGCCGCGGTCCAGTGTCAGGTAGCCCAGGCCGACATCCTCAAGGAACTCGAGCCGGCTTTTGATTTCGGGAATCAGGTCGCGCGCAATGCCGGCTTCACGCCCCGACAGCGACAGCTTTTCGACCCAGGCGCGCACATCGGTCACCGACAGCGCGGCAATGTCGGCAATGCCAATGCCGGCGAACTTCACCGCGCGCGCCTGCGCATTCAGGCGCGTGCCGTGGCAGCTTGGACAGGCGGCGTCCACCACGTCTTCAGCGTCCGGCTCGGCAAAGCTCTGTTCGCGGCCCTTGTTGTTGTCGTCTCGCACGGAGTCGTCAAACACCTTGCGCTGTTCCTTGGTGAGCTTGACGCCGGTGCCGACGCAGTCCGGGCACCAGCCGTGTTTGCTGTTGTAGCTGAACAGGCGCGGGTCAAGCTCGGGGTAAGACGTGGCGCACACCGGGCAGGCACGCTGTGTAGACGAGGCCTGCAGCCTGCCTATCTGCTTCGTGGACACACCGGCCATCATCGCGCCGCGCAGGCCATCCAACGGCGCCAGCACATGTACCACGCCCTTGCCGTGCTGCAGCGCGGTGGCCAGTGCCTGGCGCAAGGCGGCCTCGTTGTCGGGTGTCACGTGGATGTCGGCAATCGGCAGCTCGACCGTGTGTTCCTTGAAGCGGTCAATGCGCGGGAAACCGGTGGTCGGCAAAAACTCGCCGTCGATGCGTAAGTGCGTATAGCCGCGCGGCCGCGCCCAGTCCGCCAGCTCGGTGTAGACACCCTTGCGGTTGATCACCAGCGGCGCCAGCAGGCCGATATGCTGGCCGCGGTAAGCCTTCAGTAGTTGCGCGGCAATGCTTTCCGGGCTTTGCGGCATGACCGCCGCGCCGTCTTTGGTGCAGTGCTGGATGCCCAGCTTGACGTAGAGCAGGCGCAAAAAGTGCCAGACCTCCGTCGTCGTGCCAACGGTGGACTTGCGCCCGCCGCGTGACAGCCGCTGCTCAATCGCCACCGTCGGCGGGATGCCGTACACCGCATCAACCTCAGGCCGCCCCGCTGGCTGCACGATGCTGCGCGCATAAGCGTTGAGCGACTCCAGATAGCGCCGCTGGCCCTCGTTGAACAGAATGTCGAAGGCCAGCGTCGATTTGCCGGAGCCCGAGACACCGGTCACCACATTGAACTGGCCGCGCGGAATGTTGACCGACAGGCTCTTGAGGTTGTGCTCCTTGGCGTTGACGATCTGGATCAGGTTGGAAAAGGCCGGTTTCGTGGTCCAGGCCTTGGCACGGGCTTCTTCCACACCATGCACCTTGCCCATGGCCTGCTCGTATTCGCGCAGCGCCAGCGCGGTGTGCGAGGTCGGATGTTCGCGCACGGCTTCGGGCGTTCCCTGGGCCACCAGCAGGCCGCCGGCTTCGCCACCTTCGGGGCCGAGGTCGATCAGCCAGTCGGCCGAGCGGATCACGTCAAGGTTGTGCTCGATGATGATCAGTGAATGGCCAATGTCCAGCAGTTTGCGCAGCGCCCGCATGAGCTTGGCGATGTCGTCGAAGTGCAGGCCGGTGGTTGGCTCATCGAACAGGAACAGCGTGCCGCGGTTGATGTTTTTGATGGCCAGCGGCTGGCGGCTGTTGCTCGCCGTTTTCGATGCACCGGCCAGAAAGCCGGCGAGCTTGAGGCGTTGCGCCTCGCCACCCGACAGGGTCGGCACCGGCTGCCCCAGCTTGACGTATTCCAGGCCGACATCGACGATGGGTTGCAGTGCGCGAATGACTTCGCGGTCCTGTGCGAACAACTGGCTGGCCTCGCTGACCGTCAGATCCAGCACGTCGGACACATTCATCAGGCGCGGATGCACGTCGCCGATGGCCTTGCGCTCGATGGTGACTTCCAGGATCTCGGGACGGTAACGCTTGCCATCACAGTCGGGGCAACGCAAATAGACGTCGCTGAGAAACTGCATCTCCACATGCTCGAAGCCCGAGCCGCCACAGGTCGGGCAACGCCCGTCGCCATTGTTGAAGCTGAACTTGGACGCGGTGTAACTGCGCTGGCGAGCCAGCGGCGCCTGCGCGAACAGCTCACGCACCGCATCCCAGGCGCCGACATAGCTGGCCGGGTTGGAACGTGCGGTCTTGCCAATCGGCGACTGGTCCACGAACACCACGTCAGTCAAATAGTCTGCGCCCATCAGCCGGTCGTGCAGGCCGGGCGTTTCGGTGGCTTTGCCGAACTGGCGCAACAGCGCTGGCGCCAGGATGTCCTGCATCAGCGTCGATTTTCCGGAGCCGCTGACACCTGTGACACACACCAGGCGCTGCAGCGGAAATTCGACCGTCAGGTTTTTCAGGTTGTGGTCACGCGCGCCCTCCAGGATGAGGCGAGGCGTGCTGTCGGTTACTGGGCGCTTGAAACCCATGCCCACCTGCTTGCGCGAGCCAAGGTAGGCACCGGTCAGCGTGTCGGCGTGTTTGAGGTCTTCCGGCGTGCCGTCAAAAACAATCTGGCCGCCCTTTTCACCCGGGCCGGGACCCATGTCGATCATGCGGTCGGCCGCCAGCATCACGGCGGGGTCGTGCTCGACCACCACCAGCGTGTTGCCCGCGTCACGCAAGCGGTGCATGGCCTGGGTAATGCGGTTCATGTCGCGCGGATGCAGGCCGATGGATGGCTCGTCAAGCACAAACAGCGTGTTGACCAGCGAGGTGCCCAGTGCCGTGGTGAGGTTGATGCGCTGCACCTCGCCGCCCGACAGCGTGCGGCTTTGCCGGTCCAGCGTCAGGTAGCCGATGCCGACGTCACATAAATATTTGAGCCGGGTATGGATTTCCTCGAACAGCGACTTGAGCGCCTTGAACTCGGCATCGGGTGCGCTGCCGTCCTGCAATGCAGCCGGTGCCAAGCCGTTGAAAAACTCGCGCAGGCGGTCAATCGGCAACTGCATCAGGTCATGCAGGCTCAGGCCTGGCAGGGCTTCAAGCTGGGCGCGAGTCCAGTCCACGCCGACTGGCATGAAGCGTTTCTCCGGCGGTAGTGCAGCGTCGGCTGCGCTCTTGGAGCCCAGGCGCCAGAGCAGCGCATCGAGCTTCAGGCGCGCGCCGCCACAGGTTTCGCATGGCGTGTAGCTGCGGTACTTGGACAGCAGCACACGGATATGCATCTTGTAGGCTTTGGTTTCCAGGTAAGCAAAAAAGCGCTTGATGCCATACCACTGTTTCTTCCACTGGCCGTTCTTGTAGCCCGGCGTGCCGTGGATCACCCAGTGCTGCTGATCCGGCGTGAGTTTGTACCAGGGTGTATCGCGCGGAACGCCTGCGGCTTCTGCGTGGCGCATCAGGTCGTCCTGGTTTTCAGCCCAGGCCGGCGTTTGCAAGGTCTTGATCGCGCCTGAGCGCAAGGTCAGCTTGTCGTTGGGGATTACCAGGCCGTAGTCGACCCCGATGACACGGCCAAAACCACGGCAGGTTTCGCAAGCGCCCATGGCCGAGTTGAAGGAAAACAGCGACGGCGTGGGCTCGGCGTAACGCAGGTCGCTGTCGGGGCAATGCAGGCCTGTGGAGAAGCGCCACATTTCGTCCACGGCGCCCTCTTCTGCGGATTGGGCATAAACATTGAGGCGACCGCCGCGCTTGAGCGCCAGCTCAATGGCTTCGATCACGCGGGCCTTTTCCGCAGTCTGGAGACGAAAGCGGTCCGCCACCACGTCAAGCAGCTTGTGTGGTCCTGCCGGCGTTGCCACATCACGCTCGGCATGCACCCGCGTGAAACCGCTGGCTGAGAGCCACTGCGTCACCTCATCGGTGCTGGTGTTGCCGGGCAGCTCTACCGGGAAGGTCATGACCACTCTCGGATCGGTAGAAGCCGTGCGCGCCATCAGTTCGGCATAAATCGATTCCGGCGTGTCATGTCGCACCGCTTGGGCTGTTTTTTTGTCGAACAGCTGCGCGGCGCGTGCGTACAAAAGTTTTAGATGGTCATTGAGTTCCGTCATCGTGCCCACCGTCGAACGGGAACTACGCACCGGATTGGTCTGGTCAATCGCAATCGCCGGGGGAACGCCCTCCACCTTGTCCACCGCCGGTTTGTCCATGCGGTCCAGGAACTGCCGGGCATACGCTGAGAAAGTCTCCACGTAACGGCGCTGGCCTTCGGCAAACAGGGTGTCAAAGACCAGCGACGATTTGCCCGAGCCGCTGGGGCCGGTGACTACCGTCATCTCGCCCGTGCGGATATCCAGGTCAATGTTTTTGAGGTTGTGCTGACGCGCGCCGCGAATGCGGATGATTCCCTGAGACATGGGTGGGTTTGCTTTCGTGTAGGTCAAACATTCTAGGCAAGCGGCAAAGCAGGCGGAGATGTGGGGTTAAAGCTGCTTTGACCGCGGATTTGCAGCGCAATGATGGCGTTTCATCTCCTCGTTTTTCCGCTTTTATGGTCAACTAGCTGATGTCTACCGAACAGCCAAGGACTGAAGATGAAAAAACTGAGTTTATGGTGCGCCGCCATTGCCATGGTCGCGCTCAGCCATGCCAGCCAGGCACAACTCCTGATCGGGCAAACCGCCGGCTTTACCGGCCCCGTGGGTGCCGGCGTGAAAGAAACGACGGATGGCGCCAAGCTTTACATCGACACCATCAATGCCAAGGGCGGCGTCAATGGGCAGAAAATTGAACTGATCTCGCTCGACGACAAGTTCGACCCCAAGCTGGCAGCTGAAAACGCCCGCAAGCTGATTGAAGAGCAGAACGTGCTGGCCTTGTTCCTCACGCGCGGAACGCCTCACACGGAAGCCATCATTCCGCACCTGGACAAACACGGGGTTTCCCTGGTGGGCCCGTCTACCGGCGCCATGGTCTTACACCTGCCGGTCAAAAAGCATGTTTTCAACGTGCGCGCAACCTACCAGCGTGAGGCTGAAAAGGCCGTCTCGCACCTGAGCTCCATGGGCATCACGCGCATCGCGATTGTTTATGCCGACGACAGCTTCGGCGCCGACGGCGTGGCAGGCGCGCAAAAAGGCCTGGCCGGGGCCAAGCTCCAGCCTTCCGTTCTGGAGAAGTTCAACCGCAGCAAGCCTGACTTCGGACCTATCGCCCCCAAGATTACCCAGACCAACACACAAGCCGTCATCATGGTGGCCTCCGGGCAGGCGGTGGTTGATGGCACCAAGGCGTTCCGGGCCGCCGGTTCCGCTGCACAAATCGTCACACTGTCCAACAACGCGTCTGGCGGTTTCATCAAAAGCCTGGGCGACAATGCCCGCGGCGTGATCGTGACCCAGGTCTTTCCTTACGAACGCTCCATTGCCTTTGCCATGGTCAAGGAAGCCCAGGAAATGTCCAAGGCCAAAGGCGCCGGCGACATCAGCCCGGCCATGCTCGAAGGATTCGCTGCCGCCAAGGTTTTGGTCGAAGGACTGCGCCGTGCCGGCCCCAAACCCACCCGCGAAAAAATCCAGGCTGCACTGGAAGGCATACGCAAATTCGATCTGGGTGGGCTCGAGGTGAGCTACTCGCCTGAAGACCACACCGGACTGGATTTCGCCGACCTGTCCATCATCGGCACAGACGGCAAGTTCATGCGCTAAGTCCGGCGCTGAATGCCCGGCAACTGCGCGGCGGCGTCCCAGGCGGGGCCGTCAAACCAGGCGTCGCCCAGCAGGAAAGACCGCAGCATGGGCAACGCGTCCTGGCCCCAGAACACCTTGCTGTCCACCGCCAATGCAGGCACACCAAACACGCCCTGCGCGATGGCTTCGTCGCTGTTCGCCTTCAGCTGTGTCTTGACGTCCGCGCCGTTCGGGTCGCGCTGCGGCGCCAGTTGCGCCGAGAGCGCGGCCACACGCTGCGGGTCGGCGGCTTCAGCGCCACCCTGCCAGACATGGCGAAACAGCGCCTCGCAGACATAACGGTTGGGTGAGCCGTGCGCGGGGCAGGCCACAGCCAGGCGCAGCAGGGCCAGCGGATTGAAGGGATGGCTTGCTGGCAGTTGCAATGCAACGCCTTGCTGGTGCGCCAGCCACGCTACCTGCCGGTACGTCCATTCGCGCTTGCCGGCCATTTCTGCGGGGCCAAGCTGGCCGTAATGCCTGAGCAGGCCGGCAAACAGCAGCGGCTTGTAGGTCACGCTGTAACTGATGCCTTTCAGGGCTTCAGGCAGTTTCTCGAACGCCAGGTAGGCGTAGGGCGAGATGAAGTCCAGGTAGAAGGTGATGTGTTTCATCGGTCCGGCCAGCGCTGCGGCCTCCTGTGAATGGCTGGCGGGTGTCACGGCTGCGCCTTCAGCGCTGCGATGCGCTGCTCGATCAGGGTCCAGACCGCGCGCTTGCCGGCATCGCTGGCCTGGCTCCAGGCAGCAATTTCGTCACGTGTCCGGAAGCAGCCTTCACACCGGCCGCTGGAAGCGTCCATGCGACACACCGAGATGCAGGGTGAAGGAAGATTTTCGACCTCAGCCCTTATTTCACGGGCACGAGCAGCTACCAAAAATATAGCATTCTCCAGTGCCATCTTTTCCAGCACCGGGTCCACAGCCACGTCGGCGACGGGGGCGCCGGTCAGGGCTACCAGCTCCTGCGGGCCCAGCTTGAACACGCCATGCGGATGGCCGGCAGCCGCCCAGATCTCGTCAAAACGGAACAGACTCTGGTCGATCAGCGTCACAGGCGGGGTGGCATGCGCCAGCGGCGAGACGCCGCCAATCGAAAAACCGGTGCGGGTTTTGACGAATGCTGCATCGGCACGGCCCAGCCGCCGCCCGTCGGGGCAGACCAGAGCCTCCACCTTCCTTTCGTCCACCCGCTGGTCGCCGGCCGTGATGACCAGCACCGCCGCGTCATCCGACTTGCGGCGGAAGATGATGCTTTTGGCGATCTGGCCCAAGGCGATGCCCAGCGCATCCGCCGCTTGCTGCGCGGTACGCGCCGCGTCGTCCAGCATCACCGGCATGTGCGGATGGCCTTTCGCCTGCAATTCGGCCGCGACGCGACGCACACCTTCAGGCAGCACCTTGAGCTCACTGCCGCACATCACCCCAACCTCTTGTTGAGCAGCGCCGTGGCGGCGCGGGAATTGGGTTTGCGCTCCAGGTAGTCGCTGATGAACTTGCCCGCGTCGATCAACTTGTCAAGGTCGATGCCGGTATCTATACCCATACCTTGCAACATGTAGACCACGTCTTCGGTCGCCACATTGCCGGTGGCGCCTTTGGCATAGGGGCAGCCGCCCAGGCCTGCTGACGACGTGTCGTAGTTCCAGATGCCCATTTCGAGGCAGATCAGCGTGTTGCCCAGGGCCTGGCCATAGGTGTCGTGGAAGTGGCCCGACACCTCGTCGATGGCGTAGTGTTTCAGTGCGGCCTCCATCGCGCGCTGGACCTTCAGCGGCGTGCCCACGCCAATCGTGTCGGCCACACCGATGTGCTGCACGCCGATGTTCTTGAGCAGGCGCGCCACCATACCGACACGTTCCGGCGCGACCTCTCCTTCGTAGGGGCAGCCCACGGCGCAGGAAATGGCGCCGCGCACGCGAATGTTGTGCGCCCGGGCAGCTTCGGCCACGGGACGGAAACGCTCAATGCTTTCTTCAATGGAACAATTGATGTTGCGCTGGCTGAAAGCCTCGCTGGCTGCGGCAAACACCACGATTTCATCGGGTTTGGACAACACGGCCGCCTCGAAGCCCTTCATATTGGGCGTCAACACCGAATACCGCACACCGGGTTTGCGCGTGATGCCGGCCATGACCTCGGCGGCGTCCGCCATTTGCGGCACCCATTTCGGCGACACAAAACTGGTGACTTCAATTTCGGTAAGCCCGGCATCCTGCAGGCGATGCACCAGCTCGATCTTGACGGCGGTAGGCACCTGCGCTTTTTCGTTCTGCAGGCCGTCGCGCGGGCCAACATCGACAATTTTGACTTTGCGGGGGATGGACATGATGTTCTCCGTATTTTCCTGATCTCAGGCCGGCGCGGCGGCGCCAGCAGCGCGCGAACGCAAGCGCAACAGCAAGGCCCCTGCCGCCGCCCCCAACGCACCGAACAGCAGCAACACGCTACCGATGACCACCTGCACCACGACGGACTCGGCGATCTGCGCCTGCTCGGGCTGCCTGACCGGGTAGCGCACTTTCACCGACTCGCCCACCTTGTGCACGGCAGCCTGCTGCCGCGCCAGCGGGTCCACAAAACGCAAGGCGCGGCCATCGTGCGCGGTAAATTCAACCACACTCTTCTGCGCAACGTTGACCTTCAGGCGCACCTGCTCGTGGCCGACCACGCGCCCGGTCGCGCTGCGCGTGTCGTTCCAGAGGTCTGCGCTTGAGCCAATAAGCCAGAGCGCAGCCAGCGCTGTCAAACCACTGGGCAGCAGCAGAAACCAGCCCAACAGGCCCAGCAGTTGACGGGTTTTGGAAGATGACATGAATACTCCGAGCGACCAGCCGCCTCAATAGCCGCGCTGCAAGTCCACGATACCAGCTACTGGCTCGCCTCGTGACATGGCGGCCATCTTGCCCGCAATCTGCGCAATGCTTTCCTCGCGCAAGGTACGTGCCGAAGTGTGCGGCGTCACCGTGATTTTGGGATGCTGCCAGAAAGCATGTTCTGCCGGCAGGGGCTCGGTGCGAAACACGTCCAGTGTCGCGCCGGCCAGGTGGCCGCTGTCGATCAACGCGATCAGGTCTTCATCAACCAGATGCGCGCCCCGCGCCACGTTGATGACATAGCCGCCGGGCAACAACCGCGACAGCGTTTGCCGGTCCATGACGTTTTCCGTGCCCGACGTGAGCGGCAGCAGGCACACCAGAATCCGCGTGCCCGACAAAAAGTCCTGGAAACCGGCATCGCCCGAAAAGCACTGCACACCCGCAACTTCCCTGGAAGAACGGCTCCAGCCCCGCACCGGAAAGTCAAACTGCGCCAGCGCCTTGGCCACCCGCTCACCCAGCACGCCCAGGCCCATGACACCCACCGGAAAATCAGCGCGCAGCCGGGGTTTTCGATAAGACCACTTGCCCAGCTTCACATCGGCTTCATAGGCATCGAACTCGCGGAAGTGCCGGATCACCGCATGGCACACATACTCGGCCATCTGCACCGACATGCCGGCATCGTCCAGCCGCACCACCGCGGCCCTGGGCGGCAGGCGCAGCTTCAGCATTGCGTCCACCCCCGCTCCGATATTGAACAAGGCTTTCAGCTGCGGCTGCTCGTCCAGGAATTGCTGGGGCGGTGCCCAGACCACGGCGTAATCAGCCGGCTCGGCGCCTGGCACCCACTGTTCAACAACATCAGCCGGAAACGCGGCGCGCAGCCCGGCGAGCCAGGGTTCGGCCTTGGTATCGGTACAACAAAATGAAATTTTCATGCCCGGATTGTGCCGTGAACGCGCAACGCCTCAGGCAGCCATTTTCAGCAGTTCGGCCCCCTCGACCACTTGGTCACCGGGTGCATACAGGATTTCCTGCACCACGCCGTCGGCAGGGGCGGCAATCGTGTGTTCCATCTTCATGGCTTCCATCACGGCCAACGCCTGGCCCTTGCTAACCTTGTCGCCGGCCTTCACCGCGAAGGACACCACCTTGCCCGGCATGGGCGCTGTCAGGCGGCCGGCCTCACCATGGGCTTCACCGGCATGGGCCAGCAGGTCAATCACCGTGATATGCGTGGCGCCCTGCCGCGCAAACACATGCACGGTTTCGCCGCGCCGGTAAACATGCGCGTCCAGGCGCTGCTCGCCGAAGCGAACATCCACCGCGCCGCCGCTGCCCGCAAACAGAAGCACATCCTCCCCGCCGACGGCCAGGCGCAGCCCACCGTCATGCAGATAGGTCAGCTTGGCCTGCGCCGCTTCGCCGTGGAACTCAAACTCGAAACGCCGCTCAGTGACGCCATGTGAACGCCAGCCATCCCGCTTGCTGAAAGGGTCGTTTGTTTCCTGCGCCTTTTCTTCCAGCAGGCTCAAGGCCACCGCAGCAGCAGCGGCCAGAGGCAGGCCAATTTTTTCCTGCTTGAACAGCACGGCTTCTTCGCGCGGGATCAACGCCGTGTCCAGATCAGCCTGTGCGAACGAGCGACTCTTCACCACGTGGCGCAGAAACTGCACATTGGTGCTCAGGCCCACGATGTGCACTTGCGCCAGCGCTTCGTCCATGCGCGCCAGCGCCTGCTCGCGCGTGTCGCCGTGCACGATCAACTTGGCGATCATCGAGTCGTAAAACGGTGAGATGACATCGCCCTCGCGCACACCAGCGTCCACGCGCACCAAGCCACGCTCAAAAGACACCGAAGGCGGCAGGCCGTACACATGCAGCGTGCCCGTAGCCGGCAGGAAGTTGTTGTCCGGGCTTTCGGCGCAGATGCGCGCCTCGATCGCATGGCCGTGAATGCGCAACTGCTCTTGCGCCAGCGGCAGCTTCTCGCCTGAAGCCACACGCAGCTGCCACTCCACCAGGTCCAGCCCAGTGATGGCCTCAGTCACAGGATGCTCAACCTGCAACCTTGTATTCATCTCCATGAAGAAGAAATTCATCGTGCCGTCGCTGCGCTGTTCGACGATGAACTCCACCGTGCCCGCACCGACATAGTTGACGGCACGCGCCGCCGCCACCGCGGCTTCGCCCATTTGCTGGCGCATCGCCCCGGTCATGCCGGGCGCGGGCGCTTCCTCCAGCACCTTCTGGTGACGGCGCTGCACCGAGCAGTCGCGCTCGAACAGGTAGACGTAGTTGCCGTGGCTGTCGCCAAATACCTGGATCTCGATATGCCGCGGCCGCTGCGCGTATTTTTCGACCAGCACCGCGTCGTCGCCGAAGCTGTTGATGGCCTCGCGCTTGCAGGAGGCCAACGCGGCTTCAAAGTCTTCCGACTTCTCGACGGCCCGCATGCCCTTGCCGCCGCCACCGGCACTGGCCTTGATCAGCACCGGGTAGCCAATGCGGTCGGCTTCGCGCTTGAGCAGGGCCGGGTCCTGATCGCTGCCGTGGTAGCCAGGCACCAGCGGCACGCCGGCTTTTTGCATCAGCTGTTTGGATTCGGCCTTCAGGCCCATGGCCTTGATGGCCGAGGCCGGCGGACCGATGAAGACGAGTCCCGCATCGCCACAAGCCTTCGCAAACTCTTCGTTCTCGCTCAGGAAGCCATAGCCGGGGTGAATCGCTTCGGCACCGATGGCCTTGGCAGCGGCAATGATTTTTTCCCAACGCAGGTAGCTGTCTTTGGGCGCACTGCCGCCGATGTGGATAGCTTCGTCGCACACACTCACATGTTTGGCCCCGGCATCTGCGTCGGAATAAACGGCGACGGTCTGGATGGCCATGCGCCGGGCGGTCTCAGCCACCCTGCATGCAATTTCACCGCGGTTAGCAATCAGTATTTTCTTAAACATGGTGGGTTCCCGCGGTGAAATCGCCTGCGCCCGCTTTGCGTGCCATGCAATGTAGCTTCGCCGCTGCGCCGCCTTGCGGCTGGTCGCCTCTATTTGCAATGAGTACTTTTTTAAACATGTCGATCGTTCTTTGAGAAGGGAGATTTCAGGGTGAAAGCCGGTGACGGCCCTATGTCGGGTTTGCCGCTGAAAATGCGGGCGACCCGGGCAAAAAGCTGCCTCAGAAAGCGCCAGCAAATGCGGATCAACCACACACTGAGAACCAGCACAAGAATCAGCACAGCCACAAACACCAGGGGATGCGCGATAGCCAGCCATAAACCCGCGGGAACCATGCCGTCTTCCACGAGCGAAACGCCCACGTTGGTAAAAGGCTCCGGTGAGGTGTTGATGGCCGCGCGGCTGGTGGCCTTGGCAGCATGGCTGGTAGCGGCCAGCGTGCCGCCCATCAATGCGGCCGCCAGCGCCATCAACCCGCTATCGGCGCCGAAAACACCCGCAGCCAGTGCAGCGCCAGCCGGAATGCGGATCATGGTGTGCACCACATCCCACAAGGAGTCCAGCCCCGGAATCTTGTCGGCAAAAAATTCAACAAACACCATGAAACCGCTGGCACCCAGCACCACTGGGTGGGCCAGCAGGTGCAGCCCCTGCGGCAACTGGATCCAACCCATGAAACCGGCCAGGCCGGTCAGCAGCACCACTAGATACAGCCGCACACCGCTGGCCCAGCCCAGCACGCCGGCGAGTGCAATCAGTTGTGCGGTGTCCATGGCTTGCATACGCGTCTCCTCAGGGCCAGACGATGAAGTCGTCCACCGAATAAAGTTTGCATTGCGCCTTGCTGTTGCGCTGGCAGTTGTCCACGGCGCGTCGCAAGGGATCTTCGCCGCCATCGGCCCAGCCCCAGGCGCCATCCGTCCCTATGGCGAAGGCCCGCGGGACAAATTTTGTCAGGTAGGTTTTGTAAGCCGCCCGCCCGGTGTCGCGCACAAGAGGAAGTTTGTTTTCGTCGTCGAGTGCGGCAAATCCGGTTCTGGGGGGCACAGGCATCAGTCCTGCCGCGCCGTATTTTGCAAAAGCGCCCACAGGTTCGCTCGGAAGGCCCACAGACGCCAGCAGGCGTGAGACTTCCGGCTGCCAGATTCGCTGTCCAGCACGCGATCCAAACATGTTGTGCGCATCACTGCCAAAGGTACCGAAAGCCACCAGCCGGGCCTGCCCGCCGGCCGCCGTGTATTGCTCAAACATGGCTTGGTAAGTGTCTGTCGTGAAATAGCTGTCGTTGTCTCCGTAGAACCACAGGGAGGGCAAACGGGTCTGAGCGGCATAACTTGCCGCCCCCGAAGCCAGAGCCTTCTGCCAGCTGTTGCAGCCTTCCTGGCGCAAGCCCCCCGCGAAATTAACCAGGCCCTTCACCCCAGGGTAGTTTTGTGGGCCAAAAGCCAGCGTGGTCCAGCCGCCATGGGATTGGCCCAACACCACGATGCGGTCCTTGTCGGCCCAAGCTTGGGCGACCACATGGTCGAGCACGGCTTTGACGTCCTCTGCCTGCACCTTGCCATTGCTCTCCACATTGCATCCGCCGCCTATGTAGCTGCCACCGGATTTCGAGAAGCCCTGCCGCATCGGTACCACCACCACGTAGCCGCGTTGCAGAAAGTAGCGAGCCGCCATCGCCGGCCGGTAACGCCCCTGAAAACGAGCGTCGCCATAGGCCTTTCCATGGTTGATCACGGCCACCGGGAACGGACCCTCGCCATCGGGCTTGTAGAGCGTGGTCTCCAGCGTGATGGTGAACAGACCTTTTTTGGGTATTTGCACCACGGTCTCGTTGAGCGAGGGGTCGGTGTCCCCGGACTGCGCCATGACCGGGCCCAGCGAGCTGCCCAGCAGCGCAGCGACCAGGATGAGTTTGGGGAGGGTCATCGCTTGTGCCGCCTTCAGACCGTGAGCAACCAGTGAGGCTTGCGCTTTTGCAGAAAGGACTGCACACCTTCACGCCCCTCGTCGCTGACGCGAATGTCGGCAATTCCCTCGACGGTCATTTGCACAAGCTCCGGCGTGATCGCCTGCCCGGCCACGTCCTGCACCAGCTGTTTGCACAGGCGCACCGCCTGTGGGCCGGCGTTGACCAGCGTTTTCGCCAGTTCGGCCACCTTGCCGTCGAGCGCGTCAGCGGCAACCACTTCGTGCACAAAACCAATGCGCAAGGCCTCGGCCGCATCAAACCGTTCGGCCGTCAAGAAGTAGCGGTGCGCCGCACGTGCCCCCATGGCGCGAATCACGTAAGGGCTGATCGTCGCGGGAATCAGGCCCAGCTTGACTTCGCTCAGGCAATAACCGGCGGTGTCCACCGACACAGCGATGTCGCAGGCCGCCACCAGCCCGGTACCGCCGGCGTACACATCGCCCTGCACCTTCGCAATGGTTGGTTTGGGGCAGGTGTAGACGACACGCAGCATTTCGGCCAGCGCGCTGGCATCGGCCACGTTTTCATCGCGCGTGTAGTCGGCCATGCGTTTCATCCAGTTCAGGTCTGCGCCGGCGCAGAAGGCGGTGCCGTTGGCCGCCAGCACGATGCAGCGCACATCGTCGCGGCCGCCCAGTTCCAGAAACGCGGCCGTCAGCTCGGCAATCACCTCGTCGTTGAAGGCATTGCGCACCTCGGGGCGGTTGAGAACCAGCGTTGCCACAGGGCCCTGCATGTTGAGTTGGAGGTGTTTCATGGCTTACATCCGGAACAAACCGAACTTCGTTTCGGGAATCGGCGCGTTCAGCGAAGCCCGCAAGCCCAAAGCCAGCACGCGACGGGTATCGGCGGGGTCAATCACGCCGTCGTCCCAGAGCCGGGCGGTGGCGTAATAGGGGTGGCCCTGGTCTTCGTACTGGCGGCGTATGGGCGCCTTGAAGGCTTCTTCTTCTTCGGCGCTCCAGCTGCCGCCCTTGCCTTCAATGCCGTCGCGCTTGACGGTTGCCAGCACGCCAGCGGCCTGCTCGCCACCCATGACGCTGATGCGGGCGTTGGGCCACATCCACAAAAAGCGCGGGCTGTAGGCGCGGCCGCACATGCCATAGTTGCCGGCACCAAAACTGCCGCCAATGATGATGGTGAACTTGGGCACCTGGGCGGTGGCCACGGCCGTCACCATCTTGGCGCCGTTGCGGGCAATGCCTTCGTTCTCGTATTTGCGGCCCACCATGAAGCCGGTGATGTTCTGCAGAAACACCAGCGGAATTTTGCGTTGGCAGCACAGCTCGATGAAATGGGTGGCCTTCAGGGCCGACTCGCTGAACAGAATGCCGTTGTTGGCGATGATACCCACCGGCATGCCTTCAATATGGGCGAATCCGCAGATCAGCGTGGTGCCGTAGCGGGCCTTGAACTCGTCAAACTCGCTGCCGTCCACGATGCGGGCAATGATCTCCCGCACGTCAAAGGGTTTGCGGGTATCGACCGGAATCACGCCGTACAACTCTTCTGCTACTAATTTAGGAGCTACTGGCGCACGTGGAACAAGGGCTGGAGCCGTATTTTTATTTAAATTCTTGACGCAATTGCGCGCCAGCGCCAGCGCGTGCAGGTCGTCCTGCGCCAGATGATCAGCCACACCCGATAAACGCGTATGGACGTCGCCACCGCCCAGGTCTTCGGCTGTGACCACCTCGCCTGTTGCAGCCTTCACCAGCGGCGGCCCGCCCAGAAAAATCGTGCCCTGGTTCTTGACGATGATGCTTTCATCGCTCATGGCCGGCACATAGGCGCCCCCGGCTGTGCAGCTGCCCATGACCACGGCGATCTGCGCAATGCCCTGCGCGCTCATGTTGGCCTGGTTGTAGAAGATGCGGCCGAAATGGTCGCGGTCGGGAAACACCTCGTCCTGGTTCGGCAGGTTGGCGCCGCCAGAGTCCACCAGGTAAATGCAGGGCAGGCGGTTCTGCTGCGCCACTTCCTGGGCACGCAAATGCTTTTTGACCGTCATCGGGTAGTAGGTGCCGCCCTTCACCGTCGCGTCGTTGCAGACAATCATGCAGTCCACGCCGTTGACGCGGCCAATGCCGGTGATCACGCCGGCACACGGTGCGCTGTCGCTGCCGTCGCGGTCGGGGTACATGGCCAGCGCCGCCAGCGGGGCCAGCTCCAGGAAGGGTGTGCCCGGATCCAGCAGCATCTGCACCCGCTCGCGCGGCGGCAGCTTGCCGCGCGCCACGTGTTTGGCCCGGGCCGCCTCGCCGCCGCCGGCAGCGGCCTTGGCCACCTGCAGTTTCAGGTCGTTCACCAGCACGCGCATGGCGGCGACATTGGCCTGAAAGTCGGCCGAACGGGCGTTGAGTTTGGTTTCCAGAACTGGCATGTGTCTCCTCTGTTCGAATCGCGCGGCTTGGGGTGCAGGCTGAACGGATGCCGCGTTCGGGTTGAGCCCCGCCGCGCCGAAGCCACACCTTAACGCCAATGGGACAGCTTAGGCGCAAACCCCGCCAAATCGCCGCCACTCAGGTTGCAAATCGTGCCAGCATGCCTGAAACTTGGGTCATGCCCAGCCGCACCTCGTCCGCCAGCCCCTCCCCACCCGCCGCAGCCACACCCATGGCCTTCGCACGGGTGATTGCTGCTGCCTACCAGCAGTACGGTCAGAACCCGGCGGCGGCGCTCAAGCTGGCACAAATCACGCCAGCGCGTTTGCAGCAAAGTGACGCCCGCATCACGGCCCGCCAGATGGAGGTGCTGTCCGGTGCCGCCATGCAGGAGCTGGACGACGAAGCCCTGGGCGCCTTCTCAAGAAAACTGCCCTGGGGCAGCTACGGCATGCTGGCCCGCGCCTCACTCAGCGCGCCCAACCTGGGCGTGGCGCTCAAGCGCTGGTGCCGCCACCATGCCTTGCTGGCCGACGACATTCACCTGAAGCTGGTAAGCGCCGGTGACGGCGTCGCCCTCCAGATCGAGGAGCGCGCCGACCTGGGGTGCCACGGGCAAGGCGCGCGCGAGTTCTGCCTGGTGCATGTGCTGCGCAACATCCACGGCCTGGCCTGCTGGTACATCGACTCGCGCATTGCCTTGCAGGGTGCGCGTTTTCCGTTTCCCGCACCGCCGCATGCCGATGCCTACGCGCTGATGTTTCCCGGCCCGCTGCGCTTCGATGCCGCGCAAGCGGAAATCCGCTTCGACGCGCGTTACCTGGCCCTGCCCTTGCGGCGCGATGAAAAAGCCCTGCAGCAGATGCTGCAGCGCGCGCTGCCACTCACGGTGTTGCAGTACCGGCGAGACAGGCTGCTGGTGCAGCAGGTGCGGCAGACGCTGACGGCCCACCCCGACCAGGCTCACAACGCCGACGGCGTGGCAGCCCTGCTGAACATCTCCGCGCGCACACTGCACCGGCAATTAAAAGAAGAAGGCGCGTCGCTGCAGGAATTGAAAGACGAGGCGCGTTTCGAGCGCGCCAAGGACCTGCTCTATCGCAGCACCCGGCCGGTGAAACAGGTGGCAGCGGCCGTGGGGTTTACCAATGAGAAAAGTTTTATCCGGGCATTCCGGGCGTGGGCGGGAATGAGCCCCGGGGAATTCCGGAAAAGCCTGCCGGAGTGAACAATCCCGCCAAACCCCTCGCAACGATTGACGATTGCTCTACGCTTTAGCCACCCCATGAAAATTTCCATTCACACACTCGGCACACGTGGCGATGTACAGCCCTACGTCGCGCTGGCGCTTGGCCTGAAGGCGGCCGGACACGAAGTGCTGATGGCCGCCCCCGCGCAATTCCGCCATTTTGTTCAAAACCACGGCGTAGGATTCGCCGAACTCCCCGCGGGATTTCTCCAGTTGCTGGAGGACCCGGCTTTCAAGAGCGCTATGGCAAAAGGACTGGGGATCCTGTCCATCCGGAAGCTGCTCAAGCAGGCAAAGCCCATGATGGCTGGCTTGCTCGATGCGGAATGGGCTGCGGCCAGCCAGTTCCGGCCCGATGTCGTGGTGCATCACCCGAAGGCACTGGGCGCACCCCGCATTGCAGCTCACCTGGGCGTCAGTGCCGTTCTCGCCTCGCCGCTGCCCGGCTTCACACCAACATCCGACTTCCCGACGCCCCTTCTTCCCTTCACGAACCTCGGGCCATTCAATCGCCTGAGTCATCTGTTGACAGCCCGCTCCTCCACCCTGCTGTTTGGCGGCGTGCTGCGTTCATGGGAACAGGCCACCTGGGGGCCGGGCCCTGCGCCAACCCACGCCGGCAAAACCGCAACCTTGTACGCCTACAGCCCGGCAGTGGTACCGGTTCCCTCCGAATGGGGCGACGACGTCCTGGTCAGCGGCTACTGGTTCCTGGACGATGCGCCCTGGGAGCCGCCCGCTGCCCTGGCAGCTTTTCTTGCAGCGGGTCCGCCGCCGGTTTACGTGGGGTTTGGCAGCATGCCGATTCCCGACCCGGCGCTCATGGCTGGCATCGTGGCGGAAGCGCTTGGGAAAACTGGCCAGCGTGCCGTGCTGCCTTCCGCGTGGGGTGGCCCGGCAGCGGGGCGCTTGCCCGACAGTGTGTATCTGCTTGACAGCGCTCCGCATGACCGGCTCTTCCCCTTGATGGGCGCCGTCGTTCACCATGGCGGAGCCGGCACAACGGCCGCTGCACTCCGGGCAGGCAAACCCATGGTTATTTGCCCGTTCTTTGGCGACCAACCCTTCTGGGGCCACCGCGTTGCCGCGCTCGGTGCCGGCCCTGCCCCGCTGGCTGCCAGGCGCTTGTCCGCTGACAGCCTGGCCCGCGCGCTCCACGAGGTAAAGAATCCGGACATGAGAGCCAAGGCCCAGGACCTGAGCGCGAAGATCCGCAAAGAACGGGGTGTCGAAGAAGCGGTGGCCTTCATTGAGCGGCAGGCCATGCTCACTTGCATTCGCCAATGAAGGCATTTCCGCCGGCCCGGGCGAAACCCTGCGTCGAGGCAGGTTTCTGCAAACTTCTGCCTGCGCCAAGGCCGCCTGAGCCCGAAAATAGCAAGGTGTCCCAGCTTCCATTTCACCCGGCCGTTTCCGCCTGGCTAGAGGGCCGCTTCGGCCGCCCGACCGAAGTGCAGGCCCAGGCATGGGCCGTCACTTCGCAGCGCCGCCATGCCCTGATTGCCGCACCCACCGGCTCGGGCAAGACACTTGCAGCCTTCCTGGCGGCCATTGACGAGCTGGTGCGCGAAGGCCTTGCCAGCGGGCTCGCGGACGAGGTGCATGTGCTTTATGTGTCGCCGCTAAAGGCGCTGTCTAACGACATTCGCAAAAACCTGCAGGAACCGCTGGCCGGCATTCAAGCGGGGCTGGTCGCGATGGGCTTGCCCGACCTCGGCATTCGTGCCGCGGTGCGCACCGGCGACACGCCGGCTGTGGAGCGCGAACGCATGCGCCGCACGCCGCCGCACATTCTGGTGACCACGCCGGAGTCTCTCTACATCCTGCTCAGCTCCGACTCGGGCCGCGCGATGCTGAAGTCGGTGAAAAGCGTGATTGTTGACGAGCTGCATGCGGTGGCCGGCAGCAAGCGCGGCTCGCACCTGATGCTTTCGCTGGAACGGCTCGAAGCGCTGTGCGCGCAGCCCCCAGTGCGCATCGGCCTGTCTGCCACCGTGAAGCCGCTGGACGAGATGGCGCATTTCCTCATTGGCCAACGTGATGAGGTAGCGGAAATCATCGACGCCGGCCATGTGCGCGACCGTGATCTCGCGATTGAAGTGCCGCGCTCGCCGCTCACCGCGGTGATGCCCACCGAAGTGTGGAGCGAGATGTACGACCGGCTCGCCGAACTGGTGAGCGAGCACCGCACCACACTCATCTTCGTCAACCAGCGCCGCATCGCCGAAAGGGTGGCGCGCCACCTGGCCGAGCGGCTTGGCGAAGCACACGTGACCGCGCACCACGGCAGCCTGGCGCGCGAACACCGGCTGCAGGCAGAGCAGCGGCTCAAACAGGGCGAACTCAAGGCACTGGTGGCCACCAGTTCGCTCGAGCTCGGCATCGACATCGGCGACATCGACCTGGTGTGCCAGCTCGGCTCGCCGCGCGCGGTCAACGCCCTTCTGCAGCGCGTCGGCCGGGCCGGCCACGCCATTGGTGCGGTACCCAAGGGGCGACTGTTCCCGCTGGCGCTCGACGACCTGCTGGAGTGCACCGCCCTGCTCGACGCCGTGGCCCGGGGCGAGCTCGACCGCATTCGTGTGCCGGCCAAACCGCTGGACGCGCTGGCGCAGCACATCATTGCCGAAACCGCCTGCCGCGAATGGCAGCTTGATGCGCTGTACGCATACTTCCGGCGCGCGTGGCCGTATCGCGAGCTTTTGCTGCGGGAGTTCGAGCAGGTTGTGCAGATGCTGGCCGACGGCTACACCACCCGGCGCGGCCGGCGCGGCGCCTACCTGCATTACGACGCGGTCAACCGCGTGTTGCGCGCGCGGCGCGGTGCGCGCATTGCCGCCGTCACCAATGCGGGTGTGATTCCTGACCAATTCGACTACGATGTGGTGCTGCAGCCGGAAGGGCACCGCGTGGGCACACTCAACGAGGACTTTGCCTTCGAGAGCCTGCCCGGCGACATCTTCCAGCTCGGCAACACCTCTTACCGCATCGCTAAGGTAGAGACCGGCAAGGTGTTGGTGGAAGACGCGAAGGGGCAGCCGCCCTCCATGCCCTTCTGGCTCGGCGAAAGCCTGGGCCGCACCGACGAACTGTGCGAGGCCGTGTCGCGCATCTGCGAAGGGGCGGACACCCGCCTTCGTGACAGCGTGGCGGCTTGCGAGCACTGGCTGCAAAACGACCTGCACCTGCCGGCAGCGGCATCGCAGCAGCTCGCGCTGTACCTCGGGGCGGCCAGGGCCGCGTTGGGCGTGTTGCCCAGCCGGCGCTGCATCGTGTTCGAGCGTTTCTTCGACGAAGTCGGCGATACACACCTGGTGATCCACTCGCCCTATGGCTCGCGCATCAACCGGGCCTGGGGCTTGGCGCTGCGCAAGCGCATGTGCCGCAAGTTCAACTTCGAGCTGCAGGCCAGCGCGCTGGAAGACAGCATCGTGCTGTCGCTGGGCCCGACGCACAGCTTTGCGCTGGAGGAAATACAGCACTACCTGAAGTCCGCCAGTGCGCGCGACGTGCTGGTGCAGGCGCTGCTGGACGCACCGATGTTCGGCACCCGCTGGCGCTGGAATGCCACCGCCTCGCTGGCTGTGCGCCGCATGAACGGCGGGCGCAAGGTGCCGCCGCAGTTCCAGCGTTCCGATGCAGAAGACCTGCTCACGGTGGTGTTCCCGGACCAGCTCGCGTGCGCAGAAAACCTCGTCGGCGAACGCGAGATTCCCGACCACCCGCTGGTGGCGCAGACGCTGCACGACTGCCTGCACGAAACCATGGACGTTGACGGCTTCGAGCAGCTGCTGGCACGCATCGAAGCCGGCGAGGTGGAAGTCATCACCCGCGACCTGGCGGCCCCTTCGCCGTTGTCCTATGCCATTCTCAACGCGCGCCCTTTCGCCTTCCTCGACGACGGCGCGGCCGAAGAGCGGCGCACCAAGACCGTCAGCACCCAGCCTCTGATGGACCTGCAGACCGCGCAGGACATCGGCAAACTCGACCCGCTGGTGATTGCACAGGTGCGCGAAGACGCCTGGCCCGAAATCCGCGACGCCAACGAGCTGCACGATGCACTGGTGGTGCACAGCTTCCTCGCCGCCGGTGAAGCGCCGTTTCCGGCTTTCGAAGGCATCCTCGCGCAGCAGCGCCGCATCACGCGCCTGCACACGTCGGCGGGCGCCACCCTTCTTGTGGCGGCAGAGCGCCTGCACGAGTTCCAAGCGGTTTTCCCGGGCGCAGCGTTGTCGGAGCCCATAGCACCAACGTCTGCCAACCGGCCCGCCTCTGACGAAGCCTTGCGCGAGATCCTGCGTGGACGCCTGGAACTGCTCGGCCCGGTCACGGCCGGGGCGCTGGGCGAGCCACTGGGCATGAACGGCAACGCCGTGCTGCCGGCCCTGCTGCAGCTCGAAGCCGAAGGCGCGGTGATGCGCGGCGCCTTCACCGCCGCCGGCGCGGCCGAGTGGTGCGACCGCCGCCTGCTCGCGCGCATCCACCGCGGCACGCGCGACAAGCTGCGCGCCGAGTTCCAGCCGGTGCCACCAGCGCAGTTCATGCGGTTCCTGTTCCGCTGGCACCAGCTCGACACCAGCGATGGCGACGAACGTCGTGAAGGCGAAAGCGGGCTGCTGGATGTGCTGCGGCAGCTCGAAGGTCATTCAGCGCCGGTGTCGGCCTGGGAGGAAGACCTGCTGACAGCGCGCATCAACGACTACACGCCGGCGATGCTGGACAAGCTGTGCGCCGTGGGGCGCATGGCATGGTGGCGGCCGGCCCTTCGGCAGGCCTTGGTTGAACGGCCTGGACAAGCCCCGGACGAACGGATTCCCCGCAAGACCGGGCCCATCCGCGGCACGCCGGTGCTGCTGTGCGAACGCGACGCCCTGCCGCACTGGCAGCAGGCCGCCGGCGCGGCGGTGGTTGATGAAGCGACGCTCTCCGGCACCGCACGCCAGGTGCTCGATGCGCTGCGCACACACGGGGCCAGCTTCTTTGCCGACCTGCAGCACGACACCCGGCTGCTGGGCACGCAAGCCGAGCAGGCGCTGGCCGAGCTGGTGGCGCACGGCCTGGTCACCTGCGACTCGTTCGCCGGGCTGCGCACCCTGGTCATGCCGGAAGACCGGCGCAACAAGCTGCGGCGCAAACGTGGCGCGCACGACCCCATGGACGACGCCGGCCGCTGGTCGCTGACGCGCCGGGCGCGCCCCGCGCCCGATGCACCAGGCGCGCTGGCGGCACCGCACGTCGAGCACATCGCTCGCGTGCTTCTGCGCCGCTACGGCGTGCTGTTCCGCAAACTGATCGAACGCGAGGACGGGCTGCCGCCGTGGCGCGAGCTGTACTACGTGCTGCGCCGGCTAGAAGCGCGCGGCGAGGTGCGCGGCGGCCGTTTCGTCAGCGGCTTCTCCGGCGAGCAGTTTGCGCTGCCCGAGGCCGCCGCGGCCCTGCGCAAGACGGCGAAGGTGCCGGGCCACGAGCGGGTGGCCATCTCGGCGGTTGATCCACTGAATCTCGCCGGCATCCTGACACCGGGCGACAAGGTGCCGCGCCTGGCGGGAAACCGGCTGCTCTTCGAGGGCGGCGTGCCGATCGCAGTGCAAAGCGGCGGCGACATCCGCTATCTGCGGGAACTCGAGGCGGGCGTGCAATGGGAGGTGAAGAACCTCCTGATCCGCCGGCAGCGGCCGGCAAGTTACGTCGTGCCGCCGCCGGGGTTGTCGTGAATGGCGCTGCCCGGACAGGCACCCATAGCGACCTATCGGCATCATGCGAGCGCGCCAGGGCGCTGCTTTGCGCTCAGGACAATCCGTCCCATCACTTCACGGCGTTCCAGTCGCCGCAAGGCATCGGCGAATGACGACAGCGGCAGGACGACCGAGACTTGAGGCCGAAGGGTGCCTTGTGCCACTGCAGCGAAAAGTTGCTTGTCAGCAAGATGACTTTCCTGTGGCTGCCGCTCCGTCCATGCGCCCCAATAACAACCCACCACGCTGTAGTTCTTCATGAGCGGAAGGTTCATGGCAAGGCTTGGTATGTCACCGCCGGTGAATCCAATAGGCAGAATGCGGCCACCCCAGGCCATTACCCGTGACACGGTGCCGAACAGGACACCGCCGACGTTGTCGAAATAGACGTCCACGCCACGACCCTCGGTCAATTCAAGCAAGCGGCTGCGTACCGGTTCACAAGAGTAGTCAATGGTGTGGGCCGCGCCCTGCTCGCGTGCCGCGTCGCCCTTGGCTGCCGAGCTGGTGCCCGCAATAACCGTGGCACCCAGCTGGCTCGCCAGGTTGACAGCGGCCATACCGACACCACCTGCCGCACCGCTGACAAATACGGTTTCCCCCGGTCGCAGTTGTGCGCGACTCAGCGCGTAATGAGCGGTACCGTAGGCGTATCGCACAGTCGAGCCGATTTCAAAATCGACACCATCCGGCAGTTTCGTGACCCCCCACTCGGGCGTCACCATGCGCTCGGCCATGCCGCCGTACCAGTGGCTGCAGGCCACCCTGTCCCCCACGCACACCCGCTGGACGCCCTCGCCAACAGCCAGCACTGTCCCCGCGGCGTCGCTGCCGGGAACGAAAGGCAGGGCCGGTTTCAATTGGTAGCGGCCGGCGACTATCAACGTGTCCATGAAACTTACGGCAGCCGCATGGACGTCAACCAGCACCTCCCCCGGACCCGGGACGGGGTCAGCAAGCTCGCCAAGCTCCAGTGCGCCTATACCGTCGAAGCTGCTGCAGATGACGGCACGCATCTCAGCCCAATGCCTTCACACGCACGGTGATCACTTCGGCTGTGGCGCATTCCACCGAACATTGGCGCACGCTGCAGGCCACGATCGATTTGCGCTCGCCATGCGCGACGATCCGGGCGCGTAGTTCCAGCGCGTGGGCCACCAGCGCCGGCTTGAGGTAGGTCACACGCAAGCTGCCGGTCACCACGCCAAAAGGCGGGGGGCCGCTGTTCAGGTCATGCCCCGAATCACGGCAATGCATTGACATCGATGCCCAGATGGCGTGGCAATCGACAACAGACGCAATCGTGCCGCCGTAGACGTAGCCCGGGAACCCTATGTGCTCGGGCCTGGGCTGCCAGACACAGACGAACTCGTCGCCGTCCCAACGGCTCTTGATATGCAAACCCCGTTCATTGAGCGTGCCGCACCCGAAGCAATGCACTTGCAGGCGGTCCTGCAGGGCGCGGCCATCGTCAAAGGGGTCGTGAGCCGCATCGAATGCGCGTGGCCGGTGTTGCACGGATTTCACATTCAGGTCCTTGGTAGAAAAGTTGGTAGACAACATCAGTCTTTGGGATCCAGGCCATCGTCCGCCATTCGCCTGGAAGATCGCGTGCGCGGAAACAGCATGCCGACCTGCTCGCGATACCTGCGGTAGCGATCGCCGAATTGCTGGAGAAGGTCGCGTTCCTCAAACGCGATGCCGATCAGGATGTAGGCGCTCAGCCCCAGAGCGAACAGCAGCCGCCCGCCCGTCATGACTGGCACGGACCAAAGGCCCAGCAGCAAGCCCGCATACAGCGGGTGGCGCACGTAGCGGTAAAGCAGCGGTGTCCTGAACTGGGCCTCCGGCATGGCACGCCGTGTCAGGCGTGCAAGGACCTGTTGCAGTCCGAACAACTCGAAATGATTGATAAGAAAAGTACTGAGCAGAGCCAACAGCCAGCCGAGCCCGAACAGGCTCCACAGCAGTGCCACACCGACGCTGTGGTCGACCTGCCACACGATAGGCGCCTTTATCGGCAACCAGAACCAGAACATCGCCACCAGCACGGCGCACGTAGCCAGCAAATAGGTGCTTCGCTCCAGGGCCGCAGGGACGACGCGCGTCCACCAACGTTTGAAACCTTGACGGGCCATCACGCTGTGCTGAATGCCGAACATGGCCAGCAACAGCAGATCAGTGCGCAGGGCAACGCCCACGGGTGCGCTCGCGCCGACATCCACCGACCTGGGCACCAGCAGGTTGCCGCTGAAGCCGACGAAATACAGCAGCGCAGCCATGCCCGCGACGTAGGCAACCACACCGTAGAGAAACGAAAACAGACCGCGCATGGGCGACCTCCTATTGCAAAGACAAACTGAAGCCCCGGCGCTGCGCACCGAGGCAAAACGTGGAAGCATGCGCAACGCCCGGGCATTCGGTTCCGGCCGCTGCAGCAGCACATCGCGAAAACCTCCTGCTTACATGAAGCATGAAGCGGCAGGGCGATGTGCGCAAGCTTAGAAGATGGGCGTCCCTTGAACGTCCCTATGCAAAAAACGCCTGCACAGCTATAAACACCTCATGCCGTCGCACCTTTCATCACTCGCGTTGCAACTGCAGATCTTAGGCGCGCCCATGACACTCGTACAGGGACGCGAAACGCCACTCCCGCTAAAGCGCGCCGTCGCGCTGCTCGCGTATCTCGCCTTCAACATCGGGCCCGTGCCGCGGGCGCACCTGGCAACCGTGCTGTGGCCGGACGCAGGCGAAACACAGGGGCGCGCCCGCCTGCGCAGGCTGATCTACACGATTGAAAGCGCAGTGGGTTGCAGGATCTTTTCTTCCGACAATGACTGTCTCGCGCTCATTGCCCAGATGGTCGAAATCGACGCACTCCGGTTCGCGCATTTCGCCCGTGGCGCAGTCGCCGCGGCAGCGCTCGACGACGACGCCCTGACGCAAGCCTGCCAGTGGGTGGAACTGGCGCGTCGTCCACTGCTGCAAGGCATCGCTTTCGGATCTGACATCTTTGACGACTGGCTCAAGGCGACCTCCATTGAACACGAGCGGCTGCTGGCGCGTTTGCTCGAGCGCCTGATCGACGCGCTTGGCACGCGAAGCGACCTGGCGCCAGCGCTGGATCTTGCCGAAGTTTTAATTGCGCAGGACGTGTACCGTGAACCAAGCTACGTGCTACTGATGCAGCTGCACGCTCGCCAGGGCCATAGCGCCGGTGTCGAGGCGACCTACACGCGCTGCGCGGACGTCTTGAGAGCGGAGTTCGGCATCCGGCCTGGCCCACAAACCGAGACGGCGTACCTGCGACTGACGGAGGACCTGAAGCGCCTGTCGTCCAGCCGGGTGGTACGGCCGGCCGTGCGTTTCGCCGAAAGTCGCTTTGGTGTCGTTGCCTATACCAGGCTCGGCGCAGGTGACCAAACCCTGGTGATCGCCCCCGGGTTCGTCTGCCAGATCGAGATCGCGCTGGAACATCCGCCTTTTCACGCTTTCGTCGAGGCACTGGCGGAGCGCTTCCAGGTCATCATGTTCGACCGGCGCGGTGTCGGCTTGTCCGAGCGCCTGGGCGCCACCAGCACGCCTTCCGCCACGGCTGCCGATATCGAGGCGATCCTCGAACACGCAGGCGTATCGAAGGCATGGCTTTTCGGATCGTCCGAGGGTGGCATGGGGGCGATGCGCCTCGCCATCGATCATCCGGACCGGGTCCATGGCTTGTGCCTGTTTGGATCACTTGCACGCGGCTCAGCCGCGCCCGACTACCCATGGGCCCTGTCCACAACTGCGTATGGCGTGTGGCTGGAGCGGCTCATTGCTGCATGGGGCGGACCGGTCGGCATCGAGACGTTTGCGCCAAGTGAGAAAGACGACCCCGCGCTACGCGCCTGGTGGGCTCGCCTCGTGCGGCATGCGGCGTCTCCCGGCGGACTCGAAGCCATTCTTGAAGGCCTGCGCGATACCGACATGCGCGCCGATCTGGGGCGTATCGCCGTGCCAACACTTGTGATGCATCGGCGAGGCGACCGGGCGGTTCGTTTTGAAGCGGGTGAGCATCTTGCGCAAAAAATTCCCGGCGCAATTTGGCGCCCGCTCGAAGGTGAAGATCATTTTTGGTGGTGCGGGGACAGCGAACCTGTCGTCCAGGCAATCCTTGATTTTTCCGCGCACCAACAGAGCTTGGGCCTGGTAACAGGCCCCATGCCATCGCCCTTCACACGAGCGTCGCGTCCGTGAACGGCTCGAAGGCAACGATCTGCGGCAGTTGTAGCAGCGGGCTTTTACCCGGGCCTTCAAGCAATGGACGGGGGCCAGTCCGGGCGAGTTTCGCAAAGGCGTTCAGGCGTAGGCGCTTGCTCGCGTGCGCAGGGCGTGACATAAACTGTCCGCATGACAGTCGCCGACCCTGACACCCCTTTCTTCGACGTGGTGGTCGTGGGCGCCGGGCTCTCCGGCATCGCAGCAGCTCACTATCTTCAGACCCTGTGCGCCGCACGCAGCTACGTCATTCTGGAAAACCGGCAGGCGATCGGCGGCACCTGGGACCTGTTCCGTTATCCCGGCGTGCGCTCCGACTCCGACATGTTCACCCTGGGTTACAGCTTCCGGCCCTGGCAGAGCAACGCCAGCTTTGCGGCGGGTCCGGACATCCGCGACTACGTGACCGCCACCGCGCGCGATGAAGGCATAGACCAGCACATCCGTTTCGGCCATCGCGTCAGCGCCGCCGCGTGGGACGCGCAGCAAGCCCGCTGGACCATCACCGCCACCCTCAACGCCGATGGCGAGCCCCCTCGCGAAGTGCGCTTTAGCTGTTGCTTTCTGTTCTTTTGCAGCGGCTACTACGACTACGCGCAGGGCTACGAGCCGCAGTGGCCGGGCCGCGAGACTTTCGCCGGCCGCATCGTGCATCCACAACACTGGCCGGCAGACCTCGACTACCGCAACCGCAAGGTGGTGGTGATAGGCAGCGGCGCCAGCGCGGTGACGCTGGTGCCCGAGATGGCAGGCAGCGCCGCCCATGTGACGATGTTGCAGCGCTCGCCCAGCTACATCGTCGCCCTGCCGACACACGACGGTATTGGCGCGCTGTTGCGGCGATGCCTGCCGGACCGGATCTCGCACACGCTGATCCGGTGGAAGAACATTTCGCTGGCCAGCGCTTTCTACCAATTCGCGCGGCGCAGGCCGGCCACCGTCAGGCGCCTGATCCTGCGGCAGGCCAGGCGGCTGCTGGGCCCTGCCTTCGACGTAGAGCGCCATCTTGCGCCCAGCTACAAGCCCTGGGACCAGCGCCTGTGCATTGCGCCGGATGCAGACATCTTCAAGGCCGTGCGGTCGGGCAAGGCCGACATCGTGACCGGGCAAATCGAGTGCTTCACATCACGCGGCCTGCGCCTGAGCTCTGGCGAGGAAATTGCGGCGGACGTGATTGTCACCGCCACCGGCCTGCAGCTCAAGGTACTGGGCGGCGTGTCACTCAGCATGGACGGCGCAGCGGTGGACATGTCGAAGGCCATCGTCTACCGGGGCGCGATGTTCAGCGGCGTGCCCAATCTGGCGGTGGCCTCGGGCTACACCAATGCGTCGTGGACGCTCAAGTGCGAGCTGGTGGCGCGTTATGTCTGCCGCCTGCTCAATGACATGGAGGCGCGCAAGCTCGACGTGTGTATGCCGGTCAATGACGACCCGCAGCTGCCGACGCAGGCCTTCATCGACCTGAGCTCGGGCTATGTACAGCGCTCTGCCCACCTGCTGGCGCGCCAGGGCTTAAGGCGGCCATGGCGCATGTACCAGAACTACCTGCTGGACCTGCTGGCGCTGAAGTTTTCACCGCTGCGCGACGGCGTGCTGAGGTTTTGGGCCAAACCAGCGCCACGCGATTAAGCGGCGATGCCCTTGTTGGGGTTGAGTAAATACTTGGTGCCCGTGGCGCGCTGGCCGTACACCGCAATCTCTGCGGGTTGCAGCGCCTCGGCCAGCGAAATCTCTTTCGAGTAGCTGCTGGCAAAGGTGGTTTTCAGCTCGCTGGCCACACGCTCGCGCAAGGCTTGTGCGGCCACCGGGCCAATACGCTGCAGAAAGGGGAACAGCAGCCAGCCGCCCATGCCCCAGGTCATGCCGAAGTTGCGGTTGAACTCCGTCGGTCGCGTGTCCAGGCCACCATAGATATAGACCTGCTTGTGGGTCGTTGACCCGTAGCGGCTGTATTCCTTGGCGGTCAGGTTCAGAGCGGCCTCCATGCAGCCGAGAATCTGTCCTGCCAGCTTGCCGCCGCCGGTGGCGTCGAAGGCCAGGGTGGCGCCGGTGGCCACCAGGGCCTGCGTCAGGTCTTCGATAAACGTCGGGGTTGACGCGTCGCACACATATTTCGCGCCCAACGACTTCAACAGCGCCGCCTGCTCGGGCTTGCGCACAATGTTCACCAGGCCGATGCCGTCCTTGAGGCAGATCTTGTTGAGCATCTGACCCAGGTTGGAGGCCGCCGCCGTGTGCACCAGAGCCGTGTGCCCCTCGCGCCGCATGGTCTCGACCATGCCCAGTGCGGTCAGCGGGTTGACGAAACACGAGGCTCCGTCGGCCGGCGTGCTGCCTTCTGGCAACAGCAGGCACTGCTCGGCCTTGACGCAGCGGTATTGCGCATACATGGCGCCGCCCAGCGTGGCCACTGTTTTGCCCAGCAGCGCCTGCGCGGCGGCCGAGTTGCCGGCGGCCACCACCACGCCCGCGCCTTCGTTGCCCACGGGCATGGCTTGGCCCAGCCGGCCAGCCATGGCCTTCATGGCCGCCGGCGGAATCTGTAACGTCACCACGGGCTGGCCGGCCGTGCCCGCCAGCGTAGCGGTGCTGATGTCGCCCGCGCCAAACAGCAGGCCGATATCGGACGGGTTGATGGGCGTGGCCTCGATGCGCACCACTACTTCATCGGCGGCAGGCGTGGGCGTGGGTACGCTGGTCAGCGAGATCTCCAGCACGCCTTCAGGTTTGACCAGGGACTGCAGTTGAAGGCCGGTAGGGGTCGGGCCAGGTGGGTTGGTCATGTTGGTTTGCCTTGTTGAATTAATGGATGAATGGTTATCGCACATCATGACACCACGCCGTTCGGGATAAGTCTGTCGGAGCCATGACCCTGCGGCATGCTCAGTGAAACCGGTTTATCCACTAGACTGACCGATACCCAGAAGCAAAAAAGGAGACAGACACCATGCGCCACCTCTTGATTCGCCCTTTGTTGTCCGCGGCCCTCGGCCTCGCCCTGCTGTGCAGCGCCGCCACTGGCGCGCTGGCCCAGACCAAACCCAAACTCAAGGACGTGGGCATCGACAAGCCCACCTCGTCCATCTACATCGGCAACAGTTTCTTTTATTACAACAACAGCCTGCACAACCATGTGGGGCAGTTGATCAGGGAAAGCATGCCAGGCCTTCGCCACCGCGCCAGCTCTGCCACCATCAGCGGCTCGGGCTTCAACTGGCACGACGTGGAAAGCTACTTCCGCCCCAACGCCGTAGGCTCGTACTCTTTCGGCGCCAACAACACCGTCAGCTTCAACAAGCTCGATCGCTTGTTCGACGTGGCCATCATGATGGACTGCAGCCAGTGCCCGCTGCACCCGCAGCTCAAGGATGTGTTCAGGGAATACGCCAAAAAACACGCCGACACCGTGCGCAAGCATGGCGCCAAGCCGGTATTCTTCATATCCTGGGCCTACCAGGACGTGCCGTCGATGACGGCAGAACTCGCCGAGGCCTACACCCAGGCCGGCAACGACAACAACGCCTTCGTCATTCCCGCAGGCCTGGCCTTCGCCCGGTCCATCGCCCAGAAGCCCGACCTGAACCTCTACGTGGCCGACAAGCGCCACCCCAGCCTTGCCGGCAGCTACCTGGCAGCCTGCACCACCTACGCCGCGCTGTTCAAGGCGTCACCGGTGGGCCTGAAGTACAGCGCCGGGCTGGACCCGGCAGTTGCACAGCATTTGCAGGCGGTGGCTTGGGAGACGGTGCAGGAGTATTTCAGGCCATAGCGCTTCCGTTACAGGTAGAAATTCTGGTAGCAAGCAAGGGTCTTCTCGCACCTTTCAAACCCCTTCTGCTACGAAAATCTCTTAAAAAGGAGGAGTAACAAATGCCTTGGTGGTTAACTGCACTCGGCGCCGCAATTGGCGGCCTTGCGACGTTCGTGATCTCATGGACAGCGCTGAAGCCGAGACAGCGCCTTTTTGCTACCCAACTCGTGACGCGTTGGGGGCAACGTACCGCGATCACTTTTGCCGTTTGTTATTTCGGCTGGGTCAACGTAAGTTTCCTGATGAAGGACGGTCCTGTGGGACGTCTGGAACTGCTCGTCCTCATCTTGGCAAATGCCGAGGCGCTCATCCTTTTGATCGTGCACCTATTCGTGAAGTTCTTTGGGGTGTTCCTCGACAAGCGCACCGCGCAATGGGTGAAGTTGAGAGAACGTTTGAACGCGCTTGAAACAACACTCAAGGCGCCCGATAGTGAACCAGTTACCTTTCGCAGCGAGTACTGAAATGCCACAAGATCAACTATCGGTCTGCACGAGCAGGGAGGGTACTGATCCAAAAGAGTGGGTTTTTTACTTTTTCGATTTGCTTTTGGTTGTTGCATGGCGAAGCTAAAGTCCGAACAACATCACTGGTGGCCCCGATGCGTCTCTCGCAATTGGGCCGCAGAAGACGGCACCACAGGTTGGATAAGGCCGGATGGCAATATTGTTCGCGTTCCACCCCACCGGTTGGGCGCGATTGGAAATGCCCATCACATCAAATTAGGTCATTCCCCAGGCGTAGAAACCTCATGGGACTCAAGTTTCGAGAGAGAGTTTGATATCGCTGATAACAACTTCCCGTCCGTGATTTCTTGGCTAGAAGGTCTCGAACGTAAATTCATACCAGAGGTCGATCTTCGCCGGAGGTTCCTTGCACTGTCGGCCAGCGACGATCAACTTAGGTTGTTGACCGAAAGTGTGGTTTCACTGGCAGTTCGTAGCCCCAGAAATCGCGCGGCCTCAGTCGCACTTGCTGAAAGGCTGCGAGGAACCCTGCCAAGTCATGAGCGAAACGCCTTAATTGGTGTGAATATGTGCCATTCGCAACGCATCATCACAGACAGCTTCGGTACACGAGGAAAGTACGCAGTTCTTTTTTCAGAGGGGCGAGAGTTTATCTTTGGCGATGGTTTCTTTCACAACGTTGTTGCCGTGAACACCGCACCCCTTACACCAAAACTTTTGGTGCCAATTACACCTTATATGAGCGTCATCGTAAGCCGACCAGGATCCTTCATGGTTGAGCCTCGCTTATCAACTCTCGTTCTCGACGATGATGAGGTTGAAAAGTGCAACCATGCCATTCAGGTTTATTCACGCAGCTCGCTCTTTTTTAGATCCCAGAAACCGACCCTCATTGAGGACTTCATGCGCAATGAGCACTTGGTTTACGCTGATCCGAACAACCCTATCGACAACTTGATTCTTAGTATTCCCGGCATCCCTCCAAGAGATCACTCTCTGCATTTTTTGATGCGCGGGTAGGATTTGATATACCACCTAACTCAATGAATAAGACGCATAACAAATCGCCTTTGGCACTCATTGGATACGGCGTTCTATTGGCAATAGTAACGGCGCCTGCCCTAGCACTGTCACCGGCAATTCCAGAAAATATGGTCTGTGCCGCCCCACAAATCTTCGTGGGGGAGATTCTTGCGACTCGCAGTATGGATTGCAGGTTGAAATATCCCGAAGGAAGTTGCTCTCCGACAGACAAAGTTGAAGTAGTGGTACGGGTAGACCGCATTGTTCTTTCATCGCCGGGACCTGCTTGGGCCAGTAAATTCGCTTTGAAAGAGGGCCAGAACGCAGACGTCGCTATTTGGATGCATAGACGAGGCTACAACAAATACCCAGCTTTATTGGAGACACACGAAAAGCCCATCACTGATGAAGTTGCAGCCAACTTGCTTAAAGGAAAACGGTTTGTTTTTTCCACAGGAGGACCCGATTCAGTCCTCTCTGGGATAGCAACTCTGCCAACCACCTTGCCCTGGATTGAGGAGACTCTTAAGAGTTGCCGCACCAAGTGAGCCCTAGAAAGTTGACTTTTCTCTCTGGTAGCATCAAAAAAAGATGGAGGCAAGATGCAGCAATTTCAAACAACAAGACGCCCGGGTTTAATCTGCAGCTTGCCGAAGATTGGGCTGCACCGGTTTGTGGTAACGATCGCAGCTCTTTTTTTGACGGGCTGTGTCTCCACCGCGCCTCTGGTGGACCAACTCAAGACGGCAAACCAGACGCGGATTGTGCTTGTCGTCGACCAGGCGCCCTTCAAGTACAACGTTCCCATTGCCGTTGTATTTGGGGAAATGGATCTCTTGGTGGCTTTGGCGCAGCCGGACAGGGAAACCCGCGCGGATGCAATTCTTACCGCGATGCACGCCAAACTGGCGGACAGCGCCTCAAAAAACGGTATTGCGACGGACCATCACCAAAAGTTTGTAACGCAGCTGGTGGAAAGCCTCCAGCGAGCGAGCATTGCGGTCGAGGTGCTACCCATCCCCTACGCTCTGAGAGGTGGGACGGATCGACGTTACAACTTGCCGGTACTTGAAGCAGTACCTTTTTCGCGCGGTTTGCCGGTGCTTGGCCTGAGTTTCGATGCCGGAAGTTGCAGCTATCCCCGCGTCTCTCCCTGCATCAGGTATTCGCTTCGAACCGTCCTTCCGCCAAAAAAGCCTCTCTCTCCTGCATCACCATCGACAACCAGCTCCACAAAATCCTCGTCAGATGGTTCGAATTCTCCGCCCTCGTTTATCTGGTGGGGCGTCCCCTCGGGAATTCATCCCCACCACGCTCGGCCATACCCGTCGCAGATAAAAACATACTCATCTACCGACGATGCCATGCGAAACATTCGCGAGTTTGACGACTCCTTGACCCAGCTTGTCTCGCCTTCAGTTGACAGGCTCCTCATGGACATTGCACCGGACTTGGTCTCGAAGGCACGCTGAGTGGCGGGATGGGAAGTCCTTCTTTCAAACTCTTCAATAAAAAGGCTTCCACCCGGGAAGCCTTTTCTTTGAATAGCAGGGAAGCAGCCCTCAGCCAGCAACGGAGGCCGGTGCGGAAAGTCGTGAAGTCGAGGCCTTAGTCGCACTACAGCGGCACGCCGGCCGCAGTCTTTGCTTCCGCCGTGCTAAACGCTTTATTTGCTGGGCGTCATCTCAAAGAACCCAATCGGGTGCACCTCAATCCCCCACCCCCACTGCCTCACCCAAAGTCGCGGCCGGGTGCAGTGAGGCAACTCGCACCGCTTCTTCCCGATCCGCCGCTTCAATGATAAAAACCCGCCGGCCAGCTCCTTGGCCTCGGCATAAGGCCCGCCGGTCACTTGCGGCTTGCCGTTGCGCGGGCGCAGCGCGAAAGCAGCTTACGGGCCTTTGAGGGAGGCGCTGCACCTAGCTCGCCGGTGGCCTTGAGCCCGGCGAAATTCCATAACGACGACAAATGACGCGTGTCGCGGTGCTCATCGCCGCTGTGAAACGTACTGAAGCACGACCACGCCGCAGTCGAACGGCACCGCGCCCCGCAGTTGCATCGCCACCGGTTTCCGCAAGTCCTTGAACATGGGCCTTCCGGTGCCCAGGAAGGTGGGGTTCTGGAAAATGTGCAATTCGTCGATCAGCCCGGCCGCCAACAGCGAAGAGGCGAAGGTAGGCCCGCCATAGACCAGGATGTCCTGACCCTGCTCGCGCTTGAGGGCATGGATGGCCTCTTCGAAGCCGCCGTGGGCAAGTTCCGTGCGCGGCCATGAAGACCGCTCCAGGGTCCGGCTGAACACGACCTTGCGCATCTGCGTGATGCGCTGCGCAAACGCGTACTGGGGATCCGCCGGGTTGCGCGCCACCTGCTCCCAATGGTCGATGAAGCCTTCTGCGCCATGGCCCTGCTCAGAAGGATGCAGTCGGACGAAGCGGTGAGCGCGTTATGGTATTCGCGCAGGCGCGGGTCCCACTGCCATTCGGGCGCCCAGTTCCACACCATCCAGTCGGTACCGCCTTCATCGTCCGCAACAAAACCGTCGGCGGAGACCTGCATTTCCAGTTTCAGCTTTCTCATTGTTTGCTCCATCACTCGAATGATTTTTGTACGCAACCGCGTCCTGCCACCTGCTCGGTCAAGGCGCGCTCGACGACTTGCGGCTACAGGTACTTGCGCCGCACTGACGGCTTATTGGCCCGGTGTCATCTCAAAAAACCCAATCGGGTGAATCTCGATCCCCCACCCCACAGCTTCACCCAAAGTCGCGGCCGGGTGCAGCGAGGCCACCCGCACGGCCTCGTCCCGATCCGCCGCTTCAATGATGAAGAACCCACCAACCAGCTCCTTGGCCTCGGCATAGGGCCCATCGGTCACCTGTGTCTTGCCGCTGCGCGGGCGCAGGGCAAAAGCAGCTTCCGGGCCGCCGAGCGAGGCGCTGACCACCAGTTGGCCGGTTTTCTTGAGTTCGGCGTCTTTGGCCGGGCATTGGCTGACCAGGGCCTGCACATCGGCGGCCGCCATGGCGGCGAATTTTTCGGGGTGGTAGTAGGCGAGGCAGAGGTATTTCATGGGAAGGTCCTTTGAGGGTTGTTGAACGTCACACCTGTACGACGAATGGCGAGCCTGCGTTTCGACATGAATCCGGCTTAATAAGAAAAAAGCCTCCACCAGGGAGGCTTTTCCTTTCGCAAGCCGGTATTTGTCTACCTTCAGGCGCTCATGCGGGCAAACCGGAAGCCACCGTAGGCCGTTTGGCTTTCTTGACTTTCGGCTCGCCTTTTTTCTTCGCTTGCCAGAGGTCGTACTGGCCCTGCATGCGCAGCCATATTTCGGGGCCATTGCCGACCCACTTGCCTACGCGAAGCGCCATCTCGGCTGTGATGGCGGCGCGCCCGTTGATCACACGCGACAAGGTGACACGTGACACGCCCAACTGCTCTGCCGCTTCGTTCACGCTGAGCTGCAATTCGGGTAGGACGTCATCACGAATGATCAGACCGGGGTGGGTGGGATTGTGCATAGTCATCTTCATCAACTTTCAAACACGCTAGTGGTAGTCCTGGTAGTCAACCAGCATGGCGTCCTGTCCTTCAAACACAAAAGTCAGCCGCCAGTTACCGTTGACCCCTACAGACCAATGACCCTTCAAGTCCCCAGCCAGGGCATGAAGTCGCCAACCGGGAATGTCCATCTGCTCTGGCGCGGCCGCCTGGTTCAAGGCCGTCAGCTGGCGATTAAGTTTGTCGGCTTGATGCGGCTGAATGCCCGCCTTGCTGCCCTTCTCAAAAAAAGCCTGGAGCCCTTTGTGGCGAAACGATTTGATCACCCAAGCAGTGTATCGCTCGGCGATACAACACGCAAGGCTGCCTGTGTTGGACTATGACCAAGCAACCATCGGAGGCATCAAAAATGCTACGTATTTAATAGCTGCTTGCGCCCGTCATATAAGGGCTAGAGGTCTTTTTGACCATATTTTCTGGCGGGAGAGCCCTCACCCCTGCCCTCTCCCGCATGGAGAGGGAGTAGGCGCAGGGGCCGAGCACCGGCGGAGCACTACTGCGGTGCTAGCACCCCGGCGGGCGCGGCGCGGGCGGGCGCCGGGCTTTGGGCCTGGCGTTCACCTAAAGCGATGTCGAGCATCATCTCGCTGGCCAGGGGGCCGAGTTCCCGCTGCAGGGCCTCGATGGACAGGGCGGCGGGCACCAGCAGGTGCGCCTCGACCTTGAAGGTCTGCTTGCCCGACACGCCGCTGCGGACGATGTCGGTGTGGATGTTCTCGATGCTGATGCCGCGTTCGGCCAGCATCTTCGTCAGGTTGCTGACGATGCCCACCCTGTCTTCGCCCACCAGCTCCAGCTCCACCACGCGCAGCGAGGTGGGCATGCTGGCGCCGTTGCTCTTGGCCACGACCACCTGCAGGCCGCTGGACTCCAGCCCGCGCAGCGAGGCGGCCAGGGCGTCTGCGTTTTCGCGTGGCACCTCGAAGTGCACCATGCCGGCAAACTCACCGGCCAGCCGGGTCATGCGGCTGGCTGCCCAGTTGGCGCCGAAACGATGGGCGCGTTCAGCCAGCGAACTCACGATGCCGTGCCGGTCAGCCCCGACGATGGAGACGACGAGTGAGGCGGTTGTGGGCGAGGCTTCTTCGGTCAGCACAACTGCCCGGCGGATCATGGGTGCGCGGGTGGCGAAGGTGGTGTCTTGCAGGGTGGCGGGCACCCGGCCTTCCAGCCGGGCGATCTGGACCACCTTGCTGAGCAGGGCCAGCCCCATGGGCGCGAGGGCGCGCTCCCAGAGCTCGCGTGCGGTTTCGCCTTTTTTGACAAAACACCAGTCCTGCGCGGCAATGGCGCCGGCGTCCCAGCCGTCGGCCAGGTGGTAGACCGAGCCGCCGGCGATGGCGTCGCCTTCCAGAATGGTCCACTCAACGGCGGCAATCCCGCGGTGCCGCGGCAGCAGCGAGGGGTGGTAGCCGATGCCGCCCAGGCGCGAGCGCGCCAGCGCTTCGTCGCTCACCCGCGCATGCGTGTGCGCGGCGATGATGAGGTCGGTGCCCTCGGCAATCGCTTCGCCCGGAACCATCTTGGGGTTGGCCAGCACATGCACAGCAATGCCGGCCGCTTGCGCCGCCAGCGCCAGCCGGTCATCGGCCGCCGGCGCGACGACGCTGGTGAACTCTATGCCTTCTTCCTTGCGCAGCGCCTCAAAAACCGAAGCGGCGAAAAAACGGGAGCCTACCAATGCGCATTTCATGGGCACATCTCTTCTTCAGATTAAAAAGGGAAAGGAAGGAAAAGAGAAAAGTCGAAGCGGGCGGGCTTCAGCCAGCCACCGCTTCGGCCACCGGCGCTGTCAGGCCGATGCGGTCCAGCGCGGCCGCAAGCTGGCCGACCGTGCGGTCTGTCTGGTGCCACTTCTCCAGCCCGAACAGGCCGATGCGGAAGGTCTTGAAGTCGGCGCCTTCGTCGCACTGCAGCGGCACGCCGGCAGCAGTTTGCAAACCCTGCTCCAGAAACTTCTTGCCGGACTGGATGTCCGGGTCCGTGGTGTAGCTGACCACCACGCCCGGGGCCTTGAAGCCCTCGGCCGCCACGCTGGGCAGGCCGCGGCTTTCAAACAACTTGCGCACCTTTTGCCCCAAGGCTTCCTGCTCGGCTTTGACTTTGGCAAAGCCGTAGGCCTGGGTTTCCTTCATGGCGGCGCGCAGGCGCGTGAGTGCGTCGGTGGGCAAAGTGGCGTGGTAGGCGTGGCCACCTTTTTCATACGTTTCCATGATCTGCAGCCACTTCTTCAAATCGCAGGCAAAGCTGGAGCTGGTGGTGCCTTCAATGGCGGTGCGGGCACGCTCGCTGAGCATGACCATGGCGCAGCAGGGAGAGCTGCTCCAGCCTTTTTGCGGGGCCGAGATCAGCACGTCCACGCCGGTGGTTTTCATGTCTACCCACATGGCGCCGGAGGCGATGCAGTCGAGCACGAAGAGGCCACCCACGGCATGTACAGCGTCGGCCACGGCCTGGAGGTAACTGTCGGGCAGGATCATGCCGGAAGCGGTTTCCACATGCGGGGCAAACACGACGGCCGGTTTTTCTTTGGCGATGGCGGCCTGCACCTCGGCAATCGGCACCGGCGCCCAGGGGGCTTGCGCGCCCTGGCTGGTCTGGCGTGCCTTGAGCACGGTGGACGAGGCGGGGATGCTGCCCATGTCGAAGATCTGCGTCCAGCGGTAGCTGAACCAGCCGTTGCGAATGACCATGACGTGTTTGCCGGCGGCGAACTGGCGTGCCACGGCTTCCATGCCGTAGGTGCCGCTGCCGGGGACCAGCACGGCGGAGTGCGCGCCATAAACTTCCTTGAGGATGCAGGAGATGTCGGTCATCACGCCCTGGAAGCTCTTGGACATGTGGTTGAGTGCGCGGTCGGTGTAGACCACCGAAAATTCAAGCAGGCCATCAGGGTCAACGTGGGGCAGCAATCCAGGCATAGGGTTTTCTCGGAGTAGTTGAAACAGGTTCGGCCCGGCAGCTTAGCACTGCCCGCCCTTCCCGTGGCGGCAGCCGGTTTTGCGCCGTGCCCGCGCAACAGGTCGCGCAACACGCCATTGATGATGGGCTCGCTGCCAACGAGCACGCCATCACGGACGAACAACACGGCTTCGCATTTCAGCAAGGGAAAACCTTTCCCTGGGTTGCTATTGAATCAGTAGCTGCTCGCGACCATCAGACAAGGGCTGGATGCCAATTTGATACATGAATCAAAGCCGGCCCGCGCGTGGGAGGCATCTTCCATCGTCAAACCGGGAAGCCGTTGAACTTGCGCAGCGCCTTGTCGACCATGCTTTCGGGCATGTAACGGCGCAGCACACGCACCTGGCTTGACTGCTTGCCCGCCGAATAGCGCAACTTCGGCGTTGCGGCTGTGGCGGCCTTGACGACGACATCGGCAACGACCTGCGGGGCGTCGCCGGCCTCCATCAACGTGCGCATGAGCGCCTCGCTGCGTGCACGGTCTTCGGCATAGGTTGCCATGGGCTGGTCGGCCCGCGTCAGGTTCTCTTCGAAGGCGGTGCGCGTCACGCCCGGCTCCACCAATACCACGCGGATACCGAACCGGCGCACTTCGTGGTCAAGGGATTCCGAATAGCCTTCGATCGCGTGTTTGGTGGACGAATAAAAAGCATTGAACGGCGCAGGAATCAGCCCCAGGATCGAACTCATGTTGATGATGCGGCCGCCCTTTTGGGCCCGCATGATGGGCAGGACCGCGTTGACGACGCGGGCGACGCCGAACACGTTCACGTCGAACAGGCGCTGGGCCTGGTTGATCGACGACTCTTCGGCGGCGCCGAGCAGGCCCACGCCTGCGTTGTTGACGACGAGGTCGATACGCCCCGCCTGCTTGACGACCTCCTCCACGAGGCTCTTTACAGAGGCCTCGTCGGTCACGTCGCAAACCAGCATCGTGACGCCATGAGGAGGGCTGGAGATCGCCTTGCGGCTTGTCCCAAAAACCTGGTACCCGGCGTTTACCAGGGACTGGGCAGTCACCCGCCCGATGCCCGACGAAGCCCCCGTCACGAGTGCGATACCCTTGTTTGTGTTGTTCATTCGATCTCCTTCGTCACAGGCTGGATTGCCGATGAAAGGGATGTTACTATCAAAACAGTACTAAGTCACTATCAAAACGATATGATCGAAGAAAATATTTTGACCCTGGGGTGTCCGGTCGCTCGGGGCCTCGAATCCGTCGGTGATGCCTGGAGCATCCTGATCCTGCGGGACGCGCACGCAGGCCTGGCACGCTTCGACCAGTTCAGGAAGAACCTCGGAATTGCGCCGACGATGCTCACCCGGCGGCTAGGTGCCCTGACAGACGCAGGATTGCTGGAAAAACGGATCTACTCCGAGCGCCCTCCGCGCGAGGAATACGTGCTGACAGATGCCGGCCGCGACTTCCTGCCGGTCTTGCTGATGATCGGTGCTTGGGCGCAGCGGAACTGCGGCCAGAACCTCGCGCGCTATATCGACGATGAGACGGGCCTTGAGATCCAGCCCATCGGCGTCGATGCAGTGACGGGCGCAAAACTCGGAAGCCGGCCGATGCGAATGGGTCCACCCAAGCAGGCATCCTGACCAAGGGCGGGCGGCCGATTTCATGCATAAATCCGGCACAAAGACGCACTCAGGCCATCAGTAGCGCGGGCAGCTCGGCCATGTCGATGAAGATGAGGCTGGCGCCTGCCGAGCGCAGGGCCTCCGGCGCGTCATGCCCGGCTTCGGGCGGGCTGTAGCCAAACACGGTGGCGCCTGCGGCCACGCCGGAAGTGACGCCGGTGACGGTGTCTTCCACCACCGCGCAGCGCCTGGCGTCCAGGCCCAGCGCCGCGGCTGCGGCCAGGTAAACATCGGGCGCGGGCTTGGAGCGCGGCAGTTCGTGGCCGCTGAAGATGCGGCCCTTGAAATAAGGCATGAGGCCGCACTTTTCGAGCTGCAGCTCTACCTTGAAACGGTCGGCGCCGGAGCCACAGGCAATGCGGCCGTCGTACAACTGGTGAATCAGCGCCACCGCCTCCACCGCACCGCGGATCGGCAGCAGGCCTTCGACCAGTGCCTCGTTGCGCCGCCCGCGAAATTCGTCCAGCCACTGCGCCGTCAGCGGGCGCCCGGTGTTCGCCTCGATGATGGCGATTTCGTCCTTGACGGCCTTGCCGATGAACAGGCGCATGCACTCCGCAGAGCTGAGCTTCCAGCCGGCCTCTTCTAGCATGTCGCGCAACACGCCATTGGTGAGGGGCTCGCTGTCCACCAGCACGCCATCACAGTCGAACAACACGGCATCGAATTTCAACAAGGGAAAACCTTTCTCTGAATTGTTATGGGTGCTATGGTTGCCATGGATTGCTATCGAATAAGTAGCTGGTGGCGCCCGTGGAATAAGGGCTGGAGGCCTATTTGACCGCGCATTGCAGCGGACCGCCAGACCACGGTGCATAGCCTTTCAACTGGGAAAGCGTTCTTTAATTTCGCTATCTATTTGGTAGCTTATCACGCACAGGGGGTATGGGCTGGAGGCACTTTTGACTCTAAACCGGAGCTTCAGAGCTGGTCGCCGTCCACGTAGTACCAGCGCCCGGCTTCGAGCACGAAGCGGCTGCGCTCATGCAGGCGCACGGCCGGGCTGCCGGGGCCTTTCTGGCGGGCGACAAATTCGACTTCGGCGTGGGTGGTGTCCGGCACCTGGTGCTGCAGCACTTCCAGCCCCAACCATTTGACGCCGGGGTCAAACGTGATGTCTGAGGGACGGCGGCTGGTGTGCCAGGTGGCGCGCAGGTAGTCGGCGCGCTCGAACACAAAAGCGCTGTAGCGCGAACGCATCAGGGCTTCGGCATCGGGTGCAGGCGTCTGCGCAAAATGGTCCACGAACCGGCCGCAGCAAGCGGCGTAAGCCAGCGGCCGGCCGCGCGCATCGGCGCGTCCGCAGGGGCAGGCGGCCACCGTCAGCCCCTAGTACTGCAGCCCGAAAATATCGAACCATGAAAGCGCGCCTTCGCACCCATGGCGGCGTTGCAATCCTTGCGAAGGCGCACAGCCTTCGCTGCGGCTTGCGCCTTGCCCTGGGCACGAGGTCATCACTTTCATTTTGTTTCGCTACTTCCGTGCTGCAGTACTAGCGGGGTGGCGCGCCGCGTGGGCCTGCTTGTGCGCCTCCAGGGTTTCCATGGGAGCGCCCTGCTTTTTCCACTCGGCAAAACCACCGTCGATGTGCGCCACGTTGGTCATGCCCATGTCCTGCAGGGTTTTGGTGGCCAGCGCGCTGCGCCAGCCGGCCCCACAAAAGAGGATGAACTCCTTGCCCTCGTCGCCGAACACCGGTTTGAAATAGGGCGAGGCCGGGTCCACCCAGAACTCCAGCATGCCGCGCGGCGCCAGCAAGGCACCAGGCACCGTGCCTTCGCGCTCCAGCTCGCGCACGTCGCGGATGTCGACGATCTGTACCTTCGGGTCGGCAAGTTTGGCTTGGGCTTCGGTGACCGAATAAGTGGTGACCTGCGCCATGGCCTCATCGACGAGGGCGCGGAATCCTTTGGTGATAGGCATGGGGTTGGTCTCCTGCTTGCTGGCTTGCGGACATGGATTGCGGATCAAGTCCGCAATGACAAAGTTTACGGCGTGCACCATTCCTGCGTTAACCCCGGTTTGTCATCCCGGGCTTGACCCGGGATCCATGCAGCACAAACCACCGCCGCCAGTACACATACATGGATTGCGGATCAAGTCCGCAATGACAAGCCTGCACCTCGACGCACAATTCAAGTAGGGGCCGCGGGACTGGCTTCGCCAGACCGCAGGCGCCGCCCCCTGCAAGGGGGGAGGAGGCTATACGCAGTGAGCCTCAACGGGGGTGTGCCTAGAGCTGTCTTTGGATGATGATTTTCTGCACGTCGGACGTGCCTTCGTAGATCTGGCAAACCCGCACGTCGCGGTAGATGCGTTCCACCGGAAAGTCGCTGACGTAACCGTAGCCGCCCAGCGTCTGGATGGCGGCGCTGCAAACTTCTTCGGCCATTTCGCTGGCAAAAAGTTTGGCCATGGCCGCCTCCTTCAGACAGGGCAGGCCGGCGTCACGCAGGCTGGCGGCGTGCCAGATCAGCTGGCGTGCGGCCTCTATCTTCGTGGCGCAATCGGCCAGGCGGAAACCCACCGCCTGATGGTTGAAGATGGCGGTGCCGAAGCTCTGGCGTTCCTTGGCGTAAGCGAGTGCGAACTCGAAAGCGCTGCGCGCCATGCCCACGCTTTGCGCGGCGATGCCGATACGCCCGCCTTCAAGCGCGCCCAGTGCGATCCTGTAGCCTTCGCCTTCGTTGCCGATCAGGTTGTCGGCCGGGACGCGGCAGTTGTCGAAATTGATCTGCGCCGTGTCGCTGGAATGCTGGCCCAGCTTGTCTTCCAGCCGTGCCACCACATACCCCGGTGCGCTGGTCGGCACGATGAAGGCGCTCATGCCTTTTTTGCCGGCCCCCTTGTCGGTAACCGCGATGACGATGGCGGCGTGGCCGTTCTTTCCGCTGGTGATGAACTGCTTGACACCGTTGATCACGTATTCGTCGCCGTCTTTCACGGCGGTGGTGCGCAGGGACGAAGCGTCGCTACCTACGTGCGGCTCTGTCAGGCAAAACACGCCTAGCATGTCGCCCTGCGCCAGCGATGTGAGCCACTGCTTCTTCTGCTGCGCATTGCCATAACGCATGAGGATGGCGCTGACGGGGCAGTTGGTGACGCTGATGGCGGTGCTGGTGCCGCCATCGCCGGCGGCAATTTCTTCCAGCACCAGGGCCAGCGTGACGTAGTCGAGGTTGGCGCCGCCGAATTCTTCGGGCACACAGATGCCGTAAGCGCCCAGCGCCGCCAGACCCTTGTGCGCCTCGACCGGGAAGTGGTGCTCCTTGTCCCACCTGGCGGCGTTCGGCCAGAGCTCGGCCTGAGCGAAGTCGCGCACCGCGTCGCGGATCATTTGCTGGTCTTGGGTCAGGATCATGGGGCTTCCTACCAGGCCAAGGCCTGGCCGTCGTAGTTGAGAAATGTGCCGTTGTGTTCGGCGCGCAAGTTGGCAATCGTCGCGCGCATGGCGGACACGCTTTGCGCAACATCCAGGTCGGCGCCCGCGCCGCCCATGTCGGTCTTCACCCAGCCGGGGTGCATGGCGGCACAAATGGCCTTGCCCTGCACGCCGAACGAGATGTCTTTGAGCACCGAGTTCACCGCGGCCTTGGAGGCGCGGTACAACCAACTACTGCCGTTGGTCCGCAGGCCCATGGAGCCCATGCGCGACGACAGCACAACCAGCCTGGCGCCGGGCGCAAGCACTTCGGTCAGCATGGGCAGCACGCGCATGGGCGCCAGCACATTGGTGCGCATCACCAGGTCAAACTCCGCTTCGGGCGGCGGATCACCCGCATTGCCACCGGCCAGCACGCCCGCAACATACAGCGCCACGTCGATCTTCTCGCCATCGAGCTGCCAGGCCAGGCCACTGACACTGGCCGGAGAAGCCACGTCAACCCGCAGCGCCGTGGCGTCCAGCGCCTTCAGCCGCGCCAGCCCGGCGTCGTCGCGCGCGGTGGCGATCACGCGCGCGCCGGCCTCACGGTACTGGCGCACAAACTCCAGACCGATGCCGCGCGATGCGCCCATGACGAGAACAGTGCTCATGTCAGCGTTGTTTCAAGGAAAATTGGCCCCTAGTCCTTATGCGGCGGGCGCAAGCAGCTATTTTATTTATAGCAACTCCACAGCCAGCGCCGTGCCTTCACCACCGCCAATACACAAGGTGGCCACGCCTTTCTTGAGGCCACGGGCTTTCAGCGCGTGAATCAGGGTGACGATGATGCGCGCACCGGATGCCCCTATGGGGTGGCCCAGCGCACAGGCGCCGCCGTTGACGTTGACGATGTCGTGGCTGATGCCGAGTTCTTTCATGGCAGCCATGGGCACGACGGCAAAGGCCTCGTTGACTTCCCAAAGGTCCACGTCTTTCACGCTCCAGCCGATTTTTTTGAGCAGTTTGTTGACGGCACCGACCGGTGCGGTGGTGAACCACTCGGGCGCCTGCGCGAAAGTGGCATGGCCGACGATGCGGGCAATGGGCGTGGCACCCAGTTCCTTCGCGGTCGATGCGCGCGTGAGCACCAGCGCGGCGGCGCCGTCGTTGATGGACGAGCTGGAGGCGGCGGTGATGGTGCCGTCTTTCTTGAACGCGGGCTTAAGCGTGGCCACCTTGTCGAGCTTGACCTTGCCCGGACCTTCGTCGATGGAAATAACGGTGTCGCCGGCGCGGCCCTTGACAGTGACGGGGGTGATTTCGGCCTTGAAGGCGCCGGATTCGGTGGCGGCCTTGGCGCGCTGCACGCTGGCAATGGCAAAGGCGTCCTGCGCTTCGCGCGTGAACTGGTACTTCTCGGCGCACTGCTCGCCGAAGGTGCCCATGGCGCGGCCGGGCTCGTACGCGTCTTCCAGACCGTCGAGCATCATGTGGTCAAAAATACGGTCGTGGCCGATACGGATGCCGCTGCGGCCCTTGAGCAGCAGGTGCGGCGCATTGGTCATGCTTTCCATGCCGCCGGTCACCATCACGTCGCGGCTGCCGGCGACGAGCTGGTCGTGCGCGAGCATGGTGGCCTCCATGCCGGAGCCGCACATTTTGGAGAGGGTGACGGCGCCGGTGCTGGCCGGCAGGCCGCCCTTGAAGCCGGCCTGGCGGGCAGGCGCCTGGCCCTGGCCGGCCATCAGGCAGTTGCCGAACAGCACTTCGTCGATTTTCTCGGGTGCAATGCCCGAGCGCTCGATGGCGGCCTTGATGGCAGCACCGCCCAGGTCATGGGCGGACAGGCTGGAAAAGTCGCCCTGGAAACCACCCATGGGAGTGCGGGCTGCGCCGAGGATGACGATGGGGTCAGCGATGTTGGATGTGGACATGGTTTTCTCCTTCAGTTAAGTTGAATGACTGTGCCGCGCTCTTCCTGGGCGACACGCAGGATGTATTGCTGAAAGCCCGGATCTTCGCCGCGCAGCAACAGCGGCAGGGCATTGAAAAAATTCTCGCGCCGGCACCACTCGCGCATGTAGTCGTCCCAGCTGTTCCAGCGACGCGCCTCGACCTCGCTCATACGTTCGTTCCAGGCGACGATGTAGGCACGCTCGAATAGGGAGATGAGCATCTCGTAGATGATCATGGTGCGCTCGTTCTGGTCAGGCGTGGGGTGCTCCAGCGCCTCGCTGGTGCGCAGGTGCAGGTCGGGGTTGGCCAGCACGACCTTCAGGAAGTCGTTGTAGGCGTCGGACAGCAGCTGGTAGGCCTCTTCCTCCTCGTTGTTGCGCTCCTTGCGCTGCTCGAGGGCGAAGAAGAAAATCGCGAAAGGCAGAGCCAGTGCGGTCACCACAAAGCTGGCGTATTCCCAGGCGTCTCTCATGGGCTCAGGCTTTCTGCTCCGCGTATTTGCGCACAAAGCGCCGCTCGCGCTCGTAAGGAAAGACGTCATGCACATGGCCTGCGGCAATGCGGTCCTTGTGCTGCTGCCAGAAGGTGGCGTCGAGCAGGTCGGCATGGTGCTTCATGAAAACTTCGCGCACGGCGTCGTTGCCGAGCAAAAAGGGCTCGAAGGTTTCCGGGAACACGTCTTTGGGCCCGACGGAGTACCAGACCTCGCCGCTCATTTCCTCTTCTTCATTGCGCGGGGTCGGCACCTTGCGGAAATTGCAGTCGGTGATGTATTCGATCTCGTCGTAGTCATAGAACACCACCTTGCCGTGCCGCGTGATGCCAAAATTTTTCCAGAGCATGTCGCCGGGGAAGATGTTGGCGGCCACCAGGTCCTTGATGGCGTTGCCGTACTCGACCACGGCGCGCTCGATCTGGCCTTTCGCAAACGGGTCTTCAACGCCGGTGTCAAACGCTTCCTGGAGGTAAATGTTCAGCGGGATCATGCGCCGCTCGATGTACACATGTTTGATGATGACCTCCATGTTTCCGTCGCCATCACGGTCGCTGATTTCGAGCTGGCTGGGCGCAAACTTTTCGATTTCGGCGAGCAACTCGTCGTCGAAGCGCTCACGCGGGAATGCCACTTCACTGTACTCCTGCGTATCGGCCATACGGCCGACGCGGTCATGCTGCTTGACCAGCAGGTACTTGCCCTTGATCTGCTCGCGCGTGGTGTCTTTTTGCGGCGGGTAATAGTCCTTGATGACCTTGAACACGTAGGGAAAAGACGGCAGGTCAAACACCAGCATGACCATGCCCTTGATGCCGGGCGCAATGCGAAACTTGTCGGTCGAGTGCCGCAGGTGGTAAAGAAAATCCCGATAAAACAGGGTCTTGCCCTGCTTGGCCAGGCCCAGCGCGTTGTAGATTTCGGCGCGCGGCATGCGCGGCATCATGCTGCGCAGGAACTGCACATAGGCGGAGGGAATGCCCATGTCCACCATGAAATAGGCACGCGCGAAGCTGAAGAGGATCAGCAGGTCGTCTTCGCCGACCAGCACCGAGTCAATCGCCAGCTTGCCCGATTTAGCATGCAGCAGCGGCAGCGCAAAAGGCAGCTCGCTGAAACCGTTGATCAGCTTGCCGACGATGTAGGCGCCCTTGTTCCTGAAAAATATGCTGGAAAGCACTTGGATCTGGAAATTGGCGCGCAACTTCACCTCGCCCAGCCGGTTGTTCAGCTCTTCCACCACATAGCCGGCGTCGCGTGCCAGGTCTTCAAACTCGACATGCAGTTCGAAGTCATTGACCATGCGGACGACGTGTTCATGCAGCGTGTCGCGCTGGGGGTAATAGGCGCGGTAGGTCGGCTGGGTGGCCAGCTCGTCGTTTTCAATGTACTCGGTGCTGACCGCCGGGCGGACAAAAATGAAGTCGTTGTGGAAGTAGCTGCGGTGCAGGATCTTGGTGGTAACCGAATTGAAAAAGGTTTCGGCCAGCTCGGGCTGGTGGTGGTTCACCAGCAAACCGATGTAATGCAGCTTGATCTGGTGCCAGACGTCCATAGGCTGCTCGCCCGCCTTGAACTCGCGCTCCAGGCGCATGGAGGCTTCGCGCACGCGCAGGTCGTAAAACTCGATGCGTTCGCGCTGCGCCCGCTGCTGGCCGTGCCAGTCGGCGGTTTCAAACCGGTGTTTGGCGCGGGCCGACTCGGTGCGAAACAGCTGGTAGTGGCGGTTGAAGCCATCCATCATCGCCTTGGCGACCTGGTAGGCCAGGGGGGAGTCGAGGCGCTGGGGAAACATGACCGTCAGACGGGACGCCGGGAGTCCCAGACGCGTTCGACCGCTATGCGGTACAGCGCATCAAGATCGGCGGGGTCGGAAATCGTCATTTTCAAATCCTGCAGCAGGCCGTCATGCACGCCAAAAGCCCAGCCGTGAATGCTGACCTTCTGGCCCTTGGCCCAGGCATCAACCATGACGGTGCTGACGCAGACGTTGACCACCTGCTCGATCACATTGAGGTCGCACAGCGCATCGGCGCGCACGGCGTCAGGCAGGCTGTCGAGCAGTTGCCGGTGGCGATGGCGCACGTCCTGGATGTGGCGTATCCAGTTGTCGGCCAGACCGATGCGCGCGCCTTCCAGCGCTGCCTGCACGCCGCCGCAACCGTAGTGACCCACCACCATGATGTGCTCGACCTTGAGCATGTCCACCGCAAATTGGATGGCCGACAGCGCATTGAGGTCGGAGTGCACCACGATGTTGGCCACGTTGCGGTGCACAAACACCTCGCCCGGCTCCAGCCCGGTGATCTGGTTGGCGGGCACGCGACTGTCGGAGCAGCCTATCCACATGTATTTGGGGCGCTGCTGCTTGATCAGGCTCGTAAAAAAGCCTGGCCGCTCGCGCTCCATCTGCGCGGCCCATGCGCGGTTGTGGGAAAAAAGTATTTGGATTTCAGAAGACATCGCCAGATTTTCACATGGTCTCGGCAAACAGCTCGCGGCCGATCAGCATGCGGCGGATCTCGCTGGTGCCGGCGCCAATTTCGTACAGCTTGGCATCGCGCCACAGGCGGCCCAGCGGGTAGTCGTTGATGTAGCCGTTGCCGCCGAAGATCTGCACGCCCTCGCCGGCCATCCAGGTGGCCTTCTCGGCACACCAGAGAATGACTGAAGCGCAGTCCTTGCGCACCTGGCGCACGTGCTCGGTGCCCAGCAGGTCGAGGTTTTTGGCGACGGTGTAGGCAAACGAGCGCCCGGCCTGCAGCACGGTGTACATGTCGGCCACCTTGCCTTGAATCAGCTGGAACTCACCAATGCTGGTGCCGAACTGTTTGCGGTCGTGGATGTAGGGAATCACGCTGTCCATGACGGACTGCATGATGCCCAGCGGCCCACCGGTGAGCACGGCGCGTTCGTAGTCGAGCCCGCTCATGAGCACCTTGGCGCCGCTGTTGAGGCCGCCCAGAATGTTCTGCGCCGGCACCTCAACATTGCTGAAGACCAGCTCGCCGGTGTGCGAGCCGCGCATGCCCAATTTGTCGAGCTTTTGCGCAACGGAAAAACCCTTCATGCCTTTTTCGATCAGGAAGGCCGTGACGCCACGCGCGCCCAGCTCGGGTTCGGTCTTGGCGTAAACCACCAGCGTGTCGGCGTCGGGCCCGTTGGTGATCCACATCTTGCTGCCGTTGAGCAGGTAGTAGCCGCCCTTGTCCT
>NZ_JBDTTH010000001.1:0-212108 GCF_039930745.1 Polaromonas sp. | reverse complement strand
GTCTTCCTTGCAGGAGCAGGCCAGCGGGCTGTCCCAGGTGGTCAGTGTGTTCCGGCTGGACAACAGCCAGGCGGTGCATTACGTGGCACCGCCCCAGCGCACGGCACCGGCCCGGCAGCACGCACAGCCACCCAAGGCCAGGCAGGCGATTGCAGCGCCGCGCAGGTCAGCCCCATCGGCACAGCCCCAGCTGGTTGCGGCGGGTGGTGAGTGGAAAGAGTTTTAAAGGCTTGAGCAGGCGAAGAGAGGCTGGGTGCCGTGAGCGGCCCGGCCTCTCCCGCGCAGCCTTCCGGCTACAGCGGCCTACAGCGGCCGCACCGGTATGCACAACAGGCAGCGGAAAGCGCCTGTTTTTTCGTCCACCACAAAATCACCTTCGTGCAGCTCCAGTGAGGGTTTGTCATCGGCCTGGTAGCCGCTTTGCGGCAGCCACTCGCCGAGCAGGCGCATCCATGCGGCGTGAATGGTTGCACCCGTGCCAGTGAAGGGTGCGCAGGCATAACGTCCGCCGGCAAAAGTCTGCACGCCGATTTCGCCCTGCGGCTGGAAGGCGGCATCCACCTCAAAGCAGCAGTCATAGCGGCATTTGTCGGCGGGGGTGACTTCCGGGTCATCCTGGACGATGCCGTAAATCCGTTCCGGGTTCAGCCCGTGCTGCCCGAGCCATGCCCAAAGGCGTTGCCAGGTGGCCCCAATATCGGGGTGGCCATAGGGCCCGGTATGGCGCATATAGGCCAGGCGAAGGGCGGGCAGGGTCTTGAGTTCGACTTGCATAAGCATTCCTTTTTCAGTGATGGGCTGACCCAATGGCCAGCTGTCACCATCTTGCGGAAACCCCGGGTCGGCGGCTTGATTCGCCTTGCGCACCTCTTGATGAATCTTGCTCAGTTGTTCGCGCTGGCTGGCCGACCAACTGCGCCAGCCACCGCGCCGCCACGCGGTAGGTGTCATGCCGAAGTGCGCGCCAAAGGCCCGTGTGAACACTTCGGCTGACGCAAAGCCCACCTCCAGAGCCACCGCCAGCGCAGCCTGGGGCGGTGAAGCCAGCAGGCGCTGTGCTGCTGCTTCCAGCCGCAGCCGGCGCACGCAGTCGGCCAGTGTCTCGCCCGTCATCGCCTGAAACAGGCGGTGGAAGTGCCAGGGCGAAAAATGTGCCACGCCGGCAAGTGTCTGCAGGTCCAGCGTGCCGTCCAGGTGCGTGCTGATGTGGTCCACCACACGGTTGATGCGGGCAACGTAGGCACGCCTGTGGTCGGACGGATTCACGGCAGCTCCGCCATGAACGCTTCAGCCTGGGCCAGCATGCCGGCCCGAATCGGTTTGAACACCCGCTGCGGAAAACCATCCGGCAGCTCGGCCGCCACGCGGTCCAGCGCGTCGGGTACCTGCAGCACCAGCGCCACCATGTGGTCAAACGCATCGGGCACGCCGCTTTGCTGCGCCAGCAACTGCCAGTGGCGGGTGCGGATCTCGTGCAGGTGGTGGTGCGTGTTTTTGCTGCCCAAGTTTGAGCGAATGGCCATGGCCAGCTTGGCGCGGCGCGGGTGCAGCTGATTCGGCCCCGTGCCCATGATGGGCCAGACTGACAGCACGTCATACAGCGGCGTCATGCGGTAGCCGCCACCGCGTTCCAGAAAGATAGAGAAATTCTTCGCGTGGCCGTCGGTGGCGGCCATGAGCCAGAAGGCGAGCTGGGCCATGGCAAAGCGCAAGCCGTCTTCCCGCGGGTTGTTTCCAGCAGCAAGCAGTGCCAGGCTGGCACGTAAGCCCGGGCCGCCATTGCTCTCGTACTTCAGCTCGCCTGGTTGCCCGCTGGCCTGGCAGAAATCTTCCTGAGGAAGGCGGGCTATCCAGCGATTGCCTTCGGCCCAACGCCTGTCAAAGCGCTCAACAATCAGCACCTTCTGCTTGCCGAACTGTCCCATTTCAGTTGGCGCTACTGTAAAACCCATGGTGGCCAGCAACGTGGCGCAAAGCCATTCGTTCTCTACCGAGTCCGACATGTCCGCGCGAATGTTGCCCACCAGCCCGAGCGGCAGTTTGAAAATATGCGTGGTGGGAGTTGCACCTTCCGGCAAATGCCAGTGCTGGCGGACGCGCAAGAGCGCAGTTTTTTCCTGTGCACCGGCGATAGAGATGCGAAAAGCGTCCGGCAGGAAAGGCTCCGCCACGTCGTCATTGGTCACGTCACGCAACAGGGCTTCTACCTGGTGCTCGGTCAGGGGCGTGCTGTCAATGCGGTCATGCGGTGGAGGCGTCTCACCGGCGGGCATCAACTGAACAGCGCCTACACAGTCACGCCCAATGGCCGCCAACAGGTCGGCGGCGCGGGTTGAAGGGCTGCCAAAGCGGCGCCGCAGCCGGTCCCTGATGTGTTGGCTGTCAGGCAGCAGATTGTCGAAGTAGTGTTCTACCTTGGCGCCCATCACATCGCCTCCGCCCGCAGGCAAGGGAAGCGAGACCGAGAGCGGCCGTGCATGGGGCGATTGCAGCCAGACGTCGTCATACCGCAGGCCGGGTGTTCCGGTACGCGTCCAGAACCAGACGCCCACACGCTGGCCGTTCATCCATATGTCCAGGTCAGCAAATGCCATGCTTACCAGTCCGCCGGTGGTTCGCCAGCCTTGGCGGCGGGTGAGGGGGCTGCATCGGCGTAGCGCTGGGTGTCTGCAAGCAGCAGCCGCGTGTCCAGCGCATGCAAGACCTGCAGCAACTGGTCCAGGCTGACGGCACCCGGATTCTTCTCGATGTCGGCGATACGCACCTGCTTGACGCCAATGCGTTCACCCAGCGCAGTTTGCGTCATGCCGCGTACCTTGCGGAGTGATTTCAGATGTACCGACAGCTGGGCTGATGTCTGGATGGGGAAGGTTTGGAGCTTGTTCATGCAAATACCACCTTTAGGGGATATTTACACTTTATTGTACAAAGACGATACTGTCAATATATCGTTTAAAGACGATTTAGTAAAAGTCATGGCCCGGACCTGAACGGTTGTCATTGCGGGCTTGATCCGCAATCCAGTACCGAGCCACCGGCAAAAGTCAGTGCGTTGCGTTCAGTCTTGCGGGTGGCAACCCGCCCAAGGGCGGGCGCCGTGGCGCTCAGCCTTGCAGCGTGCGCCTGAAAAGATCAAACAGCCGCTCCCAGTGCCTTTCGGCAGCCGCCTGGTGGTAAATGCCTTCGCGTTTGGGAAAGACAAAGCCGTGCTCGGTGCCCGGGTACCACTCAATGCGGTGCGGCGTGCCACCAGCCACCAGCGCCTGCTGCAGCGTGTGCACAAGCTCTGCCGGTGCCCAGCGGTCGGTCTCGGCGCAGGCGAAATAGCTTTCGCAGCGGATCATGGGCGCCATCAGGTGCGGCGAGTCGTTCCGGTCGGTCACCAGGTTGGCCCCGTGAATGCTGGCAATGCTGCTGATGCGCTTGGGCAGGGCAGCTGCGGCCGCCATCACAAACGGGCCGCTCATGCAGTAGCCCACTGCGCCCACGCGGCTGGCATCGGCCTGCGGCTGCGCATCCACAAAGCGCAGCAAGGCCTCGGTGTCCTGCACCACCATGGCATTGGTCAGAGAATTCATGTGCTCAAACATCACGGCCATCAGCGGCTCTGTGCGCTCGGTCAGCCAGAAGTCGCGCGAGCGCCGGTAGTACAGATTGGGCAGAACCACGTAATAACCCACTGCCGCAATGCGACGCGCCATGTCGTGCAGCTCTTCGCGCTTGCCCGGTGCGTCCATGTAAAAAATCACCACCGGGTGCGGCCCGCCTTCTTCAGGGTAAACCACAAAACTGTTCATCGCGCCGTCGGCGCCGGGGATGTCTATGTGCTGTTCGATCATGGATAAGCGCTAAATAAAGTGGAGAACCAGGCCCAGGCCGTAGAGTACCGCGGCTAGCACGATGCCCCGAAACGGTGTGCCGAACCAGTAGACCTTGCCCACCACCACACAGGCCAGCAGCAGGAGCAGGCCAAGTCCCAGCAGAAACCACGAGTCGAACAGAAAGGCGCCGTGCCACAGCGAAAGATAACCATACACCAGACCGAACAGAATGGCCCCGAAGGAATGGCTGTAGTTAAAACCGATCCAGGCCCGCCACATTGTTGTCTGCTGGCTGATCACGGGCGAGATCGCCATCATTCCGGCCTTGAGCCCGGGGTCGCACGGGTCGAACTTGTTGCCGTGGAAGGTAAAAAGCAGATGCGCGAGCCCTAGCGACAGCAGGGTGGCTGCGCTGAGCGCGATGAGGACGGACGGCAGGTTCAGGGCCATGGCTTTAGCCTGCCTTGCGGATCGTGCCTTGCGCGGCGGCGCACAGGGTGCGCTCCTCACCGCGCAGTACAAAGATGTCGCAGCGGCACACGGCCTGTGTCTTGCCGCTGCCCACCACGGTGGCCACCGCCAGCAGGCGCTCGGCATCTTTGGCCGGGCGCAGGTAATTGATCTTGAACTCTGACGTCACCGCGTCGCCCAGCACCGAGCCGCCCGCGAACGTGAGCGCGTTATCCGCCAGGTAAGACAACACACCGCCGTGCACAAAGCCGTGCTGCTGCAGCAGCCCCGGCACGACCGGCACAGAAAGCTCGGCCAGCCCGGGTGTGAAAGCGTCCAGCCTGGCATTGAGCATGGCGCTGAACGGCTGGCGGCTTATCGCATCGCGGCCAAAGCTGAGCAGATCGGCAGGGGTTCCCAGATCAGCCTGCATGTTGCCTCTTGGGGAAAGGCGGGGCCAGGCGCCGGCCACCGGCCGCCAGCCAGTGCAGCAGGCGCGTCCGCGCCGGCCAAGGCACCGGCTTGGGTTCATTGCCCAGCGACGCCTGGGCTTGCGACAGCGCGTCTTCCACACAGGCGTCATGCAGATGGCGCACAACCAGCGGCCAGCTCAGCAGGGCCGGGCCGCGCGTATTCATCTCGATGCGGTGCTCCAGCACGCAGTGCACCGGGGTGGCCTCCAGCACCTCGAAGCCGTGCCAGCCGTCAAAACCTGTGGGGGCGGTGAAACGGAAGCGGATCGACTGGCCGGGCTGGTAGGCCTCGACCACGTAGCGGATGGGTCCATGCCCGCCGCTGGCGCCTACGCCCAGCGGGCGGTCGAACTTTATGCGCGGCCAGGCGCGCCCGGGCCACAGCGCATCGGCGGGCGAGGCCAGCGTGTCGATCAGCGCACCGACCCGCTCAGGGCTGGCATGTATCAGACGTTGATGAACGTTCACGACTTTCATGGGAGGAACTCCTTGAAGAAGAAAAAAGGCTCAGGCGGCCACAGCCATCCAGGCCGCGTGCTCCAGCGCCGCCCGCACCTTGGGCGCGACCGTGGGCTGGGGCTGGCTGATCCACCGCTGCGTGAGCGACACCGCCGGCGAAAAAACCAGCGCCATCCACACATGAAAAGGCATGGCCCGCATGTCGCCCGCTTCCACGCGCTGCGCAATCCACGCGGTCAGCGCGGCAAACGCGTTGGCATTGGCGGTGTCGGTTTCTGCCTTGCCCGCGCCTTCGCCCGCCCCGCCAGAGGTATCGCCGCTGCGTCGCAATTCGTGCAGCAGGCGCGCGCTCTGCGGGTTCTGCAACACCCACTGGATGTAGGTGCGTATCAATCCCTTGACGCCTTTTTCCGCCGTCTGCGTGCTGGCCCGGCCGCTGATGGGCGGCAGCAGGGCTGCATGAAAGTCCCGCAGGATGTGGGCGTACAGCGCGTCGGCCAGTTGCACCTTGGTCGGGAAGTGGTGGTACAGGCTCCCGTTGCTGACCCCCGCCTCCAGGCGCACCATGTCCATGGACGCCGCCGTGAAGCCTTGCGCCAGAAACACGGTGGCGGCGGCCTCGAGCAGCCGCTCGCGGGTGGAAGCGGTCGCTGGAGCAGTGTTGGGCGGGGTGGTCATGACTGGAGTATTACTCTAGATCATTACTCTGTCAAGCCCAGATCAGTGCCGGTGAACGACCCGCCGCCGGCCAGCCATGCAAATTGGCGACAATGCACAGCAGAAAGAGAGATCACCATGCCTTTGCCATTTGCCGACCGCCTCAACAACGTAGAAACCTCCGCCATCCGTGAACTGTTCAAGCTGCTGGGCAAGCCCGGCATCATCAGCTTTGCTGGCGGCTTTCCTGACAGCGCCATGTTTGACGTGGCAGGCATCCAGGAAGCCGTCAACCAGGCACTGACCGAAGAGCCCGGCGCCGCGCTGCAGTACGGCGCCACCGAAGGCTACAACCCGCTGCGCGAACAGCTCGCCGCCTTCATGGGCAGCAAGGGCGTGAGTGTTGAGCCCGACGGCCTGATCGTCACCACCGGCAGCCAGCAGGCGCTCGATTTGCTGGGCAAAACCATGATTGGCCCCGGCGACAAGGTGATCGTCGAAGGTCCGACCTTTTTGGCCACCATCCAGTGCTTCCGCCTCTACGGCGCAGAACTCATCAGCGCGCCCATCGACGCCAACGGCGTCAAAACCGACGAGCTGGAAAAGCTGATGGCCGAGCACAAACCAAAGTTCGTCTACCTGATTCCCACCTTCGGCAACCCCAGCGGCGCCTTGTTGAGCCTGGAACGCCGCAAAAAGGTGCTGGAGCTCGCCGTGAAGTACAACACCCTGGTCGTCGAGGACGACCCGTATGGCGACCTCTACTTCACCGCAGCACCCCCTCCCAGCATCCTGAGCCTGTCGAAGGATGTTCCGGGAAGCAGCGAACTCATTGCCCACTGTGGCAGCCTCAGCAAGGTGCTGAGCCCCGGCCTGCGCGTCGGCTGGATGATCGCCCCCGCCGAACTGCTGGCCAAGGCCACCATGTGCAAACAGTTCAGCGACGCCCACACCAGCACTTTTGCCCAGGCCACCGCCGCGCAATACCTCAAGGCCGGCCGCATGCCCGCCACCCTGGCCAATGTGCGCAAGGTGTACGGCGAGCGCGCCCTGGCCATGGGCGCCGCACTCAAGCGCGAGCTGGGTCACGCGGTGGAGTTCACGCAGCCGCAAGGCGGTCTGTTCTTCTGGGCCCGGCTCAAGGGCGCAGGTGGCAAGACGAAAGATGCTGGCGAGTTTGCCAAGAAGGCGATTGAGCAGGGCGTGGCGTTTGTGCCGGGGGCGCCGTTTTACGCCAGCAAGCCGGACGTATCTACCTTCAGGCTGAGCTTTGCTACGGCGGATGTGGGGAAGATTGAAGAGGGTGTGGCGCGGCTGGGCAAGGCGCTGTAAAGCCGCAACGCTTTATTACGCCCATCGCCTGGGTTTGTTTCGGCCGGCCTACCTCAGTACAGTTAACCCGGCACTGAAAATTTTCCCCGCAAGTGCCAGCTTGGCCTGTGCAGTGGAACCATTGAGTGTGGCCTGATTAACTTGGGCCAGCAAGTCGTTCAGGTGGGCAAGGGCGCCTGGGTTTGGTGCGGGGACGACGATCGCGCCGTTGTTCATCTGGTCCAGCTGGGCTTGCAGTTTGGACCTGAGCAGTTCCAGATCGTTCTTCTTGTCCTCCAACTCCAGCGCCAAGTCCGGCGATGGGTTGTCGTCCAGGGCAAGATCCAGCAAGGCAATGGTTTGTTCCACCGCTTGCAACGCAGTAATCAGTCGCAGTTTTGCGTAGTTGACGGGCATGATGGTTCCTCGGCAAGTGGGCTAGTTTTTGGGATCCGACGGATTGGTCGGGTCAGTTGCCTTCAATTGGGCCTTGATGGCAGCCTGCAGATCACTGGCGGACTGGGCGGTGGCGTCATTGCTTTCCAGAGAAGCTTTGAAGTCGGACCTCACCTCGCGTGCAAATGCAGCCAGGAACTTGGCCCGCTCCGATGCACTTTCCTTTTCAGCGAGCGAGCCTAGCGCGCTCGCCGTGTCCCTGAGTGCCGCCTTGTAGGTGTTCAGCGCCGTTTGCGTGGCCAGCAACTCCTTGCGGCGGTCTGCTTCCAGGATGGTGGATTTCGCCTCGATCAGCACCAGGTCGTCGCGTAGCGCCGTCAGCTCGCCCGACAGGGCCTTGATCTCGGCCCATTCTGTGGCGGGCCGCGCATGCTGCTGCATGTAGACCTCGCGTGCCAGCGTGGCCGCAAGCCTCGCATTGTGGGCTTCGAGCGAAACAATCAGGTCAGCGCGCGCACTGGCAATCGTCTTGCTCTGCGCTGCCACTGCAGCAAGGTGGCCTTGCAGCACGCCGGCATTGCTGCCGCTTTTTTCGGCGAGTTCATACACCGCTGGTGGCGTTTGGCAGGCTGCCAGTGCCAGCAGGCCAGACAGCGTGAGCGCCGTGAGAGATCTCCGGATGCAGGATGACTTCATTTGGACACTCCTATGGCCACCGCCGTGAACCCGGCCGCCTTGACCAGCAGGTCTGCAATTTCAGCAGGCTTGACACCGCCGCTGTAGTAACCCTCCAACTCGCCAGCCGGTATGGCCACCACGTTCTTCCATTGCTGCAGGTTGGCTTCCTTTTCAATGACAGCCTTGCGGTACTGCACGTCCAGGATGTTGAAGTCATCGATCACAGGCCTTTGGGCGATCAGGCGAACCTGTAGGTAAGCGGCCGCAGCTTCATACAGCGCGCGTCGCGCGCCAGCCTGGCCGTCTTTCAGCCCGCCCTTAAAAAGCGTGCGCCAGGACTTGCCCAGCACGCATGGCTTGATACGCTGAGCGGCTTTGCCTTCCACCGTTACCACGCATACCGGGTCGTTGTCAGGGCCCTCAAATGCAATGGTGTCGCAGGAGTGGTTGGGATGGGGCTGGTTGCTGGCTGCCAACACAAGGTTGCACAGCTGGTCGCTGTAGCGGCGCCACAGGCGGTCTTGCTGAACGCTGTTGTCGACTTTGCGCTGCAGTGCGCCCAGCCTTTCTTTTTCAAGGTCGGCCAGGCGGTCATCACGCTCACCCAGCACCAGCAGGTTGTTTAGCGACAACAGCAGGTGGGAAACCGGCACCTGTCTGGACGCGGCCCTGGCAGCCTCCACAGAATCCGCCAACGAGGGCAGGGTGGCCGCAATTTTTGACGCGGTCTCCAGGTCCGGGTTGCCGGCAACCGGCTGGCCGCTGGCTGCGCTGTTCAGCAGGTCAAGCAGTGCTTCAGCGTGGATGCGGTGGGCAGATTCGGGCGACGCCTTTTCAAGGGAAGATAGCAGGTTCGCCAGTTTCTTGGCTTTTTCATTGAGGTCTGCCTCGGTAGCGGCGGCGTTCTTTGTTTTGTCGGCATTGGCTTTGGCCGCCGCCGCGTAGGCCGAACGTGCGAGCTTGATGTCACCCTCGAGTTTCTTGGCGGTCTTGGCACGGGTTGCAGCTTCCGTCTTTGCTTGCTCCAGGTCCTCTTGAGCGTCATTGCGAACGCAAGCCCGCAGGGAACCTGCACAGTGGCCCAGGTAGGCCGTGTAGATGGCGGTAAGAGAGGCCTTGTCCGTCGCGGAAAGGTCTGCTGGTGCCATGATGGTGAGCGGCATGCTGGTACTGCAAGCTTCTGTTGTCGTAAAGCCATAAACAGCCATCCGCTGCCTTTCTCTTTCAGCTGTCTCCGCATCGGTTTTTTTGAGAGCGGGACATTGACCTGCCGTCTTCAGCTCCAGCATGCTGCCTTCACCGCGTGCGGCCTTCATTTTTTCGATAGCCACCTGATAGTGGCGCGCAATGCTTTGCTCGCTTGAACTCATCTGGATCACCGAGAGGCTGGCCGACTGGTTGGCCAGGGTCTCAATACCTTTGACCTCCTGTTTCAGCATCGCTGCGAGGTTGTCGTTCTCGGTCTTGGTGATGGCCTGCACGTCGACCAGGTCAATGTTCTTTTTAGCGGTCGTTGCCGTTGCGGCCCGGTCGGGTTGGTGAAGATACATGCCCTGGCAGCCGGCCAAGGCCATTAGTGCCAGCGACACCAGGGGCCAGGCCGGCATGGCGTACAAGCTATTCGCAGGCCCTGTTTGCGTGAGTTTTTGCGTTCCCATTTCATCCTCCTTGTTCTTTGTGCCGGGCCGGTGGTTTCATTGGCCGGAGCGGTGAATTTTGTCCTGCTCTTTTTATTTTTCTTGTCCGTTTTCTCTTACGGTTCATCGGCAAGCTCGCCGACAGGTACCGAAAGCAGGCTGCCCGGCTGCCCGCCATCTCCGCGCGAACTCAGCCGTGGTCCAGCAAGGCCCAGGTCTTGGGGCCGACAATGCCATCCGGCACCAAGGCCCGGGATTTCTGGAAAGCGCGCACGGCGGCCTCCGTGTACGGGCCGAAGTATCCGTCGACATCGGTCTGCAGCTTTTGCTGGAGCAGGGCGACAAACTCTCCTGTGGTATTGCGGCGTAAAGTGGGGTTTTTAATACCCCCCACCTGCGTTGCAGGTGTCCACGCTGGAATCAGTGGAGGCTGCGTCACGGTGCCGGCGAGGATGGGGGAAACCTCCGAGCGGAACACATCCATGTCAAAAGGCGGATCTGTCTTGCGACCCGGAGGCAAGGCATATTCCTTGTGACCCGCGCACATCGTTGCCGGCCTCCCGATGTGCTTGAGAATGGCTGCCGCACCCCTGCGGTAGGCATCCATCTGCACATCCGGCCAATGGTCCGCACCCAGCCCGGTGTTCTCGGCCTCGATGCCGATGAAGTTGGAGTTGCCGTCTTTCAGGCCCTGCCACGAGCCGGAGCCCGCATGGTTGCAGCGGCCCGCGGCAATCACGTAATAGGTACCGTCGCGGCCCAGCCCCAGTTGCGACAAGGGGCCTTGCAGATCGCTTCGGCCTTCAATCAATGTCCTCAGTGAAGGCATGTTTCCATCCCTGGGGCCAGCCGTGTGGTGGCAAAGAATGCCCAGCACATCGCCCATTTCCGCGCGGCCGCGGTTTTGCCAGCCCGGAACCTCGGCAACCTTGAGCCCGGCATTCAGCAATGTGTCGGCAAGCCATGTGAGTTTGTAGGCCATATCAGGCGACGCCTCCCCTGGCTGCCGGTAATTCTTCGTCGGGTGTGGCGTCGCTGATGGCGGCGTCGCACCCGTCCTCGGCGTCATGGTGCGCGATATTCACCGGGCCTGCTGATGCCAATGTTGCGCCGGGGACGCTCAGTTTTTCAGCCAACCACGGGGCCAGCACGTGGCTGAACATGCCCACCATCAAGCCTCCGACAAAATCCTCGACCTTGATCGCCACCGGCAAGGTAATCGAAGAGGTCGCGCGGGTGATTGCGATGATCAGCATGGCCAGAATGGCGCCCATCAGGCTGGAGGCGAACATGCTCCAAATCAAGGCTGCGGTTGTCTCTTCGATGTTTTTGGGCTGGGAGCGCAGCAGTGGATAAAGACGGGTGAAAAGCGTTAGCAGCAAAGCGCCCAGGATGCCGCCGCATATCACCGCGGCCGGGGAGGACAGCATGGTGACGGGCTGACGCGTGGCCGCCTGCGAGTTGTCGGCCCAAGTGGCGTCTACCATCACATCGTAGGCCTGCGTCGTGTGGAAATAGCGCTGCCAGAGTTCGCTTTCCGTGGGCTTCAGCTGTTTCCGCAATTGCAAGGTGTGACCCGGCGGAATGGCTCTGAGGCCCGCAACGTCGTCCGAAATGTTCAGGACGTCGTAAGCACTGGCTAGACGGCCTATGGGGATGACCTGGATGCTCAGCGGCGTAATGGCGCTGCCACCCGTGGCCGCATTGTTGCGAATCACCAAAATGAACTGCAAAGGCTGCCCGAAAACCGCGGTCTTGTCCGCATCGATCGAGAGCGTTGCCATTGACGCGCTGGCGGTTGCCGTTTCCGCCCTGGCCGGTATTGCCAGCAGCGCGGTCAGCAAGACAAGGCAGGTCAGCACGGAGGTGGACAAGCGCCTCATTTGCCGCCTCCGCAGGATTTAAGGGCCTGGCGTGTGCGATCAAGTAGGCCCCGGGATTTCGCGAGGGCTCCGGGAGGGGCGCGGCCGGCGAAATCATCTATGGCTTCACGTGCGCTGATTGCCATGGGTTTGCAGGCCGAGCTGCAAAGGCTGGTTTTCAGGGCAGCATCCGTCGCATTGGCAGCATCCTTGAAGTTCCAGCTCGAGCAACTGGCAACCGCCCGCACCCAGATGTCGTAAGTTGCCGGGTAATAGGTTTCCACCGGCGCCCTGTACATCCAGAGCACCACCGGCTCCGCCGTGTTGACGATTTCATAACCATCCATCAGGAAATGAACGCCCTCAAGATAGGTGATGCGCAACGGGCCGGCAGTTGGTGGCGGTTTCACCGGACTCGCCAATTCACTCAGGTACCAGGCGCGGAACTCGGCCTCCTGTTTTAGCCAGTAGGCGGCCGCCCCCGAGTCACCTGAGGCCTTGAGTGTGGCGGAAGTCGTACGCTGGAAATCCGCAACCTGTTTCAGTACCTTGGACAGGTGTTCGGGGTCCGCGGTAAGGGCGTCATCGATGTTCGTCTGCATCGCGGCGTCGCGGACACAATTAGCCAGGGCGACGGGTTGATTTCTTTTATAGGCGGTGTTGGCCAGAAGTTCCAGGATCGCCTTGGCCTTTACGGTAAAGGCTGCCGGCCAAGTTGGGGGACACAGTGGCTGCGCCTTCGCCGACTGCGGCGTCACAAGGACGGCGCACAGTGCAAGCTGTGCGAGGCCGATAGAGGTTAACGCGTTCGTCCTCATGTCTTCTCCTTTTCTAACCGCACTTCCAGAGCATTGCCCTCTTTGTTGGGTGATTTTTTTTGAAGTCTATTCCTCGCTTCGGCGGTCGTCCTCCTCTATTTGAAGGATGCCGGAGGATTATTTTTACGATCAGCAAGCTGCGTTGCCAAGCCGCGGGCAGATGACGCATTGGCTTTCTGGCTGCGCGGGGGCTTGCAGCGAGATTTTGTGAAAAGTCCATGGTAGTTGGCTGCGGCTCAAATCAGTAATAAGCCAGGCAAGGCCTCGACCAACGTGCAGGCAGGTGGTTCAAGCTCGTCTTGGAATGCCAGGGCGGCACGGCAACCAGCGCGGGCCTGGCTTACTTTTTTCCAAGCCATCAGCAAGGCCATGTCATCCGGCGACCGCACTCCCGCCGCAACCCGAAATGAACAAGAAGGAAAGGTTCCGGCTAAAGGTCGGCCTGTTTTTCTGGGCTCGGCTCACGGGGGCCGGTGGCAAGACGAAAGATGCCGGTGAGTTTGCCAAGAAGGCGATTGAGCAGGGTGTGGCGTTTGTGCCGGGGGCACCGTTTTATGCGAGTGAGCCGGATGTGAGTACCTTCCGGTTGAGCTTTGCTACCGCCGATGTGGCGAAGATTGAGGAAGGGATGGTCAGGCTCGGTAAGGCTGTCGAGTGATGAAGAAGCAGCTGGCGTTCGCTGCAGCCTTGATCAGCGCAGCGGCACTTGCGCAGACCCCGCGCGCTACTGGTGACAATGTCGCAACTGCTGCGGCTCCCGCCCTGGCTTCCTACGCCCGGCCGGAAGCGCCGTTGAATCCGGAATATCCACCTGCGGCATTGCGCCAGGAGCAGCAGGGCCAGGTGATGGTGAGGCTGCGGGTGCTGGCCAGCGGCGCCGTGACAGATGTCCAGGTGCGCTCCAGCTCCGGTTATGCCTTGCTCGATGAAGCGGCGCTCGCTTACTTACGCGGGGCCAGGTTTATTCCGGCGCGGGATCGCAGCGGGCTGCCCGTCGACAGTCTGGTCATCGTTCCGATCCGCTTCGTACTTGAGGATTAGCCGTCCAAGAGAAAAGAACGCAGATATACCCAGCTTTGCTGCAGGCGCTGATCGGTGAACTGTTTTTCCGGGGTTGACTCCCGGGGCGAACGGCAAGACGAAGGATACAGGTGCGTTTGCGAAGAAGGCCATCGAGCAGGGCGTGGCCGGTCCGCTGCCCAGCCTGGTTGCGCGGAATGGACAAACCCCTAAAAAAAGGCCTGCTGCACATGTGCAGCAGGCTTTCTCGTTTTGTGAATTGACGGCTTGCTCAGCTCGCAGGCGGTTCATCCTTGTCGGCAGTGTCGGCGTCAGTCTCCGGCGTGTCCGTGGTCTGAATATGCGGCTTCTTGCCGGGCTGCACGGCATGTTCTGCGCCGGGAGCGATCTCTTCGCCGCGGTGTTTCTTTTCCTGCTGGACTTTTTTGTCGTGGGCAATGTTGCGCGGGTCAGTCATGGGAGTCCTGTGGTGGTGTTGGGGATGCAGGGCCTGTATGAACCTGTTCCTTCACAGTGCGCGCCTCGCCACCCCCCGCGCTACCGCTGCAACACCTGAGCTCGTGTGGGAGAGGTACCACGCCATAAGACGAGGGGAATGCGGCGCCGGGACAACATTCGCGCTCAAAATTTGGACGAGCCGTCCCCTTGTCAGAGAGGCCGTGATCTCTGGTTAAGATCAAAGAGACAGGAAACAGGGGCGCCCCTGCCTCAGCTTCGTAGAAGCCTTGATTTGTCGAGGCCACTAAGCAATCGGCTTTTCATTGCGTTACGGTCGTTCTGCGACTCTACTGACATCATCAAGGTAACAGCCGACCCAATAACTTCACGTATGCTAATCAAATCGCGATCGTTAAGTCGCGAAAAAAAGTACAACTGCATTAACTTGAAAAAAATCAATTCAGCTACATACCGATTGTTTTTATGAGCATCTAACAAGCTTTGCAACGCCTTAAATCGGCCTGAAAATTCCAAATCGACAGACAGAAAAGTACTAGTTAATTTTTCAACGGTACTCGCTGCGGTTTTAATGTGATCTTCAATAATAAGTTGAAGTTTTGCCGTACCAAGCGATTCTGCGGCTAGAGACATTATTACGTTAGGCGCAAGCATTTTTAGAAGATAGGCAGCAAGAGTTGGATTCCCTGTCGGGAGGAGACTGCGGAGTACATCAAGTCCTTGATTTTCCTTATCCTTTGAGTCCACAGAAAGAATGACCGCAATCATTATCTCGGACCAACATTGAGCAAATTGCTTGTAAACCGAATGCTTCAACGGTAAGTCATTAACTAGCTCCGAATTTCGAAGCACCGCGGATCCAATTCTTAATGCTTCCAGATATTTTCCAACTGATCCGGTAAGCCGTTGGAGACGTATCTCTTCCACTTCATTTGGCCCGCGGAATCTTGTCTGTTCGTCAATAGACTCCAGGATATCCTCCCGACTCTGATCGGTAGGTCGGTGTTGTTCTATCGCAAGGGCTAAGTCTCCCTCTGGATGGTCAGGGTTCGGACTTTCCTTCATGGAAATGGTGTCAAAAACCTTCAAGTCGCTTGCTAAACCTGATTCCCTTCTAAAGCCTTGAACGATGGCCGCAACACGCTCCAAAACCTCGCGGTTGTCGCGATGGCGACCGGTAAAGTAATCGAGCTCTTCCCCCAATGACAAGAAATGCTCTGGGTCGAGCGCTTGTTCCATGAGTTCGGTAGATTCTTGCAGGCGACTAGAGAGAAAAAAGGCGCGAATGCTGTCAAACATAAATGTGACGTCGCTGCCTACTTCAAGAAGTATTCCTTTCCTTTTTAACTCGGCCAGAAATGGGCCAGAGGGCGCTAGCAGGCCTTTCGCTCCAAAGTAATTCACGGTGAACGCATCAAGCCCATGGCTGCTGATACGTCGGGAGTCTGATTTATACAAGTGCTCAGCAAGAGCTGCGAGAAAATGCCGTTTAATACTTGCATCAAGTCCAGATCGGTCTTTGCTTTCCGAAAGTTTTTCCATCACGCCATCAATTAGAGCGTCGAGAATTTCGGCCTGATTCACAGGCGCGAACTGAACTTGCTTTTCGCGTATCCAAAGCAGAGCTGAGATCAGGAATGGGGATCTCGGGATATTGAGCCTGGCGAGCAGTGATAGCACCTCATCTACTTTGGCAGATGCTTCCATAGGTGTTTCGTCATACCATTTTTGCGTGAGTTGCCGCGTCTCCTTCCGACCAAAGGGGTGTAGATAAAGGACGTCCAGCTCGTCAGTTAACTTTGGAAGCTGAGTTACGGAAAGCGAGTACTCGACTTCCTCATTCACAGAGAAGAAAAAGCGACATTTCGGAAATTCGGCACATAGATCTCGTACGGCTTTCAGTTGCTTTGATCGAGCACTTTTAATATTGTCAAAACAAATCGCTATAGATCCGGAGCCCAATAAGCCAAGAAACTCCGATCGTCTGTATGCGCCACGTCCAAAGGACGTAATAGATTCAAGTATTGCAGCGCGCGTTTCTCCTGTCGATTCAAGATCGATATAAGCAGCAAACGATGGAAAATCCGACTGGCCAAAATCAAGACTCAAAGAGCAAATGTGATGAAGAAGCGTCGTTTTTCCGATGTCTTTGGTCCCCACGAATAGGGTACTTTTTCGCGTTGCTAAAACATCTTTGAGGGGAAGGAAGACTGCATTTCCACCGTTTGACTTTTCTGCACTGAATTGGCGAGGAGACACCTTGCTAATGGGAGGGTCAACGAAAATTGAACGTAGAGATGGCGGGGCAACAGTGGAAACTAGTGTGGAAAGCAAATGACCATTGAATGAAGCATGTAGCGCTTCAATATATTCATCGGAAGGTAGTACTGGGACATTCTGCGCGGCATTGTTTCTAACTCGGAAAAAAGTTGAATGTCCGTCGGGGCCAAATCTCAAGGCCTTGTCGAAGCTTTGCCTTCCTTCTATATATTCTCTGGAATCCACGTCCCACTTCTGAGCAAGATGATCAAAGCGCGTAATGCAGTAACCGTTGAAATACTCTCGACTTTGATAAAGGCAACCAGCATTGCTCACGAAGTAGTTGTTGGACGTTCCTGAAATGCTTTGTGCATCTGGTTCATGGTTGTGCCCATGAAATAGACCGTCAAAATGCAGTAGTAATTGCCTGTGTAGATTTCTAGAATCCTTAAGCCTCATCCAGCTGATTGGGTGATGCATTAGTGCGAGTTTGAGATCTACTCCATCTAATGCACTAACAATTTCGTCAATTTGTTTGCCGCTTACGAGAAGTTTCCCGTAGTCTCCATCGGACTCTGCACCAGTCGCACACCAGGCTGTGTTGATTTCGCCGATCCCGATGCTTATAGATCCCACCTTGAGTTTGAAGGCTCTGTAATGATTATTTTCCAAAACAGGTGACGCGCGTCCTAGGCTGTTTATAAGATCGTTGTATTTTTCTAAGCCGGTTGCAGGGGTATTGGCCTGCGTGGCTTCATCGAGATACTGTGTTTGAGCTTCGTTTGTATCAAGTGTTTCGCGTGAGCGAGCAAGATTTTTTGATTGCAGTTTTAGATTTACGTCATGATTCCCCGGGACGACATACAGCCTTTCCGCTGGAACATTTGCAGCGAGCAATAGCGGTTTTAGGAATTCATCTTTCGCTGCTTGAATATTTTCCTGAGAATACCCGCCCTTCGCGATAAGGTCCCCTGTGAAGAAGACTAGGTCAAATGCGCCATTCGTGAAGACTTCAGTTCGGATATCTGCGAAAAGAGCCTTTAAGACGACTTTCTGATCACGAAGAATGCTGGTATCTATATGCAAATCGGACAGATGCAGTATTTTCATCTTGTCTTCCAAGTTTTTTTAGGTCATTTTTCAAAATTGCCTCGCGAGCAATTTTTGCGATAGCAGCGCACGTCGAGGGTCCGCTTAAGTTTAGACCGAACCTCGCGTCGTCGCCTCCTCTAAGTGGAGGGGATTCCACTTGGTGCTCGGCTCCCACGGTGCAGCACACCTGAACGGCAAGGTTTGCATCTGGTAATGTTGTGAAAGATGAGCCTTCCGCACACGCTAGCCGTAATCAGTTCATGCCGATGAATCCTGCCTGGGAGAGGTCCAGGAGATGCTTTGGTCGGTGGCTAGGTGCTCACACAACGCGCCGAAACCAAAGCAGGGATAGAACCCCCGCCACCAGCGCCAACCCCGCCGACAGCAAGGCCAGCAAGGCCGTGACCTCCGTCTCGCGCGTTTGCACCTGCACCCGCGAGCCCAGGTTCTCGTAGACGCTGCGCAGCGCTTCCGCGGTGCCCGCCTGGTGGTACTCACCGCCGGTCATGCGTGCCACTTCGCGCAAAGTGGGTTCGTCCAGTTGCAGGTAGATGGGCATGCCTTCGGGCATCGCCCCGGGGCCGCCCACGCTTCCCAGGCCGATGACGTAGACACGCACGCCCCGGTCGGCGGCCATTTTTGCCGCTTCCAGGGTGTCTACACCCGTGGTGCGGCGGCCATCGCTCAGCAAAATGATCGCCGCGGAGTTGTACGAGCCCGGTGCCACGGGGGTGATCTGCTGGGGCGGCGGCTTGGCTTTGTCGTCCAGGCTGCGCCCGCGCCGCTTGCTGCCGAAGGTCATTTCTTCGAGGTCGATGCCCTGGTCGGGGAACAGCTCGGCCAGGCTGGTCACGATGGCGCTGCCGACTGCTGTGCCAATCTGCATCTGGAACGCGTCGATCGCCTTCACCAGTGAGGCGCGGTCCAGCGTGGCGGCCTGCGCCACCTGGCTGCTGCCTGCAAAGGTGACCAGCGCGACTTCAATGTTCCTGGGCAGGTCGCGCAGGAAAAGCTTGGCCGCCTCTTGCGCGGCTTCCATCCGGGTGGGCTTGACGTCGTCCACGCGCATGCTGAGGGAAACGTCCATCGCCAGGATGATGGTGGAGCGAGCCCAAGGCAGCGGCACCCGCGCCATGGGGCGCGCCGCGGCCAGCAGCAAGCCCGTGCATGCCAACAGAAGCAGGGCGGGTGGCAGGTGCCGCCGCCACTGGCGCCCGGCAGACGCGGCGCGAACCATGCCAATGCTGCTGTAGCGCACGGCCAGCTTGCCTCTGCGCCGCAGCAGCCAGAGGTACACCACCGGCAGCAAGGGCAGTGCGAGCATCAGCCAGAGGTACGGGGGCGACAGGAAGAACATGGAGCCCTTATCTTCCTCCGGAAGCGGCCGGCGGGCAACTTGTTCAGCGCTTCCCCCAGGCCCGGCCAGAGGCAGGCCCGTGCCGGCTGCGTGAGGGCCGGGTGGTCAAACGGCTGCTGAACCGGACGAGCCGCTTGGTTCGTCCTCGCCAATCGTCCCAAGCACAATATCTCCGGCCGGAACAAACCTGTTCATCACAACGCCGTCTTTTGAAACCTTCGAGGCCACCAGCCGGAGTGCGCCGGGCTTTGCACCGTTTTCAAACAGCCGCTTTCCATGGCCAAGAACTACTGGGTGCGTCCATATGTTGTATTCGTCAATCAGCGACGCGGCTTGCAGCGTTTGAATCAGATTGCCACTGCCGATGATTTGAAGGTCGTGTCCGGGCTGGGCCTTGAGCGCGGTGATGGCTGAAACGACGTCACCGTCGAGCACGGATGAGTTGTTCCATCGCAATGACTTCAAGGTGCGGGAGGCCACATGCTTTTTTGTCGCGTTGAACGTCTTCGCGATGGGATGGTCGGCTGGCTGGAGGGGCCAATAGGCTTCGAATATCTCGTAGGTTTTGCGGCCAAGTACGAGCTCTCGATTCTTGCCATCGAAACCCGCCGCGGATATATCCGCCTCCGGGTCCACGAAGCCGAACATCCAGCCGCCCAAGGTGAAGTTTTCGGTGGGGTCTTCGGTCGGCCCGCCTGGTGCCTGCATGACGCCGTCCAGCGATGTGAATGTGGACGCAATGAGTTTTCTCATTTAGCTCTCCTGGGGTTGCATGATATTTGTGCGCAGCGCGGTCACTGGTTAATTTCCGGTTCCACCAGCTGCGCCAGCAGCATCAGTGACTGTTGCCAGCCCACATAACACTGGTCCGTCGGAATCATGGAGGGAATGCCTTCCTGCACGGCGTGAATCTCGACCCCCGCCGACACGGCCTTGAGGGTGATGGTGGTCACCATTTCCCCGGGCAGGTTCTTGTCGTCGAAGGCGCTGGTGTAGCTGATGCGTTCGTTGGGCACCAGCTCGAGGTATTTGCCGCCGAATGACATCTCATGGCCTGTGGTGAAGTTGAAGAACGACATGCGCCAGCCGCCGCCCAGCTTGACGTCCATCTGGTGGACCTTGCCGGTGTAGCCGTTCGGCGGCAGCCATTTGGCCATGGCATTGGCATCAAGAAAAGCGCGGTAAACCCGCTCGGGGGTGGAGCGCAGCACGCGGTGAAGTTTGACTGTGTTGGTGGACATGATCGATTCCCTTAATGAAGTGCAGAGGAAAAGCCCTCTGACCATACGACGATTCGGCGCGCCCGGAATCGACACGCAGTGGCAGCAAAGGCCATAAAAACTGCAACAAAGGGCAACGGAAGCTGCCCCGCCCAGCCGTCACCTGGCGCTGATGGCTATTAAATTCATAGCTGCTTTGGCATAGCCTATAAGGGCTGGAGGCCAATTTGTCTCTGAGAAGAAGGAAAATGGGAGAAAAGGGGGTGGATCCCGGCTCAGGCCGGGACGACCGAATCTATCGCGATGACGGGACCCATTGCAGTGACGGGTGCCATCGCCCCACCGGCAGGATGATGGGGGGAGCTACCGCCCCCGTCAGGTCAGTTCGCCGCGAAGCAGTAGAACTTGCCAGCGCCGCCCGTGCGGACCAGCGCTTCCTGGCTGCAGCCGGCGGACTGGTGCGAGAAGTTCCATGACGTGGACCAGTTGTCCGCATTGGGGCCGGCGCGGTCATGGTGGCCCACGATGGCGGAACCGTCAGTCGAACTTGTCCAGGCCTTGCAGGTGGTGTCGGTCTGCGGTGCAAACGCGGTGCCGTCTGCGCGCGAGCCCGTCAGCATGTCATGCTCATTGGGTGCGTCGCCCCGGCCCTTGACCCCATTGCCGCGCTCGTCGAGCGCCGTTTCCTTGCCGAGGCTGTTGCCGTTGTGCAGGTGCCCGATGTCGCGCGCAACAAGCATGCCTTTGGCGTTGAACCACGGGCCTGCGCCTATGCGGTCGCGTGCATTCGTGGCGGCCGTGCCCGGTGTGGTGGCAGAGGGCAGGGTGGGGGGCGTGCTCAGGTAGGCGCGCCAGGTCTTGCCGCCGGCGCCGGCAGCGCTTGCCAGGCGCTGGCAGTGCGCGTCTGCGCCAGCCAGGCCGCCCAAGTCGGCACCCTTGCCGCTGCCCGCGCTGGTGACAAAAAAGCTCATGGGGCCTGTGGCCGGTGAAGTGGCACAGGCGGCCAGCAGCGCCAGCGTGGCGCCGGCGGCTGCAAGGTAGTGAAGTTTGCGCATGATGGGTTTCCTTTCGGTGGTTGGTAACTAACGGGTGAACGGGTGAAGGGATGAATGGATGAAGGGATGAATGGGCGGATCAATCAATGGATGAGACGGGTCATTCAATTTTGATGTTGCCTGCCTTGATCACGCGTGCCCACTTGTCGATTTCCGACTTCTGGAACGCGCTGAGCTCGGCGGGTGACATGCCAGACGGTTCGATGCCCTGGGCCACGAGTTTTGATTTGACCTCGGGGTCGTTGATGGCCTTGATCATCTCGGTGGAGAGCTTGTCCACCACGGGCTGCGGCACCCCGGCGGGCGCGAAGATGGCCTGCCACGACACAATCGCAAACCCCGGCAGTGTTTCTGCCAGCGCAGGAACCTCGGGCAGCGCCGCGGAGCGTTTTTCAGAGGTGACGCCCAGCGCACGCAGCTTGCCGGCCCTGATATGCGGCAGTGCCGGCGCCAGGTTTTCAAAAATGACGTCGGCGCCCTGGCCGCTCAGGATGGCATTGAGCGATTCCGCGCTGCTTTTGTACGGCACATGCACCATCTTGCTGCCGGTCAGCTGCTCGAAGAAAGCGCCCGACAGGTGCTGCGAAGTGCCGTTGCCGGACGATGCGTAATTGATCATGCCCGGCTTGGCCCTGGTAGCGGCTATCACGTCTTGCAGCGACTTGTAAGGGCTGTCTGCACGCACCACCAGCACATTGGGCATGGAGCCGATCATGGTGATCGGCTGGAAGTTTTTGACCGGGTCGTAGGGCAGCTTCGAGTACAGGCTGACGTTGATGGCATGCGAGCTGATTGTGCCGCCCTGGATGGTGTAGCCATCGGGCGACGCCTTGGCCGTGAAGTCAGAGCCCGTGCCGCCGCCGGCGCCGGGCTTGTTTTCTATGACGAAGCTGGTGCCCAGCGCCGGGCCGGCCTTCAGCGTCACCAGCCGGGCCAGTACGTCCGTGGTGCCGCCCGGGCCGAAGGGCACGATGTAGGTGATGGGTTTTGCCGGGTATTTGTCCTGCGCCAGGGCTGGCGAGCTGGCGAGGGTGAGGGCAGCCACCGCGGTGGATGCGGCGAGAAGGGCGCGACGGTGCATGGGATGTCTCCTTGTATTGCTTACACGTGACCCTCAACCCAGCTGCTGCAGGGAACGGTGCCGGCACCATGAGCCATGTGCGCCAAACCGCCGGGTCGCGAGCGGTCTGATTTCCTGCGTAGGGTATTGAACCCCAACCGTTCCCCGGCTGCATTCGGGATGTCCCCACCCCTTGCTCAGTATTGCCATGACAAACATCGCGCGCTAACCCTCATAGGCGCGAGCGGATGGCTGGCGTATTGTCTGGGGTGTTTTTGGGATGGGAGGAATAAAAATGATCAAACTCGGCAAACTTTCGTTGCTGCTTTTCGCGGCAGCACTCGCTCTTTCTGCATATGGGCAGGCCGCACCGGCGTCACCGCCTGCGGCAGATGCCGCTCAGGCGGCCGTTCGCAACCCGGAAGACCTTGCGCTGGAGCAGCAGCTGCGTCAGGGGATAGGGCTCCTGCAATCCGGCCGGCCGGCGCAGGCCATCACCGATCACTTTGACAAGGTCATTGCGGCTTTTGAACTTCGTTTCAAGGACGACACACGAAAGTTCTACACCGGGCGCTGGCAGATTGATACGTTGATGTACCTGGTTGAGGCAGCTGCATCCAAAGAAGAGCCCAAGCGGGGCGCAGTCGTGGTGCCTTCGCTCTGGTCGGACGCCTGGTACCTGAAAGGCTACGCACTGGTCGAACTCCGGCGCATCAGCGAGGCCAAAAGCGCGCTGGAGTCGGCGCTGGCTTTGTCGCCCAGAAACTCACAGTACCTTGGCGAACTGGGTAATCTGTATTTGGGGTTGCGAGACTGGCCGTCGGCCTTTGCAACCTTCGAGAAGGCAGCGGCCGCCGCCGGGGAGTTTTCGCCGCCTGAGGTGAAAAATGCAGAACTCTCACGCGCCTGGCGAGGCATGGGTTATGTCTACATCGAGCAAAACCGCCTGGATGAAGCAGAGAAGATGTATCTGCAGTGCCTGGGCCTCGACAAAAATGACCAGCGAGCCCGGGGGCAACTGAGCTACATTGCCGACGTTCGGTCGAAGCGTTTATCGGCACCTGGAGATGGTTCTCCTCTCCCATCACTTCCGAAATAAAAAACAAAGAACCTCATGAGCGATCCCATCGAGCCAGAACCTTCACGGCCAATATACGGATATAGCTACGTGCCTCCAGTTGACTTCCCTGTTCCTTCGCGCTCGCAAACCATCAGCAGCGCCGTGCCGTCCGGCGTCTGCACTTCCCGCACCGCGCGAAACTCGGCTTTTTCATAACAGCGAATCGCGCGCGTATTGCGCGGGTCGGGGTCGGTCTGGATGTGGGTGACGATCGGGTCGCTGAACAGCCTGGCGACAAAGGCTTTCACCATGGCCGTGCCCAGGCCGCGGTTCAGTTGCGCAGCGTCAGCGATGGACTGGTCGATGCCGCGCACGCCGGGATCGGTTTCGGCCTCCCACCAGTCGCCACCCGAACCCATGGCCACGTAAGACTGGATGTAGCCGAAGGGTTGGCCATCGAGCAGGGCGATGTGCGGTTGTACGTGAGTCGGGTCGGCGATGTACGCGCCATATTCGGCCTCAACCTCGGCCCAGGTCGGCGCCTCGCCCCACCACTCGGTCCAGTGCGGGCGGGCCTGCCAGCCATGCAGCACGGGCAGATCAGCCATTTGGAGTGGACGGAAGCTGAAGCGCTGAACCAGGTCTGTTTGCGCGGTGGGTTTTGCCACCGGGCTCACTGACTGGACCACACCGCCAGCTCGTAACTGTCGGTATCCTTGAAGTGAAAGCGGCGCCCGCCCGGGAAGGGAAAAATCTCGCGGCTGATGGTGCCGCCGGCTGCCAGCACGCTGGCCTGCGCGGCTTCGAGTTTGTCGGCGTAGAGGATGACCAGTGGGCCACCGGCGGGCGAGGGTGGCTCCATGCTGGTCAGTCCGCCTTTCATCGCGCCGTCAGAAAACTCGGCGTATTGCGGGCCGTAGTCGGTGAAAGTCCAGCCAAAAGCCTTGCCGTAAAAGGCCTTGGCTTTCTCGATGTCGCGCACGTTCAGCTCGATGTAGTTGATGCGGCAGTTTTCGGGGGTGGTGGGCATGACAAATCCTTGGTGCTTGTGATTCCCATGTTAATTACAGATCCCCAACCGGCCAGTCGCTGAAGGGGAAGGGCGTGGCCTCGGTGGCAAAGGAAACAAAAGCAGCAATCTGCGCCAGGTAGCGGCCCACGCTGCGGCCAAAAGTTTGCAGGCGCGGGTTGGGCTCGTCGGTGAAGATGGCAAACACCAGCTGTAGCAGCGCGACGGCGACCAGCACCCAGGTGGCCAGCTGGAAGGCCACGGCCATCAGCAGCATGAGCAGGGTGCGCATCAGGAGGTTACGCGGCGGAACGGTGAGCGGGGCGTTGTCTGTCATGGTCGGGTTCCTTCAAGTCAGGTCGAAATGCTGCGCGCTGAAAGTGGCGAAGAGCTTGACGCGCATCAAGCCACTGTAGCGCGCTGCCGCATGGAGTGGAAGCGGACTGGCAATCGGGGCCAGATCGATGGGCCGCAGTGGGGGAAACCAGCTGTTCCTCCTTTTTCTGAGGCATCAGAATACGCCCATGTTCGATTCCGCCATGGCTTTCCTGCAATCGTTGCAGGGCTTTCCCGCCTATGCGCTGCTGTTTGCGCTTTTGTTCAGCTGCGGCATAGGCGCGCCCATCAATGAAGACATCTTGCTGCTGGCAGCGGCGGCGCTCACGCTCAAGGGAGTGATGGAGCCTGTGCCCCTGATGGTGGTGGCGTGGTTCGGGCTGGTGCTGGGTGACGCGCTGGTGTTTCACTGGGGCCACCGCTTCGGGGCACGGCTGCTGCGGCACCGCTACTTTGCGCGCGTGGTGCCCGAGGCGCGGCTGGCTTCGATGCAGGACACCATGCGCCGCTATGGGCCGGCTTATATTTTTGTGGTCCGTTTCATGCCGGGCGTGCGCACACCGCTGTTTTTTGCGGCGGGCTCGCTCAAGATGCCTTACCGCCACCTGTTCATTTTTGACGGCGTGGCGGCAGTGGTGGAGTTGCCCCTGCTGGTCTACGGCGTGCGTTATGTGGGTGGGCGCTGGGAAGAAATTCTTGCGCTGGTGCAGCGCTTTCAGGGGTGGCTGGTGCCGGTGTTCCTGTTGCTGATGCTGGGCATCTGGCTGCTCAGCCGTCGGCGCGCCAGGCAAAGGCAGGCACCTGAAAACTGAGGCCGGAAAAGGCTTTTAACAGTACTCTTTAGGGTACTTTTAGAAGTATTTACAATCAAGCTGTTAATTCCACCCCACTTCAACCAGGGAATGCCATGACCCAGCTGACCGCCAATGACCTGAAAACCCGGGGTGTGGCCGCCATCGAGTCCTTGCTGGCCACGCAGCCGGAGGCCATGATTTCGGTGCGCGGAAAAGACCGCTATGTGGTGATGGACGTTGCGCACTACCACTACCTGCGTGAATGCGAGCTGGACGCTGCGCTGGCGCAAAGCCAGGCGGACATGGCTGCAGGAAGGTTTGTGGCAGAGACGGCTGCAGCCCATGTGGAACGCGTGTCGGCGCTGGCTGCCAAACCAGCTGAAGCACCGGCCAAAAAACGGCCTACCCAAAAAACTGCTAAAAAGACAAGCAAGCGTGCTGCATGAGCTTCCAGCTCGTCTTTACCGAGCAATACGTCAAACGTGCGGTCCGGTTCTTGACGCGGCATTCAGACGTGCAAAAGCAATACCTCAAGACGCTGCAACTGCTTGAGATCAATCCCCACCACCCCAGTTTGCGTTTGCATGCCCTGGCCGGGCGACTGGACGGCTTGCATTCGGTGTCCATCAATCTCTCATACCGCATCACGCTGGAGCTGTTGATTCAGGATCAACAGATCATTCTCATCAATGTGGGCGACCACGACGCCGTGTATTGACGGAGCCCCACCTTGAGTACCGCTTCAACCCATTCTTTGCCCGAGCAAGGCCGTCCGCAAGCCGAGGTGCTGGCCGAGCTCAAAGGCTACGGCGCGCAAGACCCGGACTACAAGGGCAACCGGCTGTGGAGCCTGGTGTATTACCTGGGCGAAGAGCACGACACTTTCATGGGTGCGGCGTACCAGGCTTTTTCGTCAGCCAACGGGCTCAACCCCACGGCCTTCAAAAGCCTCAAGCGTTTCGAGACTGAAATCATTGCCGCCGTGGCGGACATGTTCCACGGCACCCCCGAGGTGTGCGGCGTGGTCACTTCCGGTGGCACCGAGAGCTGCCTGCTGGCCGTCAAAACCTACCGCGACATGGCGCGCAGCCAGCGCGGTGTGAAGCGGCCCGAGATGGTGCTGCCCGTGACGGCGCACGTGGCCTGGTTCAAGGCGGCGGAATATTTCAATGTGAAGGTGCGCCTGCTGCCGCTGGACGAACAATTGCATGCCGACGTGCGCAAGCTGCCAGGCCTGCTGAACCGCCGCACGGTGATGGTTCTGGGCTCGGCGCCCGAGTACCCGCACGGCAGCATCGACCCTATCGAGGCCATGGGCGCCATTGCGCAACAGCGCGGCGTTCCCTTGCATGTGGACGCCTGCGTGGGTGGCTTCATCCTGCCCTTCATGGCGATGAACGGGCGCACGCTGCCGCTGTGGGACTATCGGGTGCCGGGCGTGACATCCATCTCGGCCGATATCCACAAATACGGCTTTGCGGCCAAGGGCGCTTCCACCATCACCTACCGCAACCTGGACTACCTGCGCCACCAGATGTTTGTCTATGAAGACTGGCCGGGCGGCGTGTTCGCTTCCCCGGCCCTGCTGGGTACGCGCCCGGGTGGCGCCTATGCGGCGGCGTGGGCGGCCATGCAGCACTTCGGCCAGTCAGGCTACCGCGCGCTGGCGGCGCAGACCCTGCAGGCCTTTGACACCATGCGCGAAGGCATCAGCGCCATGCCCGAGCTGTATGTGATGGGTGAGCCCAGTGGCCCGCTGCTGGCTTACGGATCGCGCGATGTGGCGGTCAACATCTTTGCCGTGGGCGATCAGATGGATGCGAAGGGCTGGACGGTGAACCGCCTGCAAAAGCCCGACGGCCTGCACGCGATGATCACCGCCGGCCATCTGGCTGTGGTTGACGCGTATCTGCGCGACCTGAAAGAAGCCGTGGCCACCGCCAAGGCCAACCCCGCGCTGGCGCAGGAAGGCAGCGCCGCCACCTACGGCATGATGAGCCACATTCCCCTGCGCGGCATGGTGCGCCAAAAGGTGCTCGACATGTTTGTGCAGATGTACAGCACCGGCGGTCAGCAGATCGACCTGCATGCCGCGCCGCCGGTCGCGCCCGGGCTCAAGGGCAGGGTGGATGCGCTGGTGGAGCGTATGGCGCGCTGGTATGTGGCGCGCCAGCAGCGCAAGACCCCGCGAGGCTGAGGCGCACCACGCTGGTCATCCCGGCCTCCGTGGTTGGCACACAGATTTTCAAAAGACGAAGGGACCTCGGCATGCTGATGCAGCGCTTCATGGAAAACTACAAAAAGGCCTGGGAAACCAGCGACGAGTTTTTGCTGGCCTCGCTGTTCACCGAAGACGGCCAGTACCACAACACGCCGTTTGCGGTGCAGACCGGGCACACGCAGATCAAACAGTACTGGCAGCGCGTCAAGCTGCAGACCGACATCGTGCTGACCTTCAACATCCTGCACGCCGAAGCGCTGGGCGGCATTGCGCACTGGCACACCACTTACCAGGTCACTTCGGAAGAGATGTTTGCCATGTGGGCCGCTTCCACGGGCACCAGCCAGCTTGCGCGCCAGCCGGGTGACCCGTTGCCGCGCCTGGCACTCGACGGCGTGGCGGTGGCCGAGTTTGAAGCCGGCGGGCTGTGCCGCAACTTCAGGATATGGTGGCATTCGGTGGTGGAGCCCCAGGCTCCCTGAAATGCAATGACTCGTCATGCAGCCAGGCCACCGGTGCGTTGGCAAGCCTTGCGCCTCAGCAACTGATCCCGTGATGCGTCCACCAGGCGACGTGCGTGTATTCGGTGGTCATGTAGTCCACACACATGTCGACAAACCGGTCGGCGCCGTGGTGCCGGTCTGACCACAGGCGCATGGCCTCCAGATCACGGTTCAGCGCTGCCAGGGCATGCGCGTAACACAGCGCCGTCCAGATGATCAGCTGCACCTGCGCATTGCTCAGACCCAGCGTGTTGCCGGCGCGCGTGCGCAGTTTGACAATCAGCGCCACGGCAACGTTGGCCGCAAAGGGCGATAAATTGGTGGTGCTTGCAAGAAACGCGGCCAGCTGGGTGCGGTTGCTGGTGTTGTAGTTGATGTCCCACACAAAGGCGAGGTCATGAAACGCCAAGCCCTGGCCGTGCGGCCTTCTGTAGACGGCGAACGCTCCGCCGGTGGCCCTGACAGGCATGAATTCGTTCAGGGCTTCAATGCCGGCCATGATCATGCCTATGCCTTCCGGCGGGCGTGCGGCCGGCGGGAGCGAGTTGCTGATGTCGGTGTAGCGGCCCAGCGTGGCCAGTGTCTTGCTCGGGTCGCCCTGAAGCGTCATGTCGTTGCCGAAACCGGCCACGCTGCACATGGCCGAGCCCACAATCATCAGTGAGCCGTCGCCTGTGCCCACGGCCAGCAGCGAAGGCCTGGCGCTGATGGCGAGGTTGCGGTCGTAATAGGCCACCAGCTGTGCCTGTATGTCGCGGTCCAGCATCGCACGAATGCCGGTGTCCCTGGTGTGCGCCGCTCCGAGCGCGTACACCAGCAAATCCACGGGAAGCCTCACGATCTGGTCGTGCTGGTCAAGAAAATCGAGCTCCAGAAATGACGAGTCATTCTCCGGCCGGATCATCTTAATGTTCGTTAGCTTCAGCACGGCGCGCTGGTCCCGCGTGCCCTCTTGCACCTCGGTGTTTCTTGAACCCGCGGGAAAGGCGGCCTCGAAGCGCACATCGACGTTCCAGGCGCCGTCGCCGCCGCCCGGGCGCGTGAACCAGCGCAGCACATTCATCCCGCGCATCTGCGCCAGCTCGACCACCCATGCCGCGGTGGCAGAGCCGCCATACACCGCGATGGTCTTGCCGCGCATGGTTTCCCCCCGCGGCATCTGCCAGGTAGGCGACATGAATTCGGTGCCACCGACGACGTAGCCGTCGAGCCCTCGCACGTCCACGCCAATGTCACCGTTTTCGCCCACCATCAGCGGACGCGAAGGCCCGGGTCCGACGGCGATGATCACGTTGTCGCAAAAAATGGTCAGGCGCGCACCCCACACCCGTCCGCGCACCTCATATTGCCCGTTCGGCAAGCGCCTGATGCTGTCCACCAGAGAGCCCGGAAACTGGAAATGCGTGTGGCTCTGGAAGTGGTGCTCCACCAGGCCCGCAAAATCACCCGCCAGCATGAACGGCGACCTGCCCGGTTGAGGCCGTGTGATGAAACCCCGCGGCCCTGCCAGCAGGTTACCCGTCAGCAAGGGGGCGGGCTGTCCCATTTGGTGGGTGGGGGCGATCTGCTTCCACAGGTCTGGCCCGCCGGTGCCGAACACCGTGCCCAGATTGCGGTTGGCAGACAACAGATAGGCCGCAGCTGAAATTCCGGTGCCGATGACGACGGTACGAGGCATGGGTGTTCCGTTGGGAGAGTGTCGAATTTCCAGCGTTCATGCGGGAAAGCCCGGTGAGCTGGCCACAGTATCCCAAGGCCTGCGCCCGCTGTCATCCTCAATTCGGGGGAGAGCGTGTCCTGTGCCTGGTTCGCAGCGGGTGAACTGCTCGCCCGTCAGGGTTCAAGCGTTGTTTTACTTGTTATTCTTGAGCCGGAACCATGCCGCATGTACTGCCGCCGCATGGATACCACCATGGATTGCGGATCAAGACCGCAATAACATGTCAGCTTTTGGGCGCCTTGGCCTTGCCGGCAGGGGCCGCAGCTTCAAGCTGCCCCGCCTGCAGACGACGCAGACCAAACAGGTCTTTGATGGTGATACGGCCGCGCTGGGTTTTGACAAAGCCGCCAGCCACCAGGTCTTGCATGAGCCGGGCTACCACTTCGCGCGTGGTGCCCAGGTGGTTGGCAAGCTGCTGCTGGGTGGTTTCCAGCAACCCTTCGGACGAGGCATGCATCAGCAGGAAGTGCACCAGGCGTTGCTTGTGGTTGCAGGAGTGGATGTCGTTGAGTTCAGCCATCAGCCGGAACACCAGTGTGGACAGGGCTTGCACCGTCAGGTCCTGGATAGCGGGCTCTTGGGCGAACAGCTTGCGGTACAACGGCCCGGGAATGATGGCCAGGCTGGTGGCGGCCTCGGCCTGTACCCATGCCGGGTAAAGCAGGTCGTTGAACAGGCAGTTCAGCGCAAGCACACAGGTCTCGCCAGGGTCCACCAGATAGAGGGTGGCTTCGGTACCGCCAGGTGTGACGGTAAACACACGCAGCCTGCCAGACAACACCATGTAGGCGCCCGATGCAGGCTGGCCCTTGTACATGACGCTGGCGCCTGCGGGCATGCTCTTGCGCACTACGCCCTCGTTCAGGAGTCTGCGTGCCTCGTTGCTGAGGCGGTTGAAAGGCTCAAACCGAACCAGCTCACCCAAAGACTGCATGCTGCCTCCGCATTGTTTTTAAATCTGGCTATGCAAGTGGCCCCGTTTGACCCAGAGCCGGGCGCCGCGTGCGCTGTAGAGGGCGGGTAAAGCGGTGCAGGGCTGGCGCAGCCAGCTCCACGGTTTGAGCGCTTGCCCTGTGCCAGTCATGTCCAGCGCGCCTTCCAGCACCAGCAGCTCTTCACCCCCGGTGACGGAACGAGCGGGAATGGTACACCCCGCACCAAGCTGCACAAGGCTTACGGTTTCCAGCGCGTCTTCGTACAGCAGGGCTTGCTGGCATCCGTCGCCGCAGCGGTCCGTCGCCCATTGCATCTGGTCTGCGGTCATCACCACGCGCCGGCTTTGCGTTAGCGCCATCTGGCGCAGCTTGACGTAGATGACGCAACCTTCGTCACTGAACGGACTGTGACTGGAGCCCGGCGGATTGCGTACATAGCTCCCCGTGGGGTAGTGGCCATGTTCGTCAGAAAACGTACCGGACAGAACGAGAAATTCCTCGCCCAGTGCATGCGTGTGCTGGGTAAAACGGCTGCGCGGCGCATAACGCACGATGCTGCTGGCTACTGCCACCTCGCCGCCCAGCCGCTCCAGCATCTTGCGTTGAACCCCGGGTTGTGAAGAGGCCAGCCAGGGCAGATTGGCTGCGTGCGCCAGGGCGGGCCTGCTGCGGTCGGCATGCAGTTGCAGGGCGTCCATTAAAACCTCTCGGAAGGGGTGCGCAGGTCCAGCTCATGGGTCCATGCTGCAGGCAATTGTTCTACCAACCAGCGGTAGTTGCCCGCCACGGCGCGCGGCTCCAGCGGCGCGGCTTGCCGCGTACCAAACCGCTGGGTCGAAGGTGAACCGTCCAGCAGTCCGTCCAGCAGCACATGCGCCACATGAACGCCCTGGGGCTGAAACTCCCTGGCCAGCGACTGGGCCAGCCCGCGCAAACCAAACTTGCCGCAGGCCATGGCAGAAAACCCCGACGAGCCGCGCAGCGACATGGTGGCGCCGGTAAAAATCATGCTGCCCCGCCCGCGCTTGATCATCTTTGGCAACACTGCTCGCGCGCAGTTGGCAGCGCCTGCCGGCCCTGCGCGCCAGCAGGTGTCAAAGGCGGCGGCGTCCAGCTCTAAAAAAGGAGCAATCAGCAAATGCCCGGCATTGAAGATCAGCACGTCCACCGGGCCGTGGGCGTCCGTCAGTTGCGCGATGTGCTTCTCTGCGGCGGCAGGGTCGGCCAGGTCGCAGTCTGCCTTGCGCAGGCCAGCAACCGTATAGCCCGCGTCTGCAAATTCGGCGAGCAGCGCCTGGCCCAGCGGGCCGCCGCTGCCCGCCACCAGCGCAAAAGGCCGGCTCACACCCACCCCAGCGCGCGAACGATCAGCCAGGCCGTAGCTGCCCAGCCCACCAGGTAGGCCAGCGTGCGCACGCCGACAATGCCTGCGGTGTAGGCGACGTAGTGGAGCACGCGCGCCAGAAAGTATGCCGCGCAGGCCATGGCGGTACCCTCATTGCCGAGCGAAAGAAGATGCACCGCCAGCGCCGCCGGCGCGAAGACCGCCAGGTTTTCGATGGCATTGGCGTGCGCGCGCTGGGCACGCTGCGCCCATGCCGCCAGTGGTTTGTCGTCAGGCAGGGGGTTGGCCAGCAGCCCGCCCAGGCCGCGAATGACCAGGCGGTTGAGTACATAGGGAAATACAAACAGCGCGGTAGCGCCAAGCGTCAAAGACAGCCAGAACAGTTCTCGGGACATGGTATTTTTTCTCCGTCAACGTGCCGCAAGGTGGACACGGGGAGAACGATAGAACCTGGCGAGCGCCCGATCTGTAGCTTTTGCTACGCAGAGGTGTCATCCCGGACCCGCGTCGCGGACGTCACGCACGCGATCGGCGTTGGTGGTGCTGCGAACACCCTTGAGATGCATTTCAACGTCCGTGGCTTTGTCTCCGAGGGCCTGAATCGCTTCGCGCAGCTGTTCGTCACTCACATTGAGTTTTTTGGCCCACTGCGCGCAGTTGGCCAATTTTGATGTTGCTCCGTTCGGGGCGGATGCGCTGGTGGAGCGTATGGCGCGCTGGTATGTGGCGCGCCAGCAGAAAAAGCCGCCGCCACCGGGCCGCTAGAGTTTTTGCCCGCCATGGGGTGTTGTAACCCGCGGCGGTCTCCAGGAATACAGTCGTATGCTATTAAAACAGTAGCTTCTCGCGCCCGTTCTATATGGGCTAGAGGCCGATTTAAGCATTAAAAGCTGCCCCAAATCGCGCAAAACGCTATTCAAAGCACCTCATTGAACACATAAAACAGGTTGTCCTTGAACTTGTGCCACAGGCCGCGGTTTTGCCAGGCCTTCAGTTCAATCTCGTGGCAGCGGCCCACGTATTTCTCGAACACGGCATCCAGCTGGCCGGCCAGCGCTCGATCTTTGATGCCCAGCGTGATCTCGTCGTTGGTGTCAAACGAGCGGTCGTCAAAGTTGCTGGAGCCGATGGCGCTCCAGACGCCGTCAACGGTCATCACCTTCTGATGCAGCAAGGTGTGCGGGTACTCAAACAGGCGCACGCCGCACATGAGCAGCTTTTCAAAATTGCGGTGGCCGGCATGCTGCACCATGGGGTTGTCCGAGCCGCTGGTGGACGGCATCATCACGCGCACATCGACGCCGCGCTTGACGGCCTCGCCAAAAGCATCGATGGCTTCCGGCTCCGGGATGAAGTAGGGGTTCTGGATCCAGATGCGTTTTTTGGCCAGGCAGATCACGGTGTGGTGAAGAATCTTGACCGCCGGGGCCGAACCCTCGGGCTTGGCGTAGGCGGCATGGATCGCAACGTCACCGGCCGCTTCCAGCTCGGGAAACACATCGTCACCCACAAAGAGCTCGCCGGTCTGGCCACCCCAGTTTTCGCTGAAGGCCGCCTGCACGCTGTGCACGATGGGCCCGTGCAGGTGCAGGCTCAGATCGGCAAAGTGCTTGCCGTCTTCGGCGTTGCCCAGCCAGTCGTCCACGATGCAGTGGCCGCCCACAAATGCTTCCTTGCCGTCAATGACCGCCAGCTTGCGGTGGTCGCGGTCGTTCATGACGCCGATGGTGTAGATCGAGCGCTCATGAAACATCACGACCTTGCAGCCCGCATCTTTCATCTGCTGGCGCTCACCTTTGCCGAGTTTTTTGGAGCCGGTGGCGTCCAGCAGCACGCGCACTTTCACCCCGGCGCGGGCGCGTTCTGACAAGGCGTTGGCCATGCGCTGGCCCAGCACACCTTCCTTCCAGAGAAAGGTTTCAAAGTGAACGGTTTGCTGCGCGGCGCCTATGCGTTCTATCAGTACGTCGAAGAAGGCGCCGTTTTCAAACAGCTCAACCGAGTTGCCGAAAGTCACGCTGCCCAGGCTGAGCCCGGCCAACGATGGCATAAGCGTGTCTATGGTTGCGTCACATTCAATCTTGAGCTTGGGGCTGTGATGCCGTTTGATGGACCAGATCACCAGGCCCAGCAGGACTGCCAGCGCCAGAAAAAGCGCCGCGGCCCCGTGCAGCGCACTGCCCAGGAAAGACGCCATCAGCCTGGACCGGGTTTGGTTTCCAGGATGGGGGCGAACCAGGCTGGGTGTTTAGGCATCGGGGGTGTCACGTATGCGGTCAGCGTTGGTGGTGCTGCGCGCGCCCTTGAGGTGCATTTCAACGTCTGTGGCCTTGTCGCCGACGGCCTGAATCGCTTCGCGCAGCTGTTCGTCAGTCACATTGAGCTTTTTGGCCCACTGCGCGCAGTTGGCCAGGTTGTTGATGTTGATGCGTTCGGGTTCCGTACCGGGTTGGGTCATAACTTCTCTTCTTTCTCTGGCAATTTGTGCGTTCAGCGTAGCGGCGGCAGGCCCCCCAGGGGTGTAGGCCAGAGGCGCGGACGCCTGACCGTGGTGGGCCTTTGTGCTTGACCGCAGAGGGCGTACTGCAGAAGTTCTATGCTATTAAAAATGTAGCTGATAGTGCGTGTGGGATAAGGGCTGACGCACGATTTAACTCGAAAATTTCTGCTTTGCCAGCCGCTATGCGCCTGTCTGCGCTGTGGTGCTGCCCGCGCCAGCCGATGGCCGCATTGCCTGCCGTCCTACAGCCCGGCTTTGCGGCGCCACCTACGCTCGTTGCAGATGAAACCGCTCCCCCCACCTCCCCGTCTCCGGCAGTTCGGCGCCTCCCTTGTTTCGGGCTTGCGCCATCCCACGCTGCGCGGCGTCGCCTGGGGGCTGGCCGCCATTCCCGTGGTGCTGGTGCTTTACGTTCTGGCGCTGATTCCCTTCACCCCCAGCATTGACGACCTGCAGAAGATCAAGGCGGCCAAACCATCGGTGATTCTCTCGGCCGATGGCCAGCAGCTAACAATCTTCGAGCGTGCCAACCGCGACTGGGTGAAGCTGGCTGATATTTCGCCGCACGTGATGGCGGCGCTGATCTCGACCGAAGACGCACGCTTTTACGGGCACCATGGCATGGACCTGCGGCGAACCCTGTCTGCGGTGGCGAACACGCTGAGGGGCAGGGTGCAGGGCGGCTCGACCATCACGCAGCAGCTCGCCCGCAACCTCTACCCCGAAGACATTGGCCGCGCGCGCACCATGACGCGCAAGATCAAGGAGGCCATCACTGCCGTGAAAATCGAGTCGGTGTATTCCAAGGACGAGATCCTGGAGACCTACCTCAACACCGTGCCGTTTCTGTACAACGCCTACGGCATCGAGATGGCGGCTCGCACCTACTTCGACAAAACCGCCGACACGCTGGACGTGCTGGAAAGCGCCACGCTGATCGGCATGCTCAAGGGCACCAGCTATTACAACCCGGTGCTCAACCCCGAGCGGGCCCTGCAGCGGCGCAACACCGTGCTGAGCCGGATGGCACGGCACCAGAAGCTGCCGGCCGCCGACCTGGCTGCCTTGAAACAGAAGCCGCTGGCCGTCACCTTCGAGCGGCAGGAGCCCGAGCTGGGCCCGGCGCCGCACTTCACCCAGCAGCTGCGGCGCTGGCTGATTGAATGGGCCGACCGCAACGGCTACAACATCTACGCCGACGGCCTGGTGGTGCGCACCACCATTGACTCACGCCTGCAGGCCATGGCCAACGAAGCGGTGACCCGACAGGCCGACAAGCTGCAGGCCATCTCCGACGCCGAGTGGGCACAAAAATCAGGCTGGACGGCCAAGGGCGCCAAGCGCGGGCTGATGCTGACCTTTGTGCGCGACTCTGCCGAATACAAAGCCGCGCTGGCTGGCGGGCATACCGACGAACAGGCGCTGCAACAGCTGCTGGGAAATACGCCTTATCTGCAGAAGCTGCGAGAAGACAAGACGCGCCTGCAGGCCGGCTTCCTGGCGCTGAACCCGGCCAACGGCCATGTGCTGGCGTGGGTGGGCAGCCGCGGCTTTGCCAGTGACCAGTTTGACCACGTGGCCCAGGCGCGCCGGCAACCGGGCTCAACCTTCAAGCCTTTTGTCTATGGCGCCGCCTATGAAAACGGCTCGCGGCCTTACGACATTTTTTTGGACCAGGCAGTGGAGATTCCGCTGGGTGATGGCACCTTTTGGCGGCCTTCGGATGGCAGCGGCCCCAGCGGCGCACCCATGACGCTGCGCGATGGGCTGGTTTATTCAAAAAACACCATCACCGCGCAGGTGATGCAGGTGGTGGGCCCGCAGCGCGTGGCCGAGCTGGCACGCAGCATGGGCGTGCGCCAGAGCAAGCTGGATGAGGTGCTGTCGCTCGCGCTGGGCACCAGCCCGGTGACGCTCAGGGAAATGGTCGCCAGCTACAGCACGCTGGCCAATGACGGTCGCTACATCGAGCCCATGGCGGTCACGCGGGTGGAAGACCGCAAGGGCAGGGTGCTGGAAGAGTTTCAGCCCGCGGTGGCAAAGGCCGCCATGTCCACCCACGCGGCCAACATGCTGGTGGACGTGATGCGCGGCGTGGTGGACCAGGGCACGGGTGCTGGCATTCGCAGCCGCTACGGCATTCGCGCCGACGTGGCGGGCAAAACCGGCACCACGCAGGACAACACCGACGGCTGGTTCATCCTGATGCATCCGCAGCTGGTGGCCGGCGCCTGGGTGGGTTTCAACGACAACCGCGTCACCATGGGCAACCGCTGGGGGCCGGGCGCCCAGAGCGCGCTGCCGGTGGTGGGCGAGTTTTTCCAGCAGGCGATCAAGGCCAAGGTGCTGGATGCGCGCGCCAAACTGTCGGCCACGCCGGGCATGAGCACCGCGGCACCGCCCGCCGCCGGCCAGGAGCCGCTGGCGCCCGGCATGCCGCTGGTGGAGGTGAATGGCGCCGAGCCGCCGTTTGGCGCGGGCCAGGCGCAGGCATTGAATGCCCCGGGCGGACAGCCGGTTTCTTCCGGCAACTTCTCACCGCCCCCCATCAAGTACGTGAACATCCAGATTCAACCGGTGGCCGTGCCGACCACATCCACCACTGGGCCGGTGACAGTGCAGATCACGCGAGACGCGGCAGAAGCGCCTGCGCGCGAGTTGCCCGAGCCGGTGCAGCGCGTGGAACCATCAGCCCCAGAAGCTCCGGGCGGCTCCCCCTTGTCTGAGCTGCCGGTGCTTCCGGCCGGTACGGTGCGTTAGGGAAGCGCTGAATGAGTCCTTGCGGAGGCGCGGCAGCCGGATCGGGATGGGATCCAAGGCGGATTTCGCAGGCAATAGCTGGCTATTGGCAAGAAATTCAACGCTGCAGACGGCCCGAGCCCGATTGATCGCGCGCCGCAGGGGCTTATTCAGTGCTTCCTTAGCTCTCAAAGTATTTCCGACCAGCGCTTGACCTCGAGTGCGCTCTAGCTTTTCCAATCGGGTTCTCTTCAATTTTTCTGAAATGAAAAGGACTCCCCATGCACAAGCAAGCCTATACCCAGAGTTCAACGAACAGTCAGTCCCCTGCCGAAAGCAACAAACAGCTGATGCAAGCCATCTTTGACGAGCTGGCCAAGGGCAATGGCAAGCCCTTCGTCGATGCCATGGCCGACGACTTCTGCTGGATCCTGCGGGGCAACACAGCCTGGTCGCGGCGCTACGAAGGCAAGCAGGTGGTGCGGGAGGAGCTGTTCCGCCCCCTGTTTGCGCAATTTGCCGACACCTACACCAACACCGCCCAGCACTTCATCGCCGAGGGCGATATGGTGGTGGTGGAGTGCCGCGGTAAGGTGAACACGAAAAAGGGCAAGCCCTACAACAACACCTACTGCTATGTCTGCCGGCTGGAAGGCGGCCAGCTCCGGGAACTGGTGGAGTATATGGACACGCAGCTGGTAAACGCCGCGCTGGACGCGCCGGTTTGAACTAACGCCCGGCCTGCTTGCTGCCAGTGGCAACGCGCGCCAGCCACTTGTCGTACATCGCGATCTTGTGGTCCACCAGGGCCACGGCGTCACGCAGTTCGTTGGCGCGCTGTTGCACCTTGATGTGGTGCTGCAGCAGAAGTTCGCGGCAATCGGCCAGCGCCGGCAGATAGGCGGGGCCACAGGCCCGCGCCTTTCCGCCCCTTTCTGAGGGCGGTGCCTGAAGAGGAACTTACTTCTTCATCGCGTCCTTGCCCATGGCGTCCTTCGCCATGGAATCTTTCTTCATGGCGTCTTTCTTCATCGCGTCCTTCTTCATGGCATCTTTTGCCATCGGGTCTTTGCCCATGGCATCCTTTTTCATGGCGTCCTTGCCCATGGCGTCTTTTGCCATCGGGTCCTTCTTCATGGCATCCTGGGAAAAGGCGCTGGCGCCGGCGAACAGGAGGCAGGCAGCCAGCAGGGCAGAGGTCAGTTTTTTCATGGTAATTCCTTGCATTGGGTTGGATCAATCGTCGAATGAAACGGCGGGATTGCCGTTGTCCTTGTGTCAGGGGCGCCGAGCAAGCTCAGCTGCCTCCGAACCAGTTGTAGCCCTGGTCTTCCCAGTAGCCTCCAGGGTAGGTGTTGGTCACAAAAATTGCCTGGATGTGTTTGGGGTTCTTGTAGCCCAGCTTGGTGGGCATGCGCAGCTTCATCGGGAAGCCGTATTTCGGCGGCAGCGCCTGCCCGTCATACGTCAGCGCCAACAAGGTCTGCGGGTGCAGCGCGGTGGGCATGTCGATGCTGGTGAAGTAGTCGTCGGCGCACTTGAAGCCCACATACTTCGCACCGGTGTCGGCGCCCACCTGCCGCAGAAAGCTGGCAAAGGGCACGCCGCCCCACTTGCCAATGGCGCTCCAGCCCTCCACGCAGATGTGGCGGGTGACCTGGTCGGTCTGGGGCATGGCACGCAGCTCGGGCAGCGACCATTTGCGCTTGTCGGCGACCAGGCCGGTGACTTCCAGCCGGTAGCTGCTTTCTTCGACCTGCCGGACCTCGTCTTCGCCATAGTACGCATTGAACGGAAAGGGGCGTGTGATCATCGATTCGGGGTAGGTGGGCGCCAGCCGGTTGGGGTCGAACAGCCAGCCTTGCACATCGTCGTTGAGGCGCGAGATCCGCGTCAGGGCCGTTTCGATGCCTGCGCTTTCGTCCAGCACGCAGCCGGTCAGCATCGAGAGGCCGCCCAGCGTGAGGGACGCACGCAGGAAGTTGCGGCGGCTGCTACCCAGTTTGTGGGCGTGGGCAATCCGTGCGGTGGCCTCGTCGAGCACGGCGTCGCCGTCGATGTCCAGACGGGCAGGGGGTTGGATGATCATGGGGGTGCTCCTTGCGTCAAAAAACGGCGGCCAACTCAGCGGCCGCGAACCATGTAAAGCAGGGTGCGCGGAACCAGCGCCACCATCACGAGGTGGATCATCACAAACGCAGCCAGGGCGGCCATCGCAAAAAAGTGGACCAGGCGCGCGCCCTCGTAGCCGCCCAGCAGGTCGCGCAACAGCGGGAACTGCACGGACTTCCAGAGCACCAGCCCGGAGAGCACCAGCAGCACACTGTCAGCCATGACAAACAGATAGGCCAGGCGCTGCACCATGTTGTAGTGCTGCGGGTCGGCGTGGGCCAGTTTCCCCTTGAGCGCGGCCAGTACATCGGCCACCAGGGCGCGCGGCGACAGCGGGAAAAACTTGCGCAGCAGCCGGCCGGTGGCCAGGTTGAAGCCCAGGTACAGCAAGCCGTTGATGCCCAGCACCCACATGGCGGCAAAGTGCCACTGCAGCGCGCCGCCCAGCCAGCCGCCCAGGGTCAGCCCTGCGGGAATCGGGAAGCCGAGGAAGGCTGTGGCGTTGTAGATGCGCCAGCCGCTCATGATCAGGATCACGACCGCCAGGGCATTGAGCCAGTGCATCAGCCGTAGCCACCCGGGGTGAATCGTCGGTTTGCTGGGTTTCATGAGGGATCCTCGCGGTTTTCATTGGCTGAACTGTTCGTTGGTCGTGGCCGCGCCGGGTTTATTACAGAAATTAAAAAAAGATGGGGCGACCCGGAAGCCGGGGCAGCGATGCCCACGGCGGGTTTTTAAGGGCCGTCCCTGAACGCCCCGCAAGGCCGTGGCGTGGACCCGGGGGGTGGAGACCGGCGCAACCTGCCGGGAGGCTGTGGTGAGGCCAACCGTTTGACTTCGAGTGCACTCGAACTCGCCCAATGGCGGCTTCTTCCACTTTTTCAAGCCAAGGACTTTTCCATGACGAGCCCCTCTTTTTCAAGCGCCCCCGCCAACAAGCAGTTGATGCAATCCATTTTTGCCGGGCTGGCCCAAGGCAACGGCAAGCCTTTGATCGACGCGATGAGTGACGATTTCTGCTGGGTGGTGCAAGGCCAGACCGCCTGGTCGTGCCGGTATGAAGGCAAGCAGGTGGTGCAGGAACAATTGTTCAAGCCGCTTTTTTGCACAGTTTGCCGGCACCTACACAAATCGGGCCACACTGTTTGTGGCCGAGGGCGACAGGGTAGTGATTGAATGCCGCGGCGAGGTCACCACTCACAAAGGCAAGCCCTACAACAACACCTACTGCTATGTCTGCCGCCTCGCCAATGGCCGGCTGGTGGAGCCGGTGGAATACCTGGACGCGCCGGCGCCGGGCGCCTAGCCTCCCGGCGGCTTGCTGCCGGTGGCTGCGCGCGCCAGCCACTTGTCGTACATCGCGATCTTGTGGTCCACCAGGGCCACGGCGTCACGCAGTTCGTCGGCGCGCTGCTGCACCTTGAGGCGGTGCTGCAGCAGAAGCTCGCGGCAGTCGGCCAGCGCCGCCTTGCCTTGGCGCACCAGGCGCGCATAGGCCTGCATGTCGCGCACGCTCATGCCCGAGGCACGCAGGCGGCTGATCAGGCCCAGCCATTCCACATGCGCCTGCGAGAACACGCGGCGCCCGCCCGCATCCCGCGCGGCGCCGGGCATGAGGCGCTGCGCTTCGTACCAGCGGATGGTGTGCACGCTGCGCCCGCTCAGGCGCGCGAGTTCGCCGATGCGCAATGTGGGCGTGTCCTGCAGGAGAAGAGGTGTGGAGGTGGCCATGCGCCCGATTCTGGCGCAAGGGCGTGGGGGCTTCAAGCCCTGTTCATCACCGGCCGCCACGCGCCTGAGTTCTGCGATTCGCTATAAAAAAAATAGCTGCTTGCGCTTATGCATAAAGGGCTGGAGGCCGATTTGATGCAAAAAAGGCGCAGCTTGGTGGCCACGCGGCTGCGCGGCCGTGTCAAGCGTCGGGCGTCTTGCCGGGTTTTTTCTTCTGCGGCCCTTGCGGGTAGACGGTTTCGCCGCGTGCCAGCATCTGCGCAAACTGGGCAATGCGTCGGGCGCGCGTTTCAGGCTTCTTGGCACCCTGGACCCGAAACAGCACGGAATACCGGTTCTGCGCACTAACCGTGGCAAAGAAGTCAGCCGCGCCTGGGTGCGCGTCAAGAGCGGCCTGCAGGTCAGCGGGCACCGTGGCGCGGCTCGCGGGGTCGTAAGCGGCGTCCCAGCGGCCGTCTTTTTTGGCGCGTTCAATTTCGGCCAGGCCCGAGGGCTGCATATGGCCGGACTGGATGTAGACCAGCACCTTGTCGCGGTTGACCTTGGACCAGACACTGCGGGCGCCGCGCGGGCTCCAGCGCTGCAGGTAGAAGTGGTCGTTTTCGGCATTTCTCTGGCTGTCTATCCAGCCGAAACACAGGGCGACCTCCAGCGCTTCTGCGTGCGACAGCGTTGATACTGGCGCGCCTTTTTTGGCGTGGCGCAACCACACGCCTGCTGGTTCGGCGTGGTGTTGGGCGAGCCACTGCGCCCACTCTGCCTGCAGTGCGAACTGCAGCGTTACTTCATTTGTAGCTGTCATCTTGTGGGTCCTCCGTTCGTTGTTCTGCTGGCTTCAGCCGGCATTGCGCTGGCGTACCGCATCAGCCAGCTGTTCCAGCACAGCCACCGTGGCGTCCCAGCCTATGCAGGCATCGGTCACGCTTTGGCCATAACGCAGTCCGTGGCGGCCGTCGGTGATGTCCTGCCGGCCTTCGACCAGGTGGCTTTCAATCATGAGGCCGCAGATGCTGCCGGAACCGCCGGCGATCTGCTGCGCAATATCGGCGGCCACCGCAGGCTGGCGCGCGTAGTCCTTGTTGCTGTTGCCGTGACTGCAATCAATCACCAGCCGCGCCGGCAGACCCGACTGGGCCAGGTCGGCGGCGGCGCGGGCCACACTGTCGGCGTCGTAGTTGGGGCCATCACTGGCACCGCGCAGCACCAGGTGGCCGTCGGGGTTGCCGGTGGTGGTGATGACGATGGCCTTGCCTTCGAGTGAAATGGTGGGAAAGCGGTGCGACTGGGCGGCCACATGGATGGCGTCAATGGCGGCTGCCGCGCTGCCATGGGTGGCGTTTTTGAAACCCACGGGTGCAGACAGGGCCGAAGCCATCTGCCGGTGCAGCGGGCTTTCCACCGTGCGGGCACCAATCGCGCCCCAGGTCAGCAGCTCGGCGTAATACTGAGGCGTTACCAGGTCCAGGATTTCCGAGGCGGCCGGCACCTGCAGCCGCGCGCATTCGAGCAGCAGGCGGCGCGCCGTGCGCAAGCCTTCACCAATGTCGCCTTCGCCGTCCAGGCCGGGGTCGTAAATCAGGCCTTTCCAGCCCATGCGGGTGCGTGGTTTTTCGAAGTAGACACGCATGACCAGCAGCAGCGCATCGTCTAGCCGGCCGGCGACCTGCCGCAGCCGGGCCGCATATTCAAGCGCCGACTCGGGCTCATGCACAGAGCAGGGGCCCACCACCACCAGCAGCCGCCTGTCTTCACCGCGCAGGATGGCGCGGGTGGCAGCGCGTGATGCCGCAATGAAGGCGGCCTCGGCCTCACCCGAAGGCAGTTCGGTGCGCAGCAACTGTGGCTCGGGCAAGGGGTCGGCGCGGGCGATGTGAACGTCCGAGATGCGTGTCGGCATGGGTATTCCGTGGGTTGGCGATGTTCTGCAGCCTGCCTTTATAGCCCACGGCGTGACGGACCTCCTTCTTGCATGGAGCAGCCTGGGTGTTTGCCGCTCCTGCGGTACCAGCTGGCCGGCGCTACTTCGCGGTTACCAGCACCGGCTTGTCGCGGTACAGCTCGGGCAGCATGGTCTGGAGGTTGGCGATTTTCGGCCGGTCGAAGCGCGCGATGTAGGGCTGGCGCGGGTTCCGGGTGGCGTAGTCCTGGTGGTAGTCTTCGGCGGGGTAAAAAGCGAGCGGAGCTGCCAGCGGCGTGAGCTGGGTCACGACTTTGCGGGGAAACACCTTGGCGGCATCCAGCTGCGCGATGTAGCGCTCGGCCACCTGCTTCTGGTGCGCGTCCTGGTAAAAAATGGCTGAACGGTATTGCGTGCCCGAGTCCGGCCCCTGGCGGTTCAGCTGTGTCGGGTCATGGGCAACCGAGAAGTAGATCTGCAGCAGCTTGCCGTAAGAAACCAGTTTCGGGTCATAGGTGATGTGCACGGCTTCGGCATGCCCGGTGCGGCCGGAGCCGATCATGCTGTAGTGCGCGGTGGCCTTGTCGCCGCCGGCATAACCAGAAACAGCGTTGAGCACGCCCTGGGTGTGCTGGAAGACGGCCTGTACGCCCCAGAAGCAGCCGCCGGCCAGCACGGCTGTTTCGCGCGTGGCCTGCGTGCCGGCAGGTGCGTCGAAGGCCGGTGCGGGCAGTCTGACGGCGGCTTCTGTCGCGGCACTGCTGCTGCTCATGCCGCCGCCCACGTATACCCAGGCCGCCATGGCGATGACGCCGCCGATCATGAGAATCAATGAGTTGCGCATGGTCTACGCCTCCTTGAAGGTCAGGGCCGCGCCGTTCATGCAGTAACGCAGGCCCGTCGGCTTGGGGCCGTCCTTGAACACATGGCCCAGGTGCCCGCCGCAGCGCCGGCATAACACCTCGGTGCGCCGGATGAACAGGGTGGTGTCTGTTTCTTCCGCCACGGCATTGTCCAGCGGTTGCCAGAAGCTGGGCCAGCCGGTACCGCTTTCAAACTTGGTGCCCGAAGAAAAAAGCGGCAGGGCGCAACCCGCGCAGCTGTAAACCCCGATGCGTTTTTCCTTGTTCAAGGGGCTGCTGTACGGCCGCTCAGTGCCCGCCTTGCGCAGAATGCGGTAGGGTTCGGGCTGCAGAAGTTTCTTCCATTCGGCGTCGGTGTGCATGAGCTCATAAGTGCGCGCCGCATGCGCGGCGGTACCCGTCAGCAACCCGCGCATGCCGGCCACGGCGGCAGAAAAAATGCCGAGGCTTGACAGACCATTCCTCAGGACGTTTCTTCGGCTTTTCATGGAGTCTCCTTGCTGGCCATTGTGGCCATGATGCTTGGTCGGTGCGGCGCGGTGTTTCTTACAGTGGTGACGCCAGCAGGGCCAAATTGGCGCCCCGCAGGCGGTCGGCGCCCTGGCCGGCATTCTGGGAAAATCACGGCTGTCCGTTCAACGAAGTTTCACCATGCCCCTGCCAATACCCCAAGCCCGAACCCATTTGCATACCCGCGCCGTCGTTTACCGCGGCTACCACCGCGAGGACGGCCTGTGGGACATCGAGGGCGAACTGACCGACACCAAAACCTATGCGCTGGAACGCTCAGAGCGCGGCGCCATGCCGCCGGGCACACCCATCCACGGCATGGCGATCCGCGCGACGGTGGACGACAGCATGACGATCCGCGAGATTTCTACCGCCATGGACGACACGCCTTTTGGCGAATGCCGGCAGGGCACCGACCCGATGCAGCAGATGGTGGGCGTTACCATGGGGCCGGGCTGGCGTTTTGCCATCGAGCGGGCGCTGGGCGGCATACGCGGCTGCACACACCTGCGCGAGTTGCTGTTCAACATGGCGACTGCGGCCTACCAGACCATTCCCGCCTACCGCGCCCGCCTGCGCCGCCAGGCCGGCCTGCCCGAGCCTGAAAGCGACGAGCCGCCGTTCCATCTGGGCAAATGCCTGGCCTGGGATTTCGACGGCCCGGTGGTCCAGCGCCACTACCCGAAGTTTGCGGGCTGGCAGCCCTTGAACCGGAAAGTTTGAGCGCGTTCGTCAAGCGCTTACTTAAGCTGACTCCGGCACGTTGCTGCTGTCTATCCGAGGCGTGCCGGGCCAGCTCAGGATGGAACGGGGCTGGCGTTTGATTCCCTCGACCTTTTTGGGCAGCACGTCGCGCAGTGGCGAGCCGTAGCCATTGGCGGCGTTGGCCAGTTCCTGCTCCAGCCAGGCCACACGCTGCGCGTACATCGACGCCAGTGCGGCATGGTGCTCTGCCGCCACCTGATGCTCAATGTGTGAAAGGTTGGCCTGCTGCAGGTATTCGCGGGCCTTGCGCAGGTGGGCATCAGCGCGAGTTTGAAAAATATCGAACATCGGGTCTCTCCTGAAGCGGCAGACAAAGAGGTGGGGCTCCGGAACTGACTTGATTGAAGCAGAAGCGGCGTTCAGCAGGCAGGCAGCTTTGATGCGTTACGGGTAGGTAACGGCCGCATGAATTTGTCAGACAGATTCTGCCCCGTGCTAGTGACAGTGAATTTCATTGATTCAGCTCACTAGTGGTTGGTGTAGCTGGCGTTGCCCAGCCCGGTGCCTATGGTCAGCACCGCCCAGTGCCTGGCGTCGCGCATGAAGGGCAGCTCCGAGAGGCCTTGCACCACCGCGTCGTTGTGCAGGCGCACCTGGGTTTCGTGGCCGTCGATACGGGGCAGCCTTTCGCACAGATGCTGCGGCAGGTGAAAGCGTGAACTCTCCCAGTTGCCGGGCAGGTTTTGCGTACCGTCGGCGATGGAGCCGTCTTCGCAAATGATGCCGGGACAGGCCACGCCGACAAAGGGCGCGAGGGCAAGACCTTTTTTCCTGGCCTTGCGGATCAGCGTCTGGAGCATGTCTGCAATGCCCTGCACCAGGTCTTCGCGCCGGATGTCGTCTGCGTCGTCGGCGTGGCTCCATTTGCGGCGGCCTATCACGTCGGCTTTCGAGAAGTCGGGCGCCTTTTTCAGGCGCGTGCGCACGATGCCGCAGCGCACGTTGGTGCCGCCTATGTCCACGGCCAGCACGGCGTTGTAGTGCGACAGAAGTTCGGGCGGCGCCAGGTGCACCCAGCCAATCAGGCCGCCTTCGTCGGAATGGTGGCACAGCGTGCGCAGCTGCACCTTGACGCCCTGGTCGGCCAGCAGCGCTGCCGTGCGCTTTACCGCGCGCCGGCCCAGCTCGCTTTGCTGGAAACCGCCGCCCACGACGATGCGCTCAACGCCGCGCCAGGAAGGCTGCCGCAAAAAGCGCCGCACCACACGCGCCAGCTGCCAGGCGTAGTCTTCCGCCGCCGCGTTGATTGCGGCCGCAGCCAGTCCTTTCCTGTCCAGCAGTTCATCAAGCCTGTCCTTGCTGATGTCCGGCGTGGCCAGGGTGCCCAGCGGGTCTTTGCCGTCCAGTTCACGAAACAGCTTGCGCCAAGTGTCCAGCATGCGGGTGAACGCCTGTCGGCTGACGCTGTCGCCCAGGAAACCACGGCCGTCGCGCAGCTCCAGGCTGTAGCCGTTGATGGTGACGGCTGGCAACTGCAGGCCGCCATGCAGCAGCGACAGGTGGTCTTCGGCGGGTAGGGAAGCGGTGGTGCGGGTGGGCATGGGCAGGGAGTTGTCAGGCGTGAAAACTTCATGCTGCCCGTCCGGTGACACCGGTTCCATGGCGCCGGGTCGCGTCCTGCCGTCAGCCAAAGGCTCGACAGGCTGTTCAGGGTGTTTTCTGCTGTGAGCGGCGTCGGGCTGCGATGAGCAATGTGCAAGTGCTAGTCGTCGAGAAAATCACCCCGGTAGAAGCTCCAGGCCGTTCCGTCGTGGAGATAGAAATAGCCATCCGCGCAGAAGTCCTTGCCGGGAAAAAATTCGCGATACGCCTTTGGAACGAGCCGGGCGAGCTGTTCGTCCGAGAGCTCGTCGAACTGTTCGGGCGTGATCGGTTGACCGACTCTCAGTTTGGGTGATTCCATAGGTGCTCGGGGTGGCTTGCGGGAGTGTTTGAGGGACTATAAGCGGTTGAACTGGGACGGTTGACGTCGGAATTGTTCGACAACCGGGAGGAGTGTGCGCGAAGCGCTTGAAGCACCTCGATTTCGGCAGATAGGCGCGAACCCTGTTCTCCGAAGGATCGGCGAGCAGCAAATGTTCCATTGGCGCTTAGCTGGCGATATTTCCTGGACAAGCAGCGACATATCCTGTTGCATGAGGTTTCAGGCCGCGCGCTCGGCGCCTGGTGCAGAGGGCACAGCAGGGTTGCCCAAGGAGCGGTTGAGTGCAACCGCCTCTTCCACCAACCTGACGACCGTACCCTGTTGCAAGGGTGTGCCCTCGCGGAGCTCGAGCGTGGCCATGTCGTACTTTCCGCCGGGCTTCAACCGTGACTCGACATGGCGCAAGCGCTTGCCACGCCAGAACCCGAAGAGGACACGCGTTGGCTCGGCGCGTATCAACAGGACGGGCCCATTCAGGAAATAGACGATGTGCCCCCACTTCAAGTGCTCTTCCGCGGCGGGAGCCGTGGCCCGGACCACGGAGCAAAGGGCCTCGGCATACGCTTGTTGCCACCCGGAAAGGCACTGGAGGTACTCGTCAGGCGTCGTGGCAGAAGTGAGGATCATCTTCATGAAGTATTTCCTGCATGACAAATTCCGCTACTCTGCTGGTTACCGGTAAAGGTCGGCCTTGCCGCCCAGCGTGGTCAGCAAGGCGCCCAAAAAAGTATTGCGCTCGGTGGAGATACTGCCGGGGGTGTCGGCCGTTTTCAGTGCCGAGGTGATCACTACGACCACTCCGGTTTCGGGCTGCACAATCAGCTCCTGGCCGAACAGTCCGCGGGCCTGGAAGGTGCGGGTGCGGTAGGGATAAAGCCAGGTCTGGTAGCCGTAGCCGAAGTAGGGCGTTGCCCTGCGCGGCTTCAGGTAGTCGGGTTGCCGCTCGGAGTCGGTGGCATCAAGCACAAAATCTTTCGGCACCAGCGCACGGCCGTTCCACATGCCGTCATTGGCCAGCAGCATGCCCAGGCGCCCATAGTCGCGCAGTGTGGCGTTCAGGCAGCAGTTGCCCGCTTCCATGCCCGAGCTGTCGATGAGCCAGGAGGCATCGGACTCGGCACCCATGGGTTTCCAGAGTTTTTCGGACAGGTAGGTGGCCAGGTCCTGCTTGATCGCGCCGCGCAGAACGATGCCAAGAACAAAACTTTCCGCGGAGTTGTAGTTGAAGGCGCTCCCTTGCGGGTAAGTCACGTCCTTGACCCATGAGACGGCGCTGGCGCCGCCGCGGCCGCGCTGGTAAAAGGACTCGCCGGCCAGCCGGGCACCGTCGGTGATGACACCGGGCATGACCTTGTCGTTCCATTTGACGCCGGACGACATGCGCAGCAGGTTGCGGATGGTTACCGGTGCCCAGGCCGAGCCCTTGAGCGCGGGTGCGTATTTTTCGGCGCTGTCATCGAGCGACGCAATGTGGCCTTCGTGCAAGGCCACGCCCACCAGCAGCGCCACGACTGTTTTGGCCATGGAAAACGAAGCCAGCCGGTGTGCGGCGGTGCGTTCGTACTGGTAACGTTCAAGAATGACTTTCCCGTCTTTCAGGATCAGCAGGCCAGTGATGCGCTGGCGTGCCAGCAGGTCATCGACCGTGAGTTTCTGGCCCTCAAACGTGTAGCTGATGCTGGGTGGTGGCGATTCATGCAGGGGCAGGGCCGAGGCCGAGGCGGTTTTGACGGTGCGGGGCCAGAACACCTTCTCCATATGGCTGAAGGTGCCGATCTTGAATTCTTCCTTGAAGAGGCTGAAGTCGGACCCGAACCGCTGCACCGGGTAGCCGCCGGCCTTGCCAAGTAGCTGTTCGTCCAGCTCGGCCATGGCCAGCGTGCTGCTGCACACCAGCAGCAAGGCCAACAGGGCTTGTCGCGTTGTTTTTTCCCGTATCAAGTTGTTCTCCTGCGGATACACAAGCATACACATTGTTGCTTTTGCACTCTCCGGCTATTCCGCCGCGTCCGGAAGGCCTGGGACGTGTAACGCCTACACTGGCAACCGATGAAAAAAATATTCGACCAGATATTCGACCGTATCCGCCTCCTGGCCGCTGAAATTCTTCGGCGCCTGCGCAACCCCACCCGGCGTGGCGTGGCTCTGTCTATAGCGGCTATACCCGCGCTGTTGCTGTTGTATGTGCTGGTGTTGATCCCCTTCACGCCCAGCATTGAAGACCTGCGTAAGATGAAGCTGGAAAAGCCGACCGCCGTGCTTTCGGCCGACGGCAAGGAGCTGGCCCTGTTCAAGCGCGCCAACCGCGACTGGGTCAAGCTGGCCGACATGTCGCCGAATGTACTGGCCGCGCTGATTGCCACCGAAGATCACCGCTTTTACGAGCACCATGGCATGGACCTGCGGCGCACGGTGTCTTCCGTGGCGCTGACTTTCACCGGTCACTGGCAGGGCGGCTCGACCATCACGCAGCAGCTGGCGCGCAACCTCTACCCCAAGGAAATCGGCCGCTCGATCTCGCTGACGCGCAAGGTCAGGGAGGCCATCACCGCGCTGAAGATCGAGTCCGTCTATACCAAGGACGAAATTCTTGAGACTTACCTCAACACCGTGCCTTTTCTCTACAACGCCTACGGCATTGACATGGCGGCCCGCACCTACTTTGACAAGACGGCCGACAAGCTTGATGTGCTGGAAAGCGCCACGTTGATCGGCATGCTCAAGGGCACTGCCTACTACAACCCGGTGCTCAACCCCGAGCGCGCCGTGCAGCGCCGCAACATCGTCATGGCCCAGATGGTCAAGCACGGCAAGCTGGACGATGCGAAGTTTGACGCCCTGAAGAAAAAGCCGCTTAAGGTGGACTTCGAGCGGCAGCCCGAGCAGCTGGGCGCGGCGCCGCACTTCAGCCAGTACGTGCGCCGCTGGCTCATCGAGTGGGCCGACCGCAACGACTACAACATCTATGCCGACGGGCTGGTGGTGCGCACCACCATCGACGCGCGGCTGCAGGCCCAGGCCAACCAGGCGGTGGCGCGCCAGGCCGACAAGCTGCAGGGCGTGGCCAACGGAGAGTGGGGGGCGCGCCGCTGGGCTTCCAGCAAGGACGTGGTGCCGGCTTTTGTGCGGGAGAGTTCCGAGTACAGGGCCGCGAAGGAGTCGGGCCTGACGGACGCGGAGGCCCTGAAGAAGTTGCAGGGCGACACGGCCTTCATGCTGGCGTTGCGGCAGGACAAGACCCGTCTGCAGGCCGGTTTCATGGCCCTTGATCCGCGCAACGGCCATGTCAAGGCCTGGGTCGGCAGCCGCAGCTTTGCGCAAGACCCGTTCGACCACGTGCAGCAGGCGCGCAGGCAGCCGGGTTCAACCTTCAAGCCTTTTGTGTATGGCGCCGCGTTTGAGAATGGTGCGCGCCCGACCGATACTTTCATGGATGAGGATGTGGAAATTGCGCTGGGCAACGGCAACGTCTGGCGGCCCAAAGATGGCGGCGAACCCAGCTACGCGCCCATGAGCCTGCGCGACGGCCTGGTGTATTCCAAGAACACCATCACGGCCCAGGTCATGCAAAGCGTGGGCCCGGCCAAGGTGGCCAGCCTGGCGCAGGCCATGGGTGTGCGGCAAAGCAAGCTGGATGTGGTGCCTTCGCTCGCGCTGGGCACCAGCCCGGTGACGCTGAAGGAAATGGTCTCGGCCTACGGCACCATTGCCAACAGCGGCAGCTACATTGAGCCGCTGCTGATCACCAGCGTGGAAGACCGCAACGGCAAGGTGCTGGCAACCTTTCAGGCCCAGGCGCCCGAGCAGGCCATGTCCATTCCCACCGCACAGCTGCTGGTGGACGTGATGCGCGGTGTCATTGACCGCGGCACCGGCGCCGGCATCCGCTCGCGTTTCGGCATCCAGGCCGACGTGGCCGGCAAGACCGGCACCACGCAGGACAACACCGACGGCTGGTTCGTCCTGATGCACTCGCAGCTGGTGGCGGGTGCCTGGGTCGGCTTCAACGACAATCGTGTGACGCTCAGCGACTACTGGGGCCAGGGCGCCCACAGCGCGTTGCCCATCGTTGGCGATTTTTTCCAGCAGTCATTCAAAAGCAAGGTGCTGGACGCGAACGCCCGCTTCGAAGCACCGCGCGGCGCCAGCATGCAGGACCCGGTGATCGACCAAGTGAACAACTGGCTCAGCGGCCTTTTTCCGTCGTCCGGCACGCCGTCCGGCGCACGGCCGCCGGTACCGGCTGAAGAGCAGGTTCTGCCCGTCCACACGCCTCCGCCGGCCGCTCCGCGGCCAGCCCCGGCCGGCCCCGACCAGCGCTGGGAGGCGATTCCCGGTGCCCGGCCCAGCGGGCAGCCCTCAACCGGCGCCGGCGCGCCGCCGGGAACCGGTGTGGTGATCGGCCTGCCGCAGGGCGAACGCACACCGCAATACATACCCTTGCCGCCTATTCAGGGCCGGTAAGCCGGGCGCGGCTGCTTTCTTCGCAGCACCTGCTTGTAGCCCTGCCTACAATGAGCCGGCAAGCACAATCGCCTTTTTGCGGCGCGCCTAATGCCCCGGTGATTCCTTCTTCATGAACCCCTCCTGCCAGTGACCCCGCTCGTTTCTGCCCCCCTTTCCGCGGCCACGCGGCGGTCGATTCTTCTGCTGTCTTTTGCCACCTTCGCCAGCATGGTGGCGCAGCGCATTTGCGACGCCATGCTGCCTGAGCTGTCGCGCGTGTTTGCCGTCAGCCTGGTGCAGGCGGCGCAGGTGGTGTCGGTGTTTGCGGTGGCCTATGGTGTGGCCCAGCTTTTCTACGGGCCGCTGGGCGACAGGCTGGGCAAGTTCCGCATCGTCACCTTTGCCACGCTGGGTTGTTGCGTGGGCAGCGTGGTGGCGGCGCTGGCCACCAGCCTGGACATGCTGGTGTTTGCGCGCCTGCTGATGGCGCTGGGCGCGGCGGCCCTGATTCCGCTGGCCATGGCCTGGGTGGGCGACACCGTGCCGCCCGAGCAACTGCAGGAAATGCTCACGCGCACCGGCCTGGGCAGCACGCTGGGCATTGTGGGCGGCCAACTGGCCGGCGGGCTGTTGACCGACGCACTGGGCTGGCGCTGGGCCTTTGCTTTCCTGACGTTGCTGTTCGGCGTGGTCGGCGCGCTGCTGTGGGTAGATTGGCGCCGGCAACAGGCTGCGGCGCTGCCAGCGATGGCCGTGCCCCATGCGCAGGCCGCGCGCGCCGGCTTTGTGAAGCAGGCGCTGCTCATCGTCACCGGCCCGTGGTCACGCGTGGTGCTGCTGATGGCATTTGTCGAAGGGGCAGCGGGTTTCGGTGCGCTGGCCATCTGGGCTTCGCACCTGCATCGCTCGCTGGGCCTGGCACTGTCGGTGGCGGGTGCCATCGTGGCGCTGTTCGGCCTGGGCGGCGTGCTCTACATGGCGGTGGGGCGCCACATGATCCGCCGCTTCGGCCAGCAGGGGCTGGTGCTGGTGGGCGGCATACTGGTAGGGGCGAGTGCATGGGTGCTGGCTTACACGCCGCACTGGCTGCCCGCCTTGCCGGCCAGCCTGCTGGCCGGGTTTGGCTTTTTCATGTTTCACAACACCATGCAGGCCACCGCCACGCAGATGGCGCCCGGCGCCCGCGGGACGGCCGTCTCGCTGTTCGCTTCTTTCCTGTTCCTGGGCCAGTCTGCCGGTGTGGTGGTGGCTGCCGCCTTGATCGGGCGGCTGGGCTCCGGCGCGGTGGTGGCGCTGGGCGGCCTGGTCATGGCGGCCGAGGGCGTGTTCTTCGCCTGGGCGCTGCGCCGGCGCGATGCGGCGCGCGGGGGCTGACCTGCCCGGGGCGGAGTGTTTCCCCGGTTCCTCCACCTTTTGGAGGATGACGCCGTGTGGCACGGCAGTTACGCTTGGGTGCTGGTGCCCTGCATTCGCATGGCCCGGAAAGGAACATCCCATGCCCATCACCATTCAACTTGAGCAGGTGATTGCCTGCGCCAAGAGTCTTGATTCCGGCCATGTTTTCACGCTCGTCACGGGTGTGACGGCCCGGCTTGCCGCTGGCGCGCTGGCCATAGAAGAAAACGGCAACATCGTGTTCCACATGAAGGTCAAGAAGGAGGGCAGCAACCTGATCCTCGACTACCCACGCACGCAGGACGAAGAGCAGGGGCGGGGCTGGGCCCGGCTGGGTTTGTTGCTGGCCTTGCGTTACGGGCTGCACATGGGCTGTACCACCGCCGCCGCAGGAACGCAGCTGGAGACCAACTCCTACAGCTTCTGGGTGCCGGCTGGACTGCAATTCAGCCTCAAAAGCAGCCTGCAGCAGTCGATTATCAAAGTCATGCTGTTGATACAGCGCAGCAGCCCACAACCTTACCCTCCGGGAACCAGTGTGATAGTGATCCGGGACCCGGTGCACAGCGTGACCGAATCCAAGGTGACGGTGAGAAAACGAAGCGGGTCCTACCACGGCTGACGCGCGGCAACGGCTATGGCCGTCCGCCTGCCGCATACTTCAGGCACCATGGCTACCGCGCCCCGCAAGACCGCCAGAAAGAAAAGCCCGCCGGCCGCAGCCGATGCCGCGCCGGGCAAACCGCGCGCTAAAAAACCGCCGCGCACACCGCGCACACCGCGCAGCCACCACTACCACGTGTATGTGATCGAGCTGTCCGACGAGGTGTGGAATGTGGGCCGCTTCCGCCGCGCCAACCCCGACTACCAGCTCGGCAAACCGTTTGTCTACGTCGGCATGACAGGGCTGGACCCCGATGTGCGTTTTGACAAACACAAGGCCGGCATCCAGGCCAACGTGTACGTGCAGAAGTGGGGCCTGCGCCTGCTGCCTGGTCTGTACGCCATGTACAACCCCATGCCCTACGAAGGGGCGCGCGACATGGAGGTGGAGTTGGGGATTGCGTTGCGGGAACTGGGGTATGGGGTTTGGCAGGCTTAGAAGCGGTTTCCGGATGGCTGGAGCAGCTTGGGTGCCTCCGCGTTATGAAGAAGAATGCATCTATCTAGTCTATTTGTAGGATGACAGGGCGTAGCCCGAAATTCATACTTGTTGTTTGTTGGACTAGTAGCGCCCCGTGCTAATTGAATGGGCAGAGGCCCTGACTACAAATGTTTTCTCTATTTTCTTGCGCCATGTTATTTGACAAGGTGCCATGTGATTCCACAGTTTGCGGGATATATCAAAGTTAGGTCTCAGGGCCCATGGCGAACAATCCCGCATTCATTGTCGCCCTTGTCTTGGGAGCGCTCATGCTCGGATGCGTCTGCTATGTGTATGTGAGGCATCAGGCCTTCGGCCTTGGGGGAGCATGCCTGTCCGGTTTCGCCGTCGTTCTTCTTGGAATGTCCGTCTGGAAGACGGTTGATGTCGCCTTCGACGAAAAGGGTGTTCGCGCCAAGTTGGAGCAAATTGAGAGCGTGGCGAAGCGCGCCGAGTCAACGGCGTCGCAAGCGCAGGTGGAAACGAGAAGAACCAGCCAGGCAATTGGAAAGTTGGAGCGAACCGTGGAACTCGCGCTGGTACAGGAAAAGCTCAAGGCCGCAGGGGTATATAGCGGACCTTCCGATGGGTACTTCGGACCAGCGAGCAAGGCAGCACTCGCACGTCTCCAGCAGCAAAAGGGCGTGCCTGCTACGGGCGAGCTTGACGATGCTACAAGACGTGTTCTGAATCTACCGAAGCCGTCCAGCACCACGCCATGAGACCTAACAAGTCGAGACCGACACACAACGGCAAGGCGCCGAGAAGCGTATCGGTGATCGTACGCCTCGCGGCGCCTTACCGTTGTGTGCGGCTCACCTCCAACTACAAGGGCTTCGTTAGGCCGCACAACCGAGCTCTCTCGCTACCTCGGCCTCAACAATCTACTGTACGGGAAAGCCATCAGTCCACCGCCTACAGGCTTGATCGCTCTGGTCAGTTCGAGCCGACCCCCACACGATCACCAAGCATTCCAATCAACATAGAGGAGGACCCAGAATGAGCCCTTGGATTCGAATTTTGATTGTACTTTCTTCTGTCGCTATAGCCGGCTGCGCATCCATTCCACCCGAAGCTCCAGAACTCTCCGGACAGTTGGGGACTCGGATCACAGCAATCGAGTCATCTCACAATCGCCTACTGGAGCAGTTCTTCGCAGAGAAACGACGGCGAGTGGACGAGTTCGTACAAGAGGTATGGGTTCCAACGTTTGCAGCCGAGTTTTTCGGCGATCAGCAAGTCGATGCGGTTTGGAAGCAGGTGGTCGCCTCTAACGATCCCAAAGACAGACTGCGCTTTGTCGTGATGGTCGGGGCAAAGCTTCAGTCGAAAATCAACGAAAAGAGAATAGAACTCATTGAGCCTCTCGAAGATCTAGAGAGGACGGTCAAGGCGAAGCTTAAAGTGGACTATGACCAAGCGCGTGCGATTAACAACACACTCACTTCCTTCCTGCAGTCAGCCAGCAAAGTAGAGGCAAACAGAAAGCGCTATTTGGAGATGCTGGGAATTACCGATAAGCAAGTGGAAGCATTCATCGATGAAACAGATGAAGCCGTCTCTGATTTGGTCGTCAAGGCCAAAGGAGCACAAGATAAGGCAAATAGCGGAAAGGCATTTGTCGAAAAAGTCAAGTCGATTGCTGCCAAAATTAAATCATAGGGAGGCAATATGCCTATCAATTGGGACAAATTTCAGAATGATATCGACGGTCTAGCTGACGAAGCAGGTGAACGAACCGACGCCAAACTTGCAAGCAGGATCTCATCTGTCACGAGGCTTACTGACGACGAAGTCAAGAAGCTCTTCCCTGACCCCGCTGATGTGAAGAAACTAGCCGAGTTAATGGAAATTGTAAAAAAGGCTGGCGACCGAAACGAAAAGATCAACAAGATCGTCGCAAACATAGAGGAGTTCGGCGGAATAGTGGTGACGTTGTTGGGCAAACTCGCATGAGTGCAGCGTAACGTCGTCCCAGAACCTACCTTGTGCGGAGCGCCACCGGCGGGCCAAAGGGCCCCGCCGGTAGCGCGTTACCCTCAGAACCAACCCTCTACTGCCATCCGTCAATCCTAGGAGGCCCACCATGCCCATTCAGAACTCCTTGCAGAAGGGCTCCCAGGATCCCTACGTTTCTATCGCGCAGAGCCAGCTTATTTCATTAGGGTATAGCCTCCCACGCTTCGGTGCCGATGGTGTCCTCGGCGATGAGACCCTGTACGCCTACGGCAACTTCCTAGTATCACAAGGCCTTCGTGCACCTGCGGACGAACGCCCGCGATCTATCACGCCCACTGGTGCTGCAGCCCTCGAGATGGCTGTTCAGGCCGCCGGCCAAGCTGGGGCCACGGCGAACATCATCGACGAGCGGGCCAAGCACCCCCATTCTGGTCGTTCGGTATCCACTCCCTACCGAACCTGGCCCAAGATCACGGCAGTGGTCCTGCATCAAACGGCCTCCAAAATTGGCGAAAAACCCGCATCATGGCACGGCGTGCCTATTCACTTCGGCATCACCCGGGCGGGCAAAATCATTCAGCTCTATGACCTCACTGAGGTATGTAATCACGCCAATGGCCTCAACGGGCGTAGTGTCGGCATCGAGATAGATGGGTGGTATGCAGGCATCGAGGGACGGCCAGAAACGCTGTGGCAGCCTAAGAACCTGCCCACTCCGAGGCAACCCATGAATCTCCCAACTGCACAGGCCGACGCCGCCAAGGCGGCAGTTCAGTGGATCGTAAACGCTGTCGCCGCAAATGGCGGAAGGATGACCCACATTCACCCACACCGACAATCCAGCAAGGATCGGCAGTCTGACCCGGGTTCGCTGATATGGCAGACGGTGGGCTTATGGGCGCAGAACACTTTGGGACTTTCTGATGCGGGAGCCGCGTTCACCGTGGGTGATGGACGGGCGATTCCAGAGGCTTGGGATGCTCGGTACACGGGCAATCGCTATTAATCTTGCTATTGAAGACCGTATTTCTTGCGTAAGTCTGTGCGTAGGGCGGCTTATCCCTTCACTCAACCTCGCTCGCTTCAGTTGCTGGACGCTTCGCGATGAAACAGCGCAGCGCCGGTTAGCTCTGCTACAAGAGCTTCCCCACCTTTGTCAAACAGAAATCCACCGTGCTTGAATCGCGAAGCGATTGACCACGGAATCTGACTTCTTTACTGCCTCTGCATCACCCTGTGATATCTGTCGTTGCCTATTGAGCACAAGGCATGTGGACGGCGAAACTACAAACGGTCATTCGAGGCTGCTTTTCTTGCAGCGGACCCTGATGAAAGACGCGCGCCGAGGGCTCCATTCGTTAGTCGGGGATCAGCATGGTTTCCCATGCTGCTACCTCCCTGGAAATGATCGAGCATTCCCCGGCGCAGGTCCAAACCTTTCACTCATCAACGACAAGTCATCACACGGTGACATCTACAACTCAAGCTGTTGCAAGCTGGCACTGCCTACGCAGGCATCTTGAACCCCTCACCGCGCTGCAGCATGGCCCAACACATGCGCGCATTCTTGGCTGCGATGGCCACGACAGCCTTCCAGTAACCCCGGCGCTCTTGCACACTGATCGCCCAGCGACTCAAGGGGTCGGTCTTGGTCTTCGCCGCCGACAGCACCGCCTTGCCGCCCATGATCAACAGGGTACGCAAGTACGGGTCACCGGCCTTGGTAATGCGGCCCAATCTCTGTTTGCCGCCTGAGCTGTATTGGCCCGGCACCAAGCCCAGCCAGGCACAGAACTGGCGCCCACAGGTGAAGTCGTGGCCTTGGCCGACACTCGCCACAATGGCACTGGCAGTCGTCGGGCCTATGCCCCTGAGCTGCATGAGCTGGCGGGACTGTTCGTCCTCTTTGGCGATATGGGCCAGGTGTTTGTCGTATTGGGCAATACGTTCATCCAGGCGGGTGAGTTCGCTCAAGGCATCGCCCACCACCGTGTTGCACCAGCCCGGCAGGTCTTCCAGGTGCTTGTGGGTTTCCCGGCGCACAGTAGTAGTAGTCGCTTTGAGGGGCAACACAATGCCCAACTCCGACAGCAAGCCACGGATACGGTTAATAAGAGAGGTACGCTGCTCCACATACCCCTGGCGCGCGCGGTGCACGAACAGGCGCGACTGCTGCTCGATGCTCTTGAGTGGAACAAAGCGCATGTTGGGTCGGGCGACGGCTTCACAGATGGCGGCGGCGTCTGCCGCGTCGTTCTTGCCGCGTTTGCCGCTCATGCGGTAGGGAACAACAAACTTGGGTGCCATCATGCGCACCGTGTGCCCAAACTTGGTGAACTCCCTGGCCCAGTGGTGGGCGCCAGAACACGCTTGCATGCCGATGATGCAAGGCGGCAGATGGGCGATGAGTTCGAGTAGTTTGGCGCGAGCCACCTCGGGTCGCACCAGTACGGGCTTGCCGGATTCATCGATGCCGTGGACAGCAAAGACGTTCTTGGCGAGGTCAATTCCAAGGGTTACGATAGCCATGATTTCCCTTTCCAGGTGAGTTGATGAAAAGTTTGACCTCTCCATCGTGGCACTCAGTTGCCATAAACCGCAACCCCAACGGGACGCGGCTTGCTTGGGACGGGGAAGTTCCTTTCATTCGTTAAACCGCATCTCATATGCCTGCCTCGGTACGCACAGCACGCTTGTCTGACGCCACAGGAATCCTTGCGCTCTATCGCGAACTTAGGCCAACTGACCCAGCGATTGCGGAGCCTGCTATTCGAGCGGCATTTGAAGGCATATTGAATTCCGAGAACCTTGAGTTGATCGTGTGCGAGGAGGAGATGCGTCTTGTTGCTACCTGCATGTTGGCTGTGGTTCCAAGCTTGGCGATGGGCGCGCGTCCTTTTGCTGTGGTGGAGCATGTAGTAACGTTGAATCAATTTCGGAGAAAAGGGTTTGGCCAACTGGTACTGGAATATGCGCTCAACGCCGCGTGGTCGAAGGGTTGCTACAAGGTACTCTTGTTGTCGGGGGCGCAGCGTATCCAAGCGCATAGACTTTATGAATCGGTTGGCTTCTTAGGAGATGTTGAACGTGGCTTTGTTGCCAAGCCTCCCAATGCTGCCTGACTTGCTGGTCAGGAACCGACTGAAGTCGAACACACTAAAACCCACCCATGCTCTTCGAAGGCACCCTCAAAAGCTGGAACGACGACAAGGGCTTTGGCTTTATCAGCCCGAGTCAGGGCGGGCAGGACATCTTTGTCCATATCTCCGAGTACCGCCTTCGTGGCCGGCCGGTGTTGAACGAGGCGCTGACGTTTGAGGTCAAGCTGAATCCCCAGGGCAAAAAGTCCGCAGTGAACGTGCAGGGCGTTGGAGCGCAGCAGGCCGGGTACCAGCCCGTCCGCAGCAGCAGCCCCGTGCGTGTGAGCCGTTCGGGCAACTCGCCCGGCGGTGTTCTGAAGACGGCGGTGGGCGTGCTGCTGGTGGCGGCGCTCGGGTGGCAGGGTTACGCGTATTACCAGAAGGTGGCGCCGGCAGGGCGCACCAGTGAAGCGGTGCTCCCTGCCGGCCAGCCCTTGGGGGACCTGGCACCCTCGCGTGCCGCTGCCCCCTCTTATGTTTGCGACGGCCGGCAGCATTGCTCGCAGATGACGTCCTGTGCCGAAGCCACGTACTTCCTGAAAAACTGCCCCGGCACCAAGATGGATGGCGACAACGATGGTGTGCCCTGTGAGCAGCAGCTTTGCCGATAAGTACGTGGTGTTGATTTGGTTTGCTATCAGCTCCATAGCTGATAGCGCTCGTACCTACTGGGCTGAAGGAGGATTTTTCTTCAAATTTTGCCATGAACTGTATGGTGCACAACATCGAGAAGCTGGCCAGGACGAAGGTGGGGCAGCAGCATGGCAGATAAGGCGGCCTCACGAGCAAGGGGCCGTTCATTGATGCCAAAGTAATCGAAATTGCGGCACACTTCGGGCATCAACAAAAAAGCCCAACCATCTCTGCGCAACGGGCAGGGCGCTGCTGATGCTTGCGGAAACGGGTTCTTTTACACCCTCGTTAGACATCAAGGAGACATCATGACAGTCAAGCGTATGGACAACGTCGGCATCGTGGTGGAAAACATCGATGCAGCTATTGAGTTCTTCACCGAACTTGGTCTCGAACTCGAGGGGCGCGCGCCCATCGAAGGCGACTGGGCTGATGGCGTAACTGGATTGCGCCACATGCGCGTCGAGATTGCCATGATGCGTACGCCGGACGGGCACAGCCGGCTCGAGCTGTCCCGATTCCTTGCGCCGCCTGTGATGGCCGATCACCGCAACGCCCCGGTGAACGCTCTCGGTTACCTGCGCGTCATGTTCACCGTGGAGGACATCGACGATACGCTCGCCCGGCTCGGCAAACGCGGCGCGGAGCTTGTCGGCGAAGTGGTTCAGTACCACGACACGTACCGGCTCTGCTACATCCGGGGTCCCGAAGGAATTCTCCTCGGGCTCGCCCAAGAGCTCGGGCAGCAGACTTCCCGATGAGCACATGTGATACGTACAGACCTGACAGGGGTGCCTATTCGCGGATGGCGACAGCGATGGCGTGCCCCGCGAGCAACAGCTTTGCCGGTAAGTGCATTGTGTTGATTTGACTTGCTATCAACTCTGTAGCTACTGGCGCTTGTCCATATTGGGCTGGAGGCTGATTCCCCTTTAAATTTTTGCCGTGAACTGCATGCGACGGGCTGTGCGGAACTGGCCCCGCGGTCCAGCCGGCGCAAGCCGCTTGCCTGCTGTCCGACAGCTAGGATGTTCTGACGCCTACACACCGGCTGCCTCGGGGGAGTTATCTTGGAAACTCCTTTGCGTTGACTGACCGTTGATTGCATGGCTCCCCGAACTGACAGAACAAGGAGACAAACATGGAAACTGACAGCACCACCGAAAAAAAGGCCGTGCTTGTGGATCACCGCGCGGCACCGCGTTTTGGCATAGCCTTGCGCCTGATGGTGGAAGGCAACGAGGGCGCCACGCATGACCTGAGTGCGACCGGCCTCAGTTTTGCTTCTGACCGCAGCTACGCCGTGGGCAGCCAGCTTGAGCTGGTGCTGGAGTTTCCGGGCAACACCAGCCCGCACCCGCTGACCTGCGAAGCAGAGGTGGTGCGCGCCACGCCAGTCGGCGACAGCTTCAACATTGCCGTGCGGCTGCTGACGCCGCTGTTTAATAACTAGACAGCGCGGGGCGGGCTCAGCGCTCGCCGTAAGCCGCTCGGGCCTGGCTGTCGCCGCCGTTGCATGTCGGCCCCGCGGGGCCGCATAAACTTGGCGCGAACAACCAGGAGACTTCCCATGCTTACCCTCTGCGGCTTTCCCGTTTCCAACTACTACAACAAGGTCAAACTGGCTCTGCTTGAAAAAGGGGTGCCTTTCACCGAAGAGCACGCCGCCACGCACAGCAAGGACGAGGCCATCCTCGGCGCTTCGCCTCTGGGCAAGATTCCCTTCATCCGCACAGAGCAGGGCGCGCTGTGCGAAAGCCAGGCCATCCTGGACTACATCGAAACGGCTTTTCCGCAGCCGCCGCTGTTGCCGGCCGACACCTTTGCCGCGGCCAAGGTGCGCGAGCTCACCACCTACATTGACTGGCACCTGGAGATCGTCGCGCGGCAGTTGTATGGCTCGGCATTTTTCGGCGCCGAGCCGCTGAGCGAAGGTAACCTGGCGCGCATCCGCAAGCAACTGGAAACCAACATCGCGGCCTTCAAGCGCCTGGCCAAATTTTCACCGTACGTGGCGGGCGAGAGTTTTACCCAGGCCGACTGCGCGGCCTTTGCCAACCTGCCGCTGGTCGGTATGGCCAGCAAGGCGGCGTTCGGTGAAGACCTGCTGCTGGCCGGCGGCGTGGACTACAAGGGCTACATCAAGTTCATCGGCGAGCGGCCTTCCGCGCAGAAGGTGGTGGCCGACCGCAAGGCTGCGCAGACCAAAGCCTGACTATCGGTCACTATTGAATTGATAGCTGCTTGCGCCCGTCTGGAAAGGGCTGGAGGCATATTCCTCTCTCAATCCGTAACTGCCCAGGTCGCTGCACGCAGCATGCTTTTCTTGTCCCCCTCGCCCTCTAGGAGAGGGTTGGGGTGAAGGCCAGCAGACCGCAACATGCGATACCCCTATGCATAGACCAGCAGCCTTCACCCCGCCCTCTCCCAAAGGGCGAGGGAGTCAAACCAGCCCGGACTCCCTGAGTGCTTGCCTCAATCCAGTGCAATCGACTTGAACGATGCCGCGGGAAGTTTGTCGGAACTGGTGCTGCTGAGTTTGTTGACATCGGTGAGCACCCGGGCGTCAAGCGGTGTCATGGCTTCCTTGGCTTCGATGTGTGCGCCCAGCACGCGAAGGTTCTTGTAGAAGTCGGCCTTGTTGGGTGACACCTCGATCCGCGTGGCTGTTTCCCGGCCATAGTTGCGAAACGCCGAGTTCTTGAGCAGCACGTTGGAAATACCAACCGAAAAATGGTCCCACCGGGTGGCGCTGGCGGTGTCCTGGTCCGAGGCTTTTTCCAGCGCAATTTCGCCGGTAAGCGTCCGCAGCTGGTCCAGCTTCTGGCGGCCGGCCGGCGTGGCGCTCAGCTGGTCCCACTCCTTGCTGGCGGCGTCGAACCGGGGGGTGCCCACGCTGGCAAACTGTGTTTCGAGCGGCGTGCCTTTGGTCAGGTCTCTCAGCGCAATCGCAAAGTCCATGTAGACAAACTCGAGCTCGGCCACGGACAGCTGGCAACCTTTCAAGGCCACCTCCCGGGTGACGGGAGAGGTGAAGCCGCGTGTTCGTTCATTGCGCGGGGGAACAATCTTGAAGTTCCTGGCCACCTGATCGTCGGGTTTGCACACAAAGCGGCAACTGACCTTGCCGTTGGCGTCGGTGTTGCCCGGGCATTCACCGTCGGAAGAACTGGTATTGCCGAGGCGGATGTCAAAGCGCCCGAGGTCGCGAAACGGCTTCGGGGTGTTGGGTGAGGCGTGCTGCTTGACCAGCAGCTGCAAGGTGGCTTGCGCTGCCGCCAGCGGTGCGGCTGACGCGAGAACAAGGGCCATCACAAGAGTGCGCATGTCAATCTCCTTTCTTGCTCCATCCCGTCAGGATCGTGACCGCATAACCCGCGACGAGAAGCAGGGCGGCCGAGGCGAGTATCTTGGCCAGCGGACCAACACGCACGGGCCAGTTGAACAAGCTGGCGTTTTCGACGCGGCAGACACCATCTTTCAGACCGCTTTCGTAAACCACAAACACGCCGAGATCGTCCAGCGCCCCGGGGCTCGCCAGCCGGATGTGAAACCGGTACAGGAAAGATTCGCTGAGGTCATGCAGGGTGAAGTTGATTTTGGGCTCGCCGCCTTCGGTGTAGACGGTGCCTTCACAGAGTGCGCCCGGGCAGGTTTCGCCGGCCATGGGGTGCAGGCCCAGGTTGGCGTTCCGGTCCAGGCCGCTGAGGTCTGCGGAGCTCAGGAACTTGACATTCAGCATCAGGGGTTTGCTGGCGCTGAAGCTCAGCGGCAGTGCCTTGGGCGCCTGGCCGCGCATGTAGCCGGTGACCATCAGCTTGGTGGGGCCGAGCCGTTCTTTTTCGAGGACGATCAGGCAGCGGTCCAGCCAGCCGGACATCAGCCCCTTGATGGTCGATTCGCTGAAGGTGACCAGCGGCACCAGAACGGCCAACACCACAGCCGCCACGGCCGGGCGAAGTGTCTTGACTGCTTCAGGAAGGGGCATGCGGAAACTCCGTCAAAACCTGGAACCTTGACGGTTTTAGAACCAAAATCCACACCTGTCATCCTCCGTTTGGAGGAGGAAAAAATACCAGCGCAGCCCAGCCCGCTTGGGGTATGGCGGCGCGCCTGTTGCGCTGTGGCTCCTACAAAGAGAGGATGCGCAGCTTACCCGGCTTCGCTACGCTGGCGAAGGCGCACCCAGCCGGACCGCGCCGGCCCCGGAGTTGCAGGGAGCGATTGACGGCCTGTTTTCAAGGAGGTATTTCCATGGGAACCACAGAAGAAAGCGCCGCTTCGGCGCAAGCTGCCGCGACCGCGCGCGCTGGCCTGGACGGCCTGACCTGCGGCCTGGCGCTTTCGGGCGGGGGCATACGCAGCGCCACTTTCTGCTTCGGGTTGCTGCGTGCGCTGGCGCGCAACAAGCTGCTGGTGCGTTTCGGTTTCCTGTCGACGGTTTCCGGCGGCGGCTACATCGGTGCGGCGCTGGGCCGCCTTTACCAGCAGAACCAGAAGGCAGAGGCGGTGCAGGAGCGCCTGGGCAGCGACGACACCCTGCTGCTGTGGTGGCTCCGCAGCAATGGCCGCTACCTGACGCCGGCAGGCGCGCGCGACCTGGGCCAGGCCTTTGCCTCCATCCTGCGCGGCGTGTTGTCCACACATTTCGAGGTGGCGGTGCTGATGCTGCTGGCCGCTGCCTTCATGCTTCTGCCCTATGTGCTGATGGGAGCGTTTCCCGCCTTGCCCGCGCCTTTCTGGGCCAGTGCGGGTTCGGTCTGGTGGTGCCTGTTGGCGCTGCCGGTGTTTGCGGGCTGCCATTTCATCTTCCGCTACTGGTTCTGCCGGGACCGGCCGGGGCAGATGGCCGGGGACATCATGGTGGCGGTGCTGGGCGCGGCTGTGGGTGTGCTGCTGGTGCAGAGCACAGTGTCTGGCTTGGTATCCGGTGGCATGCCGTGGGCGACCGCGCTGATGCTGCTGGGCGCGGCGCTGCTGTTTTCGCCCCTGACTGCAATAGCGCTGCGGCTGCTGGAAGACCGCAATCCGGCGCTGGTGCCACAGCAGCGCCTGCGGCACACCAAGCGCCTGGCCCTGGCGCTGTGGTGCGTGCTGGCTTTTGCGGTGTTTGGCCTGCTGGACCTTGCTGCCTGGTGGCTGGCGCGCCAGTTCCTCAGGGAGGGCCAGCCCTTGGCCTGGCTCAGCCAGACGAGCCTTGCGCTTCCCCCGGCCTTGGTCGTGGCGGCACGCCTGGTAATGCCTGCCCTGCAGCGCTGGCTCTCCAGGCCGCGAAACCGGCCGGTCAAAACAGAGCTGCTGCTTAACGTGGTGGGCCTGGTGTTTTTGTTGCTGGTGGCGCTGGCATGGCTGACGGCTTTTCACACCATGGTGCGCTTTGACCTTCTCTGGCGCTGGCTGCCAGGTGGCGATGTGGCCGCACGGCAGCTCAACGTGCTGCATTGGTCCGTGGTCGGTGGCTTGTGCCTGGTCTATGTCTGGGCAACGCGCAAGGACTTTGCCGTGCTCAACCTTTCGTCGCTGCACAACTTCTACCGCGCACGCATCGAGCGGGCCTATGTCTCCACCGGCAACTACGCGCCTCCAGCGGATGCCCCTGCAGCGGGTTTTCGCTTCGCTGGCGGGTCGCCGCTGAACCCGGTCACGCGTGCCGCCACCGAGCAGGTGGCCCGGCTGATCGAGGCGGTGGAAGGCGACGACGTGGATCTGGCGAACTACAAGCCGCAAGAACACGGCGGCCCGGTGCACCTGATCACCTGCTGCATCAACCAGTCGGTGGATGACCGCACGGGCAACTACAACGCCGACCGCAAGGGCATCGCGCTGACCGTGAGTTCACTCGGCGTGGAAACCGGCACGGCCCTGCCGACGCCGCCCGACAAGCTGCCTTTGCCGGGAAAACTCTCGCGCTGGGTGTCGGTGTCGGGTGCGGCGGCGAGCAGTGGCATGGGCTCGCAGACCTCGCCCGGCCTGGCGGCCTTGCTCTTCCTCTCGGGTTTGCGCCTGGGCTACTGGACGGACAAACTGCTGCTGCCCAGGCAGGCAAGCCGGGCACCGGCACTGCCCGCCGCAGACCGGCAGAGGCGGTCGATGGCCATGCGCTTTCCCAAACCTTCGCTGTTGTTGGCTGAATTGCTGGCGCGCTTTCCGGGACTGCGCAGCACAGCCTGGTATGTGTCGGACGGCGGACACTTCGAGAACACCGGTGTGTATGCGCTGCTCAAGCGCGAACTGGACCTGATCGTGGTGGCCGACTGCGGTGCCGACCCGGGCTACACCTTCGGGGATCTGGAGAACATGACGCGCAAGGCCGGAATCGACTACGGTGCGCGCATCGAATTCATCGATCCCACAGGGCAGGTGCACACCGATGCCGCGTTGCGGGCGTTTTACGCCTGCGTGGGCAGCGGCAAGGCCTTCACCGGCCAGGCTGGCCCGGAATGTTTCCTACTGGCCCGCATTCATTACGCCAGGCGCAAGCTGCCGGGCCTGCTGGTGGTGCTCAAACCACGCGTGCTTCCCGACATGCCACTGGACATTGCCGGTTATGCAGCACGCCACCCCAGCTTTCCGCAGCAGCCCACCGGCGACCAGTTTTTTGACGAGGAGCAGTGGGAGGCCTACCACCAGCTGGGCCTGCGCCTGGGTGAAAAGTTGACGGAACCGGTGATCGCAGCGCTGTGTGCTGAAGGAAAGGAATAGGCGAGGTTCCTACGAAGAGGGGAGCCGGCGAAGGAACAAGTTTGGCGATGTTGACGGTGCTCTTGCCAAGCGCCGAAATTCTGGTCTTGAGGTGAGCCTGGGCGCTGTTTTTTCTGCGCGGCGTGGCGCCGCCGGAGGTGAGCACGCGCCCACACGCCATATCTACCTGGGGGTGATGCCCTTCGTCGGCTTGCAGATCCTGGGCATCGTGCTGATTTTTTCCTTCCCGGCGATTGCGACCTGGCTGCCCAGGGCCATCGGCTGGTAGGTAGCCGCAGCCGCTTAGCGTGCGATCAGTACCGGCACCGGCGATTCGGCCGCCACCTTGGAGGCCACGCTGCCCAGAACCAGCCGGACGATGCCGGTGCGGCCGTGAGAGCCCATGACGACTAGGTCCGCGCCTTCGTCCTTGGCCGTCTGGACAATGCCGCTGGCGGCCGACACATCCTCGGCCATGCGCGCTTCGAGCTGGATCTGCACGCCCGGCGCGCTGCACAGCGCCGCGACCTTGGCATGGGCTTGCGCGGCGTGTTGCTGGGCGGCGTCCATGTAGGCCTGAAAGCCCAGGGGGTTGGTCTCGCTTATGCTCAGATAGGGGTAGGGGTCCACGACATACAGCGCGGTGAGTTTGGCTCCGTGTGTGCGTGCCAGGTTGACAGCGAGTTCGGCCGCGTGGGCAGATGCTTCGGAACCGTCGGTCGCCAGAAGAATGTTTTTGAACATGGGTGCCTTGTCTGGTGATGGTGAACGGGCTCTCATTATCTTGCGCGAGTGGGTGGCCGCTTTATTGATGTGTATCAAGCCACGCGCACAGGCGCCCCTCTATATTGGCCGCATGAAAACTCATCCTGCCGCGCATGAACCGGGTCATTCCAGCGCGCCGCTGACTGGTTTTTCCCAGTGCCATCTGGGCATCCTGTCGCAACTGCAGGCTTTTGAGGAGCTGCCCGCCCTGCAGGCGGCCGCAGCACAGGCGCAAACCATTGCCACCCACACCTTGGCGCTGTTCCACGACGCGGTGTATGAGCATCACGCGGACGAAGAGCGCGAGCTGTTTCCGGCGGTGCTGCGCAGCGCCAGACGAGGTGAGGAAGCGGACTTTGCCGAGGCAATGGTGCGGCGGCTGACGGCGGAACACCGCCATATCGAGGCGCTGTGGAAAAAACTGGAGCCCGCCGTCAAGGCAGTTGCCAAGGCCCGGCCGGTTGAGCTGGATCTCGGCGCCGTGGAAGAACTGGTTCGCAACTATGCGGCGCACGCTCGCTTTGAAGAAGAGCATTTCCTGCCCCTGGCGGAAACCGTTCTGCGGCGCAACGGCAACCACATGGAAGCACTGGGCCTCTCGCTTCACCTGCGGCATACGCCTCAGCCCATTGGGCACATCTAGCTGCCTCGCCCGTGAGACGCTATAAAAACAATAGCTGTTAATCACCGACAGATAAGGGCTGCAGGCAAATTTTGTTGAAAAATAATCAGATACCCCTTCTCTGAACTTGCACGGCGCGGAAGTCCCCTGCTATAAATACGCATTGGCACAGGGGGCTGGTTTTTGAAAGTCTGTTTCATCACAAGACAGGTCCTGACGCTGGCATGCGTATTTGCCAGCCCCTACGGGCTCGCCCAGACGCACTGGTTGACGGTGATGGGTGACCCCCTCGATGCGGCAGTCAATACCATTGAAGTGGACCCCCGCCCGATTGCAGTCAACGCTCATCAGCGCACGTTGAAGCTGCGCGTCAACCGGTCGGTGGCCAAGGAAAACCGGGACGGCGTGCCTTACCGGTCTTTTGAGTCGCAGGTGGTGTTTGACTGCAACAACAAGACCGCGCGTTATGCGCAGATCAGCTTTTACTTGCTGCCGGTTTGGCAGGGACCGTCGCACAAGACGCTTGTTTTTCCGGCCGCCGAACCACGCTGGGTGGAATTCCGCACCATTCAGCCCAACCCGCTCGCGCGAATCATTCGCGCGGCCTGCGAAACCGGTGCGGTGCAAATGAACTAGTGTCCTGTCCCGCAACACGGAAGTAGCGAAACAAGATGAAAGCGAAGAAGCACTTTCATGTTTCGATATTTTCGGGTTGCAGTGCCAGTGCTCTCGCAGGGGCGCTATTTGGGCGTGATCACCACGTCCACCCGGCGGTTACGCGCGCGTCCTTCTTCTGTCTTGTTGTCGGCCACGGGCTGGGTTTTTCCGTGACCCTTGATGCTGAGTCGGCCCGCTGGCACAGCCGCGAGGTTGACGAAATAGTCGCGCACGGCAGCTGCACGGTTCTCGGACAGCAACTGGTTGGCTGCGTCATTGCCGACACTGTCGGTGTGGCCCGATATCGCAACCGGTGCATCGGTAAACTTTTTCACCCGGGCCGCGGCTTCGTCCAGTGTCTTGCGGGCCTCGGGTTTAAGCACCCATGCGCCGGAGTCAAACAGCACGGCGGCGTCGAGTGCAATGGCAATGGTTTTGGGTGCCACATACTCGTCGAAGTCGTGGGGGCCGTCAAACCGTGCGCGAAAATCCACGGTCTCTGCGGAGAGGTCCAGGCGCAGGATGACCGGCTGGCGCTTGTCGACCTTGCAGGTAGTCACAGCACGTTTTTCAAGCGTGGTGTTACCCAGCTCCGCCTGGCAAAGACGTTCCGAGCGCAGGGTATAAAGTCCGCCGAGCAGCGCTTCGGTGATGCCAGCGGAGGTATTTTTGCCGTCGATGGTCAGCGTGAGTTCGCCTGGCCCGGCGTTGAAGGCGTAGTAGTAGGCCACCGCTTTTTTGACACCTTCCCCCTTGATCCGGTTGGTTTTGAGCCGCGTGGGTTCGTCGATGTCGGTTGATCCCGGCCCGGCAACGCTGGTGGCGGTGGAGGCTGCCTGGGGTGCAGGCAGTTCGATGGTGCCGTCCAGCAGCAGGCTGTAGTCAATGGTTTCCTCGGACAGGTCCAGCCGGAGAATAAGTGGCTGGGCTTTTTCTATCTGGCAGTTCAGGACCACGGTCTTGTCGCTGTTGGTGTTCCCGCTGGAGTCAAAACACAGGCGATTGGCCTTGCGGTCATACAGGGCAAAACCCAAGGCCTGGGTGGCGCCGCTGGGCGAGTTTTTGGAAACCGTGGTGATCTTGATGGGACCAGCGGGCGCGCTGAAGCTGTAGTAATAAGACAGCGCTTGCTTGACCCCTGTGCCCTTGAGTTCCCGCGACGCCAGGGGCGTGGGATTATCCAGATCGGTAGACGCCGCAAGTGCGGGGGGTGCGGGGGCCGATGCGGCAGAGGGTTCCGAAGCGCCAGGGGCGGGCAACACTGCACTGGCCGGCGCCGCTGCCGGAACAGCTGCCTGTGGCGGCGGGGGCACCACCACGGTGGTGGTCGCTTCCTTACCGCAGCCTGCCAGAGCGGCTGCTGAGCACAGGCCCAGCAGCCAGGTTTTGCTGGCGTTGTCGTTTTGGGACGGATGCATGCGGCTCCTTGTTTTGTGTATTGCGAGTCTAGGGCCTGCGCACACCGCTGGTGCTGTGCCGGGCTGTGTAAAAAATAATGAGTTGGCCGGCTTCAGGGTAGGCGCCCGACAGGACTCAAAGAGCCCGGGGCTTTACGCCTGCGGCGCGGGCAGGACACTAGAGCTGCGCCTTGAAGAAGGCGACCGTGCGTTCCCAGGCCAGCTTCGCCGCCGCCGCGTCATAACGCGGTGTGGTGTCGTTGTTGAAGCCATGCTGGGTGCCGGCGTACTGGTGCACCTCGCACTTCGCGCCGGCAGTTTTCAGAGCCGCTTCATAGTTTGGCCAGGCGGCGTTGATGCGTTCGTCCACCCCGGCCAGGTGCACCTGCAGTGGGGCCTTGACCTTGATGGCGTCTGCAGGCGCGGGCGTGTTGCCGTAAAAGGGAACAGCGGCATTCAGTTCGGGCAGCCGGGTTGCAAGCATGTGCGCTATGCCGCCACCGTAGCAAAAGCCCACCACGCCGACCTTGCCGGTGGCGTCCGGGCGCGCTTTGAGCCACTGCGCAGCGGCCACAAAATCTTCGCGCGCTTTCGCCTGGTCCAGCGTTGCAAAGGCTGCCCTGGCCTTGTCCTCGTCGCCGGGGTAACCGCCCAGCGGCGTCAGGGCGTCGGGCGCGAAGGCCATGAAGCCGTCCAGCGCCAGACGGCGTGCGATGTCCTCGATATGCGGGTTCAGGCCCCGGTTCTCGTGAACCACCAGCACGGCCGGCAGGCGCGTGTTGCTGGCGCTGGCGGGGCGGGTCAGGTAGCCCTTGACGTTGCCGGTGCCCGCTGTCGAGGGATAGGACAGGAACTCGGTTTTCAGCCGTGCATCGTCTTTGGCCACTTGCTGGCCGGCGGCGAAGTTGGGACTGAGCGCGGCCAGCAAGCCGGCTGCCGTCATGCCGGCCTTGGCAAACTTTTGCGCCTGGTTCAGGAAGCCGCGCCGGTCCAGGCTGCCATGCACATAGGCGTCAAAGAGGATCAGCAATTCCTGGTCGAAATCCTGCGCGGTGAGGCGTGGCGGCATGGCGTTCTCCTTGAAAAAGGACGAGGGCAGGGCGCAGCATACGCCAGCGGAGCAAAACGCTCAACCAGAATTCTCCTGCATTTATCGCGGGCATCTGCTATAAAAAAAGAAGCAGCTTGCGTCCGCCCTGCAAGGGCAAAAGCCGAATTTCATGCCTGACTTCAGTGAGGCGCCGGTTCAGTTGCCGTTCCAGGCCCGGGGCTCGCCATCGCGCCGCTGGGCCTGCTTCGCGAGCAGGGGGTGAGAGGGCGTTACATTATTTGCCGGGGAGGGTGCTCCATGCATCCCGTCAAAAAACGGAACACACAGCGGAGGAGCTTTCATGAATGATTCAGTGTCGAACCCAGGGCGCAACTTGACCACCCCGTCAGGAGCCCTTGACTCCCAGGCGTATCAGCTGCGCGTTGAGTTCACCGGGTCGGGGAGCGAATATTTCCGCATATGGATAGTCAACCTGTTGCTGCTGCTGGTGACGCTGGGCATTTATTACCCTTGGGCGAAGGTGCGGCGCCTGCGTTATTTTTACGGCAATACGCTGGTCGATGGTGAACCGCTGGACTTTCACGGGAACCCGCTGAAGATGCTCAAAGGTTATCTGCTGGTGGGCCTGCTGTTCGGGCTGTATTCGGTGGCGGGGAATTTTTCGGCAATGGCCGGCTTTGTGGCCTTTGTCATCGTGACGGCCATCTGGCCCGCGCTGCTCAAATCGTCCATGCAATTTCGCATGGCCAACACCAGCTGGCGTGGCCTGCGTTTCGGTTTCAGGGGTTCGCTGGGCGACGCGTATCGCGCCGTGCTGCCCATGTTTCTTCCCGGTCTGGTGATTCTGGGGGCTGTCACAGGGATAGCCGACCCCAGCAAGCCGCCGAACTGGTATGGGTTTGTCGTGCTGGCGGTGACGCTGGTGAGCCTGGGCGTGGCTCCCTGGCTGCTGTGGAACCTCAAGCAGTACCAGCACAACCATTACGCGCTGGCGTCCCTGCAAACAAGCTTCAAGGCGACGCTCGGCTCCTTCTACAAGGTGATTTTCAAGACCGTTGGCGTGATGCTGCTGGCAGCGCTGCTGACGGCTGCCGTGTTTGCCGCCATTGCTTTTGCGGGCGGGGCCATGGGGCGGGTGGGCAAGGGGATGGCTGTTTTTGTGGCGATCTTCGGATTTATTGCCACGACCATCGCCATGCTGGTGGTGGTCAAGCCCTATGTGATCTCGCGCATGCAGAACCTGGTGTGGACGCGTACCGGCAATGCCTCGCTGCGGTTTCTGAGCCATCTGCGGTTCAGGGCGCTGCTGGGGCTCACCCTCAAAAACTGGCTGTTGGTGATTGTCACGCTGGGACTGTACTGGCCGTTTGCAGCGGTGGCGCTTGCGCGCATCCGGCTGGAAGCGGTGACCGTCAAGAGCCGCGTCAGCCCGGACACGCTGGTGAGCCAGATGCGCGCGGTTGAAGGGGATGCTGCCGGTGACGCCGCCGGCGATATGTTCGGCATTGACATCGGGCTTTGAGCCGGAACCTCATGGACACCACGCCAGGGCTTCGTGCCAGTTATTTTGACGGCATCAGTGCCCGCGCGCATCCGGTCACGTTGCAACTCGACGGTGCTGCCCTGCAGATCACCGGCGAGGGCATTCGTCGCATACAGGCGATCGCCGACGTTCAATGGCCGGAGCGCACCCGCCATGGCGTGCGGATAGCGCACCTCAAGGGTGGGGGGGCTGTGCAGTGTGCCGATGCCTCTGCGTGGGACGACTGGTGCCGCAGCCATGGGCTGCGCGATTCGCTGGTGGTTCGCGCGCAGCAAAGCTGGCGCTGGGTGCTGGGCAGCGTGGTGGCGTTGCTGGCGATTGTGGTGGCGGTGCAGCAGTGGGGTTTGCCCGTCGCTGCCCGTGCGGTGGTGGCCATGACGCCATTGAGCGTGGACGCCTCGCTTGGCGAAACATCGCTGGCAGTGATTGACGAACACCTGATGCGGCCCAGCAAATTGCCCGCGAGCGAACAGGCGCGGCTGCGGGCTGCGCTGGTGCAGGCGGCCAATGCTGCGCCGGCAGGTACCGTGCCCCCCTGGCAGCTGGTGTTTCGCCAAAGCCGTATCGGCCCGAATGCCTTCGCCTTGCCGGGCGGCACGCTGGTCATGACCGACGAACTGGTGGAACTGGTGGGCGGGGACGACCAGGTGATTACTGCCGTGCTGGCCCACGAGCTCGGCCATGTGCGGCATCGCCACGGCGTGCGCCTGCTGGTACAGGCTACCGTGCTGAGTGGGCTGGCCGCTGTGGTGCTGGGAGACTTCAGCACCGTGCTGGCCGGTGTGCCTGTGCTGATGGGCCAGGCCAGTTATTCGCGGGAGGCCGAGCGCGAGGCTGATGCCGAGGCGGTGCGCATCCTCAAGGCGGCGGCCATCTCTCCCGAAGTGATGGTCACCTTGTTTGACAAGCTCGAGGAAAAAATGAACAAGGCGAGTCAGGCGTCAGCCGAAAACAAGGGCAAGAGCGAAAACAGCAGCAAGGTGCCGGGCCAGGATTCGTGGCTGGGCATTGCTTTTGCGTCCCATCCGCCGGATGCAGAGCGTGTGCGGTATTTCAGGGAAGCGGCCGGGCGCTGATGCAGAATCAGCGGCAGAGCAAAGACCCGCCATGAAAAGTTATTCATCAGGCACAGGCCTGGTTTACTCCACGGAATCGGGCAGGATGTGCCCCTCCTGCCGGCAGCCGGTGGCCGCTTGCACTTGCAGGCAAGCCGGGGCGCTCACGCCCACGGATGGCATTGCGCGGGTATCGCGTGAAACCAAAGGCCGCGGAGGCAAAAGCGTCACTGTCATCCGCGGGCTGCCGCTGGATGCGCCAGCGCTGGTCCAGCTCGGCAAGCAGCTCAGGGCTGCCTGCGGCTCGGGCGGCACGGTGAAAGACGGCGTCGTTGAAGTGCAAGGCGACCATGGCGTGCTGGTGATTGCCTGGCTTGAAAAGCAGGGCTGGAAGGTCAAACCGGCAAGCGGAAAAGCCGCATGAAGCCCGAAGACCTGCAACTGCTGGTAACGCGCGAGATGCCTTTTGGCCAGTACAAGGGCCGCCTGATTGCCGATTTGCCGGGGAACTATCTGGCCTGGTTTGCCCGTGAGGGCTTTCCCAAGGGCGAAACCGGGCGGTTGCTGGCGCTGATGCTGGAGATCGACCATAACGGCCTGTCTTCGCTGCTCGAACCCCTGCGCAGGCGCTAACAGGCCCTAGACCTTGTTTCGCTGCGGCGGGAGGATTACGATGGCCACAAGCCAGGCCGCTGCGCGACAGGCGCGCAATGCGGTCTTGACGCTGCCGGGAAGCCATATGCCGCAACTTATCGCATCGGTCGAGGGAGTCGAGATCAAGCATGTCTACCTGCACAAGGACCGCACAACGCTGGGCCGCAGGCCGGGCAACGATATCGTCTTCAACAACCCGGTGGTCAGCGGCGAGCACTGTGTGTTTGACCTGCAGGGGCTGGCAGACGTGTATGTCGAGGACCTGGCCAGTACCAATGGCACATACATCAACGGCAAGATGATCAAGTTGCGGCAATTGCTGCATGACAACGACATCATTGCCATCGGAAACTTCAGGATCCAGTACCTGGCGGCCTCTGAGGATTCGGGCTACCACGAAACTGCGGCGATGAAGCTGGATGCGCACGCTGTGCCGGGTGGAGGCGGCACGCTGCACGCCAGCTTCAAGGTGCTGTCGGGTTCCTCCGCCGGGCTAGAAGTGCCGGTGGTCAAGGCGGTGACGACTTTCGGCAAGCCGGACGTCAGCCTGGTGGCGGTGTCGCACCGGCGTTACGGCTATTACGTGGCCCATATGGCAGGCAAGGTCCAGCCCACGCTCAATGGCCTGTCCATTGGGGCTGAGGCGGTGCCGCTGGCGCACAACGATGTGCTGGAACTGGCGGGAACCAGCATGCAGTTTTTGCTGAAAGACCAGGGCCACTGACCGCTCTCCAGGGAGCCATTCCCGTGCTTCGGTATCGAATAAAAAAAGTATCACAGGGGGTTGTTGCAGACCTTTTTTCCCCGGATTTCATACCCAGATTTTCGTTAGCAAGACCGAGACAACAGCAAGAACAACAACAGGCTACGCACAGAGCTTGTTTGAAGGCGTCTTAGCGGCGCCGCTTCAGGCCCTGTCACGGCCATGTACCACTGACACTGAAGATGCGTTCCGCAGGAATGCTAAATCCTCTATCTTGAGAATAATTTTCTATCGTGACAGAAGAATAACCTCTAGACTATGAGCGTTCATACACTGATCAGGGAAGGCCGCAAACGACTGGCCATGAGCGAGCAGCAATTTGCTGACGCTGCAGGCGTGAGCCGCGGGGCTGTACAACAATGGGAAAGACCAGGTGGGACGGCTCCAAAGCGCTCCAACCAGCGCAGGGTGGCGGAATTGCTTGGCATTTCCGTGGCCGAACTGGTGTCCGGTGGCTCCAATGTCAGCGCTGGGTTTGACGTGAGGGCCGAGGTCCCACTGATTTCAGAAGTGCAGGCCGGAAACTACACCATCATTGACAATTTCAAGCCCAAGGTGGGGCTGGAGATGGTGCCGGTGACCATTCCCATCAAGCGCCACACGTTTGCGCTGCGTGTGCAGGGTGACAGCATGGTGGGCGAAAGTCTCGACTCGTTCCCCGACGGCTCCCTGCTGATCGTCGAGCCGGAGATGGTGGCGCTGCCCGGTGACTATGTGATCGCGCTGAACAGCTACAACCAGACAACGTTCAAGCAGCTGATCAAAGACGGCGGCGAGCTTTTTCTCAAACCGCTCAACGTGCGTTATCCCATCAGGCCGCTGGGCGATGCCGAGATCATCGGCGTCGTGCGTGAGTTCACCAAAAAATTCCGCTGAAAAATTCGGGTATTGGCGGTCTGCTAGATAGAAAATTCATCCTTCAGCGGGATTTGGTTAGACTCCTCCTAGGCCGGATGCAAGGCGTTTTGCGGGCCGTTGCAGGCTCCGCTTCATTTGGTGATCGGCCGATGGCCGTGTTTTGACCCGCAGGGTGTTTGTGATTTATGCTCGCCTCCGGTGCGGAGTTGCACCTCCGTCGGCAAGCCCACATTAGGAGAGCTACCTTGAATTTATTGACATGGCTGATGACCGCGTTGGGCCTTGTGGTGGGCGCCGGGCTCGGATTCCTGCTGCACCGGGAATGGTTGCGCCGCCATGCCGTGCAGAAGCTGCGGCCGCCCGCGCGCTGGTTGCTGAACGCCCGCGCCATGGTGAACAGCGAGGAGCAGGAAGTATGGAGCTGGCTGCGCACCACGTTTGCCGACCACGCCGTGATGGTCAAGGTGCCGGTGATGCGGTTCACCATCCCCAGCACTCGAAACCAGCCTGAAAACAAGGACCAGGGCTGGCATGAATTGCTCGAGGGGGTCTACTGCACCTTCACCGTGTGCACCCTGAGCGGCAAGGTTGTGGGCTGCGTGGACGTTCCCGGCAAACGCGGCATGACCCGGGTCCAGCGCGAGATGAAGGAAAGCCTGTTGCTCGAGTGCGGTATCGGCTATACCACCGTGCGCAGCAGCGGCCTGCCTTCCGGCGGCGCCATGCGGGCAGCCTTTCTGGGTGAGGCGCAGCTTTCCGAGGAAGAGGCCGATGAAACTCGCGGCGGCGACACCAGTTTTCACGCGGCGCTCGATGACTTCGCCAGTGAAAAATCCCGCGCCGCCAAGGCTTCTGCCATGAAAGAGCTCAGGGACAAGCGTGCGGCCGAGATCGATCCCAAAGAGAAAAGTCGCAATGTTGGTTTCAACCCGGATGGCACCGGCTCCTTCATGACGCGTGAAAAACCGGGTCGTTTTGCCAACCAATGGGAAGATTCCTTCACCATGGGCGAGAGGCCTGTCAAGTAGGTCTCTGCGAAGGTCTGTTCGCCCGGAGCAGGCGGCCTGGCCTCGAGTTTTGCGCTATCCACGGCCTGCTGGCGGCCGCTGAAAGACCCGTCCTACACGGGTTTGGGTAAGAGGCACCGCACAGCGGGCGCAAAGTCCCTCAGCCCGCTTGCTCATGGCTTCCTAGACTGTATTTTTCACAGTCCAGGAGCAGAACATGAGCACATCCAACCGATTCAAGATGCGTCGGGCCTTCGCCGGCGCGGGGTTGTCCCTGGTGATGGCGGCTGGTGCGGCTTTCGCCCAGACACCGATCACGGCCACCGGCACCACCGGCATTGATGCCTCCGGCGACGTCGCCAGGGAACGCGCCGCGTGCATGAGCGGCCGGACCCAGCAGGACCGGGACACCTGCCTGAGGGAAGCCAACAACGCGGCCGCGGAAAAGCGCAAGGGCAAACTCGACAACAGCGGTGCGCAGTTCGAAACCAATGCGCGCCTGCGCTGCGAAGCCCTGCAGGGAGAAGACAAGTCAGCCTGCGAGGCCCGCGTCATGGGTTACGGCAACACCAGCGGCAGCGTTGCCGGTGGCGGGGTGATCCGCGAGGTTGAAACTGTGGTGGTGCCGCCTGGTGCCACCAGTGTCCGGATCGAACCGAAAACCGATGCCCCGGTGATGATCGTGCCGGTGCCGCAGAAGTAAGGCGAGGGTCATTTGCCCACTAACCCGGCAACATCCGTGTCAGCAGCTGTGCCGGACAAGCCCCGCCATTTCTCTATGCTGCGGGGCTTTCACCTTGCAGACTTTCTCACGCTGTGCAATGCCGCCTGCGGGGTGGCCGGCGTTTTCCTGGCGATGCTCTATGCGTTAGAGCTGTCGAAGGTTTACTTCTATGCCGCCGCCGCGATGGCCCCGGCCGCCTTCATTTTTGACGTGCTGGATGGCCGCGTGGCACGCTGGCGGCGCCAGCATTCGGCCCTGGGCCGTGAGCTGGATTCGCTGGCCGACATCATTTCTTTTGGCGTTGCTCCGGCGGCTTTGGCTTTTGCCGCCGGCCTGCGTGGTGGCTGGGACTGGGTTGCCCTGATCTATTTTGTCTGTTGCGGCGTGAGCCGGCTGGCACGCTATAACGTGACGGCCGAAGCCCTGTCCGAAGGGGCTGACAAGGTGGCCTATTTCGAGGGAACGCCGATTCCCACCAGTGTGCTGTTGACGGCTCTGCTGGCGTTCGCGGCCTGGCAGGGGCGGCTGGGCGAGCAGATTCACGGTGGCGTCTGGATGCTCGGGCCATGGGCCCTGCACCCGCTGGCGCTGCTGTTTGTGCTGTCCGGCTCCTTGATGCTGAGCAAGACCTTGCGTATTCCGAAGTTCTGATGCGGCGTCATCTCAGTCTGCGGGCGTCGCCTCATCTCCCTCACCATAGAGAGCGTTGTAGACAAATAAGGCCTACAGACCTTGAGCATAAAGCGCCGGGCGCTATTAAAAACTGAGCCATTCCAGGCATCTGACGCCACCGCGGGAGCGCCCGTGTCAGCCGCCGCTGACACCGCGCTGTAAATATTTCTTATTGTGGACTGGGCCCAGCAGGTCCATGATGAATCATGTTTTCCGATTCAAGCGCCAATCAGGCGCCTCCGCGAGGTTCAGACCATCGGCGTGCCCACGGCCTGATGGGAGCAGTGATTGCCTATGTGTCGGTGGTCTCGGTTGGTGTGGCCGCCGCGGCTGCGGTGGTTGGCGCGGGCATTCCGGTGGAAATATTGACGGCCTCGTTCTGATGCCCATGTCGGCAACCCACCGCCCCCATCCTTCCGAAAACGGCGAGCCGTTGCCGCCGGGAGAAAAACCCGTGTATTCTCCGGCTGAACTCCCCGTCGAACCCGACCTCGGCCCGGTACTGCCGCTGGCCCATCCGGAAGAGCCCGGCACGGGCCAGCCGGCCATCTGAAAGGCTTCGCCATGTCTGTCCCGCTTTCCAAGGCCCAGCAGGCACTGGCCGACTACGATGAGGCCCGTGCCGACTACATGCGCTTTCTGAGCATGGACCCGCCGGACTACAGGGCAGTCGATGAAGCCATGGTCGCGATGGACGAAGCGCATATCCGTTTCAAGCAGGCCATGGGCGACTTCGATGCGCCCACCCACCTGCGACCTCTCTGAACACTTCTCATGCCCGTTGCTCTGGGCGCGGCGGCCGGTTGCATCGGCGGCATGCACCAATAAATGGCGCACAACCCGCAGGGTAGGTGGTCTCCCACAGATGAATATTGCGTTGACCTATGCCAGCGGCCAGCCCGAACTTCCACAATGATTTCAGAAGGCGCGCGGCAGCCGCCTCGCGTCGATTCCCTCAGGGAGATGAATATGCAGGCACAGGTTTTTACGTCTCACGCGCGGCCCACTGTTGCGCTGGCTGATTACGATTTTTTGCGCGCGACCTACGACATGCTCTTGCGAGCCCCGGCCCCCGACCAGCGCGCCATCAACGCGGCCTTTGCAGCGCTGGATGCAGCCCATGAACGGTTGAAAGCCGCGCACCTGCAGCAGCAGTTTGGCATGTTGAACTGATTTTTGGTGTCGCCGCACCCAGACATCCGGCAGGAACGAGGAACGCCCGTTGGCACTGATCACCTATCTTGTCGAGGACAACCAGACCATCCTCGAGAACCTCATCGAAACGCTGGAGGAGATTGCGTCCGTGACCGTCATCGGCCACGCCGCGACTGAATCGGAAGCCAGACGATGGCTATCGCTTCACGACGGGCAATGGCAGCTCGCCGTGGTCGACATGTTTTTGCGCGAGGGCAGCGGCCTCGGGGTGCTGGCGGGTTGCCGCCAGCGCGAGCCCCACCAGAAGGTGGTGGTTCTGACCAATTTCGCCACCCCCGACATTCGCCAGCGAAGCATGGCACTCGGCGCCGATGCGGTGTTCGACAAGTCCAATGAGCTCGACGAATTTTTTGCCTACTGCATTGCAGAGACGTCCCAGATCGCGCGGCCCGCTTGAAATCTCCCCGGTCCGGCCTTCTGCGAATTTCATTAAAAATTGGCTGTAGCCCTTGCCAGTCCTTCGCAGACTGCTATGAAACAAATAGCTAGATAGCGATCAGCAGCTTATCGGGAGCTTGCCTGCTCACGGATGCAACAGGATGGTAACGAGCAGCGAGGCATCGGTGACGGCCCGCAAGGCATGCGGCTCCCGTCCCGGCAGTGCCATCAGTTCGCTGGCGCCCAGCGTGCGGGCAAGCCCGGGCGTGCTGACCACCACCTCACCCTCCAGGCAGTGAATCGTGATCTCGCCCGGCACATGATGCTCGGGCACATGCTGGCCTGCCGAGAGCACCAGGCGCATGAGCTGGAGCTTGCCGGTTTTGAGCAGGCTGTGGGTCTTGGCACCCTGCAACTGCGCTGCGAAGGGCCGCACGCTGATGACGTCGAGCGGCTGGGCGTGAACAAGGGCCATGGTATGTCTCCGGTGATTCCATTTCTAAATCATTCGTGAACGCGAAGGCGAAGCAACGACAGTACAGACGTACGGCTAGCGAAGCCGACAAAGTGCACGGATGATTTAGAAATGGAATGAGTCCCTACCGTACCCAGCCTCGCAGTGCTTGTCCAGCAGAAATTTCGGGCAGCGGATAATGGCGCCAATTCGCTCAGCCGCCCCATGCCCAACCACCGTTCCCCGTACGCCATCCAACCGCATCGGTTCCTGCGCTGGCTCTGGCTGTCGCTGTTGGCGCTGGCAGCCCTGGCGCTGCATGCGCAAGGCGGGGCCACGTCCATCGGCCAGCAAGGCAGCTACACCTTGTCGCGCGCCTTCATGGTGCTGGAAGACAGCAGCGGCGAGCTGACGCTCGACGAAGTACTGCAGCCGGCGCAGCAGGCGCGCTTCAACCACGTGCCGCAAAGCGGGGCCGCCACCAATTTCGGACTGACACGGTCCGCCTTCTGGCTGCGCATTGCGCTCCAGGCACAGGCCGATGCGCCCGCGCAGTGGCTGCTCGAAGTAGCGTACCCGGCGCTTGACCAGCTGGACCTCTACACCCCCAACAACCGAGGCGAGTTTGTCCGTCAGAGCGGGGGTGATCTGCGGCCTTTTGCCAGCCGGGTGGTGCCGCACCGCAACCATGTCCTGCCGGTGACGCTGCAGCCGGGTGGGGAGAACCTGGTGTATCTGCGCGTGCAGTCGCAGGGCACACTGTCGGCGCCGGTGCGCCTGTGGCAGGCACCGGCGCTGTGGCAGCACGACCAGCTGGAGTATTCGCTGCTGAGCCTGTACTTCGGCCTGCTGGTCGGCCTGCTGCTGTACAACCTGCTGCTGTATTTGTCGGTGCGTGACCGCGCTTACCTGATCTATGTCGGTTTTGTCGGCGGCATGGCTGTTTCCCAGGCCGCGCTAACTGGCATGGGCGGGCAGTTTTTCTGGCCTGGGCAGACCTGGTGGAACAGCGTGTCGCCGCCGGTAGGCATGGCCGCCGCCGCCGCTTTCGGCATCCTGTTTGCGCGCAACTTCCTCAACAGCGCCGTTCGCATGCCGCGCATGAACCGCGTGATGCTGGCTTTGGTGGGGAGCTGGTTGCTGGCGCTGCTGGCCGCGCTGCTGCTGCCCTACACGGTGTCGTCGTGGATGGTGACCGTGCTGGCCGTGGTCAGCGTCACGGTGGTGGTGCTGGCTGGCGCCCTCAGTGTGCGGCAGAAGCACCCGGGTGCGTCTTACTTTCTGACGGCGTGGGCCGTGCTGCTGCTGGGCGTGGCCACCCTGGTGCTGCACAACACCGGCGTGCTGCCCTCCAACCTGCTGACCTCCAATTCCCTGTTGATCGGTTCCGCGCTGGAGATGGTGCTGCTGTCTTTTGCACTGGCCGACCGCATCAATATCGAGCGGAACGAAAAAGAGCGGGCACAGGCCTCCAGCCAGGCCGACCAGGCCATGCTCGAGGCGCTGAGCCAGTCGCAGGAGCGTTACCGCGCGGTTTTGCAGGAGCGCGAAATCATTCTTGCGAACTCCATCGTCGGTATTGCATTCCTGACGCCGGAAGGGCGCTTCCGCTGGGCCAACCAGGCCATGCTTGAAATTTTCGGTGCAGGTGACCGGCCCTTGACCTCGATGGAGCCGTTTTACCTGTCGCGCGAGCAGTACCTGCGTGTCGGCGGCGAGGTGGCCGCCTGCATCGGCGAAGGCCGGGCCTACCTGACAGAGATCCAGGTTCGCCAGTACAACGGGACACTGATCTGGATTTCGCTCTCCGGCAAGGCCGTCAGCCCGCGCGACCTGTCGCAGGGCACGGTCTGGGTGATGATGGACATCACGCGGCGCAAGGAACTGGAAGCCGAGCTGGTGCGCACGTCTTCCGAACGCGAGGCCATCCTGAACACCGCGCTGGTCGGCATTGTGCTGTCGGTGCGGCGCAGGCTGGAGTGGGTCAACGAAAAGTTTGCCGAGATGATGGACTACCCGCGCGGGGAGCTGATGGGCCAGTCCGCACTTCAGCTGCATGCAGATGCCGACGAATGGAACGCCTTCGGGCGGCGCGCACGCGCGGTTTTGCGGGAGATGGGAACCTACACCTGCGAACAACAGCTGCGCCGGCGCAATGGCGAGATGCTGTGGGTGCAGATGGGCGGCAGCTGCCTACAGCCGCAAGACCCGGACGCCGGGGTGATCTGGACGTTCCTGGACATCACCGAGCGCAAGAAGTCCGAAGAAGACACGCGCGAAGCGGTGGAGCGGCAAAAAGAACTCAATGCCTTGCGCAGCCGTTTTGTGGCGATGACCAGCCATGAGTTCCGCACGCCGCTGGCGACTATTTTGTCTTCGGGCGAAATTCTCAGGCACTACGGAGAGCGCCTGCCGGCCGCGGAAAAGGCCGAGATTCTGGACACCATTGCCGCCGGCGTGCAGCGCATGATGCGCATGCTGGACAGGGTATTGCTGATAGGCAAGGCCGAGGCGCAGATGCTGGAGTTCGACCCGCATACCCTGGATTTGCAACGGTTGTGCCGCGAACTGCTCGACGAAGCGCGGGTGCAGCAGCCCGACAGCGCCTGCGCGCTGAGGCTGGATTACGCCGGAAGCAATGAACCCGGTCTTTACGACGAAAAACTGCTCCGGCACATTTTAGGCAACCTGCTGTCCAATGCCGTCAAGTACTCTCCGCATGGGGGCGAAGTGCTGTTCAGGGTGTACACCGAGCCTGAGGCGCTGGTGCTGGAGGTGTCCGACAGCGGCATCGGCATTCCCGAAGACGAGATTGCCCATCTGTTCGAGTCATTTCACCGGGCCAGCAATGTGGGAACCATCCAGGGCACAGGCCTGGGTCTGGCCATTGCAAAGAACGCGGTGAGCGTTCATGGCGGAACCATTTCTGTCACGAGCCAGGCGGGCGTGGGCACCTGCTTTTCTGTACGCTTGCCGCTGCAGGCCGTCTCGCAGGCTGCATTGTTCCCCCTGGCTGCGGATCTGGCGCCATGAACGGCGCCACTCCGATCGACCGGCGGGCCTTGCTGCACTGGGCCAGTGCAGTCGGCGCTGGCCTTTGTCTGCCGCGCGGCGCTCGTGCGCGCACCAGCATCGCCGGCAACCCGTTTACGCTGGGTGTTGCCAGTGGTTCGCCGACACAGGATTCAGTGGTGCTGTGGACCCGCCTGATGCTGGACGCGGACCAGACGCGACAGCCGGCGCCTGAAGTACGCTGGGAAGTGGCGCATGACGAAAAATTTTCGCGCATGGTCCAGACCGGGTTGGCTCCTGCGCCGGCGGCCCTGGCGCATGCCGTCCATGTGGAGGTGCAAGGGTTGCCGCCGGACCGCTGGTACTTCTACCGCTTCATCTTCGGCGACGCTGTCAGCCCCACCGGGCGCACGAGAACCCTGCCCGCGCCCGACGCGGCAGTGGCCCGCATGCGCCTGGCCTATGCATCCTGCCAGCGCTGGGAGCACGGCTACTACAGCGCCTGGCGGCACATGCGCGATGAAAACCTGGACCTCGTGATGTTTCTCGGGGACTACATCTATGAGTACCCAAGCGCCTCGAATGCGGTGCGTGTGCCGACGGGCGGCTGGGTTCTGACGCTGGACGACTACCGCCAGCGTTATGCGCTGCACAAGGCAGATGCAGACCTGCAGGCGATGCACGAAAACTGTCCCTGGCTGGTGACCTGGGACGACCACGAAGTCCAGAATGACTACGCAGGGCTGACTGAAGGTAACAGCGGCCAACCGGTGCCGGACTTTGCCGCACGGCGGGCCGCAGCCTATCAGGCGTTTTACGAACACATGCCGGTTCGTGCGTCGGTACTCACGCGGGCATTGGCCGGACTGGCTGCTGGAGCCGAAATGCGCATCTACGGACAGCTGGCCTATGGGCGCCTGGCCTCGCTGTACATGCTCGATGCGCGCCAGTACAAGGATGCGCAGGTCTGCACGCGCGATGGAAAAAAAGGCTCCAGCACGGTGAACCCATCCACCTGCCCGGCGTGGAACGATCCGGGCCGCAGCATGCTCGGCCAGCAGCAGGAGCGCTGGCTGGACGGCGAATTGGGCAGGAACGCCGGCAGGCAAGGCAGCTGGAACGTGCTGGGCCAGCAGTCGCTCTTCGGGCAGCGGGATTTTCGCGCGGGGGAGGGCCATGTTTTGTGGAACGACGGCTGGGACGGTTACCCGGCTGCCCGTTCGCGCCTGACCCGTGCGCTGCAGAAACACACAGTGGCCAATCCGGTGCTGTTGGGCGGTGACGTGCACGAGAACTGGGTCGGGCATGTCAAGGCCGACTACGCGCGGACATCCGAGCCGGCCATCGGCGTGGAATTTTGCGGCACCAGCATCACGTCCCGCTCGGCGGGCAACGAGAGGATTCCGGAGATGCTGGACGAGAATCCGCACTTTGTATTTGCCGATTCGGAACGCAGAGGTTATGGCGTGGTCGAGTTCGCACCGCACCAGTTGACAACCACGCTGCGGGTGGTGAGCGATGTGACGCAGAAGGACAGCGGCATTGAAACACTCGCCCGGTTTGCGGTGCAGGCCGGTCGGCCGGTGCTTGAAAAAACCTAAATCTCCACGGCTTCCTCAACACTTTCCGCGAGAAAACCTCCGCTTTGGTGTGCCCAGAGCCGCGCGTACAGTCCGCCACTGGCCAGCAGGCTGCGATGGTCGCCTTCTTCGATGATGCGGCCCTGGTCCAGCACGATGAGCCGGTCCATGGCTGCGATGGTGGATAGGCGATGCGCAATCGCAATCACCGTCTTGCCCCGCATCAACCGGTTCAGGCTGCTCTGGATTGCGAGTTCCACTTCCGAATCCAGCGCGCTGGTGGCTTCGTCGAGCAGCAGGATGGGCGCGTCCTTGAGCATCACGCGGGCAATCGCAATGCGCTGGCGCTGCCCGCCGGAGAGCTTGACGCCGCGCTCACCCACGTGGGCGTCGTAGCCGGTGCGTCCGTGCGGGTCATTCAGATGCGCGATGAAACCGTCAGCTTCAGCGCGTTCCGCGGCCCGGTGAACGTCAGCCTCTGTGGCGCCGGGCCGGCTGTACGCAATGTTGTCACGCACCGAACGGTGCAGCAGCGAAGTGTCCTGCGTCACCATGCCGATGTGGCTGCGCAGGCTGTCCTGCGTGACGGCTGCGATGTCCTGGCCGTCGACCAGGATACGGCCTCCCTGCAGGTCGTGAAAACGCAGCAGCAGGTTGACGAGGGTGGATTTCCCAGCGCCGGAGCGGCCGATCAGGCCGATTTTTTCACCCGGCCGCACGGTCAGGTTCAGCCTGTCGATGACGGACGCACCGCTGCCGTAGCTGAAGCTGATGCTTTCAAAACGGATCTCGCCGCGCGGCACCTGCAGCCCGGTGGCATCCGGCCGGTCGACAATCGCGTGGGCCTGCGACAAGGTATTGATGCCGTCCTGCACTGTGCCCACGCTTTCGAACAGGCTGGTGGTCTCCCACATGATCCAGTGCGACATGCCCTGCAGCCGCAGCGCCATGGCCGTGGCCGCCGCGACCGCACCGGCACCCACGGCCCCGCGTGACCACAGCCACAACGACGTGCCCGCCATGCCCAGGATCAGCCCCATGCTAAGCGCGTGGTTGACGATTTCGAACAGGCTGACCAGCCGCATCTGCTGATGGCCGGTTTTCATGAAGTCCTGCATGGCGGCGCGGGCAAAACCGGCTTCGCGCTGCGTGTGCGAAAACAGCTTGACCGTGGTGATGTTGGTGTAGGCGTCAGTGATGCGCCCGGTCATCAGCGAGCGCGCGTCGGCCTGCTGCTTGCCCATGCGCCCCAGCCGCGGCACGAAATAGGCCAGCGTCATCAGGTACAGCACCAGCCAGGCGAGGAAGGGCAGCACCAGCTGAACGTCAAAGGCCGCAGCCAGCAGGGTCATGGTGGCCACGTACACACCCATGGTGACCAGCACATCGGCCAATACAAACAGCGTGTCGCGCACCGCCAGCGCCGTCTGCATCACCTTGGTCGTCAGGCGCCCGGCAAACTCGTCCTGGTAGAAAGACAGGCTCTGACCCAACATCAACCGGTGGAAATTCCAGCGCAGGCGCATAGGGAAGTTGATCGCCAGGGTCTGGTGCTTGACGATGGTCTGCAGCGCGACCACCACGGTGCTGGCCGAGACAACGATGAAGAGCAGGGTCAGCATGGGCCCGCGTTCTTCCCACAGCCGGGCAGGCTGCGTAGTGGACAGCCAGTCCACGATGCGCCCAAGCATGGCAAACAGCAACGCATCGAAAGCGGCCATCGTGGCCGACAGCAGGGCCAGCAACACAATGTAGCCGCGTGCGCCATGGGAAGCGGCCCAGATGAAGGCGATGAACCCCTTAGGCGGCAGGGCCGGCTCCCCCTCGGGATAGGCGTGCAGCAGTTTTTCGAAACGCTTGAGAAGGAACATTCTTAGAGAAAAACTTCCAGCAGGCGGTCGAGTCCGCCCGTGTTGATGGCCACCATGGCTTGCTCGCGTACCCTGGGTTTGGCATGGTAGGCCACCGACAGGCCGGCCACCCCCATCATGGGCAAGTCATTGGCGCCGTCGCCCATGGCGATGGCCTGCAGCGGATTGATGGCCAACATGCCGCAGGTCTCCAGCAGCATGCGGCGTTTTTCCTCGCCGTCGCAGATGTCGCCCCAGGGCTGGTCCACCATGCGCCCGGTCAACAGGCCATTTTCGACTTCCAGCACATTGGAGCGGGTGTAGTCGATGCCGAGTTCGCCTTTGACGCGATCGGTGAAAAAGGTGAAGCCGCCGCTGACCAGCAGTGTCTTCATGCCGGCGGCCTTGCAGGCGTGCACCAGTTCGGCCGCACCGGGGTTGAGTTTGAGGCGCTGATGGTAGACCTCGTCCATGCTGTCCACACTCACCCCCTTGAGCAGGGCCACGCGCCGGCGCAGGCTTTCCTTGTAGTCGGTGATCTCACCACGCATGGCTGCCTCGGTGATGGCCGACACTTCAGCCTTGCGGCCGGCGGCGTCGGCAATTTCATCGACGCACTCGATGTTGATCAGCGTCGAGTCCATGTCGAAGGCGATCAGCTTGAAGTGTTCGAGTTTGATGTCGGGCGTGGCAATGTTGACAACGAGGCCGGAGGACATTTCGGTGGGGGTCATGGAAGTTTATGCTATTAGTTTTGTAGCTGACTATGCGGTTAAATAAAGGGCTGGAAGGCTATTTGATGCTTCAGCTGCAGTGCGTCTTCTGCTCAGCCAATCAATGAACGCCTTACCCCATGGCCTGGGCGGCCGGCCGCGTCTGCCGCGTCCAGGCCTTGAGCCGGCTCAGGTCATCAAAGTCCACCACGTCGCCCACACTGCCGTTGTCAGGGAGCTTGGCGGCGTTGAGCAGGAGCTTGGTCATTTTGATTTTTAGGTGCTACTTTTTTGATAACTGCTTGCGCAGGTACCGCTTGAGCTGGAGGCCTACTTTGCTGTTGTTTTTGGGTAGTCCGAGGCTTGGCGTGACATCTGCGGCCGTTTTAGTTTTCCGGGCCGCACCGACATCAACACCAAGGCAGCTTCGGTTTTATGAGCGGTCACCTTGTTATTGGTGAATTTCCAGCCTTTGGGCAGGTTGAGAAACTGGCCATCCTTGTCGCGCTGGAGTTTGATGGCGATGCGTCCATCCACTGGCGCGTCCCGGGGTACGTCGGCTTTGTCAGTCATACCAGTTTTCCACTTTCAGGTGCGGCACCTTTGAGAACTCGCGCACGTTGCGGGTCACCACGGTCAGGTTATTGGCCAGTGCAATTCCAGCAATCAGCACGTCATAAGCGCCAATAGGTTGTCCTTGCCGCTCAAGATTCGCACGCAATTGTCCGGCTTGCTTCGCTGACTCAGCGTTCATAGGCTGCAGTGCGTATCGGGCCTGAATATTTGTCAGGAACAAACTTAGCGCCTCAGGGCGCGAAGATTTGGCAATGCCGTATTCGATCTCGGCGAGATTGATTGCACAGATGCGCAGGTCCGATGGGGCTTGCGCCTCCAGGCGCTCTCTACATCCGCCGAGATGTCGATAGGCATAAATCAGGATATTCGTGTCCAGCAGATACATAAGTGGTACGCCAAAGGAATCAATGGTCAAACGACTCAAGTCGGCGGTCCGGCGCCAAATCTGCGTAGCGTTGCTGGGGGTCGAGCAAGAAATCCAGTTCCTGATCGCTCGCAGGGTTGCGTAAACGATCAATCTCTGCCCAAAAATGCGTGCGGTCACTGGTGAGCTTGGTCTTTTCTGCTTCCGCAAACTGGGCAAACCACTTGCTGACAGAGACTTGGGAGCGAGTCGCCGCTATTTTGGCGGCAGCCAAGGCATCTTCTTCAAGGTAAATGGTGACTTGAGACATGAGGGTTCCTAAATAATTACATTTCGCAATTATAAGTGCATCGCACTCACCCCTTAAATAACCTTGTCGTGAGTTGCCATTACCGGCGGCACACCCAAACTCTTCAGCACATCGCGCACCATCTGCGCCCGGTCTTTTGGCTCTTTCAGCTCGCGCTCAATACGCAGCTTGTCGTTACCGGCCAGCTTGATGTGCTTGTTCTTCTGGATCAGATGCATGATGGCCATCGAATCGATGGGCGGGTCTTTCTTGAACGTGATGTTGATCAAGGTGGGTGCTGCGTCGACTTTGACCACGCCATAAGACCTCGCAATCACGCGCAGCCGGTGCACGTCGATCAGGGTCTGGGCCTGCGCCGGCAGTTTGCCGAAGCGGTCCACGATTTCCTCGAGCAGGCTGTCGATCTGATCGGTGTTTTTGGCGGTCGCCAGTTTTTTGTAAAAACTCAGGCGCAGGTGCACGTCGCCGCAGTAGTCGCTGGGCAGCAGGGCCGGCGCATGCAGGTTGATTTCAGTGCCAATGTTCAGCGGCGCCAGCAGGTCGGGTTCGCGGCCGGCCTTCAGCGAGGACACGGCCTCGTTGAGCATCTCGTTGTAGAGCTGAAAGCCGATCTCCATCATGTTGCCGCTCTGGTTTTCACCCAGCACCTCGCCGGTGCCGCGTATCTCCAGGTCATGCATGGCCAGGTAAAAGCCCGAACCGAGTTCCTCCATCTGCTGGATGGCTTCGAGCCGCTGGCTGGCCTGTTTGGTCAGGCCTTCGATGTCGGGCACCATCAGGTAGGCATAGGCCTGGTGGTGGCTGCGGCCGACGCGGCCGCGCAGCTGGTGCAACTGCGCCAAGCCGAATTTGTCGGCGCGGCTCATGACGATGGTGTTGGCGGTCGGCACGTCGATGCCGGTCTCGATGATGGTGGAGCACAGCAGCAGGTTGTAGCGCTGGGCGATGAAGTCTTTCATGACTTTCTCGAGTTCTCGCTCCGGCATCTGGCCGTGCGCGACGGCAATGCGCGCTTCCGGCAACAGGGTCTCGAGTTTTTCGCGCCGGTTCTGGATGGTCTCGACTTCGTTGTGCAGGAAGTAGACCTGGCCGCCGCGCTTGAGCTCACGCAGCACCGCTTCACGAATAACGCCATTGTTTTCGCTGCGCACAAAGGTCTTGATGGCCAGGCGCCGCTGCGGCGCGGTGGCGATCACGCTCAGGTCGCGCAGGCCTTCGAGCGCCATGCCCAGGGTGCGCGGGATAGGCGTGGCGGTCAGTGTCAATACGTCCACCTCGGCGCGCATGGCTTTCATCGCTTCCTTGTGGCGCACGCCGAAGCGGTGTTCCTCGTCGATGATCAGTAGGCCCAAGCGCTGGAACTTCACGTCCTGGCTCAGCAGTTTGTGCGTGCCGACCACGATGTCGATGCTGCCGTCGGCGATGCCCTTGATGGCGGCGGTGATTTCCTTGCCCGAGCGGAAGCGGCTCATCTCGGCAACCTTGACCGGCCATTTGGCGAAGCGGTCCACCAGCGTCTGGTAGTGCTGCTCGGCCAGCAGGGTGGTGGGCGCCAGCAGCGCCACCTGTTTGCCGCCGGTGATGGCGATGAAGGCGGCGCGGAGTGCGACTTCGGTTTTGCCAAAACCCACGTCACCGCAGACCAGACGGTCCATCGGCCGTGGGCTGATCATGTCCTGGATAACCGCGTGTATGGCGGCGCGCTGGTCGGCGGTTTCCTCGAAGCCAAAGTCATTGGCAAAGGTTTCGTAGTCGTCCGGTGAATAGCGGAAGGCATGGCCCTCGCGCGCCGCGCGGCGGGCATAGATGTTGAGCAGTTCTGCGGCAGAGTCGCGCACCTGCTCGGCAGCCTTGCGCTTGGCTTTTTCCCACTGGCCGCTGCCCAGGCGGTGCAGCGGTGCCTCGTCGGCGCTGACGCCGGTGTAGCGGCTGATCTGCTGCAGCTGGCTGACCGGTACATACAGGGTCGCTTCGTCGGCGTACTGCAGATGCAGGAACTCGGTGTTGCCCTGGCCCAGGTCCATGTTGACCAGGCCCTTGTAACGGCCGATGCCGTGGGCGCTGTGCACCACCGGGTCGCCGACATTGAGCTCGGAGAGATCCTTGATCAACGCTTCGACGTCACTGACCTGTTCCTGTTTCCTGTTGCGGCGTCGCGTGACCGCGCCGGCGGCAAACAGTTCTGTTTCCGTGACGAAGTCGATGTCGCCGGCCAGCCAGCTGAAACCGGTGTTGAGTGCCGCCGTCGCGATGCCGAGTTTCTCGCTGCTGGTCTGGAAGTCTTCCAGCGAGTCAAAGGCTGGCGGGCTGAGGCTGCTGGCGCGCAGGAAGTCGAGCAGGCTTTCGCGCCGGCCGTCACTTTCGGCCAGCAGCAAGACACGTTGCGGCGTGTTGCGGATGTGGGTTTTCAGCCGGGCCAGCGGGTCTTCCGCACCGCGCAGCACTGACATCTCGCCGAGTTTCTGGAAGTTCGCGTTATCGGCCACGTCTTCGATCGCCGGGCGCATCGCGAGTTGCGGGTAGTCATTCGCGCGCGCGTAGAACTGCTCGGTGCCGAGGAACAGCGCTTCGGGCGGCAGCGCCGGGCGGTCCGGCGCGTCGCGCACCAGTCGGTAGCGGTCCTTGGTGTCCTGCCAGAAACGCTGGAAAGCCGGCTCCAGGTCGCCGTGCAGCACCACGGTGGCTTCGCTGCCCAGGTAGTCGAACACCGTGGCCGTGTCGTCGAAAAACAGCGGCAGGTAATACTCGATACCAGCCGTCGCCACGCCGTTGCCTATGTCCTTGTAGATGCGGCTTTTGGTCGGGTCGCCGTCCAGCAGCTCGCGCCAGCGGTTCCTGAACTTGGCGCGCGCGTCGTCGTCCATGGGGAACTCGCGGCCCGGCAGCAGCCGCACTTCGGGCACCGGGTACAGGCTGCGCTGGCTGTCGGGGTCGAAGGTGCGAATGCTGTCGATTTCGTCGTCGAACAGGTCCACGCGATAAGGCACGGCTGAGCCCATGGGGAACAGGTCGATCAGGCCGCCGCGCACGGCGTATTCGCCGGGGCTGACCACCTGTGAGACGTGAGTGTAGCCGGCCAGGGTCAACTGGCTCTTGAGTTTGGCCTCGTCGAGCTTTTGCTTGACCTTGAAGTGGAAGGTGTACCCGGCCAGGAAAGCCGGGGGTGCCAGGCGGTACAGCGCGGTAGTGGCCGGCACGATGACCACGTCGGCGCCGGTTTCCTTGTCATGCTGGCTGATGCGCCAAAGGGTCGCCAGCCGTTCGCTGATCAGATCCTGGTGCGGTGAAAACGTGTCGTAGGGCAGGGTTTCCCAGTCCGGGAACAGCGCGCAGCGCAGCGCGGGCGCAAAGAAAGCAAGTTCGTCGAGCAGGCGCTGCGCGGTAGCGGCGTCCGAGGTGATGATGGCTATGAGCCGTCCCGCCGTTTTTTCCCGCAAGCCCAGCTGCGCCAGCAACAGGGCGTCGGCAGAGCCGGCGGGTTGCGGGAGGGTGTAGCGTTTGCCCGGAAGCAGTTTGGGTAAATCCATGAAGCAGTCGGAAAGGTAACAGGAATCGGGGGGACAAAAGGGAAACACCCCAAACGGTGCGGAGTGGGGTGTGAACGGACCTGGCTGGTCTTTGAAGCCCTGATTTTAGAATCTATGATCAAGTCATGACGCCGATCCCGCCGAAATCCCTGATTCCCCGCCTTTTTGCGCTGATTCCGTGCGCTGGCCAGGGAACACGCGCCGTCGCCGAAAGTATCGCGGCGCAGGGTGGCGAGGCTTTGCCCAAACAATACCAGCCGATTGCCGGGTTGCCCATGGTGCAGCACACGCTGCAGGCGTTTGCGGGGGTGGCGCGCGTTGACTCCTGCCTGGTGGTGGTGGCTGCGGGCGACAATTTTTTCAACGGAAAGGCCCAAGCCAAGTATGAGGTTGCGTCTTGTGGCGGCGCCACACGTGCGGCCAGTGTGCTCGGTGGCCTGCAGCAGCTCGCCGCCGGCGGCGCAGAGCCTGATGACTGGGTGCTGGTGCACGACGCTGCGCGCTGCCTGATTACCTCTGCGCTGATTGATCGCCTGATCGACGCCTGCCACAGCGACCCGGTGGGCGGCCTGCTGGCCCAGCCGGTACCCGATACCCTCAAGCAGGGGCGGGACGAGCGCGTGGTGGTCACCGTGGAGCGCTCGGACAAATGGCTGGCGCAAACACCGCAGATGTTCCGCTTGGGAGCCCTCACACAGGCGCTGCTGATGGCCCAGACCCTGGGCGAGGCCGTGACCGATGAGGCCAGCGCTATGGAAGCTGCCGGCCTGGCGCCGCAGCTGGTGCGCGGCAGTGCCCTCAATTTCAAGGTGACCTACCCGGAAGATTTTGTGCTAGCCGAGGCCCTGATCAAAAGTCGGACAAAACCGCGTGCCCGCAAGGCTTCCGTTGCGAAGGCTGCCCCTCTTGCCGTGCCCCCCAACGAAGCCATGCCATGACCCAATCCGATGCTGCCGTCCCCCCATTCCGGATTGGAGAAGGCTGGGACACGCATGCGCTGGTGCCGGGCCGGCCGCTCATCATTGGCGGCGTGACAGTGCCGCACAGTGCCGGTTTGCTGGGGCACTCCGATGCCGACCTGCTGGTTCACGCCATCATTGACGCCTTGCTGGGTGCGGCTGGGCTCGGTGATATCGGCGGGCATTTTCCCGACACCGACGCGCGCTTTCGCGGCGCCGATTCCATCGTGCTGCTGCGTGAAACCGGCCGCCTGCTGGCTGAGCGCGGCTTGCGCATCGGCAACATCGACAGCACGGTGATTGCGCAGGCGCCCAAACTGGCCGCCTACATTCCGGCCATGCGCCAGTGCCTGGCCGATGCGCTGGACCTGGACGTGTCGCGCATCAATGTGAAAGCCAAGACCGCCGAGAAACTAGGCCCGGTGGGGCAGGGCCTGAGTATGGAAGCCCGCGCCGTAGCGCTATTGTATTGATAGCTTCTTGCGCCCACTGGATAAGGGCTGAAGGCTTATTTGATCAAGAATTAGCTGCTCTATTGGACTGCAGCCCTCACCCCAACCCTCTCCCAGAGGAAGAGGGGGCAAACCGGTGGGAGAGTGGAAGCTCTTCAATTCAAGCAGGGGCCGCGGATCTGGCTTTGCCAGTCCGCAGGCGCAGCGGCCCCCTCGGGGGACAGGGCGCTACACGCAGTGAGCAACCGTGGGAGCTCTCCAATTCAAGCAGGGGCCGCGGATCTGGCTCCGCCAGTCCGCAGGCGCAGCGGCCTCCTCGGGGGGCAGGGCGCTACACGCAGTGAGCAACCGTGGGGGCTAACCACGCCTTAGTTTGATATGTGCAGCCAATCCACCGGAGCTGGTGTTGGCCAGCGCAAACACGCCGCCCATGCGGTGCAGGGTTTTTTCGACAATCGCCAGGCCCAGGCCGGCGCCGGTGGCGGCGGTGCGGGCAGCGTCGCCGCGAAAGAATGGCTTGGTCAGGTTGTTCAGTGCCTGCGGCGCAACGCCGGTGCCGTGGTCACGCACCTTGATCAGCACCCACTGGTCGCGTTCCTTGGCCGCAATGTCAACCATGGCCATGCCGGTCTCCGGCGTCTTGCCGTAACGCCTTGCGTTTTCAAGCAGGTTGGCAATGACGCGGGACAATTCCACCTCGTCGGCCAGCACGGTGATCTGGCCCGGCAACACCACGTTCACGCGCATGTCGGTGTATTCGGCCACCGAATACACGGCCGCGCTGATGATGGCATTGAGCGACACCGGCGCCAGCTGCGGCGGGTCGGGTCGGGCGTAGTCGAGGAATTTGTCGATGATGGCGTCGAGCTGCGTGATGTCGGCAGCCATGTGGGCCCGGGCTTCCGCGTCGGACACGCTCATTTCCGTTTCCAGCCGCAGGCGTGCCAGCGGAGTGCGCAGGTCGTGCGAAATACCGGCCAGCATGATGACGCGGTCTTCCTCGATTTTGGAAAGCTGCTCGGCCATGCGGTTGAAGCCGATGTTGACCTCGCGGATCTCGCTGGTTGCCACCTGTTCGTCGAGTAGGCTGGCGTCGAAGTCGCCGTCGCGCATGCGGCTGGCGGCAAAGGACAACTGCTTGAGCGGGCGGTTGATCAGCCGCGCGATGAGTGCCGCGCCCAGCAGCGACAGGATGGCAGCGGTGATCAGCCAGATCAGCCAGGTACCGCCCTGCAGCGGCCCGAGGCGCGAAGGGTCGGTCAGCAGCCAGTAGGAGTCGCCGTCGATGTTGAACCCGACCCACAGGCCGACCGTGCCGTTGACGGACTTGGCCACCACCGTGCCTTCGCCCATGCGCGCCGTGAGTTCATCGCCGATGCGCTCGCTGAAAGGGTCGTTGACAAAGCGTTCGTACTTGTCGCGCGGCTCCCGCGGCGAGATGCGCACACCTTCTTCTTCGGCCAGCGTCTTGATCAGCCAGACCCGCGTGATGGAGTCGGAATATTTCAGCGCGGCGCGGCTCAGGTTGACCAGCGAGGCAAGCTGCCTGGCACTTTGCACGGCGCGCGGCTCGAATTCCAGTGCCCGGAAGGTCTGCAGCCAGGCGACGATGCAGCCGATCAACAGGATCGACAGGAACAGGAAGGTGCGCCAGAACAGGCTCAGGCCGACGCGTGGCCGCATCTCCAGAGGGGCCGGCGCAGTTTCCAGCGCGGCGGGAGCAGTTTCCAGGTGTACGGCGCGGGTGCCTTGCATTCGGGGACTCGGGGGACGGAAGAGGTGGGTCGGCCCGGTCAGCCTGAGGGGAATCTGGCGTCCGGCAGCAAGTGGCGCTTCAGCTTGTGCCGTCCGGCACGAAGACGTAGCCTATGCCCCAGACGGTCTGGATGTAGCGCGGCGCGGCAGCGTCCACCTCAATGAGCTTGCGCAGGCGCGAAACCTGTACGTCCAGGCTGCGGTCAAAAGGCTCGAATTCGCGGCCGCGTGCCAGTTGCGCCAGCTTTTCGCGGGACAGCGGCTGGCGCGGATGCCGCACCAGGGTCTTGAGCATGGCGAATTCGCCGGTGGTCAGCGGAAGTTCTTCGCCGTTTTTCTGCAGGGTGCGCAAGCCCATGTCGAAGCTGAAAGGGCCGAAGTTGACCACTTCCTGCTCGCTCGAAGGCGCGCCAGGAACCTCCACCGCAGGCCGGCGGCGCAACACCGCGTGGATGCGGGCCAGCAGTTCGCGCGGGTTGAACGGTTTGGCCAGGTAGTCGTCGGCGCCGACTTCCAGGCCGACGATGCGGTCCACGTCCTCGCCTTTGGCGGTCAGCATGATGATGGGGGTGCGGTCGTTGGCGGAACGCAGGCGCCGGCAGATGGACAGGCCGTCTTCGCCGGGCATCATCAGGTCCAGCACGATCAGGTCCACGGCATCGCGCATCATGATGCGGTTCAGGGCCTTGCTGTCTTCAGCCAGGATGACCTCGAAACCTTCCTGCGTGAGGTAGCGGCGCAGCAGGTCGCGGATGCGGGCGTCATCGTCCAGAATCAGAATCTTGTCGGCTCGGGTTGAATTGCTAGCTTGTGTCATAAGGCTATCGTAATTTGTAACAGAGCCGATTTTGAGGGCTAAAAATGGAGAATCCAGTTTTTTTGGTTACTTTGACATACTGTTACAGAAGTTTCAGCCGAGGGCAAGCCAGATAACAAGCAGATGCGCGCCAATGCCACGCTCGGCGTGGCGGATGACAACAATTGGCGACCAATGCTGACACGGTGTACCGAAAAAGCAGCCTATCGTTTCGTCTGCTGTGCAGTATGTCCGCGCGGTACCCCTCTTTTTCCTTTTATTCAACCGAAAGCCATTTCTTGAAAAAATCAATCCAACTCATCGCTGCCTGTGCGCTGCTGGCCGGCAGCACCGGGCTGTTCGCCCAGAACGTGATGCCCATGCCCTACGCACCGTTGCAAAACGTCGCCCAGCTGTCGGCCAGCGCCGCGGTCGAGGTGCAGCAGGACTTGCTGTCAATTGCGATGAGCACCACGCGCGATGGCACGGATGCTGCCGTAGTGCAGAACCAGCTCAGGCAGGCACTCGAAGCCGCGCTGGCTGAAGCCAAAAAAACCGCGCAGCCCGGCTTGATGGACGTGCGGACCGGCAACTTCAGCCTGTACCCGCGCCATGGCAAGGACGGCAAGATCAATGGCTGGCAGGGCAGCACGGAGCTGGTGCTGGAGGGCAAGGACTTTCCGCGCATCACGGCGGCTGCCGGCAGGATCCAGACGTTGACCATGGGTAATGTCGGTTTTGCACTGAGCCGCGAGGCACGTGCGCGTGTCGAGGGCGATGCACAGGCCCAGGCGATTGAGCAGTTCAAGGCCAAGGCCTCGGAAATTGCGAGGGGCTTTGGTTTTTCCAGCTACACGCTGCGCGAAGTCTCCGTCAATGCCAACGACCAGGGCCCAATCCGGCCACGCATGATGGCGATGGAAGCCAAAGCCTCCATGTCGGATGCTTCCATTCCGGTGGAGGCCGGCAAGAGCACGGTGCTGGTGAATGTGTCGGGTTTCGTGCAGATGAAGTGATCCATGAGAGGGCAGCCAGCTTCTCTGCGGCTGGCTGGCCTTATCTGACTTCCTGGCGCGCGAAGTCGTTCAGGGTTTGGCCGGTCATGCGATAGCGCACCCACTCCGATTGCGGCTTGGCCCCCAGTGATTGGTAGAACGCGATCGCGGGCTCATTCCAGTCCAGCACGCTCCACTCCAGCCGTCCGCAGCCGCTGTCAGCGGCCAGTTTGGCCAGGTGGCGCAACAAGTGTTTGCCGGCGCCTCCCCCGCGAAGTTTGGGGGATATGTAAAGGTCTTCGAGGTACATGCCCTTGCGACCCAGCCATGTGGAATAGCTGAGGAAATACACCGCATAACCCGCGGGCTGGCCGTCGACCGCGCAAATGAGTGCCCGTGCGGGGGAGTCTGGCGCGAACAGGCTGCCCTGTATATCCGCCACGCTGGCCACGACTTCTTGTTCGGCTTTTTCATAAATAGCCAGTTCGACGATGAAGGCATGGATCAGGGCGGCGTCGAATGCTTGCGCTTCGCGGATGTTGATGTTCATGGATGCTTTTCTTTCTTTCCTATGGGTGTACTTAGCCATCCACCTTGTTCACCGAGTCCAGCAGCCACTGCCGGAAGCTGATCAGCGGCTTGAGGTGGCTGCGCGATTCCGGGTAGCACAGGTAATAACCCATGTCGTCCATGTAGCCGTCCTTGAGCGGGGCCGACACCAGCCCGGCGGCAATGTCGTCCTTGACCAGGCAGTGCGGCACCAGCGCCAGGCCCATGCCGGCCATCACCGCGCGGATCAGGCTGTGGAACTGGTCCAGCTGCGGGCCCACCAGTGCATTGACGCCGCTGACCCCATGGGCCGCACACCAGTGCGACCAGGCATGCGGAACACTCACATGCTGCAGCAGCGTGAAGGCCGCAATGTCCTGCGCCTTGCGCAGGCGCGGCCGGCCGGACCCGGCGGACGGCGCGATCAGCACGACATCGCGGCCTGTCAGGTAGTCGGCCACCGTACCCGGCCAGTTGCCGTTACCGAACAGGATGGAGCAGTCCAGGTCGGCGCGCTGGAAGTCATAGCCCTGCAGGTAGGGCACAAAATGCAGCGCGATGCGTGGATGCGCCTTCTGGAACGCCGGCAGGCGCGGGATCAGCCATTTGGCGCCGAAGGTGGGCAGCGTCGAGAGGTGCAGGGCACCGCCCCCGTCGCTGCTGGTAATGAGGTCCAGCGTCGCGGCCTCCAACTGCGCGAGCAGGGCCCGGATGGCCGCTTCATAGCGCACGCCGGCAGGTGTCAGTGTCAGGCGCTGGCGTATCCGTTCAAACAACAGCACGCCGGTCATCTGCTCCAGCTCGCTGATCTGTTTGCTGACCGCGCTCTGGGTCAGGTGCAGCGCCTCGCTGGCGCGCGAAACGCTGCCGAAACGCGCGGTGGCCGTGAAGGCCTTGAGCAGATGAATCGGCGGTTGCAGGCATTTCATGGCTCGATTCTATCGCCGGGTTCAGTCCGTGGTGGAATGGGTTGAGTCGAATACTTCAGGGGCTCCAAGGTGTTCTATCACGTTCTATCGTTCACAATCATTCGAGAATTTAATTTTTGGAGTTCATATGCAACGACGACACCTGATGGCATTGACGGTTACCTCATTACTCCCGGGACTGGGTTGGGCCCAAACCGGCAAGCCCGTGCGGCTTGTGGTCCCTTTTCCTCCGGGCGGTGCAACCGACATCACGGCGCGGGTGCTATCCGAACCACTGGCACGCGCTCTCGGCCAGCCCGTCATTGTTGAAAACCGCGGTGGTGCCGGCGGTTCCATTGGCATGGCCGAAGTGGCCAAGTCCGCACCCGACGGCCTGACGCTGGGTGTGGCAACCCTCTCGACGCACGGTGTCAATCCCGCCGTCTACCGGAAATTGCCCTATGACCCGATCAAGGACTTCGTTGCCGTTACCGAGCTCGTCAAGGCGCCCGGTGTGGTGGTGGTCAACGCCGCCCTGCCGGTCAAAAACTACGCCGAACTGATCGCCTACCTCAAGGCCAACCCTGGCAAGCTCAGCTACGCCTCGCCGGGCAATGGCACCATCGGCCATATGTGGGGCGAACTGTTCAAGAGCGCGACTGGCACCTTCATGGTCCACATTCCCTACCGCGGCGCCGGCCCGGCCCTCAACGACGTGGTCGGCGGACAGGTGATGGTGTACTTCGACCAGGTGGCCGCCTCGCTGCCTTTCATTCAGTCCGGCAAGCTGCGCGCCATCGCGGTGTCATGGGACAAGCGCCTGGAGGTGCTGCCGAACACGCCGACCTATGCCGAACTCTCCCTGCCGTCCAGCAACGACCCGTCCTGGTTCGGCCTGGTCGCGCCCGCGGGCACCGCACCCGCGGTGACCAGCCGCCTCCAGCAGGCGGTTGTCAAGGCCCTGCAGGAGCCGGGTGTCAGCACCAAGCTGTCGGCCCAAGGCCTGTTTGCTTCCGGGTCTTCGCCGGCCGCATTTGCGGCCCAGATCGGGAAGGAAATCGACAAGATGCAGCGCATCGCGAAGTTCGCAAAAATCAGCCTCGACTGATCTGACGCCCAGCCGGTTCGCACCCGCCATCGCGGTGCGGCCGTCTCCCATGCACCCCGGCCGCAATGTGGCCTTGGCCGAGATGGCCGACCCCGCGGGTGCCGACCCGATCACAATCGAAGCATGACTCCATTTCTCCGCTACCTGCCCGGCACCACACCCCTGGTGCTCGATTCACCCCACAGCGGGACCGCCTACCCCGACGACTTTGGCCATGCCTGCGAACTGCAGACCCTGCGCCGAGCCGAGGACACGCATGTCGAAAAGCTGTACGACTTCGCGCCCGCGCTCGGCACAAGCTGGGTGGAGGCTTTTTTCCCGCGCAGCTACCTTGACGCCAACCGCGACACCACCGAGATCGACGTCAGCCTGTTTGACGAAGCCTGGCCCGAAGCCGTGGCCACCGACGCCAAGGTGATGGGCAAAGTCCGGCTCGGCAAAGGGCTGGTCTGGCGCACCACAGACGACGGCGTGCCGATCTACCAGCGCAAGCTCAGCGTGGCCGAAGTGCAGGCGCGTATTGCGCGCTGCTGGGAGCCCTACCACGCAGCTGTGGCGCAGGCGATTGACAGTGCGCACCAGCGGCACGGCTACACCATTCACCTCAATTGCCACTCGATGCCGGCCGTGGCGTCCAGCCACGCCACCGAATTTCCCGGGGAGGTGCATGCCGACTTCGTGATCGGCAACCGCGACGGCTCCACCTCCAGCGGCTCGCTGGCCCGACTGGTATGTGCGCACCTCGAAAGCCGGGGTTACAGCGTTTCTCTCAACCACCCCTACAAGGGCGTGGAACTGGTGCGCCGCTATGGCGAGCCGCTGCAGCAGCGCCACAGCATCCAGGTTGAGATCAATCGCAAGCTCTACATGGACGAGCAGACACTGGAAATGCACGAGGGGGCCGTACCTTTGAAAGCCAGCCTGCTGTCGCTGGTGCAGTTGCTGCTGCAAACCGATCCACGCAAGCTGTAAGTCCTGGCAGGGCTCGCGGATAATCCCGGCGATGATTACCCTTTTCAGCGAACGCCACGCGCTTCATGCGCCGGCTTTTGAGTTTTTCCGCGGCGAACGTGTGCCCTGTTTCGAGACCCCGGCGCGTGCCGCGTTTGTGAAAGAGTGCCTGCTGCAGGGCGGCCACGCGCTGCGCGAGCCGCATGCCGACAGCCGCGCGCTGCTGGGCCAGGTGCATAGTGCGCGTTACCTGGCCTTTCTGGAAAACGCCTGGGGCGACTGGCTGGCACAGGACGCCGCCAATGCCGCGCGCCAGCCCTTTCCCTCGGTCTGGCCTGTGCGCACCCTGCGCAGCGATGTGGAGCCCGCCAACTTCACCGCGCGCCTGGGGCTGTACTCGATGGACAACGGCTCGCCGCTGACGGCCGGCACCTGGGCCGCCGCCAAGGCCGGGGCGGACGCGGCTGCCAGTGCGGCGGCCTTGCTGTCGGAGGGCGCTGCGGCAGTGTTCTGCTGCAGCCGTCCGCCCGGCCACCATGCCGGCGCCGACTTCATGGGGGGTTACTGCTTCCTGAACAATGCCGCCGTCGCGGCGCAGGCCTTGCGCAACGGCGGTGCAGACCGTGTGGCGGTGCTTGACGTGGACTACCACCACGGCAACGGCACACAAAGCATTTTTTACGATCGCGCCGACGTGCTGTTTGTCAGCCTGCATGGCGACCCGCGCACTGAATACCCTTTTTACCTGGGCCATGCCGATGAAACAGGCGAGGGCGCCGGGCAGGGCTTCAACGTCAACCTGCCGCTGCCCGCGGGCTCCTCGGTGGGTGTGTGGTTTGACGCGCTGGAGCAGGGCTGCCTGCGCATCGCGAAACACGGCGCCCAGGCGCTGGTGGTGTCGCTGGGGCTGGACACCTTCGAGGACGACCCGATTTCCACCTTTACGCTGCGGCCGGCCGACTTCTACCGGCTGGGCCGGCGCTTGGCCGCGCTCGGTTTGCCGACGGTGTTTGTGCTGGAGGGCGGCTACGCGGCCGAGGCGCTGGGCAGCAATGCGGTCCAGGTCATCGACGGTTTTGAACAGGGCTATTGATGGACCGCGTGGACGTGGTGGTGATAGGTGCGGGCGTCGTCGGGCTGGCGGTGGCGCGTGCGCTGGCGCTGCAGGGGCGCGAGGTGATGGTGCTGGAAAGCGCTGACGGCATAGGCACGGGCACCAGCTCGCGCAACAGCGAGGTGATCCACGCCGGCATCTATTACACGCAGGGCTCGCTGAAGGCGCGGCTGTGTGTGGAAGGCAAAGGCTTGCTGTACAGCTATTGCGCGGAGCGTGGCGTCGGCCACAGCCGCTGCGGCAAGCTGATTGTTGCCACGCATGCATCGCAGATTCCCCAGCTCCAGGCCATCATCGGCAAGGCGGCAGCCAATGGCGTGCATGACCTGGTGCTGCTCACGCGCGAAGAGGCGCAGGTGCTGGAGCCCGCACTGGATTGCGTGGCGGCGGTGCAGTCGCCGAGCACCGGCATTGTGGACAGCCACGCGCTGATGCTGGCGCTGCAGGGCGACCTGGAGAACGCAGGCGGAATCGTAGTGCTTAATTCACCGCTGGCCCAGGCGGTATGCGCGCCATCAGCTATGGTTCTGATAGCAGAAGACGGCACCGAGCTGGCGGCCCGAACCGTGGTCAACGCCGCCGGCCTGCATGCGCAGGCGCTGGCGCGGCGTTTCGAGGGGCTTGACGTGCAGCATGTGCCGCCCAGCCACTACGCCAAGGGCAACTACTTCACCTTGTCCGGGCGTTCGCCTTTCAGCCGGCTGATCTACCCGGTACCCGAGGCGGCGGGGCTGGGCGTGCACCTGACCATTGACCTGGGCGGACAGGCCAAGTTCGGGCCCGACGTGCAGTGGGTGGACTCGCCCGACGACCTGGTGGTGGACCCGCGGCGCGGCGAAGCGTTTTACGCCGAGGTGCGCAAATATTGGCCGAACCTGCCCGATGGCGCGCTGATCCCCGGTTATGCCGGCATCCGCCCGAAGATCCAGTCGTCCACCGAGGCTGCCCGGGACTTCCTGATCCAGGGCCCGGCCGTGCATGGCGTGCCGGGACTGGTCAACCTGTTCGGCATCGAGTCGCCCGGCTTGACGAGCTCGTTGGCCATTGGCCGCCATGTCGGCGAGCTGCTACAAAAAGCATAGCTGTCTGCGCCCGTTGCATAAGGGCTGCAGGCATTTTTCATTTGATTTTGAGTGACCAACAGGAAGAAGCTCGCGCGGGCTGCAAGGGGCGGGGCCGCAGCTTGCGGCCTTGTCCGACAAAGCGGCCCAGGTGCCGGGTTTAAGGTCGCAGGCAGTGACAGGCATCGAACGAAGGAACCGCCATGCCCAACAGCAAGACCAGCCCCACGCGCGCCAAACATGCCAAAACCGGCGACGCACCCACCGCGTCCGCACCAGCGCCCAGCGATATTGGAGAGAACAGCGCCAGCACGTTGATCGAAGTTCCGCTGCGACCCGGTGACGGCAAGCTCGAACACCACGACTTTGCAGACGGCGGCGGCAGCGGTGGCGCCGAGGCCTTCCGCCGCCAGCCCGGCAAATAGCCGCAGGCCGTGCCGATGAAGCTGGCCACTTTCAACGTCAACGGCATCAAGGCACGTCTGCCCAACTTGCTGGCCTGGCTGCACCGGGCCGCGCCCGACGTGGTTTGCCTGCAGGAACTCAAGGCGCTGGACTGCGCCTTTCCCCATCCCGAGCTGCGCGAGGCCGGCTACCACGCCTTGTGGAAAGGCCAGCGTTCATGGAATGGCGTGGCCATTCTTTCGAAAGATGCAGCGCCGCTCGAAATACGGCGCGAGCTGCCGGGCGACCTGCAGGACGAGCAGAGCCGCTACCTGGAGGCTGCGGTGAACGGTATCATCGTCGCCTGCCTTTACCTGCCCAACGGCAATCCGCAGCCGGGCCCGAAGTTCGACTACAAGCTGGCCTGGTTCAAGCGTCTGCAGCAGCATGCGCAAGCGCTGTACGGCTCAGGCCATCCGGCGGTGCTGGCCGGCGACTTCAATGTGGTGCCGACTGACTTCGATATCTACGACCCGAAGTCCTGGCGAAAAGACGCGCTGCTGCAACCCGAAAGCCGGACCGCCTATGAGGAACTGCTGGGACAGGGCTGGGTGGACAGCCTGCGTCACCTGCATCCCGATGAGCGCATCTACACCTTCTGGGATTATTTTCGCCAGCACTGGAAGCGCAATGCCGGGCTGCGCATCGACCATGTGCTGCTCAACGCAGGACTCGCGCCGCGCCTGCAGGCGGCCGGCGTGGACAGCTGGGTGCGTGGCGAGGAACATGCGAGCGACCATGCGCCCGTGTGGGTGACGCTGGACGCACCGGCTGGTCGGGCAGCGGCTGCGAAGCGCAGGTAAGGCTCAGGGTTAGCCGCGTTTGCCGGTCACCAGGCGGTAGATGAAAAGCAGGATCATGGCGCCCAGCACGGCCGCAATGAAGCCCGCCGATTCGCCCACCTGGTACCAGCCCAGGCCGCGGCCCAGATAGGTCGCGATGACCGATCCCACAATGCCGATCAGCACCGTGATGATGAAGCCTGCGGGATCGCGCCCCGGCATCAGGAACTTGGCGACCAAGCCGACGATGAATCCGATCAGAATGGTCCAGAGAATACCCATGAGCTTTGTCCTGTTGGTGAAAGGGTTTGATGATGCAGTGCCACCCCGGTCGCCAGCAGAGGACACCAGCGTGTTCGCATGTAGGAAAGCAGCAGGGCACCGGCGAAACTCGTGTCCAATACAGACCATGGATACCGAACAAGAGATTGAAAAACGCCTGACCGAGCTGGAAATCAAGGCCAGCTTCAGCGAAGACCTGCTGGACGAGCTGAATCAGGTCATCGTCCGCCAGCAGCAGCAAATTGACCTGTTGATGCGCGAAGTCGGCCAGTTGCGCGAGCAGTTGCCCGAGGCAGGCCCCGGCCCGCTGGCCCGCCCCGGCGACGACCTGCCGCCGCATTACTGAACGCCTTCCAGGCAACACAACGCATGGCCACCGCAAAAAGCATCACTACCGACGACTACAAGCTTTTCCCGTCACCGCGCAACCGGCACCGCACCATCTTCCTGCACCGGGTGTTTGTGCCTTACCCCTACATGCTGATTGACATGGACAGCTACAACCTGAAGGGCAAGCACAGCCTGTTTGCAGCCTGCCGGCTGGCCGACAACAAGATGGGGCAACTCGTCACGCTGGAGCTGCTTGAAGACGAGCTGAGGTTCAAGGAACGTTTTGTGCCCGATTGAGTGCTTGTATGTGGCGGCGCCCGATTAATGACTTAATTGGCCTCCAGCCCAGACCCGGCGGGCGCAAGCAGCTATCAATTGTGTAGTATTTTCGGGTGGGAGCCAGTGCAGCGGATCTGGCCTGCTATGCTGCCCACGGTTCGCGCCTCCTACAATTGGAGGAGAAGCCATTTGCCCATTCCATCAGGAGTTTATTGACGTGCCCAATATCGCAACCGTTCTGAAGGCAGAAATCTCGCGCGTCGCGCGCAAGGATGCACGCGCCGAATCGCAGCCGCTGAAAAAGGCGTCTTCGCAATACCGCACCGATATCGCCGCCCTGAAAAGGCGTGTGCTGACCCTCGAAAAACAGCTCAACCGCCTGCTCAAATCGGGCAAAAGGGGGCCTGCCTCCGCCGAACCGGAAGAAAAAACCGGCAGCGGCCTGCGTTTCAGCGCCAAAGGATTTGCCGCCCAGCGGCAGCGGCTCGGCCTGTCCGCCGCGGCTGTGGCGAAAATTCTCAACGTGTCGGCGCAGTCCGTCTACAAATGGGAAGACGGCAAGACCCGCCCCCGGGCCAGCCAGCTGCCGGCGATTGCCAGCCTGAGGAAAATGGGCAAGCAGGAAGCAGCCAAGCTGCTGGCTGGGTAGTCAAGCTGCACAGGCATCGGCGGCCGGTCAGTACAGCGCGGCGAAACGCTCCACCATGCGTGTCGGGCCTGCCACGATCAGGTGGTCGCCCGGCTTGACCCCGGTGTCTGCCTTGGCATAGACAAAATCCTCGTGGCGGCGCTTGATGCCTACCACGGTGATCCCGTGGCGCTTGCGCACATCGGACTGCGCCAGGGTTTTGCCGTGCGTTTCCATGGGAGCGCGGGTTTTGGCAATAGCGAAACCATCGTCGAACTCGATGAAGTCGATCATCTTGCCGGTCACCAGATGGGCCACCCGTTCACCCATGTCTGCCTCGGGGTAAACCACATGGTGGGCACCCACACGTTCCGCGATCCGGCCGTGCTGCGGGTTGTTTGCCTTGCACCAGATGTCCTTGACGCCCAGCTGGCTGAGGTTGAGAACCGTCAGCACGCTGGCCTCCAGGTTGTCGCCGATGCTCACCACGGCGTGCGAAAAATCCTGAACACCCAGTTGCCTCAAGGTTTCCACATCGGTGGCGTCCGCCTGAACCACGTGCGGCAGGACATCGGAAAGCGTCTGGACCGTGTCGGCATCGTGTTCGATGGCCAGCACATCGTGGCCCAGCGCCACCAGCGATTTGGCCACGCCGGTTCCGAACCGGCCGAGCCCGATGACGGCAACACTGCCTGATGCAGTTTTCTTCTGTTTATCCAACAATGGGTGTCTCCTCAGGGTAACGATAATTGCGCCGCATCTGGTTGGTTGCTAGGGCCACGGCCAGAGTGACCACGCCCACGCGTCCTATGAACATCAGCGCGATGATGATGGCCTGGGCGCCGGGCACCAGATCCGCGGTGATGCCGGTAGACAGGCCCACGGTGCCGAAGGCGGAAATCACCTCGAACAACACTTTTTCATAGGGGAGCGGCGTCAGCGGCAGGATGAGCAGCACGGCCAGGCTGACCATGGCGGCGCTCAGGGTCAGGACGGTCAGTGCCTGGCGTTGCACCGAGGTGGCAATGCGCCTGCCGCGAAACTCGACATCGCGATGGCCGCGGATTTCATTCCAGACGACCAGCACCAGCACGAAAAAGGTGGTGACCTTGACGCCGCCCGCCGTCCCCGCGCTGCCACCGCCAATGAACATGAGCGTGTAGTGCAGCGCCAGCGACTCGGTGTTCAAGCCACCGATATCAATGGCGTTGAAACCCGCGGTGCGTGCGGACACCGAGGTAAAAAGCGCCGCCAGGCCCTTGTCGGCCCAGCCCAGGGGTGCCAGTGTTTTCGTGTTGTTCATTTCGGCAAGGAAAATGATCAGCGTCCCGGCCACGATCAGCGCGACGGAGCCCCAGACGGTCAGGACAGCGTGCATGGACCACTGCGGCCGGCGGCTGCCGCGTTCGACCATCAGTTCGTGCAAGACCGGAAAGCCCAGGCCGCCCACGATGATCGCGACCATCAACGGCCCGAGGACGAAGGCGTCGCTCACAAAACGCATCACGCTGTCGCCCCAGGTGGAAAAGCCGGCGTTGTTGAACGCGGAAACCGCGTGAAACAGGCCATGCCATGCCGCCTCATCCCAGGGCATGCCGTAGCTCAGCGCAAAACGCAGGGTCAGCGCGGCGGCCACGGCCAATTCCATGACCAGGGTGACCCACAGCACGAGTTTGGCCACGCTCTTGACGTCGCCCAGCGCCAGTGAATGGGTTTCCGCCTGCAGCAAAAGCCGGGTGCGCAGGCGCATCTGCCCGCTGATGAGCAGGCCCATCAGGGTGGCAGAGGTCATCATGCCGAAGCCCCCCAGCTGAAACAGGGCCATGATGATCACTTGCCCGGCGCTGCTCCAGTAGGTGCCGGTATCGACCAGGACCAGGCCTGTCACGCAGACCGCCGAGGTAGCCGTGAACAGCGCCGTCAGCAGTGGCGCAACCTCGCTGCCGGCGTGCGACAGTGGCAACATCAGCAGGGCGGTGCCGAGGATGATCACCGCCAGAAACGACAGCACCAGCACGGAGGCAGGATGGGCAAAATTGATCTTCAAGGATGACCTGTCAATTTGCTCTCTATTTGATAGCTGCTTTCGCTTGTACCTATTGGGCTAGAGGCTCTTTTTGATCGAAAGTGCAGCTTCGGTGACCAGCTCCGGCCCCTTGTAGATCAGCCCGGTGTAAATCTGCACCACATCGGCGCCGGCCTGGATTTTGGACACCGCGTCCGCGCCACTCATGATGCCGCCCACGCCGATGATGGGAAAGCCTTTGCCGAGTGCAGCGCGCAGCTGGCCGATCACGCGGTTGCTGGCGGCCAGCACCGGCGCGCCGCTCAGGCCGCCGGCTTCCTCGGCATGGGGCAGGCCTTTGACGGCCTCGCGGCTCAGGGTGGTGTTGGTCGCCACCACGCCGTCCATGCCGTGGCGCTTGAGCGTTGCGGCGATCACGTCCACCTGGGCCTCGTCGAGGTCGGGCGCAATTTTCACAAAAATCGGCACGCGCTTGCTGTGCTCTTTGACCAGGCTTTCGCGCCGCTCGGCGATGCGGCCCAGCAGGGCGTCCAGCGCCTCGTCGCTTTGCAGCGCGCGCAGGTTTTTGGTGTTTGGGCTGGAAATGTTGACGGTCACATAGTCGGCGTGCGGGTAAACGCCGTCCAGGCAGAGCAGGTAGTCATCGACCGCGTTTTCAATCGGTGTCGCCGCGTTTTTGCCGATGTTCAGGCCCAGCAGCAAAGGGTGTTTGACGTTCTGGCGGCGAAAGCTGGACTTCTGCACATTGGCAATGAAAGCATCCAGCCCGTCATTGTTGAAGCCCAGGCGGTTGATCAGCGCGTTAGCCTGCGGCAGGCGGAACATGCGCGGCTTGGGGTTGCCCGGCTGGGCTTTGGGCGTGACGGTGCCGACCTCAACGAACCCGAAACCCATGGCGGCCAGGCCGTCGATGCAGCGCGCGTTTTTGTCCAGCCCGGCGGCCAGGCCCACGCGGTTGGCGAACTTCAGCCCGGCCAGCTCGACCGGATCGTCAACACGGCCCGAGCAGTAGGCCCATGCCAGCGGTGTGCCCTGGGTGCGGGCCAGCGAGGCCATGGTCAGTTCGTGGGCGGTTTCCGGGTCCAGCCCAAATAAAATAGGGCGGGCAAGGGCGTAGGGCAGCAGGGACATTGGATAATTTGAGTTGTTCTTGGCGATAGTGCAGTGCGCCTGGCATTGTCGCAAAACCCAGCAAGCTTCCAACCTTATCACCCATGACACAAGACGAACTCAAAACACTGGTCGGCCAGGCCGCCCTCAGCTATGTCGAGCCCGGCAGCATCGTCGGTGTCGGCACCGGCTCCACCGTCAACAAGTTCATCGACGCGCTGGCCGGCATCAAGGACACGATTGCCGGCGCGGTCTCCAGCTCGGTGGCCTCTACCGAGCGCCTGCAGGCGCTGGGCATCACGGTGTTTGAGGCGGCCGATGTGGAAGAGCTGGCGGTGTACATCGACGGCGCCGACGAGATCGACCACGCGGGCCACATGATCAAGGGCGGTGGGGCGGCTCTGACGCGCGAAAAAATCGTGGCCGCCCAGTCGCGCAAGTTTGTCTGCATTGCCGACGAGTCCAAGCTGGTTCAGACCTTGGGCCACTTTCCGGTACCGGTGGAAGTCATTCCCATGGCGGCGCAACGCATCCGGCGGCAGTTTGAAGCACTTGGCGGCACGGCCACCGTGCGCCTGAAAAACGGCACGCCGCTGGTCACTGACAACGGCCAGCACATTCTGGACGTGACCGGCCTGAAGATCAGCGAGCCGCTGGCCTTCGAGTCCCAGGTCAACCAGTGGCCCGGGGTGGTGACTGTTGGCGTGTTTGCTTTTCAGAAAGCGCATGTCTGCCTGCTGGGCACGGAAACTGGCGTCAGGACGCTGGTGTTTTAAACCTCCGCAAGCGGCGGGCCGGATGTTGTAGAGTTGTACGACAAATTTCAGGCCCCATGACGCATCGTTTCCAGTCCATCACGCCCGGTATTCATCTGTCAGAACGGGTGGCCGAGGCGCTGTCGGCTGAAATCCGCGCAGGGCGGCCCGCGGCGGGCGACAAGTTGCCGACAGAGGCAGCGCTGGCCGAGCAGTTCGCCGTCAGCCGCACGGTGGTGCGCGAGGCCGTCTCGCGCCTGAAGTCGCTGGGCCTGGTGGAGTCGCGCCAGGGCAGCGGGGTGTTTGTGCGTCGTGCCGCGTTTGCGCCGCTGAATTTCGACATGCGTTCCGCCGCGTCAAAGCAGGCCGTTGTCCAGATGGTGGAGGTGCGCCGCGCACTGGAGGCCGAAGTAGCCGCGCTGGCCGCGCAGCGCCGCACAGCAGCTGACGTCAAACGCATCCGCCAGGCGATGGCTGCGCTTGACAAGGCGGTCAAGGCCGGCGGCGATGGTGCCGAGGAAGACGTGAACTACCATCGCGCGATTGCAGACTCGGCGCAAAACCCGTTTCTCATCAGCACCCTGGACTACCTGCGCCAGTTCCTGCGCGGCGTCACGCGTGTCACCCGGGCCAACGAAGCGCGCCGGGCTGACTTTGCCAGGCAGGTGCGGGCAGAACACGAAGCGATTGTCCAGGCCATCGAGGCCGGCGACGCCGTTAAGGCGCGCCAGGCTGCGGCCCGCCATATGGACAACGCGATTCGTCGCATCGAGCAGGCTGATCCGGCTTTCTGGCAGCAGGAGGGTGTTCAGCTGGCCAGTGCACTGCTACCCCAGGCCATCCCGCACTGAACGCTTGCTAAGCCCTGCGCGTTGGGTGGTGCTGCTCCCAAAATAATGGAAGTACTTCCTTGTAAGTCGTATGATAACAATATGAATAAATGTTGAAGCACGGTACCCGACGCGGGAGTGAGTGAAATGAACCTTGTTGCAGGAGTGATAGGCCTCGGTGCCATGGGCAGCGGCATGGCGCAGTCGCTGCGCCGCGCCGGTTACCAAGTGCGCGTGTTTGATGTGCGGCCGGAAGCGGCAGAAGCTTTCGCCGAAGGCGGCGGTGTGGCCTGCGCTTCGCTGGCCGAACTGGGCGCCACCTGCGATGTGCTGGTGTCGGTGGTGGTCAACGCGGCGCAGACCGAGGCCGTGCTGTTCGGCCCCGGCGGCTGCGCGGCGGCCATGAAGCCCGGCAGCGTGTTTGTGATGTGTTCCACCGTTGACCCGAACTGGTCGATGGCGCTGGAAAAACGGCTGAACGGTCTGGGCCTACTCTACATCGACGCGCCCATCTCCGGCGGTGCGGCCAAAGCCGCCAGCGGCGAGATGACGATGATGACGTCCGGCGCGCAGGCAGCGTATGCGAAGGCGGAACCCGTGCTCAACGCGATGGCCGCCAAGGTCTACAAGCTGGGTGATGCGGCCGGTGCCGGAAGCAAGGTCAAGATCATCAACCAGCTGCTGGCTGGTGTGCACATCGCCGCAGCTGCCGAAGCCATGGCGCTGGGCCTGCGCGAAGGCGTGGACCCGGCCGCGCTGTACGAGGTCATCACCCACAGCGCCGGTAACAGCTGGATGTTTGAAAACCGCATGGCCCATGTGCTGGCGGCCGACTACACGCCGCTCTCGGCGGTAGACATCTTCGTGAAAGACCTCGGCCTCGTGCTCGACATGGCGCGTGCCAGCAAGTTTCCCTTGCCGCTGTCATCGACCGCGCACCAGATGTTCATGCAGGCATCGACGGCCGGTTTTGCGAAAGAAGATGACAGCGCAGTGATCAAGATTTTCCCGGGCATCGAGTTGCCCAAGAAACCATGAGCAGCACTGAGCGCAGGGTGGAACCTCTCAACCCAGCCGGGGCCGCGGGTCCGGCTTTGCCGGCCCGCAGGCGCAGCGCCCCCGCGGGGGGCAGCGCAGTACGCGAAGCGACAAGCGTGGGGGCTCTATGTCTGGGTTGCATTGCCGACGACTTCACAGGTGCAACGGATCTGGCGAATAACCTGGTGCGCGCCGGCATGCGTGTGGTGCAGACCATTGGCGTGCCGGATGCTCCGCTGGGCGCCGAGGTGGATGCCGTGGTGGTCGCGCTCAAATCGCGCACCGTGTCGCCTGACCAGGCCATTGCCGAATCGCTGGCCGCTTTGGCCTGGCTGCAAGCCCAAGGCGCGCAGCAGATTTATTTCAAGTACTGCTCGACCTTCGACAGCACAGCGCAAGGCAATATCGGCCCGGTGACCGAAGTGTTGATGGACGCGCTCCAGACCGGCTTCACGATTGCCACCCCGGCTTTTCCCGACAACCAGCGCACGGTGTTCAAGGGCTACCTGTTTGTGGGCGATGTGCTGCTCAATGAAAGCGGCATGCAGAACCATCCGCTGACACCCATGGCGGACGCGAATCTGGTGCGGGTGATGCAGGCGCAGACGACACGGCGTGTCGGGCTGATCGACCACACTGTGTTGGCGCGCGGCGCGGCTGCAGTGCGCGAGTGCATGGCGCAGTTGCAGGCAGAAGGTGTGGGCGTGGCGATTGTGGACGCGGTGTCCAACGAGGACCTGCTGCGCCTGGGCCCGGCACTTAAGGACATGCCGCTGGTGACGGCCGGCTCCGGCGTGGCCATTGGCTTGCCTGCTAATTTCGGCATCACGCCCTCAGACCAGGCCAGCCGCTTGCCGGCTGCCAGCGGCCTGCAAGCGGTGGTGTCGGGCAGCTGCTCGCTGGCAACCAACCGGCAGGTGCTGGATTTCATGAAACAGGGCCACCCGGCGCTGGCGATTGATCCGCTGCGAATTGCCTCAGGCGCCGATGTGGTGGCCGAGGTGCTGGCCTGGGCCCGGCCGCTGCTGGCCCATGGGCCGGTGCTGGTTTATTCCACCGCCGACAGTGGCGACGTGAAATCCGTGCAGAGCCGTCTGGGTGTGGAAGAAGCCGGCGCCATGGTCGAGCGCACGCTGGCCGCGGTGGCGCGCGGCCTGGTGCAACTGGGCGTGCGGCAACTGGTGGTGGCCGGCGGTGAAACCTCGGGCGCCTGCGTGCAGACGCTGGGCATCACGCAGATGCAGATCGGCCCGCAGATCGACCCTGGCGTGCCCTGGTGTCATGCGGCAATAGAGCCCCCACGCTCGGCACTGCGTATCCTCGCTGCCCCCCAAGGGGGCGTCGCCGACCTTGGGGCGGCCCGGCGGTCGTCGGCCCTGGCTGGCAATGACGGCCTCCACTTAGCGCTGAAGTCCGGCAACTTCGGCACTGACGACTTCTTTATCAAAGCCTTTACGATGCTGGCATGACCGTACTCACCGAAAACCAGGCCAGAGAAGAGATCTGCCGCGTGGGCAAAAGCCTGTTCGAGCGCGGCTACGTGCATGCGACGGCCGGCAACATCAGTCTTCGCCTGGATGAGTCGGCGGGCGGCGGTTTCCTGATCACGCCCACGGATGCCTGCCTGGGTTTCCTGGACCCGGCGCGGTTGGCCCGGCTGGATGCCGATGCAAAACAAGTCAGCGGCGACACCGCCAGCAAGACCATTGCGTTGCATGCTGGCATCTACGCGGCAGCGTTGAAGTTCGACCCGGCAACGCGCTGCGTGATCCACACCCACTCCACCCATTGCGTCGCGCTGAGCCTGCGTGCCACCGGCGACAAGTTGCTGCCGGCCCTCACGCCTTATTTCGTGATGAAGGTCGGCCATGTGCCAGTGATCGACTACCACCGCCCTGGCGATGCCGCTGCCGCAAGGCAGGTGGTCGAAGCTATCACCGCTTACGGCCAGCGAGGCACGCCGATACGCGCGGTCATGCTCGCACGGCTGGGTCCCAATGTCTGGCACCAGAGCCCGGCCGCGGCCATGGCCGTGCTGGAAGAACTTGAGGAAACCGCCAGGCTCGCCTGTATGGCGGGCACCACCGTGCAGCCTTTGACCGCTGCGCAGATCGATGAACTGCGCCAGACCTTCGGCGCCCGCTGGTAGCGGGTTTTTGTAGTCAGATCGGCCTGTAGCCCTTTATCTGACTACGCTAACAGCTATTCATTCGATAGCATTTCAAAGAAGCCACCATGCCGAAATTCGCCGCCAACCTGTCCATGATGTACCCCGAGCTGCCCTTTCTGGACCGCTTCGAGGCCGCTGCAAAAGATGGCTTCAAGGCCGTGGAGTTTCTTTTCCCTTATGCGTTCAGCAAGCACGAGCTGGCCGCACGCCTGAAGGGCAACGGCCTGCAGCAGGTGTTGTTCAACGCGCCACCGGGCGGCACCGATGCGGCGTCCATCGCCCAGGCCTGGGACCAGTCCGGCGTTCGCGGCACCGCCGCGGTGCCTGGCCGCGAAGCGGAATTTCGCACCGGTGTGCTGCTGGCCCTGGACTATGCAGAAGCGCTGTCGTGCCCGCGCATCCACCTGATGGCCGGCCTGCTGGCAACAGGCAGCGAGCGCGAGGAACTGCGGCCGCTGTACGTCGCCAACCTGCGCTGGGCCTCGGCCGAGGCCGCCAAACACGGTCGGGACGTGCTGATCGAGCCGATCAACACGCGCGACGTGCCGCGTTTCTTTCTGAACCGGCAAGACCATGCGCACGAGATCGTGGCCGAGGTCGGTGCGCCCAACCTCAAGGTGCAGATGGACCTGTACCACTGCCAGATTGTCGAAGGTGATGTGGCGACCAAAATCCGACAGTACCTACCCACGGGGCGGGTCGGTCATTTCCAGATCGCCGGCGTACCGGAGCGGCACGAGCCCGACATCGGGGAAGTCAATTACCCCTATCTGTTCGGTGTGATCGACGAGGTGTCGCAGGCCTGCGGCTGGGATGGCTGGCTGGGCTGCGAGTACCGGCCGAAAAAAGGCGGGTTGCCGGGCGGTACTTCCGCCGGGCTGGGCTGGCTGCCGCGCTGAGCACGGCAATGGTCCAATCGGGTCTGGGCCTAGAAACGGATTCCGGCGGGATTGCTCGGTGGCGGAGCTGCCGGGGTGGCAGGTGTGGCCGGCCCCTGCGGCCGCGCCGCGGCGGTGGCGGGTGCGGCAGCCGGGGCGGCGACTATGACCAGGGGCGTGGCGGCGGTCTGGATGTAGCTGGACGGCAGTATCGATGATTTCGGATAACCCGCCGCATCAAGAAACTGTGTCCATTCCGCGTCGGAGAAGCCCTTGAGCTGCTGGCTGCCGATGGTCAGGAAGGGCAGGGAGGCGTCGCCGCTGATGCGCTGCAGGGCCTGTGTGTCTTCGTTGGTGGTCACGGTTTTTTCCGCGAACGGGATGCCGCGTGTGGTCAACATGGAGCGGGCCGAGCCGCAGGGGGCGCAGTTCGCGCCCGTGTACAGGGTCACCGGGTACTGGCCCACCACTTTGCGCAACTCGAAAGGCAGCGAGGCGGTCGAGATACCCCCGGCGCCACCGGCACCGGCCGCTGTGACCTTGGCCTTGCTTGCAGCCGGCGGCGGCTGGTCGGAGAAGGTCACCTTGCCATCCGGGCCGACAATGCGGTAAACCTGCTGTGCCTGGGAAATAGAGGAAAAAGTGCCAGAAGCCAGCACCACTGCTGCGCTGACTGCTGCAAATTTAATAGCGTTCGATAAGGTCATACCAGCTCCGTTGAGGTTTCTCATGCCATGCCCTGGTGGCGCAGCAACGCGTCGATCGAGGGTTCGCGGCCGCGAAAGGCCTTGAAGGATTCCATCGCCGGGCGGCTGCCACCCGCTTCCAGGATGGCCTGGCGGTATTTTCTGCCAGTTTCTACCGTAACGGTGCTGGGCAGGGCTCCGGCATCAGTGTTTATACCTGCAGGTGTGGCGCTTTGTGCACTCTCCTCGAAGGCAGCATAAGCGTCCGCCGAGAGAACTTCTGCCCATTTGTAGCTGTAGTAGCCCGCTGCGTAGCCACCCGAGAAAATGTGACTGAATGTGTGCGCGGTGCGGCTGTAGGGCGGCGGTGTGATCACCGCATACTCCTTGCGGACTTCAGTCAGCAGGGCCATCACGTTGCCGCCCGGCTGCCACTGCGTGTGCAGCAGCATGTCGAACAGCGAAAACTCGATTTGCCTCAGGGTCTGCATGCCGCTCTGGAAGTTCTTCGCGGCCAGCATCTTGTCGAACAGCGCGCGCGGCAATGGCTCACCAGTGTCCACGTGAGCCGTCATGTGTTTGAGCACGTCCCATTCCCAGCAGAAGTTCTCCATGAACTGGCTGGGCAGCTCGACCGCGTCCCACTCGACGCCGCTGATGCCCGAAACATCGCGCTCGTTCACCTGCGTCAGCATGTGGTGCAGGCCATGGCCGAATTCGTGAAACAGGGTGGTCACGTCGTCGTGTGTCAGCAGGGCCGGCTTGCCACCCACGCCGTCGGCAAAGTTGCAGACCAGGTGCGCCACCGGGGTCTGCAGCCTGCCCGTGTCCGGGCGCAGCCAGCGGGCGCGCACGTCGTCCATCCAGGCGCCGCCGCGTTTGCCGGTGCGGGCCGGCCGGTCCAGGTAAAACTGGCCGACCAGTTGTCCATCGCGTTCGATGCGGTAAAACTCGACACCGGGGTTCCATACCGGGGCGCTGTCAGGGTGGATTGTCACTTCAAACAGCGTTTCGACAATCTTGAACAGGCCGGCCAGTACCTTGGGCGCGGTGAAATACTGCTTGACCTCCTGCTCGCTGAAGGCGTAACGCGCTTCCTTGAGCTTTTCGCCGATAAAGGCATAGTCCCAGGGCTGTGGGTTCTTCAGGCCCAGCTTTTCCCCGGCGAAGGTGCGCAGGTCGGCCACGTCCTTGAGGCCGTAAGGCTTGGCACGCTGACCCAGGTCGCGCAGGAAACTGATCACCTGGTCCGGCGAATCGGCCATCTTGGCGACCACCGACACCTCGCCGAAGTTGCGGTAGCCCAGCAATTGCGCCTCTTCCAGACGCAGCGCCAGGATTTCCTGCATCACGGCACTGTTGTCGAAGCGGCTGAATTCGGGCGCGGCCTGGTCGCTGGCGCGGGTGCTGTAGGCTCGGTACAGGGTTTCGCGCAGTGCGGAGCTCTCGGCAAACTGCATGACCGGCAGGTAGCAGGGCATTTTGAGCGTGAGTTTGTAGCCGCCCTTGCCTTCGGCCTCGGCCTGTGCGCGGGCTGTCTGCACCACATCGTCCGGCACGCCGGCCAGTTCATCTTCCCGGGCGTAGTAGGCATAGGCATCGGTCGCGTCGAGCGCGTTTTCGCTGAACTTCTGGCTCAGCTCGGCCTGCCGCTCCTGGATGGCGGCAAAACGTTCCTTGGCCGCGCCCACCAGCTCGGCGCCTGAAAGGACAAAGTTGCGCATGGCGTTTTTGTGCGCCTGGCGCTGTTCGGGGTTCAGCGTGGCGACATCAATGGCCTTGTACTTGGCGTACAACCGTTCGTCGGCGCCCAGGCGCGTCCAGAACTCGGTGACGCGGGGCAGGGCCGCGTTGTAGGCGGCGCGCAGTTCGGGCGTGTCGGCCACGCCGTTGAGGTGGCTGACAGCGCCCCAGGCCCGGCTCAGGTTTTCGGTGGCTATGTCGAGCACACCGGCAATGTCGGTCCAGCGCGCCGGGAAGGCCGGTGCCGTGACCTGCTCAAGGGCCGTTTCAGCCTGCCCGAGCAGCACGTCGATCGCAGAGCCGACATGCTCGGGCGTGATGCGGTCAAACAGTGGCAGGTCGGAAAAATCGAGGAGCGGGTTGGGGGTGGGCGTAGAGGTCATGGCAATCAACTATGGGCGCTGGCACCGAATCTAAAGAGATATGAGACGTGGCGACTAAAAAAGGAAAGCCGGCCAGAAGGCCCGGCATGGCTCAACCCTGGGCGCGCTTCTTGGCGCTTTGCTGCTTTTTGGGCTTGGCCCGTTTGACCGTGCCGCCCGGCGTCAGGCGCTGGTTGCCGAGCACGCGTAAGGTTTTGACTTCCGGTCGCTGTCCGTAACGCGCGCTGTTTTTCAGCACCTTGACGTCGCGCGGGCCGGGCATGCGGTCTTCGTTGACCTTCTTTTCCTTTTCCGGCATGGGCCGCCACAGCACCAGCAGTTTGCCGATGTGCTGGATGGGCGCAGCACCCAGTTCGTCGGCCAGGGCCTGGAACATGGCTTCGCGACCGGGGCGGTCGTCCGACTGCACGCGGACCTTGATCAGGCCGTGCGCCTTGAGCGCGGCGTCGATTTCTTTTTTGACGGCGGCGGTCAGGCCGTCCGAACCGACCATGACAACCGGATCAAGGTGATGGGCCTCGGCGCGGTGGTCTTTGCGTTGGGCGGGGGTAAGTAGTATTTGAGCCATGCCCCGATTATCCTGGAAGCCGCAGTTGACCGCTCATTCACGCAGGCCGAACTACATGGATGCACTCTTCTCACTCACGTACAAATTCATCTTTTGGGGGGAGAGCGCTACGCACCCGATTGCGCCGCCCTGGCGCGTGCTGGCGGCGTTGCTCCTCCTTGCGGGCATCAGCCCGCTGCGTCGTCTTGCCTACCCAGCCCACCCCAGGACGGCCCACTCGGGCACGTTCAACTGCGGTTTCCAGGATTGGTGAGAGGACAATACGGACATGAAAGTAAAAACCCAAAGCAAAAAGGTCAATAAAGCGTGGCTGAATGACCACGTCAACGACACCTACGTCAAGCTGGCCCAGAAAGAGGGCTATCGGGCGCGGGCGGCCTACAAGCTCAAGGAAATCGATGAGACGCTGGGGCTGATCCGGCCCGGCAACTGCGTGGTGGACCTGGGCAGTGTGCCCGGCGCGTGGAGCCAGTATGCGCGGCGCAAGCTGTCGCCTTCGGGTGCGGCAGCGGGTGCGCTGAACGGACGCATCGTGGCGCTGGACATCCTGCCGATGGACCCGATCGAAGGCGTGACCTTCATCCAAGGCGATTTCCGGGAACCCGAAGTGCTACAGATTTTGGAGCAGACTTTGTCCGCTGATCAAGGGTTTACCAAGGTTGATGTGGTGATCTCCGACATGGCGCCCAACCTCTCTGGCATTGACTCGGCAGATGCCGCCCGCATTGCCCATCTGGTGGAGCTGGCGGTGGATTTTTCCGTGCAGCATCTCAAACCAGAAGGTGCGCTGGTGGCCAAGCTGTTCCACGGCGGCGCCTACAGCCCTCTGGTCAAGCTGTTCAAGGAAACCTTCAAGGTGGTCAAGCCCTTCAAACCGAAGGCCTCGCGTTCCAATTCGTCGGAAACCTTTCTGGTCGGCATGGGTCTTAAAAGCAGGCTTTCCCAAGCGACTGAGCTTGCTGAAACGCAATAAATACCGCAATCCCGCTTCAAACCAAGGGATGTCCCATACACCGCGTGCGGTTTTTGCCCTTGAAACGCCTAAAATCAGGCGCATGTGCCTTGTGTTCCTCTATCGGAGACATCCTTGAACAATCAGTGGTTTTCCAAAATTGCAATCTGGCTGGTGATCGCCATGGTGCTCTTCACCGTTTTCAAGCAATTTGATACACGCGGTGTCGCCGGTACCAATTACCTGGGGTATTCGGAGTTCCTGGAGGAAGTACGCGGCAAACGCATCAAATCCGCGACCATCGCCGAAGGCCAGGGCGGCACCGAAATCTCCGCCGTCACCACAGACGACCGCAGGGTCCGCACCACCGCCACCTACCTTGATCGCGGGCTGGTCGGCGACCTGATTGCCAACGACGTCAAGTTCGACGTCAAGCCGCGCGAAGAAGGCTCCCTGCTCATGACCCTGCTGGTCAGCTGGGGCCCGATGCTGCTGCTGATCGGTGTCTGGGTCTATTTCATGAGGCAGATGCAGGGCGGCGGCAAGGGCGGGGCGTTCAGCTTCGGCAAGTCCAAGGCCCGCATGCTGGACGAGTCCACCAATCCCGTGACTTTTGCCGACGTTGCCGGCTGCGACGAGGCCAAGGAAGAGGTCAAGGAAGTTGTCGATTTCCTGAAAGATCCTCAGAAATTCCAGAAACTCGGCGGCCGCATTCCGCGCGGCCTGCTGCTGGTCGGCCCTCCCGGCACCGGCAAGACCCTGCTCGCCAAAGGCATTGCCGGCGAGGCCAAGGTTCCCTTCTTCTCGATCTCCGGCTCCGACTTTGTTGAAATGTTTGTCGGCGTGGGCGCGGCCCGCGTGCGCGACATGTTCGACAACGCCAAGAAAAACGCCCCCTGCATCATCTTCATCGATGAAATCGACGCCGTTGGCCGCCAGCGCGGCGCTGGCCTGGGTGGTGGCAATGACGAGCGCGAGCAGACCCTGAACCAGATGCTGGTCGAGATGGACGGCTTTGAAACCAATGTCGGCGTGATCGTGGTGGCTGCCACCAACCGCCCCGACATCCTGGACGCCGCCTTGCTGCGCCCCGGCCGTTTTGACCGCCAGGTTTATGTGACGCTGCCCGACATCCGCGGCCGTGAACAGATTCTCAACGTACACATGCGCAAGGTGCCGCTCGGCCAGGACGTCAATGCCAGCGTGATCGCTCGCGGCACGCCCGGCATGTCCGGTGCCGACCTCGCCAATCTTTGCAACGAAGCTGCCCTGATGGCCGCTCGCCGCAGTGCGCGCACTGTGGAAATGCAGGACTTCGAAAAAGCCAAAGACAAGATCCTGATGGGCCCCGAGCGCAAGAGCATGGTCATGCCCGAGTCGGAGCGCCGCAACACGGCCTACCACGAGTCCGGCCATGCGCTGCTTGGCAAGATGCTGCCTAAGTGCGACCCGGTGCACAAGGTCACCATCATTCCGCGCGGCCGTGCACTGGGCGTCACCATGAGCCTGCCGGCACAAGACCGCTACAGCTATGACCGCGAATACATGCTCAGCCAGATCAGCATGTTGTTCGGCGGCCGCATTGCCGAAGAGGTGTTCATGCACCAGATGACCACCGGCGCCAGCAACGACTTCGAGCGTGCGACGGCACTGGCCAGGGACATGGTCACGCGTTACGGCATGAGCGAGGCATTGGGCCCCATGGTTTACGCCGAAAACGAGGGCGAAGTGTTCCTCGGCCGGTCGGTGACCAAAACCAACAACATGAGCGAGTCGACCTTGAAAAAAGTTGATGAGGAGGTGCGCCGCATCATCGACCAGCAGTACGCCCAGGCGCGCAAGCTGATCGAAGACAACCAGGACAAGATCCACGCCATGGCCAAAGCCTTGCTGGAATGGGAAACCATCGACGGCGATCAGCTCGACGACATCATGGCGGGCAAGGATCCGCGGCCACCGAAAGACTGGACGCCGCGCAACCCCTCCGTGGGTGGTGGTGGCCCCAGCGGCGGTACCCCGGCGGTCAGCACGGATCCGGCGCCTACAGCCGCCTGATCCCCCTTTCTCACTAAAACCGGGGCTCGTCCCCGGTTTTTCTTTGGCAGGCCTTTTCAGGGAGCACCGGATGATCTGGCAGACCTCACGCTTTTCCATCGACTTGTCCCAGCCACGCGTCATGGGCATTGTCAACGTCACGCCTGACTCGTTTTCAGACGGCGGCAAGTTCTTTTCCAAAGGCAGCGGCGAACGGGCCGCGTTCGACCATTGCGCCCGGCTCATTCAGGACGGCGCCGACATGCTCGACATCGGCGGCGAATCCAGCCGCCCCGGCGCGCCGCCGGTGCCACTGGCCGAGGAACTGGCGCGTGTGCTGCCTGTGGTGCGCCATGCCGTCACCCTGGGCGTGCCGGTCTCGGTGGACACCTACAAGCCCGAAGTGATGGAAGCCGTGCTCGACCTGGGCGCCGACATCATCAACGACATCTGGGCCCTGCGCCAGCCGGGAGCCGCCGCCGTGGTGGCGGCACACCCGGCCTGCGGCGTTTGCCTGATGCACATGCATCGCGAGCCGCAGACTATGCAGGTCGCGCCCATGGAGGGCGACGTGGTGCCGCAAGTGCTGTCTTTCCTTGCGCAGGTAGCCACAGAGCTACAGGCCCTGGGCGTGGCCGCCGGCCGCATCGTGCTGGACCCGGGCATCGGGTTCGGCAAGACCGTGGCGCAAAATTTTTCATTGCTGGCGCGCCAGCGCGAGCTGCTGTCTGCCGGTTATCCGCTGCTGGCCGGCTGGTCGCGCAAGTCCTCGTTAGCCGCGGTGACCAGCACCTCACTGGCCAGCGTCGCCCAGCTGGACATTGCCGACCGGATGGTTCCCAGCGTGACGGCGGCCGTGCTGGCCGTGGACCGCGGTGCGCGGGTGGTGCGCGTGCATGATGTGCGTGAGACGGTGCAGGCTTTGAAGGTCTGGGGCGCCGCACGCTGAGGCTTTGGCCGACACGAAAGCAGGGCAGGCCGACCTAAAATAGGCCCACATTTTCAGAACAACAAGCTTCGCAGGGACAAAACTTCATGACCAGAAAATACTTCGGCACCGACGGCATTCGCGGTACCGTGGGCCAGGCGCCCATCACGCCCGACTTTGTGCTGCGACTGGCCCACGCCGTCGGCAGGGTGCTCAAGAAAACCGAAGCGCGGCCAACGGTGGTGATCGGCAAGGACACGCGTATTTCGGGCTACATGCTGGAGAGCGCGCTCGAGTCGGGCTTCAATTCCGCCGGGGTGGATGTGGTGCTGCTCGGGCCGCTGCCGACACCGGGCGTGGCCTACCTCACACGCACGCAGCGTGCCAGCCTGGGCGTGGTGATCAGTGCCAGCCACAACGCCTTCCCCGACAATGGCATCAAGTTTTTCAGCGCCCTGGGCTGCAAGCTGCCGGACAGCTGGGAGCAGGAGGTCGAAGCCGTGCTGGAAGAAGCGCCGGTGTGGGCTGACTCGCCCAATCTGGGCAAGACGCGCCGCCTCGACGACGCTGCCGGCCGCTACATCGAATTTTGCAAAAGCACCTATGCCAGCGACCTCACGCTCAAGGGCATGAAGGTCGTGGTGGATGCCGCGCACGGCGCGGCGTATCACATTGCCCCCGAGGTCTTTCACGAGCTGGGTGCCGAGGTCATCGCCATTGGCTGCGCGCCCGACGGCATGAACATCAACCACGAGGTCGGTGCAACCCACCCCGAGGCGCTGATCAAGGCAGTCAAGGCCCATGGCGCGGATTACGGCGTGGCGCTGGACGGCGATGCCGACCGCCTGCAGCTGGTGGACGCCGAAGGCCGTCTTTTCAACGGCGACGAAGTGCTCTACCTGATGGTGGCCGAGCGTCTGGCGCGCGGCGAGGTGGTGCCTGGCGCGGTCGGTACGCTCATGACCAACATGGCGGTTGAAGTGGCCCTGAAGGCCAGGGGTGTCGAGTTCGTCCGCGCCAAGGTGGGCGACCGTTATGTGCTCGAAGAGCTTGAAAAAAGGGGCTGGCTGCTCGGCGGGGAAGGTTCCGGCCATCTGCTGGCCCTCGACAAACACAGCACCGGCGACGGCCTGATCAGTGCGCTGCAGGTACTGCAGGCCTGTGTGCGCAGCGGTAAAAGCTTGGCCCAGCTGCTGGCCGACGTCACGCTGTTTCCACAGACCCTTCTCAATGTGCGCCTGCAGCCGGGCCAGGACTGGACCAGCAACACCTTGCTGGCTTCGGAAACCAAAGCCGTGCAGGCAGAACTTGCCAATCATGGCCGCGTGCTGATCCGGGCCAGCGGCACCGAACCATTGCTGCGCGTGATGGTGGAAGCCCGCGAAGCGCGGCAGGCACTAGCCTGCGCCGAGCGCCTGGTGGCGGCGGTCAAGGCCGGCTGAATCAAATGAGTGGCGCTGCCGGCATGGCCGCGGTGCTTGCGGTTCACCGCAGCAGCCGCCACGATTTCAGCAAATTTCCAGAAGCCGCCGTCAGACTCATGGCCGGCCTGGGTGTGGAAGGTGACGCCCATGCGGGGGTGACCGTGCAGCACCGCTCGCGCGTGGCGCGTGACCCGAGCCAGCCCAATTTGCGGCAGGTGCATTTGCTGCACGCCGAACTGTTTGAAGAGCTGCAGGCCGGCGGTTTTACCGTGCGCCCCGGCGACCTCGGCGAAAACATCACCACGCGTGGGGTGGACCTGTTGGCCTTGCCTGCGGGGACACGGCTGCATCTGGGCAGCGAGGCCGTAGTGGAAATCACCGGCCTGCGCAACCCCTGCAGCCAGATTGACCGCTTCCAGCAAGGCCTGATGGCCGCCGTGCTGAAGCACGACAGCAGCGGCCAGCTGATACGCAAAGCGGGTGTGATGGGCGTGGTGCTTGCCGGCGGAGACGTCGGCGCGGGTGATGCCATCCGCATCGCGCTGCCGCCATCGCCGCACCGGCCACTGGTGCCGGTTTAGCCGATTTTTGCAGCGAAATAGGCCGCCAGCCCAATCCATGCGGGCGCAGACAGCTATAAAAAACATAGTGACTCGTCCCTTCTACAGGTGCAGGAACCATCGCCTTCAAGGCATGGCTCCACGATTCCTTTTCTACATCATTCGTGAACGCGAAGGCGAAGCGACGACAGTACAGACGTACGGCTAGCGAAGCCGACAAAGTGCACGGATGATTTAGAAATGGAATGACATGGATCAAATTTTTTCAGACCGGCTTTGCGTAAGCTTGTGCATTGCCTGAGGAGCCCTGAACATGCCGAGTCTTGAATGGTCTGATGCGCTGGCGCTTGAGCTGCCCGCCATGGATGACACCCACCGTGAATTTGTGGAGCTGCTGGCGCAAGTGGAAACGGCTGCGGACTCCGCGCTGCTGGATCACTGGCGTGTGCTGCTGGACCACACTGGCGAACACTTCACTCGGGAAGACCGCTGGATGCAGGACACACGCTTTTCGTCCACCAACTGCCACAGCGTGCAGCACAAGGTGGTGCTGCAGGTCATGCGTGAAGGCCTGTCGGCTGCCGAGGCGGGCAAGCTGGAGACGCTGCGCCATATGGCGCGCGAGCTGGCCCTCTGGTTCCCCCAGCATGCGCAGACCATGGACGCCGCGCTCGCGCTGCACCTGCGCGGCACGGGGTACGACCCGGCCACCGGTGTGGTGAGCATGCCCGAGGCTTTGCCCCGGGACATCATTCACGGTTGCGGCGGCGCCAGCTGCTCCGACGACGCACAACCCGAGCCCGCCGTTCCCACTGCCCAGGCGGCATGAACTCCGCGCCGGCCAGTACTGTGCCCGGCGTCCACGCACCGGCCGTACTGCGCCATCGCCTGCACCAGGACATCCAGGCGTTGAGCACGGGCACCCTGTTCGTGGCGTGGGCGTGGTGATGTTCGGCCATGCCGGCTTGCTGACGGGCGGCACGGCCGGCATCGCCTTCCTGGTGCACTATGCCACCGGCCTGAGCTTCGGCCTGGCATTTTTTGCCGTGAACCTGCCGTTCTACGCGTTTGCCTGGCGGCGCATGGGACCGGCCTTCACTCTCAAGACGTTTGCCGCCGTGGGCCTGCTGTCGCTTTTCAGTTGGCTGCTGCCGCAGGGCCTCGCCTTTGGCCACTTGTCGCCGGCACTGGCTGCCGTGCTGGGCGGCCTGCTGTGCGGCGCGGGCATGCTCATCGTCTTCCGTCATGGCGCCAGCCTGGGTGGCCTGAACATCGTGGTGCTTTACCTGCAGGAGCGCTTCGGCTGGCGCGCCGGCAAGGTGCAGATGGCAATGGACGGCCTGATTGTGCTGGGCGCCCTGTGGGTTACCGATTGGGACCGCGTTGCGTTGTCGGTGCTGGGTGCGGTGGTGCTGAACCTGGCGCTGGCGATCAACCACCGCCCCGGCCGCTACATGGCGATGTGAGGGCTTTTCGCCTCACATTCACAGGTAAATCACGGTTTCCCCCAATAGGATTGGGCACCGCCAGCTATCGATTGAATAGCAGGCGGCTGCCTCGCCTCGTCAGATTCAGGCCAGTGTGTAGGCCGTTTTCACGGTGGTGAAAAATTCCTGCGCATAGCGGCCCTGTTCGCGCGGGCCATAACTCGAGCCCTTGCGACCGCCGAAAGGCACGTGGTAGTCCACACCCGCCGTCGGCAGGTTGACCATGACCATGCCGGCCTGGCTGTGCCGCTTGAAATGGGTGGCGTATTTCAGCGAGGTGGTGGCAATGCCGGCCGACAGGCCGAAGGGTGTGTCGTTCGCCGTGGCCAGCGCTGCCTCGTAGTCCTTCACGCGGATCACACTGGCCACCGGGCCGAAAATTTCCTCGCGGTTGATGCGCATGGCGGGCGTGCTGTCGGTGAACAGCGCGGGTGACATGAAGTAGCCCTCGGCGCCGCTGGCGGTGTGGCACTGCACGCGGTCGCCGCCAAATGCCAGGGTCGCGCCCTCGGACTGGCCGATCTCGATGTAGCCCAGGTCCTGCTCGAGCTGAGCCTGTGAAGATACCGGCCCGATGTCGGTGCCGGCCGCCAGCGCGTCGCCGACCTTGATGCGCGCCATGCGTTCCTGCAGCGCCTTGACAAACGCCGGGTAGATGCCCTCGGTCACGATCAGGCGGCTCGAAGCCGTGCAGCGCTGGCCAGTGGAATAAAACGCGCTCTGCGCGCTCAGCTCCACCGCCTGGGCCAGGTCGGCATCGTCCAGGATGACTTGCGGGTTTTTGCCGCCCATTTCGAGCTGGACCTTCTTGAGGCTTTTGGCGCAGATCTCGGCAATGCGGCTGCCCACACCGACCGAGCCGGTGAAGCTGATGGCGTGGATGCCAGCATGGTTGACCAACGCATCGCCGATCACGCGGCCCGGGCCCATCACCAGGTTGAACACGCCGGCCGGAATGCCCGAGCGCGAAATGATTTCGGCCAGCGCCCAGGCGCTGCCCGGCACGAGGTCGGCGGGCTTGAACACCACGCAGTTGCCGAAGGCCAGCGCCGGCGCGATTTTCCAGGCCGGAATGGCGATCGGGAAATTCCAGGGCGTGATCAGGCCGACCACGCCGACCGGTTCGCGCGTGATTTCCACGCCGATGCCGGGGCGTACCGAAGGCAGCGTTTCGCCAGAAAGGCGCAGACACTCGCCCGCGAAGAACTTGAAAATCTGGCCGGCGCGAGTGGCTTCACCCATGCCTTCGGCCTTTGTTTTTCCTTCCTCGCGCGAGAGCAGTGTGCCCAGCTCTTCCCGGCGCGCCAGGATTTCCGTGCCAATCTTGTCGAGTGCGTCCGAGCGGGCCTGGATGGAGCCTGTGCTCCAGGCGGGAAAAGCCGCCTGGGCCGCGGCCACTGCGGCGTCCACCTGGGCGGCATCGCCCTGGGCGTATTCGCCGATCACGTCGGCGATGTTGGAAGGGTTGCGGTTGGCACTGGTGCCGGTACCGGCAAGCCATTGGCCATTGATCAGGTTCTTGAAGTCGTTCATGGATGTGGTTCCGAAGGGGGGGGGTGAAAGATCAATGCGGTAAAAACGCGGGGCATGGCCGCTCATCACGGCCTGCTGTTGATCGGCGGGCAGACCGCCCAGCATACGCCAGAAGGCATTCACCCGGGGCTGAAAGCTTATTGGCAAACCAGCCACCGGGGAATTGCTGGCGAACATGCAGCGCTCCCAGTCGAAGATGGCCAGAGTGTCGCGCACGATGCGGGCCTTGTCCGCGCAACAGCTGCGCGGGACGTTGCCAGAAACGGCGTGGTGCCTGATCACTCAGGGCGGCGAACCGGCCTGCCAGCCGCCACCCAGCGACTGGATCAGTGCCACGGCGGTGGTTTGCCTGTCAGCCATGGCCTGCACCAGCGCGCGGCGCGCGCTCAGCGCAGTGGCCTGGGCGGCAATCACTTCGGTGTAGCCGACCTGGCCGCTGCGGTAGCGGTTGAGCACCTGCTGCTCGACCTGGTCGGCCGCCTGCGAGGCCTGGCGGCGCAGCTCCTGCTGAGTTAGCAGGACGCGGGTTGCCGACAGCTGGTCTTCCACGTCCTGGAAAGCAGCCAGCACGGTCTGGCGATAACGCGCCACCGCCTGCTGGTGGGAAGCCTCGGTGCCTTCCACGCGGGCACCCGTGGCTCCTGCGTTGAAAAGCACCTGCGCGGCCGAGATGCCGATGGACCAGACGTTGCTGGAAGCCAGAAAGAGGTCGGCGACGCGGCTGGCGCTCGAGCCGGCAGAGGCGCTCAGCGAAAGGCTGGGGTAATAAGCGCTCTTGGCGATGCCGATCTGTTCGTTGGCCGAAGCCACACGGCGCTCGGCGGCGGCAATATCGGGGCGGCGCTGCAGCAACTCCGAAGGTATGCCAAGCGGCACCTCAGGCACCGAAGGATTCCAGGCCATGGGCGCAATCGAGAAATTGCCCGGCGCTACACCGACCAGCACGGCAATGGCGTGCTCCAGCTGGGCGCGCTGGCGCACCAGGCCGGCATCGTCAGCCTGGGCATTCGCGAGTTGTGTTTGCGCCTGCAGCACGTCGGTTTTGGCAGCGATGCCGGCGGTGTAGCGGTTCTGCGTGATCTCCAGTGCGCGCGCGTAGCCGTCAATGGTGTCCCTGAGCAGCGCTTTCTGTGCATCCGTCTGGCGCAATGAAAAATAATTGGTCGCCAGCTCGCCCTGTGCCGAGAGCCTGGCAGACGCCAGGTCGGCGGCGCTGGCCTGCTCGCCGGCTTTTGCGCCGTCCACCGCACGGCCGAGCCGGCCCCACACATCAGGCTCCCAGCTGCCGCCTATGCTGAGCTGGTAGTTGTTGCCCGTGCGTCCGCCGGTGCTTGTTGTGCTGCCGGTACTGCTGCTGCCGCCGCTGCCGGAGCGGCTGGCACCGCCGTTCAGCGCGACCGTCGGAAAAATGGATGCGCGCTGCTCGCGCACCAGGGCGCGTGCCTGGGCGTAGGCCGCCACGGCCACGGCCACGTTCTGGTTGGACACCTCAACGCGTGCGGCGAGCCCGTCAAGTACCGGGTCGCCGAACAGCGACCACCAGGGACCACGCTCCAGCGTATCGGCCGGTGCGGCCGGCACCCAGCCTTCGGCCTCCTTGTAGCGGCTGACTTCGGGTGTGGACGGGCGCTGGTAGTTGGGGCCCACGGCGCAGCCGCCGAGCACTGCCACCAGCGCGGCGGCGATGGGGTAGAAGGTCAATCTGGTTTGCATGGCTGGCCTCATTGCAGTTGCAGCGGCGCACCGGGGGGCGGCGCGCCGGAATCGTCAGGGTGGCGGCTGAGCTGGCGCTCGGATGGGCTGCGCCTGCGCAGCTTGTCGAGCAGGATGTAAACCACCGGCGTGGTCAGCAGGGTGAGGAGCTGGCTTGCAATTAGCCCGCCAATGATGGAAATGCCCAGCGGGCGGCGCAGCTCCGCGCCCTCGCCAAAGCCAATGGCCAGCGGCAGCGCGCCCAGCATGGCGGCCAGTGTGGTCATCAGGATCGGTCGAAACCGCAGCAGGCAGGCCTCGCGCACCGCTTCCACAGCCGACAGGCCGCGCGATCGCTCGGCTTCGATGGCGAAGTCGATGATCAGGATGGCGTTTTTCTTGACGATGCCGATCAACAGAAAGACACCGATCAGCGCGATGATGGAAAAATCCATCTTGAACAGCATCAGCGCCAGCACCGCACCCACGCCGGCCGAGGGCAGGGTAGACAGTACCGTGACCGGGTGCACCAGGCTTTCGTACAGGATGCCCAGCACGATATAGATCACCACCAGGGCGGCCAGGATCAGCAGCGGCTGTTCCTGCTGCGTCTGCTGCGCGTTGCGCGCCGTACCGGAAAAACTGCCGCGCACATTGGCCGGCAAGCGGATTTCCGCCTCGGCCTGTTTCACCGCATCCTGGGCTTCGCTGAGCGGAATGCCTTCTGCCAGGTTGAACGACACGGTGGTCGACAGCTCGCCGTCTTCATGGCTGATGGATGCGGCCGTGGGGTTCTCGCTGAAACGTGCAATGCTTGAGAGTGGCACCATGGTGGTCACCGATGCGCTCAGCGCCTGGCCGGAAGAGGGGTCGCGCAGGGCCGGGTTCACCACCGTGGTCGCCGTGGCCGGCGCCGCACTCGCCAGAGTCGTGCCGCCACCTCCTTTGGCAGGAACATAAATGTCTTTCAGCGATTCCGGGCTCTGGATGTAGCGCGGCGCCACGCCCATGATGACCTTGTACTGGTTCAGGTCGGCGTAAATGGTGGCCACCTGGCGCTGGCCGAAGCCGTTGTAGAGTGCGTTGTCCACATCGCGCGAGCTGATGCCCAGCCGGGCCGCACTTTCCTTGTCCACGGTAACCATGGTTTCGACGCCGTTTTCCTGCTGGTCGGTGTCCACATCGGTCAGGGCGGACTGCAGTTTCATCTGCTCGGCCAGGCGCACGGCCCAGACTTTCAGGTCGTTGTTGTTGTCGCTTTTCAAGGTGTACTGGTAGGTGGAATTGCTCGAACGCCCGCCGCCGCGCAAGTCCTGCACCGGGTTGAGAAAAATGCTGATGCCGGTGATCTGCGCCAGCTGCGGGCGCAGCCGCGCGATCACCGCCTGGCCCTTGTCGGTGCGCTGGTTCACCGGCTTGAGGTTGATGAACATGAAGCCGCCGCCGGCGCGCGAGCCGCCGGTGAAACCAACCACGGTGTCGACGGCCGGGTCGGCACGGATGATGTCCACGATGGCCTTGAGCTTGCTTTGCATGGCCTGGAAGGAAATGCTGCGGTCAGCGCGTATGCCCCCGCTGATCTGCCCGGTGTCCTGCTGCGGGAAATAGCCCTTGGGAATCGAGACAAACAGGTAGGCGTTGAGCGCAATCACCGCCACCAGGCTCAGCATCACGATGACGCGGCTGGCCAGCGCCCAGTCCAGGCAAATCTCGTAGCCGCGGTGCAGACGCCTGAAAGCGCCTTCGAACCAGCGCGCCAGCCGCCCCGGCGGTTTGGTGTGCGCGTCGGGCTTGAGCAACCAGGCGCACATCATGGGTGTGGTGGTCAATGAAATCAGCAGCGAAATCAGCACCGCCGCCGACAGCGTGACGGCAAACTCGCGGAAAAGGCGCCCGGTTTGCCCGCCCATGAAAAGCAGCGGAATGAATACCGCCACCAGCGACAGGCTGATGGACAGCACGGTAAAACCCACTTCGCGCGCACCCAGCAATGCGGCCTTGAAGCGGTCCATGCCGGCCTCGATATGCCGGCTGGTGTTTTCCAGCACCACGATGGCGTCGTCCACCACAAAGCCGGTGGCCACGGTCAGTGCCATCAGGCTCAGGTTGTTCAGGCTGAAGCCCAGAAAATACATCACGCCGAAAGTGCCGAGCAGCGAGACCACGGTGGCCACCGCGGGAATGACGGTGGCACGCGCGCTGCGCAAAAAAGCGCTGACCACCAGCACCACCAGCGCAATCGAGATCAGCAGTGTGATCTCGATCTCCTTGAGCGAGGCGCGGATGGAGTTGGTGCTGTCCGAGGCCACATGCAGCACCACGTCCTGCGGCAGCTGGGCCTGCAATTCGGGCAGCAGGTCGCGCACACCATCCACTGTGGCAATCACATTGGCGTCGGGCTGGCGCGTGACCAGCACAATGACGGCCGGCTCGCCATTGAACAGGCCCAGCGTGTTGATGTTCTCCACGCCGTCCACCACCTCGGCCACATCCCTGAGCCGGATGGCCGCGTTGTTGCGCCAAGCCACCACCAGGTCGCGGTAGTCTGCTGCCTTGCGGCCGCCACTGGCGGTATTGGCGCCCGAATAAATCTGCAACCGCTGGCCGTTGCCTTCAATCGCGCCCTTGGGCCGGTTGGCGTTGGAGGCCTGCAGTGCCGCCCTCACATCTTCCATACTGACGCCGTAGCGGTTCAGCGCAAAGGGCAGCAGGTCCACCCGCACGGCCGGCAGCGAACCACCGCCCAGTTCAACGTCACCCACGCCCTGAACCTGCGCAATTTTTTGTTGCACCAGGTTGGACACCTCGTCGTAAATCTGTCCGGGCGAACGTGTTTTGGAGGTCAGCGCCAGAATGATCACGGGCGCCGCGGCCGGGTTCGCCTTGCGGTAGGTCGGGTTGCTGCGCAAGGTGGCGGGCAGGTCGGCACGCGAGGCATTGATGGCCGCCTGCACCTCGCGCGCCGCTGCGTCGATCTTGCGGTTCAGGTCGAACTGCAGGCTGATGCGGGTTGAGCCGGTGCCGCTGGTGGAGGTCATTTCGTTGACGCCGGCAATCGTGCCCAGGCGCCGCTCCAGCGGCATCGCAACGCTACTGGCCATGGTGGAAGGGCTGGCGCCGGGCAGCGAGGCGCTGACTGAGATGACAGGAAAATCGACTTGCGGCAGCGGCGAAACCGGCAACACGAAGAACGCGCCTATGCCGGCGAGGGCCAGGCCTATGGTCAGTAGCACGGTGGCTACTGGGCGGCGGACGAAGGGTTCGGAGAGGTTCACTTTTCGCCTCCTCCGAAGGCGGGCGTTTGATGAACGTTGCTAACTCGCGATGGCGGTGGTTGGTGTGGCAAGCCGGGGGTTGCCCGGCGGCAACTCACTTTCTTTTTGCGTCGCCAAAAAGAAAGTAAGCAAAGAAAAAGGCGACCCTGCTGTCTGCGACCCCCTTCGCTGGCGCTACGGGGGCAACCTGCGGTGCTCGGTCCAGTCGGGGTCGAGCTCGAACTCGCCTGCGGCTCAGACAATCGCTCGCCCTGATCCGTCTGGACCTCCGCTCCTCGGCGCATACAGAAGGGCGGTGGGGGCGGGAGCGGATTCGGGATCGGGAGCGCAATCGCCAATGGGCTCCGGCGAAGACGCGCTTTGCGCGTCCTCGCCTCCCCGAATCCGGTTTCCTTCTTCCACCCGTCGGGCTGGGCCGAGGAGCGCAGCCGAAAGCGGATCAGGGCGAGCGATTGTCTGAGCGAAGCGAGTTCGAGCTTGACCCCGTTTTCGGCGAGCACCGGAGGTTGCCCGCAGCGAAGCGGAGGGACCCAGACCATCGGGTCGCCTTTCTTTTGGGTACTTTTCTTTGGCGACGCAAAGAAAAGTGCCTCGCCCGCCGGGGCGAGACCCGGCTTGTTGGCAGACCACACAGCGCGAGTCATCAACCATGGATCCCGGATCAGGTCCGGGATGACAACCCGCCGGAAGAGGAGGGCGTTCACACCGAAGCCCTCCGCCCAAACCTCTGTCCCATCCGATCAAACGCCAGATAAATCACCGGCGTCGTAAACAGCGTGAGCACCTGGCTGACAATCAGGCCGCCGAAGATGGCCAGGCCCAGGGGCCGGCGCAGTTCGGCGCCTTCGCCCCATCCCAGCATCAGCGGCACGGCGGCAAACAGTGCGGCCAGTGTTGTCATGAGAATCGGCCGGAAGCGCAGCAGGGCCGCCTGGTGGATCGCCTCCTGCGGCGACTTGCTTTCGCTGCGTTCGGCGTCGATGGCGAAGTCGATCATCATGATCGCGTTTTTCTTGACGATGCCGATCAGCAAAATGATGCCGATGATGCCGATCACGCCGAGGTCGGAACCGCTGATCATCAGCATCAACAGCGCGCCCACGCCGGCCGAGGGCAGGGTCGAGAGAATCGTCAGCGGGTGAATGTAGCTTTCGTACAGCACGCCGAGCACGATGTAGACACAGACCACGGCCGCCAGGATCAGCCAGAGCTGGCTGGACAGCGAGGACTGGTACGCCCCCGCTGCACCGAGGAAGGTGATGCTCACGCTGGCGGGCAGGGCAATGTCCCTGGCGGCCTGTTTGACTTCGTTCACTGCCTTGCCGAGCGAGGCGCCGGGCGCCGTGTCGAAGCCCAGCGTGGTGGCCGGGTACTGGGCCACGCGGGTGATCTGGAGCGGCGCGGGCTGCTCGGTGATGGTGGCGATGCTGGCCAGCGGCGTGGTGGTACCCGAGCCGGTTTTCAGCGGCAGGTTGCCCAGCGACGCCGCCGTCATCAGCGGGTCGGGCATGGCTTCCAGGATCACGCGGTACTGGTTGGTCTCGGTAAAAATGGTCGAGACGATGCGCTGGCCAAAGGCGCTGTACAGCGCGTCGTCAATCGATGAGGTGGTCACGCCCAGGCGCGAAGCGGTGTCCCGGTCTACCGAGATATAGGCCGAGGCTCCCGTGGCACCAGCGTCCGATGCGATGTTGCGCAGGGCCGGCAACTGCTGCATGCGCTGCGCCAGCTTGGTGGCCCACAGGGCCACCGTGGGATTGTCAGAGCCTTCGACCGACACGCGGAACTGCGTCGGCCCGGTTTCGGCGTCTATGGTCAGGTCCTGCGTGGGCTGCAGGTACATGGTGACGCCGGCCACCGTGGCGGCGCGGCGCTGCAGCCGGTCCATGGTTTCCTGCTGGCTGGTGGTGCGCTCACTCTTGAGGTTGATCAGCATACGGCCGGTGTGCAGCATGGTGTTGTTGGCCGCGTCCACGCCGATGAAAGAACTCAGGCTGGCCACATCCGGGTCTTCCAGGATGGCACGGGCCGCCGCCTGTTGCAGCTCGGCCATGCGCGCATAAGAGACCGATTGGGCGGTTTCTATCCGGGCCTGCAGCTGACCGGTGTCCTGTGTCGGGAACAGGCCTTTGGGAATCAGCACATACAGCAGCACGGTGAGCACCAGGGTGGCCAATGCCACCACCAGCGTGGCGCCCTGGTGCCGCAGCACCCAGCTGAGCCACTGGTCGTAACGCGTGATCACGCCTTCGAAAAATTTCTGCAGCTTCGCGCCGGTCGGGCTGCTGTCGGTTTCCGGCTCGTGCTTGAGCCATCTGGCCGACATCATCGGCACCAGCGTGAGCGAAACGACGGCCGAGATCAGGATGGTGATGGCCAGCGTGACGGCAAACTCGCGGAACAGCCGCCCGACCACGTCGCCCATGAACAGCAACGGAATCAGCACCGCGATCAGCGAGACCGTTAGCGAGATGATGGTGAAGCCGATCTGCTGCGCCCCCTTGAGCGCAGCGGCCATGGGTGCCTCGCCTTTTTCAATGTAGCGCGAGATGTTTTCTATCATCACGATGGCATCGTCCACGACGAAACCGGTGGCAATCGTCAACGCCATCAGGCTCAGGTTGTTCAGGCTGTAGCCCAGCAGATACATCGCGCCGCAGGTGCCTATCAGCGAGATAGGCACCGCCAGGCTGGCGATCACGGTGGCGCGGATGTTGCGCAAAAAGGCAAAAATAACCAGCACCACCATCACCACGGCCAGCAGCAGTTCGATCTCGACATGCAGCACCGAGGCGCGGATACCGGTGGTGCGGTCGCTCAGCACATCGATGTTCACTGAGGTCGGGAGGCCGGCCTCCAGCTCGGGCAGGCGCGCTTTGATGGCGTCCACTGTGGCAATCACGTTGGCGCCGGGCTGGCGCTGGACGTTCAGGATGATCGCGGGTTTCAGTCCAGACCAGGCACCGAGCTTGACGTTCTCGGCGCTGTCCACTACTTGGGCCACATCGGTCACGCGCACCGCCGCGCCGTTGCGCCAGGCGATGATCAGGTTTTTATAGTCGGGCGCTGCCAGCAGCTGGTCATTGGAATTGATGGAATACGAACGCGTTGGCCCGTCGATGCTGCCCTTGGCCGCGTTGGCATTCGCGGCGCTGATGGCGGTGCGCAGCGAGTCCAGCCCGAGGCCGTAAGAGGCAAGCGCACGCGTGTCCGCCTGGATGCGCACCGCCGGGCGCTGGCCGCCGCTGAGCGACACCAGGCCCACACCGTTAACCTGGCTAATCTTGAGCGCCAGCCGGGTGTTGACGATGTTCTGCACTTCTGTCAGCGGCAGGCTGTCGGAGGTGATGGCCAGCGTGAGCACCGGCGCGTCGGCCGGATTCACCTTGGCGTAAACCGGCGGCGCCGGCAGATCGGCCGGCAACAGCGAGCCGCCGGCGTTGATGGCGGCCTGCACCTGCTGCTCGGCCACATCCAGCGCCAAGCCCAGGCCGAACTGCAGGGTGACGATGGAGACGCCGGCCGCGCTGGTGGAGCTCAGGCGCTGCAGGCCGGCCATCTGGCCGAACTGGCGCTCCAGCGGCGCGGTGACGGTTTGCGCCATCACCTCGGGGCTGGCGCCGGGATACAGCGTCTGCACCTGGATGGTCGGGTAGTCCACTTGCGGCAGCGCTGACAGCGGCAGGAATTTGAAGCCGACCAGGCCGGCCAGCACGATGGCGACCATCAGCAGCGCGGTGGCTACTGGACGCAGGATGAACGGACTGGATGGGCTCATGGGTGCGGCCGCCCGGCAACCGTCATTGGGCAGGCGCGGCGGAACCCTGGCGCCGCCGCTCCCTGATCTGCTGCCAGCGCGCAATGGCCGCGGCGTCGCCGCGGTCTATCTGCTCCAGCAGGGTTTTGCGTCGGGCCAAGGCTTCCGGGTCGTCCTTGACCTGGTCCAGGAAGCGCTGACGCTGCTGCGCCGTGGGAGCTTCGAATGCGGCAGCAGGCGCCTGGGCTGCCGGGCCGGGTGCAGAGGCCCCGGCGGCAGGTGCCGCGCTGGCTGGCGTGGCAGTGTCCCCGCGTGGCGCGGATGCTGCGCCCTGGGGCCGGCGCCCCCCCTGGCGGGCGCCAGCGCCGCCCGGTGCATCGCCCGGTAGCACCACGCGCGCCCCGTCTTTCAAGCGGTCGGCCCCTTCGGTGATGACGCGCTCGCCTGCAGCCAGGCCGGAGCTGATCACGATCTTGTCCACGGTGGCCGGGCCGCGCTTGACCGGCCGCAGGCTCACTGTGCGTTCAGCCGCGTTGAGCACATAGACATAGTCGCCGCTGGCGCCCAGGCGCACCGCAGTTACTGGCACCACCACAGCGTTTTCAATCGTCCGCACCAGCAACTGCACGTTGACAAACTGGCTGGGAAAAAGAGCGAGCTTGCTGTTGGCAAAACGCGCCTTGGCCTTGACCGTGCCGGTGGTCGTGTCCACCTGGTTGTCGAGTGAGGCGAACACGCCGGTGTCCAGCACGGTGGCGCGCGTGCGGTCCAGCGCGCTGACCCTCATCTGGGCGCCCGAGGCGGCGGTTTGCTGCAGCTCGCCCACCTGGTCCTGCGGAATGGAAAACACCACGTCGATCGGCATGACCTGGGTGATCAGGGCAATGCCATTGGCATCGCTGGGGCTCACCACATTGCCGATGTCCACCGCACGCAGGCCAACGCGGCCGCTGACCGGTGCCACCACGCGGGTGTAGCCGAGGTTCAGGCGGGCAGCGCCCTCGTTGGCCTTGTCGATGACAACGGTGCCTTCGAGCTGTTTGACCAGGGCGGCCTGCGAGTCCACTTCCTGGCGAGCAATCGAGTCCTGCCCCAGCAGCGTCCTGAAGCGCTGCAGCGTGACACGGGCGCTGTCGAGCTGTGCCTCGTCGCGCTGGCGCTGGCCGCTGGCCTGCTGCAGCGCGAGTTCGAACTGGCGCGGGTCGATGATGGCCATCAGTTCGCCGGCCTTGACCATCTGGCCTTCCTTGAACAGCACCTTCTGCATCACCCCGGTGACTTGCGGGCGCACCCGCACCGTGGCCTGCGGCGTGACGGTGCCCAGCGCGTCCAGGAGGATGGGAATGCTGGTTTTCTCGGCAGTGGCAACGCCGACCGTGGTGGCCGGTGCGCCGCGGCGGCCGCCGCCGCCGGGTGCACCCGGGCCGGTGGCGCTGGCCGTGTCGGATGCAGGGCGGGTCAGGTGCCAGGCCAGCCAGCCGATACCGGCCAGGACCAGCACGGCGATGACGCTGCCGATAAAGATGGCGCGGCGGCTCAGGTGTTTGCGTGGGGGAGTGTCGGGGCCAGGGGGCGGTGCCTCAAGTTTCGAGTCCATCAGCTGTCCTTGTTGCCTGCCGCTGGGGAGCGCGGCATTGTTGTGTTTTGATGGATGATGGCGCCAGCGCCGTTTGCACGGTGCCGGCGCGTATCTTCAGCCAGCGTCAGGAATTATCACTGCTAGTTTTCATGGGCAGGTGTAGGGCTCGAAAGAGCCAAGTAAAGGTCCTGTAAAGAGAAGCGGCGCGCCCGCCAAGGGGAGGTGAAGCCCCGGCCCATGACCGTGGGGTAAACCACATTGCTATCACATTCATAGCCGTTTGTGCCCGTTCCGCCTGGGCTGGAGGCCGATTTGATGCATGAAACCGCGGCGCCGGCCTGCAGCGGAGGGTGATGCCGTGCTTAAAATCCGGTCTCCCTCCTGTTCTTCCAAGGCCTCCCACGTGACCGATACCGCCGCCCCCGACCTGCGCATCTGCCGCGCTGACTACCACCATTCCGTGCATGCCGACGCGCTGGTGTTCCTGCTCGACGCCTATGCGCGCGATACTGCCGGCGGCGGCAAACCGTTGAGCGAGTTTGTAAAAACCCATCTGGTGGAGGAGCTTGCTGCGCGGCCGCAGGCCTTCAGCGTGTTGGCCTTTGACGGTGCGCAGCCGGTCGGGCTGGTCAACTGCATCGAGGGCTTTTCCACCTTTGCCTGCCGGCCGCTGGTGAATGCGCACGACGTGGTGGTGCTGGCCAGCCACCGTGGCCGGCGTGTCGGCGCGCAGATGCTGGCGCTGGTTGGAGAGATCGCGCGTGAACGCGGCGCCTGCAAGCTGACGCTGGAAGTGCTGCAGGGCAACCGCAGCGCCATCACGCTCTACGAACGCATCGGTTTCGCCGGCTACCAGCTGGACCCGGCCCTGGGCCAGGCGCAGTTTCTGCAGAAGTGGCTGGCCTGAGGAAGCTCCTTCCCGTCAGACCGGTGCAGAAGTGCTATGAAAAATATAGCTTCTGGCGCCCATAGGTAAAGGGCTGGAGGCCGATTTCATGCATGGCGCAGCGCAAACCAGTGCGGCGTGCGGTTGATGATGGCCACCAGTGACAGCATCACCGGCACCTCGACCAGCACGCCGACCACCGTGGCCAGCGCCGCGCCGGAGTTCAGGCCGAACAGCGAAATCGCCACCGCGACGGCCAGCTCGAAAAAGTTGGACGTGCCAATCAGGCAGGCAGGGCCAGCCACGTTGTGCGGCAGCTTGAGCGCCCTGGCCGCGACGTAGGCGATGATGAAAATGCCGTAGCTCTGCACGATCAGCGGCACCGCGATCATGGCAATCACCAGCGGCCTGGCCACAATGGTTTCGGCCTGGAAGCCGAACAGCAGCACCACGGTGGCAATCAGCCCGATGACGGACCACGGCTTGAGTTTTGCCACGAAGTCGGCCACCGCGTGGGTGGAGCGGCGCTGCAGCACATGCCGCGTCGCCATACCGGCTGCCAGCGGCAGCACCACGTACAGCACGGTGGAAAGCACCAGGGTTTCCCACGGCACCGTGATGTTGGTCACGCCCAGCAAAAAGGCGGCAATCGGCGCAAAGGCGACCACCATGATCAGATCGTTGACGGACACCTGCACGAGGGTGTAGTTGGCGTCGCCCTTGACCAGTTGGCTCCAGACAAACACCATGGCCGTGCAGGGCGCCACGCCCAGCAGGATCATGCCGGCGATGTATTCGCTGGCGGACTGCGGGTCCACCCAGGGCGCAAAAATGTACTGGAAAAACAGCACGCCCAGCGCGGCCATGGTGAAGGGCTTGATGAGCCAGTTGACCACCAGCGTGAGGATCAGGCCGCGCGGCTTCTTGCCCACGTCTTTCACGGCGGTCCAGTCGATCTGGATCATCATCGGGTAAATCATCACCCAGATGAACGCCGCCACCACCAGGTTCACATGCGCGATCTCCAGTCCGGCAATGCCCTGGAAGGCTGCCGGCACTAGCAGGCCCAGCCCGACGCCGGCAAAAATGCCCAGCGCCACCCAGACGGTCAGATAACGTTCAAACAATCCCATGATTTTTCTTTTACCTTTTCTTTTGTTGCGGGTACCCAAGCCTGGCCGGCGCTGATGTTCCCGGTGTCACGATTTGCAGCATGCGGGGCTGAACATAGAAAGCATCTGTGCGAAGTAGGGCTTGTGCGAGGGGTAAGAACTGCCGGAATACAAGCCGACGACGCGCGGTTCGGCGGACTGCTTCGGGTGGTGAAAAGTACCGAACACCAGGTCCCAGACGATCAGGGCGCTGCCGTAGTTGGTGTTGCCTTCTTCGCGCCTGCTTGAATGGTGCCAGCGGTGCAACTGGTTGGTGCTGATGAAGTAGTTGAGCCAGCCGTGGCGCAAATCCAGATTGACGTGCTGCAGCATCAGGATGGGTTGGCTGAAGGCCACATAAGCCAGCAAAGCCTGCGCAGAGAAACCCAGCAACATCAGCGGGATGATGCTCATGCAGTGATTGATGAGGTAGTTGAGCGGATGAAAACGGAAATTGTTGACCGAGTACAAACGCTCGCTGCTGTGGTGCAGGGCATGCAACCACCACAGGCGCGGGCTGCTGTGGTGCCAGCGATGCGCCCAGTATTTGCCAAGCTCTGCGAGCAGGGTTGCCAGCAACACCTGCAGCACAAACGGCATGCCATACAGCCAGCCAGCCGCCGGCCCCGCAGCCTCATCCCATGCCCAGATCACCACCAGCGGCGAAAGCACTTTCAGCGCCGGTTGCACAAGGCCTGCCAGAAAACCGAAACTGAGCCAGTCGGTCCAGCCGTCGCTGCGGCCCTGGTTCCAGGACGGGCGGTGCGGCATAAGGCGTTCCAGCGCCATGGCCACCAGCAGGGTGGCCATGTTGGCAATCAGGATCGCCAGTTCCAGGTCACCCCCGGTGTGGCGTGCATGCAGGAAGCTGCCGACGCTGATCAGGATGGAGATGGGCAACAGCAAGGTCAGGATGAAGGTTTGCACAAAAGATGTCTCTGGTTTGATGGGGTTCATGGCAGGTCATGGATTGCGGGCAGGCCCGTCATGGCAAGCATGAGCGGTCTTTTCATGGTCGCGCGGTGTCCGTGCGTACATGGCCCGCCCTGGGGTTTAGCAAACTGCACCAGCTGGCATGGCGCGGGGGCCTGCGCCGCCCGGCACGACCGTTGGCGGTGCAGGCAACACCACTACCGGCGAAAAGCCGCCACCGGCCGTGCGGAAATTGGTGGTCTGGCCGGTATAGGTGCGCGCGGCCAGCAACTGCACCTGGCCGCGGAAGGTGTAGGCACGCAGGTCCAGTTTCAGGCGGGTCGGCACGCCATCCACATCGACCAGGCGTTCACTGGGTGGCACCAGGGCCTGCGCAATAAAGCCGCCGGCGAGGATGTCGGCCCACACGCCGCGTGTGAGCTTGTCGCCGCGGTAGGCGGCCTTGGCGCCGTAACCCGCCACCGGCTTGAAGAAGAGCTGGCGCCGCCGGGCCCACAGTTCATCGGCATGCTCTGCGGTTGCCAGTTCGGTGTGCGGCACCACGGCTTGCAGGATGCGTCGGTCTTCGTCGCTGATGCCCCACGAGGCCAGCAGCGCATCGTTGCCCAGAGTGATGAGATTGCGTTTGTCGGCAAACAGCGCGTGTGCACGCGGGTGCGGCGTCACCACGGCCGCGCCGGCCACATAGGCGCTGCGCAGGGCCGCGTGGCTTGCATCGGAAAGGCTGAAGTCCGTCAGGCGGTTGTAGACCAGATCGACCGCGATGCCCGGCAGGGCCGGGTGCCACAGCTCGCCGTCTTTCCATTGCAGATCGCGTGCGTCGCCCACAGCAGCCGTGATGCCATGCGCGATGAACAATTGCCGGGCCAGTGCAAATTCAGGCGCCATGTATTGCGCTTCCGGCGCGTCGTCGGTGATCAATACGGTGCGCAGTGGCTGCGTGCCACGTTGCGCCCGCCACTCGGCGCGGAACATGTCCACGAAGGTCTGGTTGATTTGCGGCAGGTCGCCGGACGCATCCATCAGGCCCTGCATCGGCTCGCAGCATTCGCGGTGGGCGCGCGCCAGTGCAGCGTTAAGCAGCGCGCCGCCCGCGTTAGTGTTGATCTCGATCAGCCGCGGGCCGTCTTCACCCAGGTGAAAGTCGTAGCCCATGAAAACGCCCGTGGGCCCGAAGTCGTGTTGGGCGGTTTCGGGGGCATGGGCCAGCGCGAGCTGCTGGTAGGCGGGCAGGGCGACCACGCGTTCGATGGCCGCAATCGTCTGGCCCAGGGTGGCGCGCATGCCAGGGTCCACAAACACCGCGGTTTCAGAAAACAGGTGCGGGTGGGTGGTGGCCAGCCCGTCCAGCATGCCTTGCAGGCAGGGGTCGGTTTCCAGCTGCTTGCGCAGGCGGTCGGGGCTCAGGGTGCGGCACAGGCAGCCCAGGTTCAATGTTTCGGCGAGGTTCATGACGCGCCCCGGTCAGCAGGCAGCGCAGGAAGCGCTGTCGGCCACTTCGCAGGCCTCGCCCTGGCAGCAATGCTCCGTCATGTAGTTCATGAGCGCCACCATGTGGCCGAAGTTGGCGCGGTAAATCAGGTTGCGGCCGCGCGGCTCGCTGCTGACCAGGCCGGAATTTGCCAGTTCCTTGAGGTGAAAAGACAGCGCGCTGGGTGCCACCTCCAGCTGCTCGGCAATGACACCCGGCGTCAGTCCGTCCTGCCCGGCGACCACCAGCGCGCGGAAAGTGCGCAGGCGCTGGGCCTGGGCCAGCGCGGCCAGGGCTTTTACTGCAGCGGTTTCGTCCAGAGATTTTGTTTTCATAATTCAAATATAATTGAATTATTAAATTGAAACAAGCAAACAAGGAAAAAAAGCATGGCCGACATCAAGATTTACCACAACCCCCAGTGCGGCACCTCCCGCAACACCCTGGCGCTGATCCGCAACAGCGGTGAGGAGCCCGAAGTGATCGAATACCTGAAGACGCCGCCCGACCGTGAAACCCTGAAGCAGCTCGTGGCAGACATGGGCATTCCCGTGCGTAAGCTACTCAGGCAAAAGGGCACGCCCTACGAAGAACTGAAGCTCAGCGACCCCGCACTCAGCGACGAGCAACTGCTAGCCGCCATGCTCGCCCACCCCATCCTGATGAATCGCCCCATCGTGGTGACGCCACTGGGCACCCGCCTGTGCCGGCCGTCCGAAGCCGTGCTCGACATCCTGCCAGCGCCGCAGCAGGGCGCCTTCACCAAGGAAGACGGCGAGCAGGTTATCAACGACAAGGGGGAGCGTGTTGTCGGCGCTTGACGATCTTCCCAACATTGGCAAAGACCGTTTGCGCTAGTGCAGCAGCAGTTTGCACGGATAACTGTAGTTATATACAGTATCGTGACTGGGTGCACTGTTGTCCCTGGAATTACAAACGAGGAAACAAATGTTCAAAGGAAGTTGCTGCTGCGGCGCCATACGCTTCACTCTGATGGTCCCACCCACCATGATGGGCACTTGCCACTGCACCCGGTGCCGAAAGGTAGGGGCCAGCACCTTTGTGTTTGTTAAACGAGAGGCTTTCACGCTGGATGCCGGAGCGGAGTGTGTTGCCACCTACGCTCCCGAGTCACCTTACAAATTCAAGCGATGTTTTTGCAGCAAGTGCGGCACAGCGCTTGGCGAGATCAATTCACCCGACGAGTCTTTTCCTGTTGCGGCCAATTGCTTTGACGAAGAAATCCCTACAACAAACCTGTTCCACGAGTTTGTGAGCGAGAAGCCAAACTGGTACAGCATCTGCGATGATGCGAAGCAGTTTTCCGGCCACCCCCACAAATAATGCATAGGTATCTTTGCGGGGCAGAGGCCCTTTCTGGGTGAGCGCGAACAGCTATTGAATTAGTAGCGCGACTGAATGCCTCAAGCCAGCGCATTCGCGTCACCGAAGACGAAACGGTTTAGCTGCCAACTACCAGGGCACTCCAGCAAACCGCTCCACCAGAAAATCCAGAAACGCACGCACGGCGGGTGACAGATGCTTGCGTGACGGGTACAGCGCGTAAATCGCCATGTCGGACGGCTTCCACTCCGGCAGCAGCAGTTGCAGGCTGCCGTCAACCAGATGCGGGTTGGCCAGGTAGGTCGGTTGCAGGGCGATTCCGCCTCCTGCCAAAGCAGCTTGTAACAGGGCTGTTGCTTCGTTGGCGCTGAAGTGGCTCCCTACGCTGACATCGGCATGTTCATCGCCCCGGCTGAAACTCCACACGCTTTTGCCGAAGTTGGCATGGCTCAAGCAGCGGTGCGTGGCCAGGTCGGCAGGAACCTGTGGCATGCCATGCGCGCTGATGTAGGCGGGTGAGGCAACCAGCACCGAGGCGCAGGGCGCCAGCACACGGCCTATGAGCGCAGGGTCAGGTTGCGCGCTGATGCGAATGGCCAGGTCGATGCGCGCCTCCACCAGGTTCAGCGCGCCTTCGCTGGCATTCAGGTCGATCTTGAGCTGCGGTTGCAGCTTCAAAAAATCTGTCACGGCCGCCGCCATCTGCGCGTAAGCAAACGACATGCTGCAGGTGATGCGCAGTTGCCCGCGCAAGGCGCCACCCTGGCTGCTGGTTTCTTCTTCCACGTTTTCCATCAAGGCCAGCATCTGCTGGCTGCGCCGCAGGCAATTTTCACCCGCGTCGGTGAGCGTGACGCTGCGGGTGGTGCGCTGCAGAAGGCGCGTGCCCAGCCATTGCTCCAGCTCTGCCACATAACGCGTGACCATGGCTCGGGACATGTCGAGTTTGTCTGCAGTGGCGCTGAAGCTGCCGCTGAGCGCCACTTCGGCAAAGACCTGCATCGCGGTCAATCGGTCCATGAATTGCTCGAATATTGAAACAGTAATGCGTAGATTATGGGGTTTATCTGATCGTTTATTGAAACTACAGTTCATTTCAACGCTGCAAGGCGTCTTTTTCTACCACCCAAAACCAGGAGTTCACCATGATCCGCACGACCGTTATCGCCGCATCTCTGGCCATTGCTTTCACCAGCGCCCAAGCCGCCCAGCCACTGACCGTCAAGGTCTACAACGCCGACGGCAACAGCTTCAATGTCAACTCCACATTGGTCTATGGCGAAAAAGAAGCCATCGTGATCGATGCCGGCTTCACGCGCGCCGACGCGTTGCGCATTGCTGCCAACGTGCTGGACAGCGGTAAACAGCTGACCACCATTTATGTGAGCCAGGCCGACCCCGACTACTACTTTGGCGTTGAAACCTTGAAAGAAATTTTTCCCCAGGCGGAGGTGGTGAGCAGCGCCGCCGTGCTGGAAAAACTGACGGCCAAGATGGCGGGCAAGGTCGCGTTCTGGGGCCCCAAAATGGGTGCCAACGCACCGCGCAAGCCAGTGACACCCCGCGCGCTGCAAGGCAACACCCTGACGCTGGAAGGCCAGACCATCGAGATCCGCGGCACCCAGGGCCCGCTCGCGCACCGGCCGTATGCCTGGATTCCGTCGATCAAGACCATCGTGGGCAATATCGGCGTGTTCGGCAACATGCATGTGTGGACTGCAGATACACAAACCGCCGCCGAACGTGCCGCATGGGTGGCGCAGCTGGACGAGATGGCGGCGCTGAAGCCCGAACTGGTGATTCCTGGCCACATGAAGTCCGGTACCAAGGTGGACGCGAGCGCCATTGCTTTCACCAAAGACTACCTGCAGACTTTCGAGAAAAACCTGGCCGCCAGCAAGACCGGCGCAGAGCTGGTCAATGCCATGAAGCAGGCCTACCCGCAGGTAACGGACGGCGCCATGTCGCTGGACATCGGCGCCAAGGTCAACAAGGGCGAAATGAAGTGGTAATTCAACAAGGCTGACCAGGCCCCGCAAAGCCTGGACAGTCCGTCGGCATTCCTCTGCATCCGGTGAACTTTGCCGGGTGCAGAGTCATTGATTGGAAAGAGAACAGAACATGCGTACCAACCTGAACATCATCGCGGACCATTACGCCGCATCGACACGCCAGGACATGGCCGCCATGATGGCCGATGTGGCCCCGGACGTGCGGTGGACCGAGATGGCCGGCTTTCCGTGTGCGGGCACCTGGGTCGGGCCGGAACAGGTCACCAAACAGGTCTTCCACGCCCTGGGCGCCGAATGGAGCAGCTACCGGTTTGAACTGCAGGAGTTGATAGACGCCGGTGACCGGGTCATCGCGCTTGGCCTGTACCACGGCACCTACGCTAAAACCGGAAAATCCATGCAGGCGCGCGTGGCGCATGTCTGGCGACTGGAAGCCGGAAAAATTGTGCAGTTCGAGCAGTTCACCGACACCTTGCTCGTGGCGCAGGCGATGAGCTGAAGCAAGGCGATTCGAATCACCAAGGCAACACAACCATGCAGAACACCTTTCAGAAAACCACAGTCACTTATCTTTTTGACCCGCTATGCGGCTGGTGCTACGGCGCATCGCCCGCGATCCAGCGCCTGGGGCATGAAAACACCATCCAGCTGAAGATCGCCCCCACGGGGCTGTTTTCGGGTAGCGGCGCGCGCGCCATGGATGCGGCATTTGCAGACTACGCGTGGTCCAACGACATGCGCATTGAAAAGCTCACCGGCCAGCGCTTCACCGAGGCCTATCGCACGCAGGTGCTGGGCAAGTCTGGCAGCCTGTTTGACTCCGCCGCTACTACGCTTGCGTTGACGGCCGTCGCTCTGACAGAGCCGCAACACGAGCTGGACACCTTGAAGATCTTGCAGGAAGCCCGCTATGTGCAGGCACTGGATACCACTGCCGTGCCCGTGGTGGAGAAACTGTTGCGCGACGCGGGGCGGAGTGCCGCCGCAGACCGCCTGGCCGCTGGCGACGCAGCGCTGATGGCAGCCAACGCTGCGCGCATCCGGAAGTCGCTGGGGCTGATGCAGACCCTGGGCGCACAGGGTGTGCCGGCCCTGGTGATCACGGATGGCCGGGGCAGCCGGCTGCTGCGCGGCAACGCGCTCTATGGCAGTTTTGACAGCCTGCTCAGTCAGATCGCTTCGGTCTGAGCGGGGGTGATGGTTGCAGAAGGAGATACCGCGATGAACATACTCCAGCAGGTGCTGGTTCACATGCGCTCAGGCAACTGGCGCGAGGCACATAATCTTGTGCAAAGCGATGAATCTCTTCTGGGCGCATGGCTGCACGGCATCCTGCACATTCAGGAGGGCGATCTGGAGGACGCCGAATATTGGTACGGCAAGGCCGGCCGCCATTTCCGTAGCCGCGGGACACTGGACGAAGAGCTGGCGCGCTTTGAGGCGGAATTGGGAAATGATGGCGACTTCCCCAAGTCATGACAGCACACCGTTCGGGCTGAGCCGCCTGTTCTGGGTGGCAGCACGTTGTTCGTCATGATGAATTGCGAAACCATCAATAATGAGCCAAATCGACCTCTAGCCCTTTGGTGGCGGGCGAAGCCAGCTATTGAATTGGTAGCGCGTGGCTGCGCCTTTTTTCACCACTGCAAACGTGGTTCGGGCCTAGTTAAATAAATACTCCGCTCCACCGAACCAGCATTTTTCGATGAGGGTGAGATGGGCCCGTTCCCGCCTGCATCCGGTGACCCGGAGCTGAAAAACGCGGTTCCCTCGATTTCTTCCAGCCAAACATCCGGGCATTGCGCGGCGCCAATAGCGTGTTTCCAACGGCCAGCAAGCACTGCAGGCCCACGCGGCTTCCGGTGAAAAGCGCGGGACTGGAAGTTGACAAACGAATAACCATCGGGTTATGCTTCTGTCATGCAAGCAGTCGCGAACGAGGTTTTCAAGGCCCTGGCCGACCCGACACGTCGGGCGATTTTTGAACGCCTGGCCCGTGATGGGGCGCAGACTGTGCGCGCATTGACTGAGCTTGCTGGCGTGTCGCAGCCTGCGGTGTCCAAACACCTTCGCCTTCTGAAGCAGGCGAAGCTGGTCAACGACAGACGCGATGGGCGCGAAACGCATTACAGCGCCCAACCGCTGGCCCTGGCGCCCCTACGCGACTGGATGAGCCTTTATGGCGCGTTCTGGAACGACCGCCTCGATAACCTTGAAATACTTTTGAAAAGGATGGACCAATGACCACGACTTCAACCGAAATACGCTCCGTCGTTGTCGAACGGGAAATACCTTATCCGCCGGAAAAAATCTGGCGCGCGCTCACGCAGCCGCAACTGATCGAAGAGTGGCTCATGAAGAATGACTTCAAGCCTGTCGTGGGCCACGGTTTCAGTCTTCGGGCGGATTGGGGCGCTGTTGACTGCCAGGTCCAGGCCATCGAGCCGAACAAGACGCTGTCTTACACCTGGGCCGCTTATGGTCTCGAGAGCGTCGTCACCTGGACGCTCACCCCGACGGACGCGGGCACGCGCCTGCGCATGGAGCAGTCGGGTTTCAGGTCGGATCAGCAGCAGGCCTTCCAGGGTGCGAAGCACGGCTGGCAGCAGTTCTTTGGCAAGCTGGAGCAGGTATTGGCGCGGGTAGATTGAAACTTGGCGCCCCATTTAAAGCCACATCGTGGAGTGAACGCAATGGCTAAAAGTACGACCAAGACGTCGGCGGAGGCTGCAAAGCCGGCCCTCCTCTCAGGCGGCAACCCCCAGATTGCGAAGGGCTACGGCGACGCCCCTGTGCAGGCCTACATCGCGGCCATGCCTGGCTGGAAGAGCGAGGTCGGGCGCCGCCTCGACGCGCTCATCGTGCGCACCGTCCCGGGTGTGCGCAAGGCGGTCAAATGGAACTCGCCGCTGTATGGTGTCGAGGACGAGAGCTGGTTCCTCAGCATCCATGTCTTCACAAAGTACGTCAAAGTGGCGTTCTTTCGCGGTACGTCACTGCGTCCTGTTCCTCCCGGCGAGTCCAAACAAAAGGAAGTGCGCTACCTCGACATCCACGAGGACGACCCGTTTGACGAAGCGCAGCTCGCCGCCTGGGTGAAGCAGGCCAGCCAGTTGCCCGGTGAACGGATGTGAGCGTATGCGAAAACAACTACGAAGAAAGGAGCAGCAAACATGGACAAGAGCAAGAGCATCAACAAGAGCGGCGTGACGAAAGAAAAGGAAGGCGCCTCTGCCTCCCAGCTGATAGACGAAAAAATCAGGGAACTGGGTGACTGGCGCGGCGAGACGCTGGCCCGCGTCCGAACGCTCGTCAAGCAAGCCGTCCCTGACGTGGTCGAGGAGTTGAAGTGGAGAGGGGTACCGGTTTGGTCGCACGCCGGAATCATCTGCACCGGTGAGACGTACAAGACTGCCGTGAAGATGACTTTCGCCAAAGGCGCCTCGCTGGAAGACCCTTCAGGCCTTTTCAACGCCAGCCTCGAAGGCAACACCCGGCGCGCCATTGATTTTCATGAAGGCGACAAGATGGATGAAAAGGCGTTGAAGGCGCTCATAAGCGCTGCCGCGGCGCTGAACAGCGCATCGGCCCGATAGTCGAATCCTTTGCCTGATGGAGAATTCACGCGTAGCGTAAGTTGGTTGAAAAAACTTTTGGATACATCTGCCCATTGGCGTTGTGCCCAGGCCACGAACAGAGTTTTCCCCAACGATTTGACGCTTCCTGCGTGGAAAATGGGCGTGTGGCTATTCGAACCTTGCTCTTCACGCCTATCGGCACCTTTGTCCTTGCAGTCTTGCTGGGCGCTTTGCTCTGGGTGGTGGCACCCGTCTTTATTGGCCGCCTCCTCAGTCTCTGGGAAACGTTTGTTGTGACTGCAGCTATCGTGGTGCTTCTGGAGTGGTGGCGCCGGCGCCGGCTCGGGCGCGAGCGCGAGCAAATCGAAAGCTTGCGCGACTCCGCCCTCTGGTAGCCGCCCTGGCAAACGGGAACCGCGGAGGTGCGCTATCCGTGGTGGGTGGATGCCGGATCGAGTGCTCGATTCGGCCTCTAGCCCTTATCCAACAAGCGCAGGCAGCTACTGATTTAATAGCTATCGGTGAGCGCCGCCGGCTGTCATCAAACCGCCATCAAAGTGACATGAACACGTCACTCTCGACTTCCAGAATCCATTCATCAGTCAAAAACACGATGGAGAGTGATTCATGGGTCAGGGATTCGGTAAGGATTACGAGCAGGGCGAAGGCGTCAACACGACGTCCAATCCGTTCATTCACGAAGTAGACAGCGAACGCCGCCATGTGCTGCGCTGCACGACGGCGGCGGTAGCGCTGCTGATGGGCTCGCACACGCTCACGGCCAGCGCCGCGCCGCTCGCCAAAGGCAAACCGCTCGGTTTTACCGGCGTGCCGGTTTCCAGTGCCGACACGTTGGTGGTGCCGTCGGAATATGAGGCTCAGGTGCTGTACCGTTGGGGCGACGCGACAGGCGTTGCCGGAGCTGCGGCGCCGGCCTTCACCGCAGATGCATCGAACAGCTGGCAGGAGCAACTGCTGCAGTCGGGCATGCACCACGACGGCATGGAGTTTTTCCCGCTCGACAAAAACCCGCGGCACGGCCTGCTGGCCATCAACCACGAATACACCGACGACGGTCTGCTGCACAGCGACGGCATGAAGACCTGGACGGCCGACAAGGTGCGCAAGTCGCAGGCGGCGCACGGCGTCAGCGTGATCGAGGTTGTGGAACGTGCCGGCGTCTGGCGTGTGCTGCCCAATTCGCGCTATGCGCGCCGCATCACCAGCAACACACCCATGCAGTTCAGCGGCCCGGCGGCAGGGCATGCGCTGCTGAAAACCGCAGCCGACCCCGAAGGCATGCGGCCGCTGGGCACGCTGAACAACTGCGCTGCAGGCCAGACGCCCTGGGGCACCTTCCTGACCTGCGAGGAAAACTGGAACGGCTACTTCTCGGCGCAGGACAAGCCGAACCCCGACGAGGCGCGTTACGGCCTGCGTGCCAAGGGCTTTGGCTATCGCTGGCACGAATTTGACGAGCGTTTTGACGCGGTGAAACACCCGAACGAGCCGCATCGTTTTGGCTGGGTGGTCGAGATCGATCCGCAGGACCCGACACAAACCCCGATCAAGCGCACGGCACTGGGCCGCATCAAACACGAGGGCGCTACCACGACCCTGAGCCGCGACGGCCGCGCGGTGGTCTACATGGGTGACGACGAGCGGTTTGAATACATCTACAAGTTTGTCAGCCGTGACAGGGTCAAGCCGGGTGGCTACCGTGCCAACAAGAACATTCTGGACCACGGCACGCTGTATGTGACGCGTTTTGACGAGCAGGGCTACGGCCGCTGGCTGCCGCTGGTGCATGGCGAAGATGGTCTCACTGTCGCCAATGGATTTTCCAGCCAGGCCGATGTGGTGATCAGGTGCCGCCAGGCCGCCGACCTCGTGGGGGCCACCAAAATGGACCGCCCCGAATGGGTGGCGGTGCACCCCAACACCGGCGAGGTGTTTGTCACGCTGACCAACAACAGCAACCGCGGTAAAGACGGCCGTCTGGTCGGCGCAGCCAACCCGCGCAATGACAACATCATGGGCCACATCATCCGCTGGCGCGAAGGCAAGGGGCAGGGTGCGTTCGCGAACCGCCTGGACGGCGACGCCAGCGCCACCGAATTCCGCTGGATGCATTTTGCGCTGGCAGGCGACCCGAATGCCGACAAGGCCGAATACCGCGGCACCATCAAGGGCGACATGTACGGCAGCCCCGACGGCCTGCAGTTCGATGCCGGCGGCCTGCTCTGGATACAGACCGACATTTCAACCTCGGCTATGCACCAGGGTGCCTACAAAGGCATGGGCAACAACATGATGTTGTGTGCCGACCCGGTGACCGGCGAGACGAAACGTTTCCTGACCGGCCCGGCGGGTTGCGAGATCACCGGGGTGAGCTTCACCCCGGACCGCCGCGCGATTTTCATCAACATCCAACACCCGGGTGAAACCGCCAGTGAACGCAGCGACCCGACCCAGCCGAAAGCCGTGAGCAGCTGGCCCGACGGCCCCACGGGCGGCCGGCCGCGTTCGGCCACTGTGGTGATCCGCCGCAAGGATGGCGGCATCGTCGGGACATGACTATCGACAGCCCCGGCGACGGGGCTTTTTTTCGGCGTTTGAGAGTCGCCCGTCATTGGCGAAAGACAACCAGGAGTCCATCATGAAAGAACTGCCCAACCCCACCTTTGCATTGTCGCCAGTCGCCATGCCACGGGGGTCACTTCATCAAAGCTCTCATGCTGTCGGTGCCGCTGTTCAAAGGCCTGCCCTGGGGAAAATCCAGGTCAGCTGGGCCAGGCACCAGGATGAGGTCCGGCAGGCGCAGCGTCTGAGATACCAGGTTTTCGCACTCGAGATGGGCGCGACCCTGCCCAACACCTTGCCTGGCCATGACATTGACCTGTTTGACGACTTCTGCGAGCACCTGCTGGTGCGCGACGACGCCAGCCAGGAGGTCATTGGTACCTATCGCGTGCTCACACCGACTCAGGCCAAACGCGTGGGCAGCACCTACAGCGACACCGAGTTCGACCTGACACGCCTGCGATTTCTGCGGCCACGCATGGTCGAGCTGGGCCGCAGCTGTGTGCATGCTGATCACCGCCATGGCGGCGTGATCCTCGCGCTGTGGGGTGCGCTGGCTGAGTTCATGGCACGCAACCAGCTCGATACCATGATCGGCTGCGCAAGCATCCCGATGCATCACAGCGGCGCCTCCATGGGGCAGGCAGCGGCCAGCATCTGGCGGCAGGTTCGGCAGACGCATCTGGCGCCGATTGAATACCACGTCACACCGCGCCTGCCGCTGCCGGTCGAACAGCTCGACGATTCGCTGGAGGTTGAGCCACCGGCGCTGATCAAGGGCTACCTGCGCCTGGGCGCCAAGGTGCTGGGGGCGCCGGCCTGGGATCCTGATTTCAATTCGGCCGACCTGCCCATGATGATGCGCATCGCCGATTTGCCGCCGCGTTACCGCAAGCACTTTTCCGGCAAGGGGGACTGATGCGCACGCTGTTTGACAAACTCGGGCCCTTGAACCAGGGCCACGTGCCGGACGAGGGCGATGAGCTTGACGACGTCGAGCTGCGCAAGCGTTACCGCAGCATCTTCATTTCTGACCTGCACCTGGGGACGCCCGGGTGCCAGGCCACGGCGCTGCTGGACTTCCTCAAGGCGCACCCGAGCGACTATCTCTACCTGGTGGGCGACATCGTGGACGGCTGGCAACTGCGGCGCAAATGGTATTGGCCGCAGTCGCATAACGACGTGGTGCAAAAGTTGCTGCGCCGCGCGCGCAAGGGCTGCCGTGTGGTCTATGTGCCGGGCAACCATGATGAGTTTGCGCGTGAATTTATAGGCCACCAGTTCGGCGGCATTGAAGTGGTCGAGGAAGCCGTGCACACCACAGTCGATGGCCGCCACCTGTGGATTGTTCACGGCGACTACTTTGACGCCGTCGTGCAGTGCGCCAAATGGCTGGCCTACGTGGGCGACAACCTCTATGAATTCACGCTCAAGCTCAACCGCCACCTGAACAGCCTGCGCGCGCGGATGGGCCTGCCTTACTGGTCGCTCTCGGCCTACCTCAAGCACAAGGTCAAGAGCGCACTGAACTATGTCACCGACTTTGAAGTGGCTGTCGCCAGCGAGGCGCGCCGGCGCGGCCACCAGGGCGTGGTTTGCGGCCACATCCACCGGGCCGAGATGCGAGACATCGACGGTGTGCTTTACTGCAACGATGGCGACTGGGTCGAAAGCCGCACCGCGCTGGTCGAGCACTACGACGGCACACTGGCGCTGCTGCACTGGGCACCGACCCATGAAACCCGCGGCCGCGACCATGCAACTGCCACGGTGGCCGCATGAAGATCGCACTTGTTACCGACGCCTGGCAGCCGCAGGTCAATGGCGTGGTCACCACCCTGGTGGAACTGGTTCGTGAGCTGGAAGCACTGGGGCACCATGTGGAGGTGATCCACCCGGGCCTGTTCAAGACGCGCCCTTGCCCGGGTTATGCCGGCATTGACCTGGCCGTGCGACCGAAAGCCCTGCTGGCCGGCAAGCTGGATGCGTTTGAGCCGGAAGCCATCCACATTGCCACTGAAGGCCCGCTCGGCTGGGCGGCACGCAGCTATTGCCTGAAACGGGGGCTGCGTTTTACCACCGCTTTTCATACCAAGTTTCCGGAGATCCTGCATGCCGCGCTGAAGATTCCTCTGTCCTGGGGCTACGCGCTTTTCCGCCATTTCCACAAGGCTTCGTCCGGCGTTCTGGTTCCCACACAGGGCGTGTTGCGCATGCTGGAGCAGCGCGGTTTTCACAAGCTGCGCAGCTGGACGCATGGTGTGGACACCCAGCTGTTTTCATTCCAGCCCGAGGCGCGGCTTTATCCCCGCATGGGAACGTTGGTGCGGCCGGTGTCGCTGTTTGTGGGCCGGGTGTCGTACGAGAAGAACATCGAGGCTTTCCTGGCGCTGGACATTCCAGGCACCAAGGTGATTTGCGGTGTCGGGCCGCTGGAAGCTTCGCTCAAGGAGCGTTACCCCCAGGCGCGCTGGCTGGGTGTGCTGCCGCGGGACGAGCTGGCCAGGGTGTATGCAGCTGCCGATGTGTTTGTTTTCCCCAGTCGGTCCGAAACTTTTGGGCTGGTGATGCTGGAGGCCATGGCCAGCGGGACGCCGGTGGCAGCCTACCCGGTGGATGGTCCGCTGGAGGTGCTGGGCAAGCCCGACGGAAGTTGCCACGGCGGTGTGATGCACGAAGACTTGAAACACGCCTGTTACAGCGCGATGGCGGTGCCGCGCCACGAAGCCCGCGCCCGCGCGCTGGATTTCAGCTGGCTGCACGCGGCGCAGCTGTTTGAGAGGCATCTGGTGCCGGTACGCAGGACGGCCGACAGCACGCTGGTGGCCGCACAGGCCCACGCATGAAATGGTTGTCATGGTGTTGTCACGCATTTGTCATCAAACCTGCGCACACTGACAAGTCAGATCAATGACAATAAAAATAAAGATTCCGCATGTCCAATCCATCCGCCTTGCCGCCGTCACCGTTCGCCACGCCCCTGGTCCAGTTCCTGGATCGGGACCACAGCATCCTGGCCTTCAATGAGCGGGTGCTGGACTGGGCCAAGCGGCCCGATGTGCCGTTGCTGGAGCGGCTGCGGTTTCTGTGTATTGTTTCTTCGAACCTAGACGAGTTTTTTGAAGTGCGCGCGGCCTTGCACCTGACGGCGGCGATGAACCGGGAGCAGAAGGAACCTTACTCCGCAGAGTCGTTCACGGCGCTGTCGGCAGCCGCGCACGACATGGTGGCGCGCCAGTATGCGCTGTACAACGACGAGCTGATGCCCGAGTTTGCCAAGCACGGCATACGGATTGTTTCGCACGGCGACCGGGATGCGGCGCAGCGCCGCTGGGCCAAGGCCTATTTCGAACGCGAAGTTCGCCCGCTGCTTATTCCCGTCGGGCTGGACCCTTCCCATCCTTTCCCCCAGGTGGCCAATAAGTCGCTGAATTTCATCGTCCGGCTGGGTGGCAAGGACGCCTTTGGACGCCAGAACGATATCGCGATCGTCAAGGTGCCCCGGGTTCTGCCGCGGGTGATTCATATGCCCGACAGCAAGGGCTCGCAGAAGAAGTCCTTGTTTGTTTCCCTGTCCAGCATCATCCGGGCGCATCTCACCGACCTGTTCCCGGGGCGCGAGGTGGGGGAGTTTTCACAATTCCGCGTGACGCGCCATTCCGACCTGGCGGTGGACGAAGACGATGTGAAAAACCTGCGCACCGCGCTGCGCCTGGGCCTGGAGCAGCGCCACTACGGGCAGGCGGTTCGCCTAGAGGTGTCGGCGGGCTGCTCCAAACACCTGTCGGATTTCCTGCTCGGCCAGTTCAGCCTGCCGACAGAAGCGTTGTACCGCGTACATGGCCCGGTCAACCTGGTGCGCCTGAATCAGCTGGTGGACCTGGTCAATGACCCGAAGCTGCTTTTTCCGCCATACAAGGCCTGCTACCCGACGCAACTGGTGCCGGGACAGTCATTTTTTGATCGCCTCAAGCAGGGGGACGTGTCCATCCACCAGCCTTTCGAGAGTTTTGACGGCGTGCTCGATTTCCTGCGCGAGGCGGTGAACGACCCGCAGGTGCTGGCCATCCGCCAGACGATCTACCGCACCGGCCCGGATTCCGAGCTCATGGTGCTGCTGCGCGAGGCAGTACGGCGCGGCAAGGAAGTCACGGTGGTGCTGGAGCTCAAGGCCCGCTTTGACGAGGAAGCCAACATCAACTGGGCCGAGATGCTGGAGTCCATCGGCGCGCAGGTGGTCTATGGCGTGGTGGGCCTGAAGACCCACGCCAAGATGCTGCTGGTGACGCGGCGTGAGGGCCGGGAACTGGTGCGTTATGCCCACCTGTCCACCGGCAACTACAACCCGACCACCGCGCGCCTGTACACCGACGTGAGTTACCTCACCGCCGATGCGGACCTGACCGCGGACATCGACAATGTTTTTGTGCACCTGGCCAGCCAGAGCAAATTGCCCAAGCTGAACCGCCTGCTGGTGGCACCGTTCCAGTTGCACCGCAAGCTGATTGAAAGAGTCGACCAGTTGGCCGAAGCGGCCGCGCGGGGGAAGGAAACGCGCATCGTTGCCAAGATGAATGCGCTGACCGACGAAGGCCTGATGCTGGCCCTGGTCAGGGCAGGGCAGAGCGGCGTGAAAATTGACCTGGTGGTGCGCGGCGCCTGCATGCTGCCCGCCGGGGTACCCGGGGTGACGGACAACATCCGGGTGCGCTCGGTGATTGGCCGCTTCCTGGAACACTCACGCGTGTTTTATTTCCGCTGCGAGGGGGAGGAAACGCTTTACCTTTCCAGCGCCGACTGGATGAACCGCAACATGCTGCGGCGGGTGGAACTGGCCTGGTCAGTGACCGACCCTGTGCTGCGCCAGCGCATCATCGACGAATGCCTGGTGGCCTACCTGCATGACAGCCAGGACGCCTGGGACCTGCAGCCCGACGGTAGTTATTTACGGGTTGCAGCGGCCGGGCAGGAGGAGCAGCATGGCGCGCAGGCAGCGTTGATGGCACGTTATTCGGCAGCCGCTGCAGTGATGGAGCTCTGAGATGGACCTGATCCTTTGGCGCCATGCGGAAGCCGAAGAGTTGCCGGCCGACGTGCACGATGTCAGTGACCTTGAACGTTCACTGACTTCGCGCGGCGAAAAGCAGGCGGCCCGCATGGCCGGCTGGCTGGACCGCCAGTTGCCGGAGCGGGCGCGCATTCTCGTGAGTCCGGCGCGCCGCTGCGAGCAGACGGCCCTGGCCCTGGGGAGAAAGTACAAGGTCCGCGCAGAGCTTGGCCCCGACGCGCCGCCATCGCAACTGCTGGAACTGGTTCAATGGCCGGTGAACAAGCTGCCCATCCTGGTGATAGGCCACCAGCCCACCCTCGGGCAAACGATTGCACAATTGCTGGGCCTGCAGGAAACCGATTGCCCCGTGAAAAAAGGGGCACTCTGGTGGCTGCGTACCCGCGAACGCGAGGGCAGCCTGCAGACCGTGGTGGTCACCGTGCAGTCGCCCGAAGTGCTCTAACGGCCGCAATGTCAAGCAGAGCAAGAGCCGGGTCAACGATTCTTGCCGGTTTGCTGCATGGGGTGACTTACCTCGCTCCGATGCTGGTAGAACCGGAGCAGGACGCTCTCGAAGTTGGTTAACAGAAATTTCGAGACTGGATCAGCATACCAGTTGAAAGGCGTGCTTACGCGGTAGTCCATGCGGACATGCAGCTCGGTTGCGTTACCCCGTGGCGTGAGGCTATAGGCTGTACTGGTGATGTCGAAGTAGTGCCCACCCAGGACCACATGGTCGTCAAGTGCATATTTGGGAAACGAGTCCGCCGCATAACGATGGGTCCAGCGGACATGGCGGTTCTCCTGCCAATCGGTGACAACCTGTTCGAAATGGATGTCCTTGCCCATGGTGATCACGCGGATGTTGTCCGATGGCGATGTTTGTGAAATTCCTGCATGCGGCAGCGGAACGCCTATTCGGAAAAACCATGCAGCGTCCACTTCACCGGGCTGGATCGCGCGGGCATCGTGAATTTCCTGCCATATCCGCTCTGGCGTAGCCTGGATCAACATCGTTTGCTCCACGGCGTGTTCGCGTTGCGGCACGGGGATGTGGGTCTCTACCGCTCCGAGAATCAGTGGTAGCGCCCAGAGCCCGTAGAGCGTGGGCCTGGGCCAGTTGGTCGCGCGGCAGACCAGTCCCATGGTGAGGCCGCCAATGGAGCCGACGAGCGCAAACATCGGAATGATCACTACCGCGCAGATCAGCCCTTCGACCATGATCAGCAAAGTGCCCAGCACGAAGAAGATGTTAGCGACGAAGGGGGCCCAGAAGTAGTAGGCCCAGCTGCGCCGGCTTGCCTTTTCGGCCACATAGACCGTGACGGCGCCGACGACGACAGGTGAAAGATAGATGAAGGAACCCATCATCGCCGCATAGGCGTTGCCGGGTTTGCCTGAAAAGACCAGGCGTAAAAGCAATCCTGCAAGCACACCGGCAGCAAGCGGCCACCAGCGTGAATAGGGCAGAACGCGCAGCGGGCCTGCGTCGGGCGGGGCCTCAGTCACAGGAACAGGATCCAGCCGCACACCGCTGCAAGTGGGGCCAGCGTCCACGCGAGGGAGATGAGTACCAGGCCGGCATAGGCGAAGCCGTCGTAAAGCCGCGGCCGTGGGGCAGAGGCGGGTAAAAGCGTGGCTCTCAGGTCATCCAGTGGAGCGTCAAGCACGGCAATCCCTGGCTCGCCTTGTGCATACAAGGTGCGACTCGCTCTGCCCCGTATAAAAGCGTTGAATGTGCGTCGGGGGCAGACAATGCCGCCTATTCCCACAAGCGGGAGGCAGAAGGCAGTCGCAAACAGGTTCCGGTATCGCCCTGCCGCAAACTCCCACGCAGCCATCTCGAACTCGCCAGCCGGGGAGCATGGATAACCGGTCAGCAGATGATGCAAGTCGTGCATGGGCAGTGCCTTGCGGCGCCACGCAAAGTTGGGCATCGGGAGCGACATTCCAGCGAACCCCATTGTCCAATACCGCGACGTGCTGGCGCTGTCGCGAGGGAGTTGATTTTCCAGGTAGAACTGGGCTTGCGCCTCGCGAACAGTCGGTGATTCTGCGTTGTTCATGGTTTGAGGGCATGCAGCATCTTCACCGCATCGGCGCTTACTGCCGTGATGCCCGGGCGAGGCGGCAGATTGGCAGGCGTTTGTACGTCCCAGGCTAGTCCCAGGACTTCCAGCAGTTGGATAAAACGGTATCCTGGATCGGCTTGCCCGGGATAAAGCCCGTGTCTGGCGGAAGCGGGAAAAGCATGATGATTGTTGTGCCAACTCTCTCCCATGGTGGGAATTGCAGCGATGGGGACATCGTGCGCCTGCACGCCTGCGTTGTCGACAAGCCAGCTTTGCGGTCCGTGCGTGTGCGCAAAGTAAGAAATAAACCAGTGCATGGTGGTGCAGGACGCCACGCGCACAAACACGCCCCATGCGACCCACGGCATGCCGCCGACCAGATACAGTGCGAGCCCAATGGGAATCTGGTGCAGCATCCAGGTACGTTCGAGAAACCGGTAGAAAGGATCATCACCAATACCCGGACCAGGATCGAAGCCGGGCGGATTGTCAAATATCAGCCGGCAATGCAGGTTCCACCAACCGTCTTTCAAAAGTCCATGCCGATGCGCAAGAAAGTCGTGGCATTGCGGCTGCCGTTGCGCCCAATCGCGGGTGTCGTGTGTGCGAATGGTCCACAATGGGCCGCCCATCCCGACAATTGCGCCCGACCATACGAGTGTTCGTTCAAGCCACTTCGGACATTTGAAGCTCCTGTGGACCAAGCGCCGATGAAAACCGACCGAGTGGCCTGTACACAGCGTGACTGCAGTCAATGCCAGAAACACCGCAACCGCACTCCAGCTGAAGTACATCGAGCCGAGCACCAAGGCGCCGATCAACATGAAGCCGTTCCAAAGCGAGCGTTCCGGAGCCCAGCGAACGACGCCGGCTACCGGGTCCACCTGCGGATCCAGAATGAGTGAGTTGACTCGGTAGGGGTCAAGGGGGGCTGAGTTCATTGGTGAGTCCCGGTGCTTTGGCTGGCGGATGGTAACCCAATGTTGGCTTTGGCGGCCATGGTACTTCCGCCCTCCAGGCTGGGCGGACCAGCTTGAGTTCGTCCAGCATCACACGCCAAACCTTGCACTTCAGGGACTGGTGACGATCACGGTCCAAGGCGTTTTCTGCCAGGCCAGCGCTTCTTCGCGCAGCAGGTGTGCTGACTGGGGAAAGGCGTCGGCCCAGCCAGGGCGACAACCGAGCAGGAACTGGTGGCCGCCGGCGTTTTCGCTGATCCGCAGGTCTCTGGTGTCAGGCTCGCGGCGGGCATGGCACAGGATCACGGCCAGGCGCAGGCAGAGCAGCTGCTGCACAAAAATTTCGTCTTCGAAATCGGCCTCGAGCTTGCGCAGCTTGCCGCGGTGGCCCAGTACCAGCAGGCTCAGGCGATGCAATTCCGGCAGGGAGAAGCCAGGCGCGTCGGCGTTGTCCAGGATGTAGGCGCCATGCTTGTGATAGTCGCTGTGCGAGATGTGGCTGCCGATTTCATGCAACTGGGCGGCCCAATCAAGCTTGCGCTGTATCCGCCCCAGCTCCGCCGGCGAGAGGCCGCTGCCGACTTGCGCAAAAAGGGTCTGGGCGACTTTGCTGACACGCTGGGCCTGCGTGGCCTCGACATCGAACTTGCGGGCCAGCCGCTGCACCGTGGTCGAGCGCAGGTCGGTCGCTTCTCCTTCGCGGTCCAGCAGGTCATACAAAACACCATGGCGCAGGGCTCCCTGGGCGGTCTGCATCTGCACGATGCCCATCAGTTCGAAAACCGCGCGCAACACGCTGACGCCACCACCAATCACCGCGCGCCGGTCTTCCTTCATGCCGTCGAGTTTGAGCCGCTCTGCGCTCTGGGCCTTGAGCAGGCGGTCCAGCAGCCAGTCCAGTCCGTCGCGCGTGACCAGCCCCCGCGGCCAGCCGGCGGCAAGCAGAACGTCGCTGACGGCACCCACTGTGCCCGAGGAGCCGTAAGCCACATCCCAGCTGTCATTGCGGTAGGTATTGATGGCTTCGTCCAGCACGGCCTTGGCGGCCACTTCGGCGGTCTGGAAAGCGCGGGCGCTGAACTGGCCGTCGGGAAAATACTTCATCGACCAGCCCACGCTGCCCACCCGGTAGGACTCCATGGTTTTGGCTTCCAAGTCCTTGCCCAGAATCATCTCGGTGGACCTGCCGCCGATGTCAACCACCAGACGCCGCTCGTCAGACTGAGGCAGCAGATGCGCCACGCCCTGGTAGATCAGGCGGGCTTCTTCGCGGCCGGAGATCACATCAATGGGAAACCCAAGCACCTTGTGGGCGCGCTGCAGGAAAACGTCGCGGTTGCGGGCTTCGCGCAGCGTCTGGGTGGCGACGGCGCGCACCTCCCCTTTTTTGAACCCGGCCAGGCGTTCGCCAAAACGTGCCAGGCAGTCCCAGCCGCGTTGCATGGCCTCCGGTGTGAGGTTTCGCTCGGCGTCCAGGCCGTTGCCCTGGCGCACGGTTTCCTTGAGGTATTCGGTACGGTGGATCTGGCCGTGGTCGAGGCGGCCTATTTCGAGGCGATAGCTGTTGGACCCAAGGTCCACGGCAGCCAGGCGGGTTCCATTTTGCATGTGTGAGCGTCTGAGAGGAAAGCTCAGCATAGCATTCGCGCGTCAGGTCATGCCAGGAAGAGCGTTGGCGGTCGGCGCGGTGCGCGACAAAGTTGGGGGGGTGCCGCAGCCATGTGACAAAGCGATGAAAAGCACGATCAACGCGCGGCTCAGGGCTTCACACGATTGTCACGCTTTCGTCACATTCGGTCTTTAAAGTTCGGGTTGCTGAATGTTTATCCAACCGTAAGGAGATCCCATGAACGACAAACGAATTTTTCTCAAAACTTTGGCTGTAGCCGCATTTGCCACTTTGGGCATGGGTTCTGCCATGGCCGCCGACATCACCGGCGCGGGTGCTACCTTCCCTTTCCCCATCTATGCCAAATGGGCTGAAGCCTACAAAAAAGCGACCGGGGTTGGCCTGAATTACCAGTCGATCGGTTCGTCGGGCGGTATTCGCCAGATCCGCGCCAAGACCGTGGCTTTCGGCGCGTCAGACGCTCCCGTGCCTGGCGCGGACCTGGACAAGGATGGCATGGTCCAGTTCCCGGCCATCATTGGCGGTACCGTCCCCGTGATCAACCTGGAAGGGTTCAAGCCCGGCGAGCTGCGCGTGACCGGCCCCGTGTTGGCCGACATGTTTCTCGGCAAGGTCGTCAAGTGGAACGATCCCAAGCTTGCCGCACTGAACCCCGGCAAGGCACTGCCTGATCAGAACATCACCGTGGTGCACCGCGCTGACGGCTCGGGCACCACCTACAACTGGACCGACTACCTGACTGCCGTCAGCAAGGACTGGGCCGATACCGTGGGCAAGGGCGCGGCCGTCAAGTGGCCTGCAGCTTCCTCCGTGGGCGGCAAAGGCAACGAAGGCGTGGCCGCCAATGTCAACCGTGTCAAGGGAGCGCTGGGCTATGTGGAATACGCTTACGTCAAGAAGAACAACATGAACTTCCTGCAGCTGCAAAACGCTGCCGGCAAGTATGTGAGCCCGGATGACACCGCATTCGCCTCTGCCGCCGCCGGCGCCGACTGGTTCAGCGTGCCAGGCATGGGTGTCTCCATGGTGAACGCCAAAGGTGCGGAAAGCTGGCCCGTGAGTACGGCCTCCTTCATCCTGATGTACAAGGACCCAGCCGACAAGGCGCAGTCTGCTGAAGTGCTAAAGTTCTTCGACTGGGCCTTCAAAAATGGCAAGGGCATGGCTTCCGAGCTTGATTACGTGGCGCTGCCCGATGCGCTGACCTCCCAGATTCGCGCCAAAGTCTGGTCGCAAATCGCCAAGTAAGTCAGTCGGCTCCAGAAGTGACATTCGCTGGCCGGCAGATGCCGGCGGGCGAATGTTGGTTGATGGGGTCGTAAGAACCCACATGGAAATCAATATGAGCAGCGTGGGAATCACCATGAATTCGCAACCTGTCCGGGTCGAGGCAGTCAACCCCAACATGGCGTCGATTGCCGGCCGCCAGCGCTTGCAGGACGTCCTGTTTCACCGCGTCACGCAGGGTTTTTCACTGCTCGTGCTGGTCGCGTTGCTGGGCATCATCGTCTCCCTGTTCATCAACGCCTGGCCCACCTTCCAGAAGTTTGGCTTCAACTTCATCTGGCGCGTCGAGTGGGACATCATCAACGAAGAATTTGGTGCGGCCATTGCCATCGTCGGTACCATCGCCAGCGCGGCTATTGCCATGCTGATTGCGGTGCCCCTGGCCTTTGGCATTGCGCTGTTTCTCACCGAAACCTGCCCCGTATGGCTGCGTCGTCCGCTCGGTACCGCAGTGGAGCTGCTGGCGGCGGTGCCGTCCATCATCTACGGCATGTTCGGCCTGTTCGTGTTTGCGCCCCTGTTTGCCGACTACTTCCAGATGCCGGTGCAGAAGATACTGGGCGGCATGCCTTTGGTCGGCTTTCTTTTCGGCGGCAGTACCAATGGCTTTGGTATCCTGGCCGCCGGCATCGTGCTGGCCTTCATGGTGCTGCCTTTTGTGGCTGCGGTGATGCGCGACGTGTTCGAGATTGTGCCGCCCATCCTGCGTGAGTCGGCCTATGGCCTGGGCTGCACCACCTGGGAGGTGGTACGCCGGGTGGTGCTGCCTTACACGCAAAAGGGTGTCGTTGGCGGGATCATGCTCGGTCTGGGCAGGGCTTTGGGCGAGACGATGGCCGTGACATTTGTGATCGGCAACGCCAACCGCATGCCGACTTCGCTGTTTTCGCCCGGTACCTCGATTGCCTCTACCCTGGCCAATGAGTTTGGCGAGGCCGCCGACTTCCATCTTTCCACGCTGTTTGCGCTGGGTTTTCTGCTCTTTGTCATCACGTTCATCGTGCTTTCGCTTGCCAAGATACTGATGTTGCGCGCCGAGAAAGCCAAGGGCCTGTGAGCCCCGCTTTCGCCTCACCAACCCCACCGGAAAACCAGAATGGAATTCAACCAGCAACTCTACAAACGCCGCCAGCGTTCCAATGCAATGGGCCTGTCCCTGTCCATGGGGGCCATGGTGCTCGGTTTGATCGTGCTGCTCTGGATTCTGAGCGTGCTGTTTGCCAAGGGTTTTGCCGCGCTTGACTGGAACATGTTTACCCAGTCCACGCCGGCTCCTGGTAACGACGGCGGCGGTCTGGCCAATGCCATCGTGGGAAGCCTGATGATGGTGGGCTTTTCGGTGCTGGTTTCCACGCCCATCGGCGTGCTTGCCGGCGTGTATCTTGCAGAGTATGGGGACCAGAGCAAAACGGCTGAGCTGACGCGCTTCGTCACGGACATCATGCTGTCGGCGCCTTCCATCGTGCTGGGTCTCTTTGTGTATGCCATCGCCGTGGCCACCGTGGGCAACTTTTCGGGTTGGGCCGGCAGCCTGGCTTTGTCGCTGATTGCCGTGCCCGTGGTGGTGCGCACCACCGAAAACATGTTGCGCCTGGTGCCGGGCAGCTTGCGTGAAGCGGCCTTTGCCCTTGGCGCGCCGCGCTGGAAGGTGGCGACCCTGGTGACCTTGCGCGCTGCCAGAAGCGGTGTGCTGACCGGGCTGCTGCTGGCTGTCGCCCGCATCAGCGGGGAGACGGCGCCGCTCCTGTTCACTGCGCTCAACAACCAGTTTTTCAGTACCAATATGGGCTCACCCATGGCCAACCTGCCGGTCGTGATCTTTCAATTTGCGCTCAGCCCTTACGACAACTGGATCCGTCTGGCGTGGGGTGGGGCACTGCTCATCACCCTGTCGGTGCTGATCCTCAACGTTGTCGCTCGTGTGTTCCTGCGCGAAAAGGCGCCGGGTTGAAGAGCCTTCCATTTATTCAAACCTTGCCTTTTCAAGACTTGGAACAGACCATGCCCGATATCGCTACCGACACTGCCGCTCAGGCCAAAAATGCCCTTGAGCTGCGCAACCTGTACTTCTTCTATGGCAAGTTTCAGGGCCTGAAGAATGTCAACATGAACATCGAGGAACGCAAGGTCACCGCGTTCATTGGACCGTCGGGTTGTGGCAAGTCCACATTGCTGCGCACGCTCAATCGCATGTACAGCCTTTACCCCGGCCAGCGCGCCGAAGGCCAGATCAATTTCTACGGCCAGAACATTCTGGATGCCAAGCAGGACATCAATCTCTTGCGCGCGCGCATCGGCATGGTGTTCCAGAAGCCCACGCCGTTTCCGATGTCGATCTACGACAACATCGCCTTTGGTGTGAAGCTGTATGAAAATCTGAGCAAGGGCGAGATGGACGATCGCGTGGAGTGGGCCTTGTCCAAGGCCGCACTTTGGAACGAAGTTAAGGACAAGCTGAGCCAGAGTGGCCTCTCGCTCTCAGGAGGCCAGCAACAGCGTCTTTGCATTGCACGCAGCGTGGCCGTCAAGCCTTCCGTGCTGTTGCTCGATGAGCCCACCTCCGCGCTGGACCCGATCTCCACTGGCAAGGTGGAGGAACTGGTGCATGAGCTCAAGCGGGATTACACCATTGCCATCGTCACACACAACATGCAGCAGGCCGCGCGCTGCAGTGACTACACCGCCTACATGTACCTGGGCGAGCTGATCGAATTCGGCTCGACCGATCAGATATTCCTCAAGCCCAAGCGGCAGGAAACAGAAGACTACATCACAGGAAGGTTTGGTTGATCATGAGTGACAAACATTTGTCCAGCCAGTTCGACAGCGAACTGACCAGCGTCTCCACCCGGGTCATGGAAATGGGCGGGCTGGTGGAATCCCAGATCCGTAACGCCGTCTATGCGCTCGCCCAGTTCAGCGCCGAAGCTGCTGCCGAGGTCACCGACATGGAGCCCCGTGTCAACGCCATGGAAGTGGACATTGACAAGGAGCTTTCCTCCATCATTGCGCGCCGCCAGCCCACGGCTCGCGACCTGCGCCTGCTGATCGCCATTTCCAAAACCACGGCCAACCTGGAACGCGCAGGCGACGAGGCGGAAAAAATAGCGCGCATGGTGAGGTCCATCATCAACAGTGGAGCCGCCCGCACCTTGCCATCTTCCGAGCTGCGCATCGCTGCTGACCTGGCATCGGGGCTGCTGCGCAAGGCGCTCGATGCATTCGCCAGGCTCGATGTGAACGTGGCCGTGTCTATTCTCAAGGAGGACGACGCCATCGATAAGGAGTTCGACGGATTCGTGCGAAAACTGATCACCTACATGATGGAAGATCCCCGCACGATTTCGTCCAGCCTGGACCTGCTGTTCGTGGCCAAGGCCATAGAGCGCATCGGCGACCATGCCAAAAATATCGCCGAGTTCATCATTTACGTGGTCAAGGGCGCGGACGTACGCCACACCTCCATGGAGGCGATCGAGTCCGTGGTCCGCTGACCCTGGATAGAAACCTATGAAGACAGTACCCCGCGTTCTGGTGGTGGAAGATGAACCCTCGATTGCCGAGTTGGTGGCCGTTAACCTGCGGCACAACGGTTTCCAGCCCATCTGGGCCGCCGACGGTGATGCCGCGCAGCGCGAGCTCGATGCCGTGTTGCCGGATGTCATCCTGCTGGACTGGATGCTGCCAGCCCACAGTGGTTTGCAACTGGCCAAGAAATGGCGTGCCGATGCGCGCACCAAGGCGGTTCCCATCCTGATGATCACCGCCAGGGGGGATGAACCTGACAAGATCGCCGGCCTCGACGCCGGCGCAGACGACTACATCACCAAGCCTTTTTCCACTCAGGAACTGCTGGCGCGAATTCGGGCCGTGCTCAGGCGCCGGGCGCCCGAGACGGTGAATGACAGCGTGGCCGTCGGCGCACTAGTGCTCGATGCGGCTACCCATCGCATCTCATTCCAGAACCAGGAGCTCAAGCTCGGCCCGACAGAGTTCAAGCTGCTGCACTACCTGATGAAACATGTGGAGCGCGTGCACAGCCGGGGCCAGCTGCTCGACAAGGTCTGGGGCGACCATGTGTTCATTGAGGAGCGGACGGTGGATGTTCATGTCAAGCGCTTGCGCGAAGCCCTGGGGCCCGCCGGGTCCCTGGTGGAAACTGTGCGTGGTACGGGTTATCGCCTGACGGCCCATCCCCGGCCGCAGTGATGGAGGGTTTTTCCTCCACAATTCGCGCATGACGTGGCGCCTTTTCCGTTTTTTCCTGTTCCAGTTGGCCGGTGCCCTGTTGGGCCGGTTTCTGCTTCGCGGCAGCAGCCCTTCGCAGGGCGCCATCCTGGGGTTGCTGGCGGCCAGCTTGCTGTGGGTGCTGATCGACCTCCGGCGCGGCGCCAAGTTTCTACTCTGGCTCAAACGCGGCGAGACCGAGACTCCCGCGAAGGTCGATGGCCTGTGGGGGGAAGTGGCTGACCGGGCCTGGCGTCTGCTGAAGTCCAGAGAGCGGAAAGCCGCTGACAGCGAAGCCCGTCTGCAGGAATTCCTCGCAGCCATCCAGGCTTCGCCGAACGGGGTGATCCTGCTCGATGGAAACCACCGCATCGAATGGTGCAACGAAACCGCTGCAGTCCATTTCGGATTTGATCCGAAGAAGGACGTGATGCAGCATATTGGCAACCTTTTGCGCGACCCGATTTTCGCGGGCTACCTCGCAGGCGAGGACTACCTGCATGAAATCGTCATCCTCGGCCCCCGCAGCAAAGCGAGCCGACCGGTCAGACTGGCCGTGCATCTGCATCGTTATGGCGAAGGGCGCAAGCTGCTGCTCTCGCGCGACGTTACCGCGCTGGAGCAGGCTGAAGCCATGCGGCGGGATTTCGTGGCCAATGTGTCGCACGAAATCCGCACGCCACTGACCGTGCTAACGGGGTTTGTGGAGACGCTGCAGACCCTGCCACTCAATGAAGAAGAGCGCGCCCGCTACCTCAGCCTGATGGCCACTCAGGCTGGCCGCATGCAGACACTGGTCAATGACCTGTTGACCCTGTCCCGGCTGGAGGGTAGCCCGCCGCCGGGGGGCAAGGAATGGGTGTCCGTGCGTGCACTGCTGGCGCTTTGCGAACAGGAGGGGCGCGCCTTGTCGGCCTTGCTCACCGGGCAGGGCGAGAAAAAACATGACCTCCTGGTCGAGGAGGCAGAAGATGCGGAGATTGCCGGCTCACAGGCAGAGTTGCTCAGCGCCATGTCCAACCTGCTGAACAATGCCATCCGCTACACGCTTACAGGTGGCCGCATTGAGGTCAGGTGGGAGCGGCTGGCCGACAGCCGTGCCGAGTTTTCCGTGAGAGATTCCGGGCCGGGCATTGCGCCGGAGCATATTCCCCGCCTGACCGAACGCTTCTACCGCGTTGACAGCAGCCGCTCACGCGAGACCGGCGGTACCGGCCTCGGCCTGGCGATTGTCAAACACGTCGCCCAGCGCCATGGTGCCGAGCTGCACATCGAAAGCCAGCCAGGCCAGGGCTCCCGGTTTTCTATGGTTTTCCCTGCCGCCAGGGTGCGCCAGCTTCAGGCAGTGGCCACGATTTCCACGTCGTTGCTGTAAACATCAACGCGCTTGTCGTACAGCGGAATGGTAGTGCCGGCAACGCGGTTCATGACCAGCTTGCCAAGGTCGACGTCGGCGATGACGATTTGCTCCATGTTGGGCACGCCTTCCGCGGCAATGCCATCACGCGCAAACGGGAAGTCCGACGGGGTGATGATGGCCGCCTGGCCATAGTGCAGGCCCAGCCCTTCAACCGGGAGGTTGCCCACGGTGCCGGTAACTGCCACGTAAACCTGGTTTTCAATGGCCCGGGCATGGCAGCAATAACGCACGCGCAGGAAGCCCTGGCGATCATCGGTGCATGAAGGTACAAAAATAATGTCGGCACCCATTTCACAGACCTTGCGGCTGAGCTCGGGAAATTCGATGTCGTAGCAGATCAGGATGGAGATCCGTCCATGCGGTGTGTCGAATACGCGCAGGTGGTGGCCCGGGTCGCCTTTCCATTTTTCTTTCTCCCAGCGCGTCAGATGGATCTTGTCCTGGGTGAACACCTTTCCCTCAGGCGTGAAAAGATAGGCCGTGTTCAGCAACTCGCCGTCGCGTATGGTTGGGTGGCTGCCGCCGATCACGTGCACCTTCCACTGCGCCGCGAGCTCCTGGAACAGGTCGATGTAACGCGTGGTGTAGTCGTTCATATTGCGCACGGCCTGGCGCAGGTCGCTGGTATCCATGAACGAAAGCAGTTGCGTGGTGAAGATCTCAGGCAGCAGGACAAACTGGGGTTTGTAGTCGCCCGCGGCCTTCATGACAAAACGAACCTGGTTTTCAAAGCCGTTCCAGTCATGGATGGAGCGCAGCAGGTACTGTACCGCTGCAATTCGCACCGTGATGAGCTTGGGTTCGTGAATGCCGGTCGGGGGGCTGGTGGCGGTCATCGTGGCAAGTCCTTTGTAGCGCCTTGCGCCAGTTGCAGGCCAGAAGGTCTGGAGGCGTCGTAGTCCGGATTGAGCCAGACGATCAGCGACGCATAACCCCTCGATTCCTGGTCATCGGCCAGGTAGTTTTTCATGATGCCACAGTACCTGAATCCCTCGCGCAGCTGAAAACTCAGCACCGGGTCTGTGATGTCTCCCCACAGAACCTTGCGCGCGTACAGGTCCACCGGCATCTGGTCAGCGACCTTGTGGTAGCCCGGCAGGCGGCCGCAGGCAATGACGCGGCGCAGGTTCAAGGTCTTGCAGACTCGCCGCCGGGCTTCATACAGCGCGTGACCCAGGCGTTTTCCGCGCAGCAGTGGCGCGACAAATACCTCGGCACCATACAGCGTGTAACCCGCGGTATCGTGGGTGTCAAACGTTCCCTTGGCGGTGATTTCGTCCCAGGTATGGGGCTCCGACCATTCGTCCCACTGGATCACCAGCGAACTGGCGCAGCCGACCAGCTTGTCGTCGTAGAAGGCGACAAACTGGCCCTCGGGGAACAGCTCGATCTGATGTGCCACACGGTCGTATTGCCATGCCGGGATGCTGGGATAAACCTCGCGCTGCAGGCGCACCAGCGCCTCGATGTCGTGGACTGTGGTGTTTCGTACGATGAGTTTTGGCATATGAAGCGCTGGAAATCAGGCAGAGTCCGTTCGCCGGCGGGCAAGCGGCGTCCAGGAAGGCGGGATGGGAAGAAGTCAGGCGCGGCCGCTCACGGCCGGCTGACGCGTTTGAACAGCAGCACATTTTCGGTCTTGTCGGTTGGCCGGCGCACGGTGGCCAGGAATGCCCACTCGGGCATATCGACGGTGCTGCTGAGCCTGTCTTGCGCGTCGGCATCCACCACCAGGTAGGGGCACGCCGCCCTGGCACCGGCCTGGCGCAAGTTCAGATGCCCGTGGTACTGGAAGGCGGCCGCCTGGGCGCTGTTCAGGCCAAAAACTTCGACACAGGCCTCGGTGTCTACCCGGGCTGCCACCTGCCGCGACAAGGGCGCGTAGCTGCGTGCGTAGTCCAGCAGGGGCAACCACAGCGTCATCAGCAGCAGCCAGCACAGCGTGGCACCGCCGGCCGGCAGCACCATGGATTTCCAGACCGCCGCACGCTGGCGGCCAGCGCGCCACTTGACCAGCCAGGCCCAGGCCAGAGTGGCCAGCGCCGCGGCCAGAAAGGCCAGCCATGAAAAACTGGGCTCGAACCCGGGTGCCAGCTTGGCCACATTGGCCGCCGGCTGCCTGGGCATGCCGGTCTGCATGGCGATCCAGATCACCCAGATGATGATGGCGCAACCGGTGAAAAACAGCAGCGTGAACCAGTCGATCAGCGAGGCCACGCTGCGTTTGAGGGTGGGCAGGGCAAAAGCGGCGAGGGCGGCCAGCGGCGGCAGGCTCAGCAGCAGGCTGCGGTCCGAGGCGGTGGTGGTCACCGTGGCAGCCAGTGCCACCAGCGCAAACCACAAGGGCAGCGCGACGTGCCGGCTCGTCAGCTGTCGACGCCAGCGCCACAGGGTCCAGGCGGCCAGCGGCCAGGTGGGCCAGGTGAACCAGATCAGCAGGCGTGCCACGCTGCGCCACTCCTTGCGGTCCGCCGGGGTTTCCAGGCCGGGGATCTCGATGCGCCAGCGCCACAGGTCCAGCGCATGGGCCAGGCCCGCCACGGCCAGGGTCAGTGTTCCTGTCAGGAGCACCCAGCGCCAGACATGGGCCGTGTCTTTTTCGCCTTGGCTGTGTCGCGTGCTGCCAAGCGCCACCAGCGTGCTGCCCGCACCCAGCAAGGTAGCCACGGCAGGCGCGCCGCTCAGGGCCAGTCCGGCCAGTCCGGTTGCAAGGCCCAGTGCAGGCCCCATCACTTTCCAGGCGTTCCGGTAGGCACTGGCGGCCACCGCATAAAAAACCAGTGCCATGAAGCCAAGCTGCGCCAGCGCAGGTGTGGTTTCATGCGAAAGCTGGGCCAGCCCCAGACTGGCGATCAAGGCCAGCAGGGCGGCGTCCGCAATGGCGCGGGCGTAGTCGACCGGACTGGCTTCCCCGCCAAAGGCAAAAGCCACGGGCTGGGCTTGCGGGCTGCGCGCCAGGTAATAGACCGCATACCAGGTGGTTAGCAGGGTCAGCGCCAGCAGCAGGACGAAAGGGATGCGCGCCGCGAAAGCAGGATCGAGAAAAGGCATGGCCTTGATGGCCAGCGCGCCTAACCAATAAGGCAGCAGTGCTTCAAATTCGCCGGCTTGCCCCAGCAGTTGCGGGTGCAGCCAGTTGGTCGCGCCCGAGGCCAGGGCCTGCATGGTGCCGAAGGCCGCGATATCGGCATTTTTCCAGGGGCCGCGGCCTAGAAAACCGGGTAATACATAAGCCACGCAGAACAGCAGCAGCGCGAGCCGTGGCAACCGGCGGACTGCAGACTGGGCAATGATGGCTGGGGATGGTTTGTTCAAGGGAGGTCAAGCTGGGCGGAAGGCCCGATTTTGGGGCAAAAAAAAGCAGCCTGAATGTCAGGCTGCTTTTTTTATGGCTGGAAGAAGCTTGGAAGCTTACTCGGCAGCAGGTGCAGCAGCGTCCTTGGCAGGTGTCTTGCCAAAACGGTTGCGGAATTTCTCGACGCGGCCGCCCATGTTGTCCACGGATTTCTGTGTGCCGGTGTAGAAGGGATGCGACTCGCTGGAAGTATCAAGCTTGTACAGGGGCAGTTCGCGACCGTCTTCCATCTTCACCATTTCTTTGGTGTTTGCGCAGGAGCGGGTCACAAACTTGAAGTTGTTGGACATGTCCAGGAAACAAACTTCGCGGTAATTGGGGTGAATGCCTTCTTTCATGATCTTTCCTTGTTCGTTTCGGGAGCCACTCAAACCAGTTTCGAGCACTTTCCGTGAAGCCTCGCATTATAGCGTGCTTTGCGCTCCGTGGGACGTATTTGCCAGCCAGGGCCGCGGATCCGGCTTTGCCGGTCCGCAGGCGCAGCTGCCCCCTCGGGGGGAAGGGCGCTACGCGAAGCGAGCAACCGTGGGGGCCATATTTGGCGTGGCGGCGTCAGCCGCCGCGCCTCATCATGTCGAAGAACTCATGGTTGTTTTTGGTCGCTTTCATGTTCTTGAGCATCAGCTCCATGGACTCGATTTCGTCCATGTTGTACATGAATTGGCGCAAAATCCGCGATTTTTGCAGGATTTCCGGTGCCAGCAGCAGTTCTTCCTTGCGGGTGCCGCTACGGTTCAGGTGGATGGCCGGGAACACGCGTTTTTCGTACAGGCGGCGGTCCAGGTGGATTTCGCAGTTGCCGGTACCCTTGAACTCTTCAAAGATCACCTCGTCCATGCGGCTGCCGGTATCGACCAGCGCGGTGCCGATGATGGTCAGGCTGCCGCCTTCCTCGATCTTGCGCGCTGCGCCGAAAAAACGCTTGGGGCGCTGCAATGCATTTGCATCCACGCCACCTGTCAGCACCTTGCCGGAAGAGGGCAGCACATTGTTGTAGGCGCGGGCCAGGCGGGTGATGGAGTCCAGCAGGATCACCACGTCCTTGCCGAGTTCAACCAGGCGCTTGGCGCGCTCGATGACCATTTCAGCGACGTGCACGTGGCGCGCGGCGGGTTCGTCGAAAGTGGAGGAGATCACCTCGCCGCGCACGCTGCGCTGCATTTCCGTCACTTCTTCGGGGCGCTCGTCAACCAGCAGCACCATCATGACCACTTCGGGGTAGTTGGCGGTGATGGCATGGGCGATGTTCTGCATCATCACGGTCTTGCCGGATTTGGGCGGCGCGACCAGCAGCGCGCGCTGGCCTTTGCCGATGGGGGCAATGATGTCGATGATGCGGCTGGTCAGGTTTTCTTCGGCCTTGATGTCGCGTTCGAGCTTGAACTGCTCGCGGGGAAACAGCGGCGTCAGGTTCTCGAACATCACCTTGTGTTTGTTCGCCTCGGGCGCGCCGTCATTGACCTTGTCGAGCTTGTTCAGTGCAAAGTAGCGCTCGCCGTCTTTGGGGGTGCGTACTTCGCCTTCGATCATGTCGCCGGTGTGCAGGTTGAAGCGGCGGATCTGGCTCGGGCTGATGTAGATGTCGTCGGTGGACGCGGTGTAGCTGGAGTCCGGTGCCCGCAAAAAGCCGAAGCCGTCGGGCAGCACTTCCAGCACGCCGTCCGCCACGATGGTTTCCCCGGTTTTGGAGCGCTTCTTGATGATCGCGAACATCAGCTCCTGCTTGCGCATGCGGCCGGTGTTTTCAATCTCAAGCTCCTCGGCCTGCTTGAGGACTTCAGACACGTGCAGTGCCTTGAGTTCGTTTAAATGCATGGGGAAACCTTGCGTGAAGTGAACTCCTCGCGGAGTCATTTAAAAACGGGGGAGGTTTGAATGGAAGCTAGAAGGGCTTCACAAACCGGGAACTCGAACCAACCGGCAGCAGCCAGTCAGCGAACAAGGCCATTATGACAGGAAATTCTGGGGGTTTATGCGATCCGGCAGGGGCCTGGGCACAGGGCTGTCCGGTTCACTTCAGGCGAAACGGCGCACGAAAAACCTGTACAGGGACAGGGTTCTTCGCGGCTGCAGGCATGGCCGTGTCAGGCCAGTTGCTGGTCGATGAAAGCGGTCAGCTGGGCCTTGCTCATGGCGCCAACCTTCGTGGCGGCCAGCTGCCCGTCCTTGAACAGCATCAAGGTGGGGATGCCGCGGATGCCGAACTTGGCGGGGATGTCGCGGTTTTCGTCCACATTCATCTTGGCGATCTGCAGACGGCCGTCGTAACCGGTGGCCACTTCGTCCAGAATCGGCGCAATCATCTTGCACGGACCGCACCACTCGGCCCAGTAGTCCACCAGCACCGGTTTGGAGGCTTGCAACACGTCGGCTTCGAAGGTGGCATCAGTGGTATGTTTGATCAGTTCGCTCGCCATGGCGGCTCCTTTGTCTGGTTAGGATGGTTACGATACGGTAAGGCTGAAGTTGCAGTCATTGTGGCAGAAAGCAAGTGGACGGGTCGGGCGCGCAGGGGCTATGGCTCTGATAGCGATTATTCAATTTGCGGCTTTCGGCCACCGCGCCCCTTTCGTTTTCACGGACTTTGCACATTCCTTTTTGCGAACAGCCTTTCCCAAATTCCTCCATGTCGCCCGCCTTGACCGTTGACGCCGCATTGCTTACGCCAGACGCCTTGTGCTGGCAGCAGGCCATCGGCCAGCTGGCCGCGGTGGTGCAGGCGCGCAGTGTCCATCCCGCCGAGGCGGTGGTGCTGCTGCCTTATGCCCAATTGATCCAACAGGGGCGGCGCGCCTGGGCCGTGCAGGCGGGCGAGACTTTCTTTGTTCCCCGCTTTGAAACCACCATGAACTGGGCCAGCGGCCTGGGCGGTACGCTGGGCCTGCATGTCCCTTCAGGCGATGACTTGCGCATGGATATGGCGGTGGACATGCTGACGGCCGCTTCGCTGCTGGGGCGCGCGGGGCTGGGGGCGCAGCAAGATGCGCTGGCCGGCCGGCTGGTCGAAGCGACCTGGAGCCTGGCCGGTGTTGCCGCTGCCGTCGTGCCGGCCGGGCGCTGGGCCTGGAGTGAACAGCTGGCGCTGACGCTGGCAGCTGGTCTGGATTCGCCGGTGCTGGCACTCGAAGCTGCCGTGGGGCGCATTGCGCTGGCATGGGCTGCGGCTTCAACTTATCCCACCGACCGTCTTTTCCAGGCCAAGCCCCAGTTGTTTGCCGTGCTGGAGGGCTTTCAGGCTGACCCGCTCACCGAAGCCCTCAAGGCGCACTTCGGCGACCGGTCGGTGTCCATCCCCCTGAGCCTGAAGCTGGACGGACCCTCGGCGCCGCCTGCGCTGCACATCGCACAGGACGCCGAAGACGAAGCCGGCCGCGCCGCTGCCTGCGTGCTGGCGCACCTGGCGCAAGGCCGCAGCCCGGTCGCGTTGATTGCGCAGGACCGGCAGCTCACGCGCCGTGTCGGCGCCATGCTGGCCGAGCGCGGTGTTGCCATGCGCGATGAAACCGGCTGGAAGCTTTCGACCACGCGCGCGGCCGCCAGCCTGATGACCCTGCTGCGCGCCATGCCCTGGGACGCATCGACGGATGCTGTGCTGGACTGGCTGAAAAACGCACCGGCGTTTGATGCCGCCCTGGTCACCGCTGCCGAAACCGAACTGCGCAAGACCGGCGTGCGCGCCTGGCGCGACCTGCCGGACTTTCCGGAAGAAGATATTTTGCCGCCCGCATTTGCGGCCACGGGCCCCCTAGCGCGAGAAGTGAACGCATTGCGCAGCCCATTCGGCCGTGCCCGTCCGCTGGCGATGTGGCTGCGCGACCTGCGCAGCCTTCTGCAATCGGCCGGACAGTGGGACGCGCTGGCGCAGGACGAGGCCGGGCAGACCGTGCTGGACGTGCTGCGCCTGCACGAAGGCGCCGAGACCGAATTCGAGGCAACGCCGGTGATGCGGCAGCATGACTTCACGCAGTGGGCCAACCAGGCACTCGAAGGCGGCAAGTTTTCCCCGCTGCATCCCCCTGCGGAGCAGGTGGTGATCCTGCCCCTGGCGCAACTGCTCGGCCGTCCCATGCAGGCCGTGGTGCTGCCCGGTTGCGATGAAATCCGCCTGCCGGTGTCGCCGGAGCCTGCCGGCCCCTGGACGCCAGGCCAGCGTGAGCTGCTCGGCCTGCCGTCGCGGGAAACGCTCGCCGCCGCCCAACGCCAGGCCTGGCAATACGCTTTGCAAATGCCGCATCTCGATGTGCTCTGGCGCACCAGTGAATCCGGCGAACACCTGATTCCCAGCGGCTTCGTGCAGGAACTGCTGCTGGACCAGAATCATGACCAGGGCGAGGAGGCCGCACCCGGCATGGCCACCGACCCGCGCAGCCTGCGAGCCGTGGCCACGCAGCCCACGCCGCATCCCTTTCCAACCGGCGAGGCCTTGCCTGTCAACCGGCTTTCGGCCAGCGCCTATGAAGACCTGCGGCGTTGCCCCTACCGCTTTTTTGCGCTGCGCCAGCTCCGGCTGCAGGAGCCCGAAGAGCTCGAAAGCGAACTGGGCAAGCGCGACTTTGGCAATTGGCTGCACAGCCTGCTGCGGTACTTCCACGAAGCGCTCAAGGCGGCGCCAACGCCCGATGCAACAGCGCGAATAGCGATGATCAATACGGCGGCCGAGCGTGCCACGCAGGAGCTGGCGCTCAGCGACAGCGAGTTTTTGCCCTTTGCCGCGGCCTGGCCCGGCGTGCGCGAGGGCTACCTGAAATGGCTGGCCGACCATGAAGCCACCGGCGCGGTATTTGACGAAGCCGAAGTCTGGCGCGAAGTGCCCGTCGGCACGCTCACGCTGCTCGGCAAGCTGGACCGCATCGACCGCCAGCCCGACGGGCACGCCCTGGTGATCGACTACAAGGCCGAGCCGCGCACCACCACGGCCGAGCGCATCAAGAACGGCCAGGAAGACACGCAACTGGCGTTTTATGCCGCGCTGATGAGCGACGACACGCTGGGCGCGGCGTATGTCAACCTGGGCGAAAAAGAGCCCACCAAAACCTACGAGCAGCCCGACATCGTCGGCCTGCGCGACGAACTGATCGACAGCATCGTGACCGACATGGCGCGTATCGACCGCGGAGCCAAACTGCCGGCGCTGGGTGAAGGCAAGGCTTGTGACTACTGCGCCGCCCGAGGTCTCTGCAGAAAGGACTTCTGGAGTCTGGGCGAACAAGCCACGGCCGGGGAGGAGGGCGCATGAACCCACCGGTCAACAGATTGATCGCCCACACCGCAGCCTACGAATGCAACGGCGAGCCGGTTTCGGCCGATGCGTTTTACGCCATTGCCTGTGACCCGCGGCGCAGCGTGGCGGTGGAGGCCTGCGCTGGCGCGGGCAAAACCTGGATGCTGGTGTCGCGCATTGTGCGGGCCTTGCTTGACGGGGCCACGGCCGTGCCGGGGCAGCAGGTCTTGCCGCATGAGATCCTGGCCATCACGTTCACTAAAAAAGCTGCCGGCGAAATGCGCGAGCGGCTGGACGACTGGCTCAAGGCCTTTGCCCATGCCGACGACGAGACCCTGCAGCGCGAACTCGAAATGCGCGGCGTCAGCGTCGATTTTGCAAGCCAAAAAGGTCTGAAGTCCGCACAGGCCGTGCGCGAGCAGCTATCAAATTTATACCGCTCCATTTTGGCCAGCGGCCGCTCGGTGCAGATCCGCACCTTCCACAGCTGGTTTGCGGCCTTGCTGCGCAGCGCGCCAGTGGCGGTGCTCCAGCGCCTGGAGCTGCCGGTGAACTACGAGCTGCTGGAAGACGACGCGCCGGCCCGCGCGCTGGTGTGGCGGCGGTTTTATGCGGCGGTTTCGGTTGATGCCTCGCTCAAGGCGGACTTTGAAGCGGTGGTGCTGGCGTATGGCCGTTTTCAGGCCGAAAAGGCCTTGCAGGCGGCGCTCGACAAGCGCACCGAGTTCACGCTGGCCGATGAAAAAGGCGTGATCGACACCTCGGTGCAAGCCTTCAGCGCGCAGTTCACCGAATTTGGCGGCCTTGATGAACCGGAAGAGCTTCTCAGCACCAACCGCTTTCACAGGCAAACGCTGAGGGACGCCGCCCTGGCGCTGGGCCGCGCCAGCGCGCCGACTTTCTCAGCCAAGGGCGTGGAGCTCGAACAGGCGTTGACGGCCGGCGACTTCCCGGCGGCCATCGCGGCCCTGCTGACCGAAAAAGGCACGCCGCGCAAGTTCGGCGAAAAAATCGTCGGCATTGAGCAGGTGCGCATTGCCCAGGACCTGGTGCTGCGCGTGGTGGCGGCGCGCCAGCAGCACGACGCCTGGCTGTACCAGCAACGCATGGCGCGGCTCACACGCGTGCTGATCGCCCAGTTCACCGCCTTGAAGCGTGACTGCGGCTGGGTCGACATGAACGATGTCGAGCGTGCGGCACTGCTGATGCTGGCCGACCCCGTGTTGTCGGGCTGGGTGCAGGAGCGGCTGGACGCGCGCATCCGCCACCTGATGATCGACGAGTTCCAGGATACCAATCCGCTGCAGTGGCAGGCGCTGTATGCCTGGCTCATCGGCTATTCGGGTGCGGGTACGGCGCCCAGCGTGTTCCTGGTGGGTGACCCCAAACAAAGCATTTACCGCTTCCGCCGTGCCGAGCCGCAGGTGTTTCGCGCCGCGCAGGCTTTTGTGGTGCACGGCCTGGGCGGCGATTTGCTCAGCTGCGACCACACGCGCCGCAACGCCGAAGCGGTGATCGACACCGTCAACTCGGCTATGGCCACCGCGCGTGAGGCCGACGGCTATGACGGCTTTCGCGAGCACACCACGGCCTCGGGCCTGGCCGGCGCTGTCGGCCGCCTGCCGCCCATTGCGCGCAACAAGGACGAAGAAGAAGCTTCGCCGCTGGCCGCAGGCTGGCGTGACAGTCTGACCATGCCGCGCGAGCTGCCCGAAGAAACCCTGCGCACGCGCGAAGCCCGGCAGGCCGCAGCGTGGATATCCGAACAAATCGCCGCCGGCTTGCGGCCGCAGGATGTGATGGTGCTCTCGCGCAAACGCGCTGGTCTGCTGCCGCTGCAAGACGAGCTGCGCGCACTGCATATCCCTGCGCAGGTGGGTGAGAAAACGGAGCTGATCGACTGCTGCGAAGTGCTGGACATCGTGGCCCTGCTTGACGTGCTGGTGTCACCGCAGCATGACCTTTCTTTGGCGCGGGCACTGCGCTCGCCGCTGTTTGGCTTGGCCGACGAAAGCCTGGTGCAACTGGCCCTGCTGCAGCGCGAGCACCACCTACCGTGGTACAGATTGCTACAAAAAGAGGAGCTGCTTGCGCCCGGCCTGAAAGGGCTGGGGGCTGTTTTTGCCAAATGGAAGCGCTGGCTGGACCGCCTGCCGCCGCACGATGCGCTGCAGGGTATTTATGACGACGGCGACGTGCTGGCACGCTTTGGCGCGGCCGCCCCGGCGGCGCAGCGCAGCGCGGTGCTTGCCAATTTGCGCGCGTTGCTCGGTGTGTCGCTGGCGCTGGACGGCGGGCGTTACGCCACGCCTTACGGTTTTGTGCGCGCGCTCAAGGCTGGGGGCACGCAGGCGCCGGCAGCGGTCAGTAGCGAGGCCGTCCGGCTGCTGACGATTCACGGGGCCAAGGGCTTGGAGGCCGAAGCCGTGCTGCTGCTGGATACCGACACGGTGGAGCGCAACGCCGACAGCATGGGCGTGCTGGTCGACTGGCCCGGCGAGGCGACCGAGCCGCGCAAGTTCGTCTTTCTGGTTAGCGAAAGCCGGCCGCCGGCCTGCGCTGCCGAGACGCTGGCCAGTGAGCAGGCCGCGCGCAAGCGCGAAGAACTCAACGCCCTGTATGTGGCGCTGACACGCGCCCGCCATACGCTGGTGATCTCTTCCATCGAGCCGCACCGCGTGACCACCGAAAGCTGGTGGCAGCGCCTGTACGCACTGGTGGGCGAGCTGCCCGCGCCGGTGGCCGACGAATCCGCCGCGGCGCGGCCGGACCTGGTGGACACCGGCATTTTTTACCTGCCCGAGTTGCCGGCCTTGCCCGAAGCCCTGGCGCCCGCTGTGCCTGCCGTGGAGCGGGTGGATGAAGATTCGCTGAAGGCGCGCATCGGCAAGGCCATGCACCGCCTGCTGGAGTGGGGCGGTGCCTTGTCGGCGCCGCAGGTCACGGCGGCGGCGCGCGAGTTTCGCCTGAGCCCAGCGCAGGCGGCCGAGGCTGCTGCGCTGGCCAGGCGCATCCTGGCGGGCGAGGGCGCCTGGGCCTGGAGCCCGGAGTCTGTGGCCTGGCAGAGCAACGAGGTCGATCTGGTTTATGCCGGCCAGGCTCTGCGGTTGGACCGTCTCGTGCAGCGCAAGGACACCGGCCACGAAGGCCACTGGTGGGTACTCGACTACAAATCGGCCGTAGCGCCGGAGCTGCAACCCGCGCTGGTGGAGCAACTCCAGGCCTACCGTGCGGCAGTGCAACTGATCTACCCCGGCGCGCCGGTGAAAGCGGCTTTCCTGACAGGGCGGGGAACTGTGGTCGAGCTGAACTGATCTCACACGCCCGAAGACACCCGCTGACCTCAATCAAGGAGACATTTCCATGTTCAAGCAACTTGCTGCCTCGCTGGCCTTTCTGGCTGTCTTGCCCCTGGCATGGGCGCAAACGCCCGCGCCGGCCAACCCCACCGTTCGCGTGCGCGGCACGATTGAAAAAGTCGAGCCCGCAAGCATCACAGTGAGGGAGCGCAGCGGCGAAGTGATCACGCTGGTACGGCCGGCCGATATGGCGGTGTCCGAGGTGTTGCCGCTCAAGCTGGCCGATATCAAGCCCGGCAGTTACGTCGGCACAGCGGCCATGCCGCAGGCTGACGGCACCCAGCTGGCGCTGGAGGTGTTGGTGTTCCCCGAAGCCGCCCGCGGCACGGGTGAGGGCCATTACCCTTGGGACCTGCAGCCGCAAAGCACCATGACCAATGCCACGGTGGCTGATCTGGTGGCCGCGCCTGCCAGCGTGCCGGGTGGCCAGAAGCTGGTACTGCGGTACAAAGACGGGGAAAAGACAATCATCGTGCCGCCGACCGCACCGGTGGTGACCTTCAAGCCCGGTAAGGAAGATGAAAACGCACTCGTGGTGCCTGGCGCCAGGGTGATGATCACCGCCCAGGTGAGGGACGGCAAGCCGACAGCGCTTCGCATGATCGTCGGCCGCAACGGGTTTGCTCCACCCATGTAGCTGCAATAATCAGGGCATGTGCAAACCCGCCCGAGGCAGGCTTGCACACTTTCTTCGAAGCTTTTTGCCTTCTAGCCCTTAAACAGCGGGCGTTACCAGCTATAAAAATGAGAGCGGATGGGCCTGCCGGCCCAACCCCGCTTCCTGAGCTTTTCCAATTCGCCACTTCGCCACTTTCGCAATTTTGTGCAGACGGACCTTTCCTTGACTCATTCAACTTCTGCTCCAAACCCGTCACACACGCTGCGCGTTGCCGTCATCGGTGGCGGCCCCGCCGGCCTGATGGCCGCCGAGATGCTGGCAACTGTCGGTCCCGCGCTGAAAGTCGAACTCTACGACGCCATGCCTTCGGTGGGGCGCAAATTCCTGCTGGCAGGCAAGGGTGGGCTGAACCTCACGCATGCCGAGGCTGCCGAGCCCTTCCTCAGCCGCTACGGCGAGCGCAGCGCGCAACTGCAGCCGTTGCTGGCTGCCTTCGGCCCCGCTGAATTGCGTGCATGGGCCCAGGGTCTGGGTGTGGAGACCTTTGTCGGCAGCTCTGGCCGCGTGTTTCCCAAGGACATGAAAGCCGCGCCGCTGCTGCGCGCCTGGCTGCATCGCCTGCGCGGCGCCGGGGTGTCTTTTTTCATGCGGCACCGCTGGCTGGGCTGGATGGAGGGTGGCGCTTTAAGTTTTTCAACGCTGGCCGGCCCGGTGCAGGTGCAGGCCGATGCCGTGGTGCTGGCCCTGGGCGGCGGAAGCTGGGCGCGGCTGGGCTCTGACGGCACCTGGGCGCCGCTGCTGGTCGAACGCGGCGTGGCTGTGGCGGCCTTGCAGCCCTCGAACTGTGGCTTCGACGTCGGCCCCGAGCCGCACGCGCTGGAAGCAGCAGAGCAGGGCGAAACCCGCCGAGAGTTTTTCAAGGAGTTGGTGGGCACAGGCAAGTCGCAGCAGTCGGGCTGGACCGAACATTTCGCCACCCGTTTCGCCGGTCAGCCTTTCAAGTCGGTGGCGATCAGTTTTACCGATTCACAGGGCCGCAGCTTCAGCCGCAAGGGCGAGTTTGTCGCCACCGCAACCGGTGTTGAAGGCAGCCTGATCTATGCCGCCTCGCCCCTGCTGCGTGACGAGATTGCCGCGCACGGCAGCGCCACCTTCCAGCTCGACCTGCTGCCGGACAAGTCGCTCGAGCAGGTGCTGGTTGAAGTGCGGCACCCGCGCGGCTCGCGCTCGCTGTCCAGCCACCTCAAGAGCCGCCTGCACCTGGAGGGCATCAAGGCCGCCATGTTGCATGAGCTGCTGGACAAGGAGGCGATGAACGACGCCGTCCGGCTGGCTCATGCGATCAAGGGCCTGCCAGTACGTGTGGTGGCCACCAGGCCGATCGACGAAGCCATCAGCAGCGCGGGCGGCGTGATGTTTGAAACCATGGACGCGCAGCTGCGGCTGGCCAGCGTGAAAGACATCCCGCAGCCGGTGTTTTGCGCCGGGGAAATGCTGGACTGGGAGGCGCCCACCGGCGGCTACCTGCTGACGGCCTGTTTTGCCAGCGGGCGCCTGGCCGGGCAGGGTGTTTTGAATCATTTTGGGTTGTAGCCCAATGGATACGGGCGCAGATAGCTATTGATTCTGTAGCATCCGGCTTCCCATACTCCCATGTCACGCAAGCATTCATAGAAGGAAGGGGTTTGCCATGATCGTGCGTTTCCACATCGACACCCTGGAGCAGGGACAGTACGAGTACCGCGTCAGCTACGAGAGCGAAGAGCTGTTCAGCGACGCCGGCCTGGACAGCATCGAGGCCTGCATCGTCGCCGCGACCGAGGGCTTGGGCCGCGATGCCGTGGGCGCGGAGATTGCTTACCGCAGCATCATCAGCGGCACCTACCCGCTGGCCACGCTGGCGCTGGCGTCTGCGCAGATTGCCGAGCACGCGCTGAACACCACGATGGCGATGGAAGAGGTCAGCTCCTGACCAGCGCCTGACGCGGGTTTGATTCCATTTCTACATCATTCGTGAACGCGAAGGCGAAGCGACGACAGTACAGACGTACGGCTAGCGAAGCCGACAAAGTGCACGGATGATGTAGAAATGGAATGTCCCCTTGCCGCGGCCCATGGCGCAGCCTATGATCGACCGAAGCACGCGCAGAGTCCTTTCATTTTGCAGCCAGACCCTGCCCCGACGCTCTTCGAACCACGAGAAGGCTGGCCAGGGTTTTTTGAAAAAAACACGCATCACCTCCATACGGTCCAGCCTGGCCTGGCTGGTGGCGGCCTGCCTGTTTCCCGCGACGTTGACGGCGGCCCTGCTGCTGGCTTACGACTACCAGCGCCAGCGAGCCGAGCTTGTGCGGGACACGGTGGCCCACGCCCGCGCGCTGATGCATGCCGTAGACAGAGAGTTTGCAGGGGCCGAGATGTCCTTGCGCTCGCTGTCGACTTCGCCGTCCCTGCAAAGCCGGGATTTTGCGGCTTTTCAGGCACAGGCCACGGCCCTGCTGCACAGGCACTATGCCAACAACATCGTCCTGATCGATGCCAGCGGGCAGCAGCGCATCAATACGGCCAGGCCCTACGGCCAGGCGCTGCCCAAGGCCACCAACATGGCGCAACTCGAACGCGTCCTGCAAAACGGGCGCACTGATATTTCAGACCTCTTCATCGGCCCTGTCCTCAAGAGGCCGCTGATCAACGTGGCTGTTCCGGTGTACAGCGGAAATGCCGTCAGCCACTCTCTGGTGGCAGTAGTGCTGCCCGAGCATCTGCAAAAAATCCTCTCGGACTACCGCTTCCCGTCGGACCGGATCGCCACGATTTTTGATGCGTCCGGCGTCATCGTGGCCCGCACGCACGAGATCCACCAATTTATCGGGCAGCCCCTGGGGTCGGACCTGACGCAGCGCCTGACAGAAGTGGATGAAGCCTCGCTGGAGGCCGTTTCGCGCGAGGGCATTCCGGTGCTCTCTGTTTTCACGCGTTCCCCCACCTCGCGCTGGGGCGTGGCCATCGGCATTCCCATCGCATCGCTGACCGGGGAACTGCGCCACTCCTTGTGGCTGCTGGGCGGCCTGGCCACCTTGCTGCTGGCAAGCAGCCTGGGCCTGGCGTGGGTGATGGGCGGGCGCATCGTGCAGTCCGTGCGGGCGCTGCGGTCGGCCGCGCTGTCGCTGGGTGACGGGCGCGTGGCGGCCGTGCCGGCGCTGGAGATACGGGAAGTTGACGAGGTAGGGCAGGCCATCAACCGGGCATCGCTGATGCTGACCGACGCCAGCAAGGCGCTGACCGACAGTGAGGCGCGCATGCGCGGCATTGTTGAATCGGCCACGGACGCCATCGTCATCCTGGACGACAGCTGGAACATTGTGCTGTTCAACTTTGCCGCGGTGACGATGTTCGGCTGTCCGCTCGAGGAGGCCATTGGCACACCTTTCATCCGCTTTATTCCGGAGCGCCTGCGCGGCGATTTTTCGGCGCAGTTGCTGGCGCCGCGGGAATTGGATCTCCAGGATCGGGAGGCTCCCGCCATCGAGGTGGCCACCGCCATGCGCCTGGACGGCGACGAGTTTGCGGTTGAAATCTCGTTTCCGCAGGTTCTCGCCGGCAGCAGCCAGGTCCATACCCTCATCCTGCGCGACATCACGGCGCGGCTGCGCATCCACGAAGCGCTGGAGCGCAGCAACCTGGACCTGCAGCAGTTCGCCTATGTGGCTTCGCATGACCTGAAGACGCCGCTGCGCTCCATAGGCGGCTTCGTGCAGTTGCTGGAAAAAAACTACGCCGACAAACTCGACGAGCGGGCCATTGCCCTGATCCGGCGGACGGCTGCGGCAGCCAACAGGCTGGAGCAACTGACCGATGACCTGCTTTCCTATGCACGGGTCAGCTCCGGCAGCCGGGCATTTACCCCTGTTGACTGCAGCGAAGTGTTCGAGGACGTGCTGCAACTGCTTGACGCCCCGATCAGCGCTAGCGGCGCTAGCGTGACTGCCAGGCCGCTGCCCACCGTCACAGGCGACAGGACGCAGCTGGTGCAGCTGCTGCTCAACCTGGTGGCCAACGGCATCAAGTACTGCGACGGCCCGCCGGTAGTGCATGTGTCTGCGGAGTTGCACGAGCGGGAGTGGGTGTTTTCGGTCAAGGACAACGGCATAGGCATGGAGCCGAAGCACCACGAGCGCGTTTTTGAGATCTTCAAGCGCCTGCACACGCAGCAGGAATACACCGGGACGGGCATCGGGCTGGCCATTTGCCGCCGTGTCGTCATCAGCCATGGGGGCCGAATCTGGATAGAATCGGCGCCTGGCAAAGGAAGTACGTTCCGCTTCACCATCCCGGCCTCGGCCGGAGAGAGCAGTTCCTCATGATCAGACCGCTTGCCGATAGCAGGGTTGCCGAAATCCTGCTGGTTGAAGACAACGAAGACGATGTTTTCCTGACCCGTGAGGCCTTTGACGCGGCCCGCCTGCGCGTCAACCTGCACCATGTCGATAACGGCGAGAAGTGCATGCAGTTTTTGCGCAGGCAGGGTCCCTATGCGAATGCCCCCACCCCCGACCTGATCCTGCTGGACTTGCACATGCCCATCATGGACGGACGCGAGGTGCTGGCTGAAATCGTCAAGGACGACAGGCTCCGGCACCTGCCCGTGGTCGTTCTCACCACGTCGTATGAAGCCAAGGACATCGAGCAGATGTACAGCCTTCGCTGCAACTCCTACATCACCAAGCCGATCGACTTCAACAACTTTGTCCAGGCGATCAGCCAGCTTGCCGGCTACTGGCTCACGCTGGTCGTGTTGCCCGATTCGTCCCGGCCCGTCACGCCGCCCTGAGTGTCAGGGAGGTGCTGCCCTGTGCGGTGCGGGCGAAAAAAAACAGGGCATGCTCGCATGCCCTGTTTCATAAATAAGGTGACGGACCTCGACCCCGGCACTGGCTCGGCAGTTAGGGCTGCTTGGTTCCCCATCTGACCCGGTTGGCCGCTTCACCATGCGGGAAGGCCCGTCACTCACTATTTTATGCGAGGCGCGGGCTGGCCCGGACGAATATCATCCAATAGCTGAAAAATAGTCTGGCCTTTCTGTTTGGGGAAGGCCGCGGACCGCTCGCCCAGGAAAGTGGCGCATGCATAAAAAAGAAGGGAAAAGCCATGTCCTGGTTGTTGAAGTCCCTAGCGGGTGTGTCGGCCTGTATGGTGTTGAATGCCGCGCAAGCGCAAGCGGATGTCGAGGCCTTCGTTCCAGCTAAAACGCTGGCTGCCTTTGCAGACGAGGCAGCGCTGCAGGCCTGGTTCGAACCCTTTGTGGTGGAGCGCAAGCGCCGCGAAGAAGAGCGCCGCAAGCAGGAAGAAGAGCGGCGGCTGCGCCAGGAAGAAGTCCGAAAAAAATGGGAGGCCGAAAACCCCGGCAAGACCTGGGCGCCTGCGCCCAGTTACCCCGTCCCGGTGGCCATGGCCGCGCCTCCGCCTGCGCCTGCTGCCGCCGGCGCAGCGGAGTACATCACCAACAACCAGACAGCCGGTGTGGACGAAGGCGGCATTGTCAAGGTGCACGGCAAACACCTGGTCATCCTGCGCAGGGGGCGCCTGTTCACGGTGGACGTGGACCGCTACCAACTGCTGCCGGTGTCGTCCATCAATGCCTATGCGCCGGACGTCAACCCATCGGGTGCCTGGTACGACGAGATGATTGTGGCCGGCAACACGGTGGCCGTGATCGGCTACAGCTATGCGCGCGGGGGCACCGAGCTGGGCCTGTTCAACATCGACGAAGCGGGCAAGCTCAGCTACCGTGCCACCTGGCATCTGCGCTCCAGCGACTACTACTCCTCGCGCAACTATGCGAGCCGCCTGATTGGCAGCCAGCTCATCCTGTACACCCCCATTCCGCTCAACCTCTGGCATGCCGACCCGGCGGCACGCCTGCCGGCGCTGCGGCGCTGGCAGCCGGGCGCCACGCCCGCGGACTTCAAACGCATTGCCGACGCCACGCGCATCTACCGGACTGATGAGGCCCTGAATCCGCAGGAAGGCACCACCCTGCACACCATCGTGCGTTGCGATCTGGCCCAGCCCGAACTGGATTGCAGGTCCAGCGCCGTGCTGGGGCCGGCCGGCCGGGTGTTTTATGTGTCGAGCCGGGCGGTGTATGTCTGGACCACGCGCAACCAGCGCGACGCAGCCAGCGGGCGCGTGGTTTCGCAATCAGCGGTGTTCCGCCTGCCGCTCGATGGCGCGGCGCCCAGCATGCTCAAGACCCAGGGCAGCCCGATCGACCAGATGTCCTTCCTGGAGGGCGACGATGGGTACCTGAATGTGCTGCTGCGTGCCAATGGCAATGGTGACGGCATGTGGCGCGGCGAAGGCAGCGGCGGCAACCTGTCCCTGCTGCGTGTTGCGGTGCGTGACTTCGGCGATGACCAGGCCAGTGCCCCCGCGCAGGCTTACGCGCATTTGCCGGCTGCGGGCGAAGGCAGCCTGCAGAACCGCTTTGTCGGCCAGCGCCTGCTTTATGGCGCGGGCAGCGGCTGGCGCCGGCCTGCACCGGGAACATTGGGGCAGTTGCAGGTGGTGCATTTTGCCGACCGCGCCCGGACCGAAACGCTGGCGTTGCCGCATGGGCTGGACCGTATCGAGGCGCTGGGCAGCGATGCGATTGCGGTGGGCACGGATGGGCAAGACCTGCATTTTTCCAGCGTGCAGCTGGCAGCCAAGGCGCGGGTGGTCGGGCGTTTTGTACAGGCGCAGGCTGCGCAGGGCGAAACGCGCAGCCACGGTTTTTTCTACAAACCCGAGGGCGGTGATTCCGGCCTGGTCGGCTTGCCGGTGCGCGGCAGCGGGCAGGGCGGCTACCGCCAGCTGTGGGACGAGCCCGCCGGCATGCTTTACCTGCGCAACAACCGCCTGAAGCTCAGCGGTGTCGGCAGCCTTGCCTCGCGCCGGGGGATCGGCAAGGACGATGGCTGCCGCGTCTCCTGCGTGGACTGGTATGGCAATGCCCGCCCCATTTTCTTGCGCAACCGGGTGTTTGCCCTGCTGGGCTATGAGCTGGTCGAGGGACGTGTGTTGAAGGCACCGGGTACGCCCGAGCGCCTGGTGGAGACCCGGCGTATCAGTTTTGCACCGGGTTCGGCAGATTACCAGCCCTGAGGGGCTCTGGCGCAACCGTAGAATCGGGGAATGTCCTACCTCGTCCTTGCCCGCAAATACCGCCCCCGGAATTTTTCTGAAATGGTTGGGCAGTCGCATGTGGTGCAGGCCCTGAGCAACGCACTGGGCACGCAGCGTCTGCACCATGCCTACCTGTTCACCGGTACCCGTGGCGTCGGTAAGACCACCATCTCGCGCATCCTGGCCAAATCGCTTAATTGCCTGGGCACGGACGGGCAGGGTGGCATTACCGCCACGCCCTGCGGCGTCTGCCAAGCCTGTACCGACATCGACAGCGGACGGTTTGTTGATTACACCGAGCTTGATGCGGCATCGAACCGCGGCGTCGACGAAATTGCACAATTGCTGGAGCAGGCGGTTTACAAGCCGGTGGTGGGGCGCTTTAAGGTCTTCATGATCGACGAGGTCCACATGCTCACGAACACGGCGTTCAACGCCATGCTCAAGACGCTGGAGGAGCCGCCCGAATACCTGAAGTTCGTGCTGGCCACGACCGACCCGCAGAAGGTGCCGGCCACCGTGCTGTCACGCTGCCTGCAGTTCAATCTGCGGCCCATGGCGCCCGAAACGATTCTTGAACACCTGACCGAGGTGCTGGCCGCAGAAAAAGTGTCTTCCGAACCGCAGGCCCTGCGCCTGCTGGCACGTGCTGCGCGCGGCTCCATGCGCGACGCGCTGTCGCTGACCGACCAGGCGATTGCCTTTGGCTCGGGCCAGTTGCAGGAAGCCAGCGTGCGCCAGATGCTGGGCAGCGTGGACCGCAGCTATGTGTTCCAGCTACTGGATGCGCTGGCGCGCGGCGATGGGAAAAGTGTGGTCGAGACCTCCGAGGTCTTGCGCCTCAATGGCCTGAGCGCCGCATCTACCCTGGAAGAAATGGCCACCGTGCTGCAGCGCATGGCGGTGTTGCAGGCCGTGCCCGGCATAGGCGCGGGAGACGACGATTCCGATCCGGAGATCGCCGCCACGGCACGGCTGGCGCAAACCATGCCGGCCGACGAAACCCAGCTGCTTTACAGCCTGTGCCTGCACGGCCGCGCCGAACTCGGCCTGGCACCCGACGATTACGCGGCGCTGACCATGGTGCTGCTGCGCCTGCTGGCCTTCAAGCCATCCGGCGCAACGACGGCGACTGCTGCTGCGGGAGGCGCCGTCGAGCCTCCAAAAAAGCCGCCGCCTGACAGGGCCCCGGCTGCTGTTGCGGCCCGTGCCGCCGTGCCGCCGGTACCGGTCAGCCGCCCGACCGTTGAACAAAATCGGCCTCCAGCCCTTGCTGGCCGGGCGCCACCAGCTCCTGATTTTGTAGCGGACCCGGAGCCATCCATGCCTCAGCCCTGGGAAGATGCGTTCCCGGCCGCAGCTCAGGCACCGGCCGCTGTACCGGTTGCGGCGCCTGTCGCAGCTCCCGCGCCCTTGGCAGCGCCCGTTCCAGCGGCTGGTGTCAGCCCGCTTGGCGATGCCTGGACGGCGCTGGTCAACCGCATGGTGGTCGCGGAGATGATAGGTGCGCTGGCGCGTGAGTTGGCGTTGCAGTCCGAGCTGCGCTCGCAGGCAGACGGTGTCTGGACCCTGCGCGTGGAGCGCGAGTCGCTGAACCAGCCCGCAGCGCGCGAAAAACTCCAGCTGGCCCTGCAGGCCGCGCTGCAGGACGGCGGGCAGGCACCCCGGCTTGCGGTGGAGCTGGGACCCGTCGCCGACTCGCCGGCCCGGCGCAATGCGGCTGCCGCGCAGGAGCGCCAGCGCCAGGCCGAGGAAACCATTCACAACGACCCGTTTGTGCAGGACATGATGCGCGAGTGGGGCGCGAAAATCGTGCCCGGCAGCATCAAGCCTCTGGCACCCGCTGCGGGCAAACCGATATGATTCCCGGTGCGGTGTCGCACCTCACCACCACCCAGTTGTAAAGGAAAAAAGACATGTTCAACAAAGGACAACTCGCCGGCCTGATGAAGCAGGCGCAGGCCATGCAGGACAACCTGAAAAAAGCCCAGGATGAACTTGCTTTCATCGAAGTCACGGCGGAGTCGGGCAACGGGCTGGTCAAGGTCACCATGACCTGCAAGCACGACGTCAAACGCGTCGAGATCGACCCCAGCCTGCTGGGCGACGACAAGGACATGCTGGAAGACCTGGTGGCCGCTGCTTTCAACGCCGCCGTGCGCAAGGCCGAAGACCTGAGCCAGGAAAAAATGGGCAAGCTCACGGCCGGGATGCCCGGCCTTCCCGGCGGCATGAAATTACCCTTCTAAAAGTTTTGGCCCCCCACGTTCGCTCGCTATGCGTAGCTCTCTGCCCCCCGAGGGGGCGCTGCGCCTGCGGCCCGGCAAAGCCGGTTCCGCGGCCCCGGTTGATTTGCTGCCCGCGTACGCCTGCGTCGCATTAGCCGTCCAGCATGGCTGATTCCAATGCGCTCGAAGGCCTGACCCAGGCGCTGCGGCGGCTGCCCGGTGTGGGCGCCAAGTCGGCGGCGCGCATGGCCTTTCATCTGCTGCAACACGACAAGCCCGGTGCCCTGCAGATTGCGCGCGCGCTGGAGCATGCGGTGCACAGCGTCAAACACTGCGCGCTCTGCAATACGCTGACCGAGCTCGACATCTGCAGCACCTGCGCCAACCCGGGGCGCGACCGCAGCAAGCTGTGCGTGGTGGAAACTCCGGCCGACCAGGCGGCCCTGGAACGCACATTGGCTTACCGCGGTTTGTACTTCGTGCTGATGGGCAAACTCAGTCCGCTCGACGGCATTGGCCCGCATGACATCGGCCTGCAAAAACTGTTTGACCGCGTGCTGCCCAGGGACGCGCAAGGCGAGCCAGCGCCGGCGGGGGAGCGCGAGGTCCAGGAAGTGATCCTGGCCACCAACTTCACGGCCGAGGGCGAGGCCACTGCGCATGTGATTGCCCAAGCCCTCAAAAGCCGCGGCGTGCAGGTCACGCGGCTCGCGCGCGGCGTGCCCGTGGGCAGCGAGCTGGAGTACGTCGATCTCGGCACCATCGCGCACGCGCTGGTGGACCGGCGTTAACACGCGGCCCTCAATGGTTTTTTATAGCTGACCACGACCCTTTATCAACGACTGCAAGCCAGAAAGGCATTTGGACAATGACATACGCACGTTTTACCGTGGCTTACTGGTGCCTGCTGGCTGCGGCCCTGCTTCCGCTGGCCTGCGCAGCTCTGGCCAAGTGGGGAATGTTGCAGGTGCCCCCGCGCCAGGGCGGTTACGACAACAAGAACCCACGCGCCTGGCTGGCGCGCCAGACCGACTGGCGGGCACGCGCCAACAGCGCGCAGGCCAACACGTTTGAAGCGCTGCCGTTTTTCTTTGCCGCCGTCATCATTGCGCACCAGCTGCATGCCTCCCAGGTTCGGCTGGACGTGTTTGCGTTTGTGTTTGTGGTGCTGCGCATCGCCTACATCATGATGTACGTAGCCGACATGGCCAAAAGCCGTAGCGTGATCTGGTTCCTGGCGCTGCTGGTGAATGTCGGCATTCTTTTTCTGGGTTATCGGTAACGTCTGGTAACCCGTTCCGTACAAACCCGCACGGGATGATACCGATGCGGGTTTTTTATCGGCTGGCTATGCTCTTTTTGGACATCAAAAAAATCAGAGAGTGAGAAACCAGGCATGAAACACACCACCATCAATCGAAGAACTTTCGCCAGTGCTGCTGCTCTGGGGGCAGCCACGCTGGCCTTTCCGGCTCTGCGTGCGCAGGGCAAGCTGGAAAAAACAAAAGTGGCCCTGGCTGTTGGCGGAAAAGCCGCGTTTTATTACCTTCCGCTGACCATCACGGAGCAGCTCGGCTATTTCAAGGCCGAAGGCCTGGAGGTGGAAATCAGCGACTTCGCAGGCGGTGCGCGCGCGTTGCAGGCGGTGGTGGGCGGCTCTGCCGATGTGGTGTCTGGTGCCTACGAGCACACCATCAACCTGCAGTCAAAAAACCAGATGTTCCAGGCCTTTGTGTTGCAGGGCAGAGCACCGCAGATTGCTTTTGGCGTGTCCACCAAAAACATGCCCAAGTACAAATCGGTGGCTGACCTGCGTGGCAAGAAAATTGGCGTTTCGGCGCCGGGGTCATCGACCAACATGATGGCCAATCTGGTGCTGTCACGCGCAGGGATCAAGCCCGGGGACGTGAGTTTCATCGGTGTCGGCACGTCGGCTGGTGCGCTGGCGGCCCTGCGCTCGGGCCAGATCGATGCCATGAGCAACACCGATCCGGTGATGACCATGCTGGAGCAAAAAGGCGAGGTGAAAATCATATCGGACACGCGCACGCTCAAGGGAACGATTGATGTGTTCGGCGGCCCCATGCCTGCGGCTTGCCTGTACGCGCCGGCAGACTTCATCCAGAAAAACCCCAACACCTGCCAGGCGCTGGCCAATGCCATCGTGCATGGCCTGAAGTGGCTGCAGACCGCCGGCCCGGGCGACATCATCAAGACCGTGCCCGAGAACTATCTGCTCGGTGACCGCGGTTTGTACCTGGCATCGTTCAACAAGGTCCGCGACGCGATTGCCCTGGACGGCATCATTCCCGACGAGGGCGCCAGGACGGCGCTGAAGGCCCTGGCCAGTTTTGACCCCAGCATCAAGGCCGACAAGATTGTCCTCAGCAAAACCTACACGAACGAGTTTTCCCAGCGCGCGAAAGACAAATTCAAAGCCTAGAAATAGGGCCCCCACGTTCGCTACGCTTCGCGTAGCTCTCTGCCCCGGAGGGGGCGCTGCGCCTGCGGCCCGGCAAAGCCGGTTCCGCGGCCCCGGCAGGTGCCAAGAGCAGATCGTCAAGTTTCGCGGCGACAATGCATCCATGACGGACCTCGCCGAAAATCACGCCGCTGATCACGCAATCGAACTGCTGGACGTCACGTGTACCTTCCGGTCGCGGGACGACGCGGGCGAGGCCTACACCGCCGTCGGCGAAACCACACTGCGCATACGCGCTGGCGAGTTCGTCTCCGTCGTCGGTCCGACCGGCTGCGGCAAGTCCACCCTGCTTAACATAGGCGCCGGGCTGTTGCCTCCCACATCGGGCAGCGTGAAGGTATTCGGCCAGCCGTTGAACGGTATCAATAGCCGGGCCGGCTACATGTTCCAGACCGAGGCACTGATGCCCTGGCGCAGCGCCATCGACAACGTCATGGTCGGCCTGCAGTATCGCGGTATGCCGGATGCCGAAGCGCGTGCGCAGGCCCAGGCGTGGCTGGAGCGCGTGGGCCTGAGCGGTTTCGGTGACCGTTATCCGCATCAACTTTCGGGTGGCATGCGTAAGCGCACGGCGCTGGCGCAAGTACTGGCGTTGGACCCGGACATCATCCTGATGGACGAACCGTTTTCGGCGCTCGACATCCAGACCCGCCAGCTGATGGAAAACGAGGTGCTCGAATTGTGGGCGGCGAAGAAAAAAGCAGTGCTCTTCATCACGCACGACCTCGACGAAGCCATTGCCATGAGCGACCGCGTGGTGGTTTTGTCGGCCGGACCCGCCACCCAGCCCATGGGTGAGTTTGCGATTGACCTGCCACGACCGCGCAATGTGGCCGAGGTGCGCACCCAGCCACGTTTCATCGAACTGCACACCCAGATCTGGGACGTGCTGCGCGATGAAGTGCTCAAAGGTTATGCGCAACAGCTGACAAAGGCATGAACGGCATGTGGCGAGTCCTCAAACCTTCCGGCAGCAATCTGCGCTATTGGCAGCTTGGCTTGCTGGTGGCTTTTCTCGGCCTGTGGCAGCTGGCTTCCCGCGACCAGCAACTGGCGTTTTTCCTCGGCGAACCGATCAAGGTAGCGGGGCGCATCTGGTCCTGGTTCATGCCCTTTGGATTCGGCCCCAGCCTGTTTTTCCCCGACGGCTTGGCTGGCAACGCTGACATCTATCTGCATCTGGGCACCACGCTGCTGGAGACCGTGCTGGCCTTCGGCATAGGCACGGTGCTGGGCCTGGCCTTCGGGCTGTGGCTGGCACTGGCGCCCATGGCCAGCGCGATCATGGACCCGTACATCAAGGCGGCCAATTCGATGCCGCGCGTGATCCTGGCGCCCATCTTTGCCATGTGGTTCGGCCTGGGCATCTGGAGCAAGGTGGCGCTGGCGGTCACGCTGGTGTTTTTCATCGTGTTTTTCAACGTCTATCAGGGCGTCAAGGAAGTCAGCCCGGTGGTGCTGGCGAACGCGAGGATGCTGGGCGCGAATCAAAGGCAACTGCTGCGCACGGTGTATTTGCCGAGTGCGACCAGTTGGGTTTTTTCCAGCCTGCACACATCGGTGGGCCTGGCTTTTGTCGGTGCTGTGGTGGGCGAATACCTGGGTTCCGCACGCGGTGTGGGTTACCTGATCCTGCAGGCCGAAGGCACGTTTGACGTCAACACGGTGTTTGCCGGCATTGTGGTGCTGACGGCGTTTGCGCTCGTCCTCGACGGTATCGTCGGACGTATCGAGAAGCGGCTCATGAAATGGCAGCCGCGCACTGGTGAAACCGAGAAACTCTGATGGGAAATCCTCAACCCATGATTCTTTACTCCGGACCGCTGAGCATGTTTGGCGCCAAGGTGCAGATTGCCGCGCTCGAAAAAGGCCTGGACGTCGAACTGGTGATGGTGCCTTTTGAGATGACGCGCCTTTACCAGCCCAAACATCCCGAGGTGGCACGCATCAACCCCAAGCAGCAGGTGCCGGTGCTGGTGCATGGCGAGCTGGAAATTTTTGATTCAACGCAGATCTTCGAATACCTGGAAGAGCTGCAGCCCGAGCCGCCGCTGTGGCCGGCAGGCCGGGTGGCGAAAGCGCGGGCGCGGCTGCTCGAGCATCAATCGGACGAAGTGTATTTTCCGCCCATCATCCGGCTGATGAGCTTGCAGGACCAGCCGCAGGATCCGGTGGCGGTGGCCGCGCGCGAGGCCTCGATGAACTATTACCGGAAGATGGATCTCCTGCTGGCCGACCGCGACTATCTTGCCGGCCCATACTCGTTTGCAGACATTGCCTTTTACATGGCGCAGCTGTTCGGCGAGCGCATGGGCGCTGCCATGGATGCGACTACGCCGCGCCTGCTGGCCTGGCGCGAGCGGATTTCCCAAAGGCCGGCGGTGCGGCAGGTGGCCGGGGCCATGGCGGTCTACCTGCTGTCGCAGAGCCGGCCGCTGCCAGCGTTCCTGGCTGCCCTGTTGCCGGCCCGCTGACTGGCCCTGCTGGCGGGCCAGCCCTGAGGATTCATTTGTTCGTGTCGTCCTACATACACGCTGGCGGCCGCTCGCTACATTGGTGCCAGCCCCAACACTGCAACCCGAAAACATCGAAACATGTAAGCGCGTCTTCACGCCCATGGCGGCGTTGCAATCCTTGCGAAGGCGCACAGCCTTCGCTGCGGCTTGCGCCTTGCCCTGGACGCGAAGCCATCACTTTCATCTTGTTGCGCTACTTCCAGGTTGCAGGACCAGCCGCAACACTTGAGATGCTGGCGGCATTTCTTCTCACTACCGCAAGGAAACCTATGAATCTTCACCTCACCATTGGCCCTGTTGTGTCCCTGATCGCCGGCATCCTGATCCTGATCATGCCGCGCCTGCTCAACTTCATCGTCGCCATCTACCTGATCATCATCGGTTTGCTGGGACTGTTTGGGACGGGCTCGTTGAAACTGTAAGACGCCGGCCGCCAGCACGCGGCCAAACGGCCTGTCAGCTTCCCTGCGCCAACGCCAGCAGGGCTTGCTGCTGCACCGGGCTGCGTCTGGCAATCAGGTCCAGTACGGCTTGGCGGTCGAGCAGGTTGATGCCGTTGTACTTCGCAAATTTGCGCGCGTTGTCCGTGCAAATGGCAGAGGTTGCACAGGTGCCGCGCTTGAGTTGGCGCGAGGCCATCAGTTCCAGCAAGGGGTGTAGCTCCCGCACGCCCACCGGCTGGCCCGGCCACTGCTTGCACAGCGCCACGGCGACCGGGCTGTCCTTGCCCTGTTGCGCGTGGCGCGAATATAGCCAGATGGTCACACCACCGGTAGCGCCATGAGACTGGCAGCGGGTTTCGAAACCGCTCTGGGCAAACAGCGCTTCACACACGGCGTCGAATTGCTGTGCCGACATCCGGTCAAACAGTGCCAGCGTCCAGCTTGCGGGCACAGCGATAGCCGGCGCGGCTGGCGGTGGTGCCGGGGGAAGGGGAAGCAAGGCAGCTTGGGGCACCTGGGCCGGCGCGGCGACAGCCGGTCTGGCCAGGGCGCCGCGCGCTCCCGCCACAGGCGCGTCCGACACGGGCAGGCTGCCGTAACCGGCCGAGCCATGCGCGGGTTTGCGCCAGGTGGGTTCAGCTGCCCGGTTGTCGGCAGACATCTCGGCTTTCAGCCTGCCCAGGAAATAACTGCCCACGAGCAGGATGCCGAAGAGCAGTGCCACCGCACCCACGGGCCGCATCGCCGCGTCCGTGACCGGTAGCAGCAACAGCAGGAAGCCCAGTCCCATGGCCACCAGCCCCAGCACAAACAGATAACGGGTACTGCGCGGGGTCGTGTTGTCTGGCGTGCGGGTGACCATGGCGTGCGCTATCGGGTTTGCTATTGATTCGATAGCTGTCAGCGAAGGAGTGGTAAGGACTTGAGCACGATCTGGCTTGGATTTAACAGGTTGGTACAGCGCTGCACTAGCGCTTTTTGCTCTTGATCACGGTTTTTCCGGGATTTCGCCGCACGGCCTTGATGTTGCTGTGCGCGGACGGCTTGCGGGCACCGCTGGCCTTCACCGGCAGGAACACCACCACGTGCTGGCCGGGCTTGAAGGCGGCCGTTGCCTTGACGTTGTTCCAGTCGGCCACGCTGGCCGCGCTCAGGCCGTAACGCCGGGCGATGCTGCCGACGGTTTCACCCTTGCGCGCCTTGACCGTACTGCGGCGTGTGACAATTTCAGGGGCAAAGGCCATCTGGGCGTTGTCGGCAATGTGGACAGCCACGTCATCGTCTATTTTGGCGCCGCGCGGCACGAGCAGGGTGGACCCCGCCTTGATCAGCATGCGCGGGGGGATGTTGTTGATCCCGCGCAGGTCGGCTTCGCTCATGCCGACGCGCCGGGCGGCATCGCCGACGCTCAGTGTGGAGGGTGCGGTCCAGGCTGTCCAGCTCGCATACTGGCCTTGGGTGTAGGCCTCAAAGTTGCGCTGGAAGATCTTGGCGTTGTCCCAGGGCAGCAGGATGTGCGGTGTGCCTGCGGCAATGATCACCGGGCGGTGTGCGGAAGGATTGAGCGCCTTGAAATCGGCAATCTCGACGTCGGCCAGCCTGGCGGCGAGCGCCACGTCGATATCGCGCGTGATCCGGACCTGCTGGAAATAAGGATGGTTTTCAATCAGTGGCAGATCGGTCTGAAAGGCCTGGGGATTGGCCACGATGTTCTTGACGGCCTGGAGCTTGGGCACGTACAGCCGTGTTTCATCGGGCATGCGCAGGTCGAGGTAGCTGGTGCCCAACCCCAGTTTCTGGTTTTTGGCGATGGCACGGCCCACGCTGCCTTCGCCCCAGTTGTAAGCCGCCAGCGCAAGGTGCCAGTCGCCGAACATGCCGTGGAGTTTTTGCAGGTAGTCGAGCGCGGCCCGTGTCGAAGCGAGGACATCGCGGCGGTCGTCGCGGAAAGCGTTTTGTTTCAGGTCAAAGTATTTACCGGTGGCCGGCATGAATTGCCACATGCCGGCCGCTTTGGCCGTGGAGACCGCCTGCGGATTGAAGGCGCTTTCAATATAGGGCAGCAGCGCCAGCTCAGTCGGCATGTTGCGCCGCTCGAGTTCCTCAACAATGTGAAAAAGGTATTTGCTGGATCGTTCAGTCATGCGCTGGATATAGTCCGGCCGGCTGGCGTACCACTGCTCGCGGTCGGTGACCAGCTCGCTTTGCAAGTTGGGCATGGCGAAGCCGCTGCGAATGCGGGCCCATAAATCGGCCGGTGGCTGCAGGGTCACGACTGTGCGCGATGTGGCCTGCGCCGGGTCAATGGGCGAGAGGGGGCCGCTGGGAAAAACCGGCGTGAGCGCGGGGACCGGCGCCGAGCTGGTACTCAGGACCGGGTCGCCGGGCATGCCGGGCGGGCTGGTGCTGGCGCAGCCGGCAAGCAGCGCCATTGTGGCGGCAAGGAAAAGAATTTTCAGAGGGGAAGTCGGCCGTGCAGCGACCGACGGAAGCAGGGGGGGGGAAGAAGATGGAAACGTTGGCTGTGGCTCGGTCATTTGAATTGGTTCTTCCACTGCCTGATGGCGGCAAATACGGAGTTGTCGTCATGCGCCGCTGGATCAAAGCGGCGGGCGGCGGCCATGACAGTGGCCTGTCGGGTACGCAAAAAAGGATTAATCAGCAACTCCTGGGCCATCAAGGTTGGCAAGGTCGGTTGGTCTTTTTCCCTCAGGGCGGCACAGCGTGCATGGTAACCAATCAGATCGATGTTGTCAGGTTCTACCGCCAGGGCAAAACGCAAGTTGCTCATGGTGTATTCATGGGTGCAGCACACCCGCGTGTCGCCTGGAAGGGTGGCGAGGCGGTCCAGCGAGGCCAGCATCTGCGCGGGCGTGCCCTCGAACAAGCGGCCACAACCCCCCGAGAAAAGAGTGTCACCGCAAAACAGCAGCGGCCGCCCGTCCATGTCCGATGTGTAAAAAGCAATATGGCCTGCGGTGTGGCCTGGCACGTCGATCACTTCAAAGTCCAGGCCCATTGCCTGCACCGTGTCGCCCTCCCGGAGCTTGCGGAACGGCTCGGGAATCTGCTCGCGGGCCGGACCGAAAACTTTCGCACCGGTCGTATCACGCAGGGTGTCGACACCACCGATGTGGTCGGGGTGATGATGCGTGACTAGAATCGACTCTAATTGCAGCCCGTTTTCCTGCAGCACGCGAATCACAGGCTGGGCATCGCCCGGGTCAACAACCGTGGCGCGCTGGCCATCGTGCAACAGCCAGAGGTAGTTGTCGTTAAACGCGGGGATGGGAATCAAGTACATACAGCGGTCTCGATGGGCTCACAAATTATAGGTTTCACAAACTGGTTCAAGACCCCGCCCGGCGAGTATTTGCTGGCGTGGGAGCGTGAGCGCTTCGACCAGGCCGTGGCCGACATGTTCGGCTACCACGCGCTGCAGCTGGGTTTGCCCGAACTCGATGCACTGCGCAGCAACCGCATGCCGCACAAATGGCTGGCGCTGCAGGGCCCCGAAGCCGCGCTGCTGGCCGGCCAGCCTGAAGCCGGGGACGGCAGTGCGACCCCCAACCCCCTGGCAAGTTCCCCGCGCGTGGCCCTGCTCACCGATTCGGCGGCCTTGCCTTTTCCCGAGAACAGCCTGGACTTGGTGTTGCTGCCGCACACGCTGGAACTCAGCAGCGATCCGCATGCCACATTGCGCGAAGTAGAACGTGTGCTGGTGCCCGAAGGCCGGGTGGTCATCAGCGGGATGAACCCCGCGAGCCTGTGGGGCCTGCGCCAGCGGCGTGCCCATTTCTACCGGCGCCTCGGCTATGGCGAGCTGTTTTTACCGGAGGCCGGCGAGTTCATCGGTTACTGGCGCCTGCGCGACTGGTTGCGGCTGCTGAGTTTTGAGGTGGAATCGGGGCAGTTTGGCTGCTACCGGCCTGCCGTGAGCCGGCCGGCGTCGCTGGAACGTTTTGCCTGGATGGACAAGGCCGGCGAGCGCTGGTGGCCGATTTTTGGTGCACTGTATTTCCTGGTGGCTGTCAAGCGGGTGCGCGGCATGCGCCTGCTCGAGCCGAACTGGAAAGCGCAAAGGGCAGCCGCCACCGCGCCGGCAGCTATTGCCAATCAGCTCCGTCACCCGGGGTCTTTTTCATCACTTCCTCTTTCTCCAGAACAACAACCATGGACTTCCGCAACGCATGACTGATCTTCCGCAAACCGCAGCACAACATGTGGTGATTTATACCGACGGCGCCTGCAAGGGCAACCCCGGCCCCGGCGGCTGGGGCGCCATGCTGACCAGTGGTGGTACGGTCAAGGAGCTGTTCGGTGGAGAAATGGAGACCACCAACAACCGCATGGAAATGACGGCGGTGATCGAAGCCCTGGCCGCGCTCAAGCGTCCGTGCAGCGTGACGCTTTACCTAGACAGCGAATACGTGCGAAAGGGCATCACCGAATGGATAGGGGGCTGGAAAGCGCGGGGATGGCGCACTGCCGCCAAACAGCCCGTGAAAAACGTTGACCTCTGGCAAAAACTCGATGCGCTGGTCAGCGGTAGCGGCCACACCATCGAATGGCGCTGGGTCAAGGGCCATGCCGGCGATCCCGGCAACGAGCGGGCCGATGCGCTGGCCAACAAGGGCGTGGTGCTGGCGCTGTCGAAAGCCTGAGCTGCCGGTCCCGTCGGGCCGCTTAATGTAAAGCCGGCGTAAATTCGGCCGGTAAATTGCTTGAGGCAAGCCCCCTTTCATGCCAGCGGTGCAACCTGCTGTTACATTGGTAAATTGTTCGAATTTCCATAAAACCCACTGCCTTTCCACATGGCCTCCAAAGCAATTTATTCAGTCGTCGCTGTGCTTGGCATTGCCGGCCTGTCGGGGGCGGCCTGGTGGTACCAGAACAAAACGCCCAGCCCAGCCCGGCCTGCAGGTGCTGGCCAGACCCGGTCCGTGGCGGGGGGTGCTCCCACCGTCGAAGCCGGCAAGGTGGTGCTCATGAAACTCGTGGACGACGCCCAGGCGGTCGGCAGCCTGCGATCGCGCCGCAGCGTGGTGCTGCGCCCGGAGGTCAGCGGCCGCATCACCCAGCTCAATTTCACCGACGGCCAGCGGGTTCGCAAGGGGCAGGTGCTGGTGCAGTTTGATGACCAGTTGCCGCTGGCTCAGGTGCAGCAAAGCCAGGCCGAACTGTCGATTGCCCAGGCCAACCAGAAGCGCAACGAGGAACTGGTCGCACAGAATTTCGTCAGCCAGCGCTCTCTGGATGAAAGCGCCGCGAATCTGCAGGTGGCCCAGGCCAAGCTGTCGCTGGCCAAGGCCACGGCCGCACGGCTCAAGATTGTTGCGCCCTTTGATGGCATTGCGGGCATTCGCCTGGTCAATAGCGGAGACTATCTCAAGGACGGGGCTGACATTGTCAACATCGAGGACATCGACGCCCTGTTTGTGGATTTCCGCCTGCCTGAGCGTTTTCAAAGCAAACTCAGGCGCGGCCAGGCGGCGCGGGTGGACATTGATGCATTGCCCGGCCTCAAATACAGCGCGGTAGTGCAGGCGATTGATCCGCTGATCGACGCCAACGGCCGGTCTGTGGCGGTGCGGGCCTGCATCGACAACCGGCAGTTGAAACTGCGGCCCGGCATGTTTGCCCGCGTCAACACCGTGTTTGGCGAACGGGACGATGCCCGGGTGATTCCCGAAGAGGCGCTGATTCCCCAGGGCGACAAACAGTTTGTCATCAAGCTTCTGCCCGGGGCCGAGGCGCAGACCTGGACCACCCAGCGCGTGCCGGTGCAGGTGGGCATTCGCCGGCCTGGAAAAGTCGAAATCGTCGCTGGTTTGCAGGCCGGGGATACGGTTGTCGCCGCAGGCCAGCAACGCATTACGCGCGATGGCATGTCGGTGCGCGTGGTGGATCTCAGCCAGCCAGGCGCCCGGCCGGTTGATGGCGTTGCTGCAGCCCCGACTGCCGATGCTGCCGCACCGGCAACAGAGGCACGATCAGCCGCCGCCGGCAACCCTTGTCTGGCAGACATGCGCGAGGCCGGTGTGGCGTCGCCCGCTACGTCCACCGCGTCCGCAGCCGCGCGACGCGGGGTCGCGCCTGCGCCACCCGGCGCCATGCCGGAAGCCAAGGCCCGGGCCACGCGCAAACCGGCCTGAGGCCGGGCCACCCCAGACAGGACCACCTGATGCAACTGGCAGAAATTTCGATACGCCGGCCGGTGTTTGCCACTGTGCTTTCCCTGCTGATTGTGCTGGTAGGCGCGGTCAGCTTCCAGCGCCTGACCGTGCGCGAGTACCCGAAGATCGATGAGCCGGTGGTGACCGTGAGCGTGCGTTACCCGGGTGCATCGGCCGAGGTGATCGAGTCGCAGGTTACCAAACCTCTGGAAGACTCGATTGCCGGCATTGACGCAGTGGACGTATTGACGTCCATCAGCCGCGCCGACCAAAGCCAGATCTCGGTGCGTTTCCGACTGGAAAAAGACGCCGATGCTGCGGCCGCCGAGGTACGCGACCGGACCTCGCGCGTACGCAACAAGCTGCCGCAATCCATTGAAGAACCGGTGATTGCCAAGGTCGAGGCCGACGCGTTTCCGGTGATCTGGCTGGCCTTTACCAGCGACAGCCTGAGCCGGCTCCAGATCAACGACCTGGTCACCCGCATCGTCAAACCGCGCCTGCAAACAGTCACTGGTGTGGCGGATGTACGAATTTTCGGCGAGCGCAAATATGCGATGCGCGTCTGGCTGGACACCGCAAAAATGGCCGCGTACCGCTTGACGACGCAGGATGTCGAGGACGCCATTCGCCGCAGCAACCTGGAGGTGCCCGCCGGCCGCATCGAGTCTCAGCAACGCGAGTTCAGCGTGACGTCCGAAACCGGACTGATGCAACCCGGGCAGTTTGCCGAGGTGGTCATCAAAAACGTCAACGGGTTTCCGGTGAAGGTGCGCGATGTGGCCCGTGTCGAGGAAGGCGCCGCCGACGAACGCAGCGGGGTGCGGCTGAATGGTCGCTCGGCCATTGGCGCCGGCGTGATCCGCCAGGCCACGGCCAACCCGCTGGACCTGTCGCAGGGCGTGCGCGACATGATTCCGCAGCTCAAGGCCGATCTGCCGCCCGAAGTCAACGTCGACATCGCCAACGACAACTCGGTGTTTATTGATCGCTCCGTCAGCAATGTCTACAGAACCATCGTGGAAGCTGTGGCCCTGGTGGCGCTGGTGATCTTTGTGTTCTTGCGCACTTTCCGTGCATCCATCATTCCCATCATCACTATTCCGGTGAGCCTGGTCGGCACGTTTGCACTGATGGCGCTGGCAGGCTTCACCATCAACACGCTGACCTTGCTGGCGCTGGTGCTGGCCATCGGCCTGGTGGTCGATGATGCCATCGTGATGCTGGAGAACATCTTCCGGCATATCGAGGAGGGGCTGGACCCGTTTTCCGCCGCCATCAAGGGGGCCAGGGAAATCGGTTTTGCCGTGGTCACCATGACGGCGACGCTGGTGGCCGTGTACGCACCGCTGGCGTTCACGCCGGGACGCACCGGGCGGCTGTTTGTGGAGTTTGCGCTGGCGCTGGCCGGCGCTGTCGTGGTGTCGGGTTTTGTGGCGCTGACACTCACGCCTATGCTCTGCGCCAAGCTGCTCAAGCACAACCCGAAGCCCAATGTGTTTGACCGCAGCATGGAGCGTTTTCTCGAAGCGTTGTCAGACAGCTACGGCCGCGTGCTGCGCTGGGTGCTGAGCACGCGTTACCGGCCTGCGGAAGGTGCTGCTCCAGGGCCAGCCGAAAAGGCCAGGGCGCTGGTGTTGCAGGCGCGCTGGATTGTGGTGGGCGTGATGCTGGCCAGTGCGCTGGCGATTTTGCTGCTTTTCCCGACGATGAAGCAGGAGTTGTCGCCGCTGGAAGACCGCGGCACCATCCTGGCCACCGTCAATGCGCCCGATGGCGCCACGCTGGACTACACCAACCGTTATGCCGAGGCGCTCGAAAAAATGGGTCAACCCTATAAGGAGTTTGACCGGATTTTTGCCAGCATCGGCAACCCCACCGTGTCGCAGGCCAGCGTGATTTACCGCACAGTGGACTGGGAAAAGCGCCAACGCAGCACGCTGGAAATGGCGCGCGAACTGCAACCAAAATTCGCCAGCCTGCCGGGCGTCACGGCCTTTCCCATCACGCCGCCGTCGCTGGGCCAGGGCTTTCGGGAACGGCCACTCAACTTTGTGATCCAGACCTCGGACAGCTACGAAAACCTCAACCTCGTGGTGGAGCAGATGCTTGCCGAGATTGCAAAAAACCCAGGCATCCAGTCCCCCATTTCGGATTTGCGGCTAAACAAGCCCGAACTGCGCATTGATATGAACCGCGAAAAAGCGGCTGATCTGGGCGTCAGTGTGGAAGTGGTGGCCAAGGCCATTGAGACCATGCTGGGCGGGCGCAATGTGACGCGCTACAAACGGGATGCCGAGCAATACGACGTGATCGTGCAGACCGAGGCCAGTGGCCGCAGCACGCCCGAAGACATTGAAGGCATCTACGTACGCGGCCGCAACGACGCCATGATCCCGCTGTCCAGCCTTGTTTCGGTGCGTGAGGCAGTTTCGCCGCGCGAGCTCAACCACTTCGGCCAGCGGCGGGCGGCCTCTATCACGGCCAACCTGGCGCCCGACTACTCGCTGGGCCAGGCCCTGACTTTCATGAACCAGACGGCGGCCAAGGTGCTCAAGCCGGGCTACAGCACCGACCTTAACGGCACCTCGCGCGAGTTCAAGAATTCGCAGGGGGCGCTGGCCATTGTGTTTGTGCTTGCGCTGGTGTTCATTTTTCTGGTGCTGGCCGCGCAGTTTGAAAGTTTTGTCGATCCACTGGTGATCATGCTGTCGGTGCCGCTGTCCATGATAGGCGCGCTGCTGGCCCTCAAGTTGTCGGGGGGCTCGCTCAATGTCTATTCGCAGATCGGCCTGATCACGCTGGTCGGACTGATCACCAAACACGGCATTTTGATTGTTGAGTTCACCAACCAGCTGCGCGGGCAGGGCATGGACATGCTCGAGGCACTGATCAAGGCCTCTTCGCAGCGCCTGCGGCCGATCCTGATGACCACCGGCGCCATGGTGCTGGGCGCCTTGCCACTGGCACTGGCCACGGGCGCGGGCGCGGAGAGCCGCATCCAGATCGGCTGGGTGATTGTGGGCGGCATGTCGCTGGGCACCTTGCTCACCGTGTTTGTGGTGCCCACGATGTACGCGCTGTTTGCCCGCAAGGCCATTCCCGGCGCCAACAAGGCCGTGGCGAAAGAGCAGCCCGCCGAAGGCCACCACGGCGAACTCATCGCCAAATAGGCTCGGGAGCCTGCGCGGTTTCCACGCCTTCTGCCGCGCAGCCTCTCGGCTGCGCATGCTGCAGATACCTGTTCTGTAGATTCAGGCTGTGCCGCCCTTCGGGTGGCACAGCGCCGGTTGCCTTCGCAGCCGATTTGTACTACAGACCAGGAAACACCATGTTGCTTAAACAAACCGCCTTGCAGGTTCAGCTTCAACCGAAACTCACGCCGCTGCCGCAGCCATTGGTGGAGGCTTCAAAGACCTTCCACCACACCATCGACATCTATCTCAAGGATTCCAATGCCTATGCCAACACCTATTTCTCGCGCTACTTCGAGTGGCAGGGCGTCTGCCGCGAGCGCTGGTTTCACCGGTGCATTTCCGCCGACATGCTGCAGACGGCCGGCGTGTTCATCACCAAGTGTGCCCACCAGGAATATGTGCACGAGACGTTTCCGTTCCAGGAGGTGGATTGCCAGCTCAACACCTTCGAGGTCAAGCAATGCTCGTTTTACCTGTTGTTCCAGTTCATGGTGGGCGGCGGCGTAGTGTCCACCGGCTACCAGCAGGTGGTGTTTGCCAGCCATGACAAACGCATCCAGCGGCTGCCTGAGCACATCCTGCGCAAGGTGAGGGAGTACGAATTGCCCGCTGCCGCCATCAGGAACTGACAGCCGCCGCCGTCACGCAGCGAGCGCCCCTGGGCGCGTGTTGCGTGGCTCGGCTTCCGGCAGCGCGGCCGGGAACTCCATCACGAACAGGGTGTATTGCCCCTCAACGGATTCGCAGCGCATCCTGCCGCCGAAAGACGTGATGACACGCCTGCAGAAGGCCAGCCCGATGCCGGCGCCCGCCGAACTTTTGGTGGTGAAGAAGGTGTCGAAAATTTTCGGCAAGGTCGCGGCAGAAATGCCGGTGCCGGTATCGGCAAAGCTCAGGGTGTGCATGGTCGCACCAGCAGCGAGGGTGATGGTGATCGCCCCTTTGTCCGCCACCTTCAGTGCATACAGCGAGTTCTTCAGCAAGTTGAAGAGCACAAAAACAAGCAGGGGACTGGAGCCATGGAACTCGAAGTCTTCCACGATATGAACGTCCACCCGCTCGCGTTCTCTCCTGGCAAAGGGATAAGTTTCCAGCGCCTCCTCCACGCACGCGCTGGCCCGGTGGCGCCTGAAGGTGCTGGTGTCTATCTGTTCCATCCGGGCCGAAGCCAGCATCATGTCGATGACTGCGTTGGAGCGGTCTACCTGGTGCCGGATGGCCTGCGACAATTCGGCCATTTTCTGCGCGGCCCCGGGGCTGAAGGTGGATTCGCACAGCCCATGCGCCACCGCCAGCTCATAACCCTTGTGCAACTCCGGAAGGAATTGCGCCAGCGCCTCCGCCTGCAGGCGGATGGTGGCCAGCGGCGTGCGCATTTCGTGAGCCACGCTGGCGGCAACCACCACCGGGCTCATCAGGTCGTACTTCATCACGGCGACGGCGATCAACCCGAGGCTGATCGCGATGAACACAACGCCGGGCGGGTAGAACTCCACGCCGTAGTTGCACAGGTAGTCCACCGCCGCAAAAAAGTAGATGAATACGCTGGTGATACACAAGCGCAACTGGCGGCGCTGGCCCGGCGGTGCAAGCTGCTGCTGCCGGAAGGTGATGTACAGGCCCCGCGTTACCACCACCACGGTCTGCAATACATGCAGGGGGTGGATGGGGCCGGCCTTGGGGTAGTAGCCAAAGAAGTAGTCGTGATAGCCGTCGACGAGCCAGTTGGTTGCGATATCGAGGATGCCCAGCACGGTGGCGAGGGCATAGGACGCGAAGACAAAACGGCGCTCGCTCTTGCGGCCGGAAATTTCGGTGAGGAACTGGTAGAGACTGGTCGGCAGGAAAAGAATCAGCAGGTAACCGGATTTGACGAGGATGCCCGCCCATTGCGGGTCCTGCATCTGGAACAGCACCGCCCAGGTGGCTTGCCAGACGACGGTGGTAATGCAGAGAATGAAAAAGCTGGTGCTGACGCGGGTGAAGCCCTTCTCCGCAACCACATACAACCCGTAAGCCAGAAACAGGGCCGACACGATGGCGGGCAGTATGGAATACATGGGTTTTCCTGATGCGGCGCCGTGGTCGATGGACGCGCGCTAGTTAGCTGCACAGGTTCACAGGACACCCTCGAACATCATCACGTCTACCTCGTCGCCGGCTGCCACATTGCCTTGGGTATGGTGCAGCACGATCAGGCCATTGGCCTGGGCCATGGAGCTGAGCACGCCCGAGCCCTGGTTGCCGGTGGTTTTGACCTGCAGCGAGCCGTCGGCAGCGCTGCTGACCGTGCCGCGCTGGTACTCGGTGCGGCCCGGTTTCTTGCGGATGGACTCGAGGCTGCGCGCTTTCAGCAGCGGCGACGGGGCTGTGCTGCAGCCCATCATCTGCAGCAACGCCGGGCGCACAAAGGCGAGAAAGGTCACCATCACTGCGACGGGGTTGCCGGGCAGTCCGAACAGGATGGTCGGTGATTTGCTATTGTTTTGGGAGCTGTTGGCGACCGCAGTTATTGGGCTGGATGCCGATTTGGCTTGAGAAATTCGTCCCACGGCCATGGGACGGCCGGGGCGCATGGCCACCTTCCAGAAAGCCACGTCGCCGAGTTTTTTCATCATGGCCTTGGTGTAGTCGGCTTCACCCACGCTGACGCCGCCCGAAGTGATGATGGCATCGGCCCGCGCGGCTGCGCTGGTGAACGCGGCCTCCAGCAGCGCGGGGTCGTCGCGCACCACGCCCAGGTCGATCACCTCGCAGCCCAGGCGCCTGAGCATGCCGAACACGGTGTAGCGGTTGCTGTCGTACACCGCGCCTTCGCGCGGCGGCTCGCCCAGCGAGAGGATTTCATCGCCGGTGGAGAAGTAGGCGACCCGCAGCGGCCGCCACGTGCGCACGGTTTCAAGGCCCAAAGAAGCCACCAGCCCAAGGCGGGCGGGCGTGAGCAGCTCGCCTTTCAATAGCGCGGGGCGGCCCTGCATGAGGTCTTCGCCGCGCAGCCGGCGGTTGTCGCCGAGCTGCAGGAGCTTGGCGGGCAGGGCGATGGCGTCAGCCTGGACGCTGACAAACTCCTGCGGCACCACGGTGTCCAGCCCGGCCGGCATGATGGCACCGGTCATGATCTTGACGCATTGGCCCACCGCTACTTGCCCCTGCCAGGCTTTGCCGGCCAGCGCCGTGCCGACCACTTTGAGCGTCAATGCCGTGCCTGACGCGAGCTGGCTGCCGTCGAAGGCGTAGCCGTCCATGGCCGAATTGTCATGCGGCGGCACGTCGAAAGGCGAGACTACATCCACGGCCAGCACCCGGCCCAGGGATTCGAACAACGGCAGCTCAAGGATGTCCTGCACCGGCTCGACCAGCTGCGACAAAAAGCGCAACACGTCGCTGGCAGGCAGGGCCTGCGGGTCGTAGCCTTGCAGTTCGGCCGCTATCTGGGCAATCGACTTTCGTACAGGCGTCACGGGCGCAGAGCTTCAAGCTGGTGAAGTTCCGCCAGCGTGTTGGCGTTAAAGAAAGCGCGTGGGTCATCGCCCGGCAGGTTGAAAGGCACCTGCACGGTCTTGTGCTGCGCCGTCCACGCATCGATCTTGCGTCCACCGCCGGTGGTAAAGAGCATCAGGCTTTCAAGCAAGCGGGTGCGCAGCAGGCAGAACACCGGTTGCGCGCGCAGCTGGCCGTCTTCCTCGGGCGCTGCCACCACGGCAATGTCGGCCTCATCGCGCCCCAGCGCTTGCGCCAGTCGGGCGACAAGGTCTTCGCTGAACAGCGGCGTGTCGCAGGGAACGGTCAGCAGGTAAGGGGTTTCGCAGCGCTCCATGCCTGTCAAGAAACCGGCCAGAGGGCCGGAAAATTCGCCCAGACCTGCTGCATCGGGCCAGACCGGCACGCCAAAGGATTCATAGGCAGCGAGGTTGCGATTGGCATTGATCATCACTTCGCCGACCTGCGGCTGCAGCCGCAGCAGGGTATGCAGCGCCAGCGGCACGCCATTGAAATTCTGCAGGCCCTTGTCGGCACCGCCCATGCGCGAACCGCGTCCGCCGGCGAGGATGACCCCGGTGATTTCAGCGCCGTCTATCGTGTCAATCATGTACTTCCAATCTTGATGGCGAGGTCTCGAACGGCCACGGATATCCCCTGCCAGCCAGGGCCGCGGAACCGGCTCCGCCGGGCCGCAGGCGCAGCGCCCCCCTCGGGGGGCAGCGAAGTACGCGAAGCGACGAGCGTGGGGGCCAAATCTCTAGCCACCGATGTAACTCATCTCAACCCGCTTTTTTCCCTCGGCACCGGGCACTGAGGTGTCCGGTGGCAGCGCGGCACGCAGCTCCGAATAACGGTCGTCACGGCCCTGCCAGATGTGAGCGACGGCGCCTGCAATCTGTTCGTCCGAATAATTCCCATCGCGTAGCAGCGCGCGAAAATCGTGGCCCTGGTTAGCGAACAGGCACAAAAACAGCTTGCCTTCAGTCGAGAGCCGGGCCCGGTTGCAATCACCGCAAAAAGCCTTGGTGACGCTGCTGATCACGCCGATTTCACCGGCGCCGTCGGCATAACGCCAGCGTTCGGCCGTTTCGCCCAGGTAGTTGGCGTTGATCGCTTCCAGCGGAAACTCCTGCTGCAGGCGTTGGATCACCTCGGCCGAGGGCATTACCTCGTCCATGCGCCAGCCGTTGGTGGCGCCCACGTCCATGTATTCGATGAAACGCAGCACCACGCCCGAGTTGCGGAAATGCCTGGCCATGGGCAGGATTTCCGCATCGTTGGTGCCGCGCTTGACCACCATGTTGACCTTCAGCGGTGCCAGGCCCACCTTGGTGGCGGCCTCAATTCCCTTGAGCACATCGGCCACCGGAAAATCCACATCGTTCATGCGCCGGAACACTGCGTCGTCCAGTCCGTCAAGGCTCACGGTGACGCGCTGCAGGCCCGCGTCTTTCAAGGCCTGGGCCTTTTTGACCAACAGCGAACCATTGGTGGTCAGGGTGATGTCCAGCGGCTTGCCCTGCGGCGTCTGGAGTTTGGCCAGCATTTCAATCAGCACTTCGAGGTGTTTGCGCAACAGGGGCTCGCCACCAGTGAGACGGATTTTCTCGACGCCGTGGGCAACAAAAATCTTCGTGAGGCGCGTGATTTCTTCAAAGCTGAGCAAGGAAGTCTGCGGCAAAAACGCGTAGTCCTTGTTGAAGACCTCGCTGGGCATGCAGTAGCTGCAGCGGAAGTTGCAGCGATCAGTCACGCTGATGCGCAGGTCGCGCAGCGGCCGCGCCAGCGTGTCGGCCAACAGGCCGGTGGGCGCCTGCAGTTGCGCAGGAATATGCGGCACGCGCGCTGCGTAGCGTATGTCGGCGAGGGGGATTACTTTGTGGGTCATGGGACGTCCAACTCCTGAATTTACTCCATCAGGCCGCGGAGGCGGGAATCAGCAGACTTTGTCCCCAAACGCAGCGCGTTCTTGCATCACGGTTTCAAGCAGGGGCCGCGGGTCCGGCTCCGCCGGCCCGCAGGCGCAGCGCCCCCTCGGGGGGCAGCGACCCACACGCAGTGGGGAAGCGTGGGGGCACTATTCAAACACACCGCCCGCCGTCCACCTCGATACACACACCACTGATGAAGGCGGCTTCGTCGCTGGCCAGGTAGAGCGCGGCGTTCGCGACGTCGAGCGCCGTTGAAAACCGCCCGAGGGGAATGCTGGACAGGAATTTCGCGCGGCGCGCTTCGCCTTCGGGACCGGTGACCGTGCCGCCGGCAAATTGGGCGGAAAGTGCCGTGTCGGGGTTGAACACCGGGTTGATGCAGTTCACGCGGATGTTGTCCGGGCCTAGTTCCGCCGCCAGCGACTTTGACGTGGTGATGACGGCGCCCTTGGAGCCGTTGTACCAGGTCAGGCCGGGGCGCGGCCGCACGCCGGCGGTGGATGCGATGTTGATGAAGCTGCCGCTGCCCTGGCGGCGGAACACCGGTGTGGCATGGATGGTCGAGAGGTAGATGCTTTTGACATTGATCGCGTAGCAGCGGTCGAATTCTTCTTCGGTGGTTTCCAGCGCGGGCTGGTTACGGTGCGTCCAGCCGGCGTTGTTGACCATCACGTCGAGCTTGCTGTAGCGCTGTACGGCCGCGGCGACCAGTGCTTTGACCTCGACGGTTTTGGTCACGTCGGCCGCGAAGAAGGAGGCGGTGCCGCCGGCCTGGACGATCTCGGCGACGACCTTTTCGCCGAGCGTGGTGTTGATGTCGTTGACGATGACTTTTGCGCCTTCAGCAGCCAGCCGTTTGGCAATGCCTTCGCCGATGCCACCGCCGGAGCCGGTGACGATGATGGATTTGTCCTTGAGGCGCATGACTGTATTCCTTGCAGGGTATGGGGGCTTTCCTGGCGCTGTGGCGTATTTGCGCTCTGGTTCCGGGCCGGGCACATTTGCCCGGACTCTTCAACCGTTTGTTGATGTTCGTCACAGTCGGCTGCATGCTGCAGCGCAATACTCGTGGCAACTTCAATCAATCCGGATTATTGCTTATGCATGTCAACTCACGCTACCGGGGCCACACAGAAAATCGCCGTGCCGTCGTTCGAGGGGTTGCCGGCGTGATGTTGATGTCCCTTTTTCATTCGTCGGCCCAAGCCCAGATGGCGCTGGCCAGCGCCATCAACCGAACCGCTCGGTTCCGTGCGTTGTCGCAGCGTATTGCCAAAGCCTATTGTCAGTTGTACCTCAATGTGCAACCGGCGTTGGCCCGCGATGTGCTGCTGTCAGCCCGACATCTGGTTGCAACAGGCGGGGAGGAGCTGGCCCGAGGCCTGAACACGGGGCCCTGGCCGCCGGACGTTGCTGCCCTGCTCGGTGGGATACAGAAACATGTTGATGTTCTCAACAGTGTTCTTACGATGCCGCCTACACGCGAATCCGTCAGAGCCGTGGCTCTGCAGGTAGACAAGATCCTGATCACCGCGAACACCACCACCGAGGCGATTGAAAAACTTTCCAAGGCCGGCCCCGCCAGACTGATCAACACAGTAGGGCGTCAGCGCATGCTGTCCCAGCGGCTGGCGAAAAACTATTTCCTGGTTGCAGCCAAACTGGAGGAGACAAGCACTCGCCAGCAAATGAATGCCGATGTAGTGGAGTTCCAATCGACCCTTTCCAGTCTGGTCAAGCTACCTATCACCACCACAAACATCCGCAACGAACTCACTCTTGGCGAGCAGCAATGGATCTTTTTTGAGGCGGCCTTACGCAACAAACCCGATGAGTCGGGGCTGAAAAATATCGCCACAGCCAGCGAACGCCTGCTGGAAGTTATGGATAGATTGACGGGCCTGTACGAGGGCGCACTCAGGGATGTGTTGGGGTAATTCGGCCGGGGCCTTGGGCAGGACGGCCTCCTCTTTGGTGTGATGGCGCGGCATCTGTATGGAATCTAACCGTGCTTGATGGCCACCGTCTTCAGCGTCGTAAATCCATACAGCGCCTCAAAGCCCTTTTCACGCCCATACCCCGATGACTTGACGCCGCCGAAGGGCAGTTCCACGCCGCCACCGGCGCCGTAGTTGTTGATGAAGATCTGGCCGCTCTGTACTCGTTTGGCCATGCGGAACTGGCGCCCGCCGTCGCGTGTCCAGATGCCTGCGACCAGGCCGAACTGCGTGGCGTTGGCGAGTTCCACCGCGTGGTCTTCGTTCCGGAAACTCATGGCACAGAGCACCGGGCCAAACACTTCTTCCTGCGCCAGGCGGTGCATCACCGGCACGTCGC